>CAYSGH010000012.1:0-46232 GCA_964430505.1 uncultured Akkermansia sp. | reverse complement strand
CGCGGACGGGGTTCGTGCTCAGCGCCTGCGCCGCCGTCGGCGTCCAGGCCAGCACCCCGTTCGTGACCACCAAGCCCGCCGGGCCCTGCTGCAACGTCACCGTCAACGCCTGCACCGGCACGTCCGAGTCCTGCGGGACCAGCGCCTGCGTGTGGCCCGCGGCCGGGTAAATGGTGTTGTTCGTCGCACCCGCCAGCGTCGGGGCCACGTTCACCTCCCGAACCGTGACGACGAGGTTGTTGGTCACCGTCGCGATCCCGTCGCTCACCCGCACCCGCACCGTGTTCGTCGAGGGCCCCTGCGCCTCCGTCGGCGTCCAGGCCAGCACGCCGTTCGTCACCACAAGGCCCGCGGGGCCCGAGACCAACGCGGTCGTCAAAGGCTGGGCCGGCACGTCGTTGTCCCTCGGCGCGAGCGGCTGCGTGTAGCCCACCAGCTCGTTGATCGTGTTGTTGGTCGCACCGTCGAAGCGGGGCGGCGTGTTGGGGCCCCGCACGATCAACGTGAAGGTGTTCGTCCTGGACACCACCCCGTCGCTCACCGCGACGCGGACGGGGTTCGTGCTCAGCGCCTGCGCCGCCGTCGGCGTCCAGGCCAGCACCCCGTTCGTGACCACCAAGCCCGCCGGGCCCTGCTGCAACGTCACCGTCAACGCCTGCACCGGCACGTCCGAGTCCTGCGGGACCAGCGCCTGCGTGTGGCCCGCGGCCGGGTAAATGGTGTTGTTCGTCGCACCCGCCAGCGTCGGGGCCACGTTCACCTCCCGAACCGTGACGACGAGGTTGTTGGTCACCGTCGCGATCCCGTCGCTCACCCGCACCCGCACCGTGTTTGTCGAGGGCCCCTGCGCCTCCGACGGCGTCCAGGCCAGCACGCCGTTCGTCACCACAAGGCCCGCGGGGCCCGAGACCAACGCGGTCGTCAAAGGCTGGGCCGGCACGTCGTTGTCCCTCGGCGCGAGCGGCTGCGTGTAGCCCACCAGCTCGTTGATCGTGTTGTTGGTCGCACCACGGAAGGCCGGCGACTGGTTCACTTCGTTGACCCTCAAGGTGAACTCGTTGGTCACGGCACCCCATCCGTCGGAAAGAGCGACGCGAATCGTGTTGGTGGAGGGTCCCTGGGTCTCGGACGGGGTCCACGCCAGGACGCCGTTGGTCACCACCAACCCTTGGGGGCCGGCGAGGAGGGAAACGACGAGCGGAGAATTCGAGCCCTGAGGCGGGGATGCGAGGTCGGGATCCGTGGGCACGAGCGCCTGGGTGTAGGGGACCACCTCGTTGATGACGTTGTTGGTCGCCCCGAGGAAGCGGGGCAACCGGTTCACCACGAAGACCGTGGAAAGGACCGCTTCATTCCCGCTGGCATCGGTGGCGGTGACGGTAACCACGTGGGAGCCGGCCGGCACGATGGTTCCGGGCTCCGGGCTTTGAACCGCCGGACGGAGCTTGGGGTCGCAATTGTCGGTGAAGCGGACGAAGTCGAGGTAGGACGGCACCTGGACGAAGCCGCCGCCGCCGGTCACGTCACCGGTCGTGGGAGACGTCGCGAGGTTGACGGACAAGTTGGGCAAGGAACCCGAGGGCTGCGGCGACTGGACATCGCCGGCGTAGAAGCATCCGGGGTGTCCGTAGGAGTCATACTCGGCCCAGCCATAGATGCCGGAGGCAAACGCCAGCGTGCCGGAAACGGCATGGACGCCGGCCCCGACGGGGATGCGTGCGAAGGAATGGCCCGTGCCCCCGATGGGCGTGAACGAACCCGCCGGGATGGCGCCGCCGTTGAGCGTCATCGTGGGGACGCCGAGCGTTGGCACCACGAGGTGGATGAAGTTCGAGGTGAAGTCCGTGGACGGCACGGTGAGGCGGTAGCTGTTCTGGTAGTGCCGACGCGCCTGCACGAGCATCATGAAGGGGTCGCCTTGCGTGGTAGGAACGGGGTCGGCGTCGGCGCTTTGGGCGAATTGGGCAACCAAGGCGGGCATGGACGTCTGGACGCGGGTAGCCACGGTCATGATGAAGGAGTGGAGGTCGCCGGCGCCGAGGGTGGCCACCACGGCCCCGTCCACGGTCACTACGGTTCCGGGGGATGCGGCGAGGATCCGGACCCAGTCGCCGCCGGTCCGGCCCGCGAAGGGGGCGAGGAGGAAGTCGTCGCCCCACGTGTTCACGGGCGGGAGTTGCTCGACGACGTAGTCGCAGAACCAAACGTTGCCATCGGGGATGTTGGCGCAACGATGCCCTCCGAAGACGGCGACGCGTTGCGAGGACGCGATAAGGGTTCCGGAGATGTCCGAAGGTCCGTCATTCGTGGCACGAAGCTGGTACACGTCGCCGGGGTTCAGCGTGATGGAGTATGGGACACCGGCGGTGCGGGAGCCGGAAGACACCTTGGGGGTGATCTGGACGACGGTGTTGGAGACGGTGCCCACGATGGCAAACTGGCTGCCGTTCAAGGGTTCGACCCCCGAGTGGAAGTTCGGGGAGGCCATGACGACGTAGCGGCGGCCCAGGAGGCCCGTCTGCAACGCGCGGAAGCTGTCCGAGGTGTAGTCCGCGTGGTTGAGGCCCGCCACGACGACGTCGGACGAGGCCCGGACCCGCACGCCCAAGGGCTTGACGACGTCGTTCAAGTCGCCCAGCTCGGCCGACTGGGGCAGGCCCACGTTGAACGTGCCCGCGGCGGGGATGATGTGATTCGAAAGGTAGCCGGTCCCGGGCTGTGCCACCTCGACGCTCGTGCCGGGAGTGCCTTGGATGGAGAGGCTGACCTTGGGCGGGTTGGAGGGATCCGGCGCGTAGTTGCCGGGGAAGGTCAGCCAGAAGTCAACGCCCTCGCAGGACAGGTCACAGCGTTCCTCCTCGCTGAGCACGCGCACGGGATGGTCCTCGACCTCGCCGTCCGGCGCGAGGCCCCTGAAGGTGAGCAACCGCGTGCTGCTCAGGCGGAACCGGGAGAATGTTCCCCCCACGCGGGCATTGGCCGGGACCTGGAACGTGATGTCGTTGTTGCCGGGGACGAGGGGATACGCCGTGATGACTTGGTCCCCGGCCTGCGACCACCCCTGATCCTGGCCGAAGTCGATCCATGCGTTGAGATAAACGAGGCGAGCGGGCGTCACGACCCGAACGACGGCCGTGCGGCCCGCCACCAACGGGGTGAGGAACGTCACTCCGTCCTCGTCGTCCGCCGAGGCTGGGTTGCTGTCGTCGCCCAGCGAAGAAGCCTGAGGCTGGCCATCGGGCTCCATGTCCAGCAACAGGCCCATCAGCAACCCCTGCTTGAAGCCATGCCGCGCCCCGTCGGCCGCCAACGTCGTGGGGTAGCCCGTCGGGGCATCGCCGTAGTCCAGCAGGCGCGAAGGCCCCTCGATGCCCACCTGGTAATCCTCCACCTCTCCCGCGTCAGCCAAGCCGCCAACCCCTAGCTGCGCCTGGAAGCTGAGCCGGAACCGGGCAAACGTGACGCCTGGCAGCGCGGTCGTGGGCACGTTGAAGCTGAGCGAATTCGTGCCTGCAACCACGGACAGCGATGCAAAGACCTGCTCGCCCGGGTCGCCCCAGCTCCCGTTCTGGTTGAAGTCCACCCATGCATCCAGCAAGGGCTTGACGTTGGTCGTCAGCCCAGGCACGCGAACCGTCACGCGCACGGTCGCCACCTGGCCGGCCAACAGCCCCGACGTGAACGTGACGCCATCCTCGTCATCGGCGGTGCTGGGGTTGCCATCGTCGCCGAGGGCGGAAGGGTCCGGTTGCCCATCGGCCTCGGCATCCACGGTGGCTCCCAACGAGAAGCCTTGCACGACTCGGTGCCGGGCACCGTTGTTGGCCAGCAGGGTGGGGTACTTCCCGGGGGCATCGCTGAAGTCTAGGGCGACGGTGGGCACCTCGATCTTGACCGGGTGATCCTCGACCTCGCCGTCAGCAGCCACGCCATGGGGAGCGAGGCCTCCTTTGCGGCTCAAGCGGAACCGTGCATACGTGCCGACCGGCCGGGCGCCGGCCGGGACTTGGAAGGTGAGGTCGTTGATCCCGGCCGTCACGGGAACGGACACCAGGATCTGCTCGCCGGCGTTCAGCCACGTCTCGTCGCCGTTGAAGTCGATCCATGCATCCAGCCGGGCGGACGCCGTCGTGGTGCCGCCGGGAATCGAGCACGTGACCCGAACCTTGGCGGATTGGCCCGCCACCAAGGGCGTCAAGAAGACGACGCCGTCCTCGTCGTCGCGGTTGGCCGGATTGTTGTCATCCCCGAGCGAGTCCAGCGTGGGCTGGCCGTCCGGCTCCCCGTCCACCATGGCGCCGAGAGCGAAGCCCTCGAGAAGGACGTGTCGCGCGCCGTCGTTGCCCAGAAGCGTCGGGTACTTGCCCGGGGCATCGCCAAAGTCCATGAACGCGGTCGGGGCCTCAACCCCGACCCGGTAGTCCTCCACCTCGCCATCCCCCGCCAAGCCCGAGGGCAACAGCTTGCCCTGGCTGCTCAGGCGGAAGCGCGCGTGGGTCGCCCCGGGCGTCGCCGAGGCCGGCACGGTGAAGGTAAAGTGGTTGTCGCCGGAGGTGACCGGGACCGAGTCGAGGATCTTCTCGCCTGCGTCGGCCCAACTCTCGTTCTGGTTGTAATCGAGCCAAGCGTCCACAAGGGCCGTTGAACCGGCCGGGACCACGCAGGTGATGCGTACCTTGGCGGCCTGTCCCGCCACCAAGGGAGCCAACCAAGTCACGCCATCCTCGTCGTCGAGGCTCGACGGAGCCTTGTCATCGCCCAGCGAATCAGGCGTGGGCTGGCCATCGAATTCGCCGTCCACGCCGGCGCCCATGTACAAGCCCTTGGCCATCAAATGCCGCGCACCGTCGGCAGCCAAGGGCATGGGGTATTTCCCCGGCGCATCCCCAAAGTCCAGAGTCGTCTCGCCCGTGGTCAGCACCAGCCGGTAGTCCTCCACCTCGCCGTCCGGCAAGAAGCCATGGGGCTGGGCGTCCTTGAGCGTCGTGTAGCGAAACCGGGCATAGACGGTGCCGAGCTTCGCATCGGGAGGAACGTTGAAGGCAATCACGTTGTCCCCGGCCGCCACGAAGAGCCCCGGCACGATCTGCTCGAAGATCCCCAACCAGACGCCGTCTTGGTTGAAGTCCGCCCATCCATGGAGGAAGCCGTCCTTGGACACCGTCACCTTGATCTGCGTGGGCTTACCCGGAGTCCAAGGAGACGGAAACTCGATGCCGTCCTCATCATCCAAGGCCCCCTTGGGCGTGGCGTCGTCCAGGAGGGCGCTGGGGTCCGGCTGGCCGCCTTGCTCCGCGTCCACGGACTGTCCCAGGAACATGCCGGGCTGGATGGCGTGCACGGCCGCGTTGGCTCCAGTGGTGGGATAGGGCTGCGGCGCGTCACCCCAGTCCAAGCCGGCCTGGGTCTGGCCCTGCAAGGGCGCATGCCCAAGCCAAAGCATCGCGACGGCCCCGGCCAGCGTCCCAAGGGCGCGTGCCGTCCAGCCTCCACGTTGGATGCGTCGTGCGTTCATGATGTCTAGGGGGAAAACTCGACGGTTCCGGGGAACCAAAGCCACAGCGAGAGGTTCGGGCTGATCACCTGCCAACCAAACTGGTCCAGGTCGATGTCCACGCCGGAAACGCCCACGCCCTGCAATCGGTCCGCAAAGCCCGCCAGTCGGTTCGTGGCGCCCGGGTACTCAAGGAGGATGTCCATCCCCTGCAGGACGGACAGATCGAACGAGTAGGTGTCGTTGCCATCGCCACCCAGCAGGTAATCATTGCCGCCATTGCCGCGCAGCAGGTCGTCGCCTGCTTCCCCGAGCAGCACGTCGTCGCCAGACCCTCCGTACAAGGAATCGTTGCCGCCTCGCCCTGCGAGGATGACCCCGCCGGTGAACTGGGTGGCGTCCAGCACGTTGTTGCTCCTGCCACCCGCCAGCCAAAGCTGGGCCAAGCCAACGATCTCGTCGGTCTCCAAGCCAATTCCCAACGTCGCCTGGACCATCGTTCCCACCGCCAGCATGTCGGCATCGCGCTCCTCAATGAGGACGTCGTTCGCGCCGCCGTTGCCCTCGATGCGGTCATTGCCGGCCCCGCCCGAGAATCGATTGTCGCCGAGGTTGCCAATCAAGACATCCGCCTGGCCGCCGCCCGCGAGGTCTTCGATGGCCGACCCACTGGTCAGCTCGATGCTCAGTCGCCCCGCCACCACCTCCTGCACCAAGGTAACTGACAGGTTCATCGCGACCCCGAACCCCGTCGTCTCGCTGAAGTCGATCAGGTCCCGGCCCCCTGCCAAGCCGGGCAACTCGTCGATCCGGTCCGTGCCAAGAACCTCGTCGGCGTCGAACCCATAGACGTCGTCGCCAGCGCCACCGCGCAGGAGGTCGTCGCCGGCACCGCCCACCAGGACGTCCGAGTTTGAGCCGCCCCGCAGCTCGTCCTTGCCGCCAAGCCCCCGCAGCACCGACCGGCCGGAGAATGCCTGCGCATCCATCAGGTTGTTTCCGCTTCCACCCGAAATCTCAGCACGCTCCATCGAGGTCAGCACGTCCACGCCGTCGCCGGAACGAGTCAACTGGACGTTGCTCAGGGTGAAGTTGGCGTCCCCTTGCTCCACCAACGTATCGTCGCCCCCGTTGCCATCGATCACGTCGGCACCCAAGCCACCGGTGATCCGGTTGGGAAGGCTGTTGCCCACCAAGGTGTCGGCCCCGGAACCACCCACGAGCGCTTCGACGTCCTCAGCGGCCAACCCAAGCCTCAGCTCCCCGGCCAACACCGTCTGCCATGCTCCCGTGATCGAAAGGTTCACCACCACGCCCACCGTGTACCCTGAGAAGTCGAGGGTGTCGTCGCCATCGCCCGCGTGGACGATCGTCTCCTCGAGGAGGCCCACGTGCCTTCCAAACTCAATGCGGTCGTCGCCGTCCCCACCGATGACCGTCATGAGGTTGCCCCCTCCGTCTGTCGCACCCGTCCTCAGCACGTCGTTTCCACCCCGCCCATCGAGCGTGGCGCTTCCAACGAAGCCGGAGAGGTCGATCAGGTCGCCTTGCTCGGTGCCATACACCCTCATGGCATCGATGTCGGAGAAGAGGATGGAGCCGGCGCACCCCGTGAACGTCAGCCAGCCATTGTTCGCGGTCACCGTGCCACCCGTCAGCAGGGATGCCGACAAGGTGACCACGACCGTGTCCACGCCCCCCGCACCGCCGCCTAGTTCAACGGAGCCTTGAGTCCACCCACCCACGTCAAACACGTCGTCACCCAACCCAGCGATCAACCGGACGCCCTCGAAGCCGATGAAGTGGTCCACGCCCGCCACGAGGACCGCCGGGCTGCCCGTCCACTCGATGATCGTGAGCGACGCATTCGTCAGCACAAGCGTCACTCCGATCACCGCCCCTGAACGCGCCTCGTCCAGCAGGTCGGACCCATCGCCGCCCTCGAGGACGTCATTGCCCAGTCCGCCGGACAGCACGTCGTCCCCCATGCCGCCGATGAGGACGTCGTCCGCCGTGCCACCCAGGAGCGTGTCATGGCCATTGCCCCCCGAAAGGATCGTGGAGCCGTCAAAGGCGTGCGCATCGATCAGGTTGTCGGACTCGCCGCCGGTCAGCTCGGCCCCCTCGATGGACGTGAGCGTCGTCGGCCCCAAGGCAGTGGAGACCAGTAGTTGCCCCGTTGTGAGCAGGAAGTTGGCGTCCGCCGCCCACGCCAGCGTGTCCGAGCCTGCGCCCCCATCCACGCTCCCCCCGCCCGTCCAGCCTGTGAGGTCAAAGCGGTTGTTGCCCGCTCCGCCCGTCAGCCATGCGACCTCGATGTCATCCAAATCATCGACCTCGCCCGTGCCGCGCACGAGCAGGAGGTTCGAGAGGCGGAAGTCCGTGTCCGCCGTCTCGACGATGCGGTCCAGCAGGCCATCGCCCCCGTCGATGTCATCGTTGCCGGAGCCGCCGTCGAGAAGGTCGTCGCCACCCTTGCCATCCAGCACGTCGTTGCCCGGTCCCCCACGGATCTCATTATCGAGTCCATCGCCGCGCAGGGTGTCGTTCAGGGCCCCGCCAACCAGCACCTCGATCCCTCCGCCCTGCAGGGTCAGCGTCAGGTTCCCATTCACCACCTGGGAAACGTTGAGCACCGAAAGGTTCACGCTCACCGACAGCGACGTCGTCCCGGAGAAGTCGAGCGTATCACGGCCGGGGTCTGCGGGATTTTCAATGATGGTCTCCGATCCCCAGGCGGAATCCGTGTCGAAGGCATACATCTCGTTGCCGCCGCGGCCGTCGAGGATGTCGTTGCCTGGCCCGCCTCCGAGGACGTTGTCCAGGGCGTTGCCGATCAGCGTGTCGTTGCCATTGCCGCCCACGGCGTTCTCGATGGCATCCAGGAGGACGACGGCAAGGTTCGGGTTGACCACCTGGGGGCCAGAGGCAACCAGGGACAGGTCGAGGGTCGAGTTCGCCACCGTGTTGGCGAGGCTGACGGTGTCGGAGCCGCCATTTCCCAGGATCGTGATGGTCCCCATCGGCGTGTTCGCCTCGACGAGAAACAGGTCGTTGGCAGAGCCGCCGATCAGGGTGTCGTTGCCCGCGCCCCCGATGAAGGTGACGGGCCGGGTGAACAGGCTGGCATCCAGCACGTTGGGGCCTGCATTCCCGGCGAGGCGGAAGGCCTCCACGCCGCCAATGTGGTAGGTGTTCCCCGTCGCCAGCATCACCGCCGAGGCATCCTTCCGGAACCCGTAGAAGGCTTGGAAGAGGAGCCCCTCCAACAGGGTGGCATCCTTGAGCTTCACGTCGCCCGAGGCCTCGATGCGCAGGGTGTCCTGGCCAAGGCCACCCACCACTTGCGCCGTTCCAACCCATCCACGGACGTCGAACGTGTTGTCCAACGCCCCTCCTACAAGCCTTGCCTCCTCGACGTTGGCCAGCGTGAAGGTGCCCAGGGGGAAGGCGAACTCGGAGTCGCGATGCCGGAGCACCGCCGTCGTCGGGCCGGTGGTCTCCAGTTGAATCCACGCGACATCCCGCACGGACACCACCCGGTCCGTCCCATGCCCGCCATCGATCACGTCGTCGTCGAGGTCCACCCAAGCCTCATCATCACCCATGCCAGCCAGGATCGTGTCCAGGCCGGAGCCGCCGGCGATGACGTCGTCCCCGAGCTGACCATCCAGCCAATCGGCGCCATCCATGCCTCGGATGTTGTCCTTGCCAGGACCGCCAACCGACTCGATGGCCCCCATGCTGCTGGAATTGCCCATGTAGGCCGTGCCCGGGAGGATGGCGGAGTCCCCAAGGACGATGTCCCAGTCCCCGCCCGCGTCGATGTCGTCGTCGTCGGTGTTTCCACCGGACAGCGGGCCGCCGATGTAAACCGGGGCGGAATCGATCAGGCGGCCGGTGACCTCGCGGAGCTCCAGGGTCAGGACCTTGGGCGTGTCACAATCCAGCAGGGTGCCGGTGTTGATGATGCCCAGTGAAACCTCTCGTACCTGCTCGCCCACGGCGAAGGTGAGCAACGCGGTCAGGGGTTGGAAATGGACACTCGCCGCAGCCGTGCCAGCGACGGCGCGCACCACCACAGGACGCACCTGGGAGGCATCACCCCGCGTCACGGTCAGCCACAGCTTGCCGCCCACCACCGTCTCCGAGACACCATAGGCACCGTCGCCAAACTGGGGCAGGCCCGGGGCAACCGGGGTGGTGGTGGGCCGAACTCCCGCGTCGATGTCCGTTGCGTTGGGACTGGCGTCCGTCAGCACAATCATCCCGGTGCGACTTCCCACGACGACGTCGTTGTTCGTCGCGTTGGAGCCGCCGGCCGGTGCCGAGAAGGCACGCCCGTTGGGAAGCACGAACTCCACCATGTACTCGGTGGGGGATGCGTCATCGGGTGCCGACAGCCGCTTGAACAGGTATTGCCCGTTGGTCGTGACCAACGAGTTCACCGGGTTGCCGTCGCAGTCGTAGAGGTTGACCACCACCTCGCCGAGGAACGCTTCGCCCGCGTCTTGAACCCCGTTGAAGTTCAAGTCCTCCCAAATCTCGCCCGCGATGCTGCGCCCGGCGGGGATCGACGCCGGGTCAATGTCGAAGATCGGGCCGGAGTCGTGGATCGCATGCAGCCCCGCCGTCACGGGCCGAACGTCCGCAGAGTACGCGGTGCGGTTCACGTCGGCATTCCCATCCGTCGCGGTCATCCAATGGCCTCCCACCACCAGGTCGTCGCCCAGTCCCGCCACGATGATGTCGTTGCCCGGCCCGCCATAGATGGTGTCGTCCGTGCCGCCTCGACCCGGGGCCTCCTCGGACGCCTCGGGCAGGGCGAACGTCAGCGAGTTCCGGAATCCAACGGGCGTGAAGGCCGGCAGGCCGACGATTCCTTGGAAGGCGATTTCCTGGTTGTCGTTCCCGGTCGTGGGCTCATAGGTGCCACTGCCGGCGAAGATCACGAGGCCACCCTGATACGGGGACTTGACGCTGGATGCATCGACGGAGACCGAGACGGTGCCGAGCAACACGGAGGCGGTGTAGGTGCCCGTGGCGTCCGTCGGTGGCGGGGTGATCATGCCGATGCCATCTGCGAGGATCTCGACCTCGACACCAGCGAGGGGTCGCTCGCCGATGTCCCAGAACCCATTCCCGTTGGCATCGTGGAAGATCTGGCCGGTCACGGGGATCAAGTCGTCGTCCAGGATGGAGACGACGGAGAATTCATGAGCCTCGGCGATGGCTGCCCCGATGGGGTTAGAGAGGGTAATCGCGAAGGTCTCGGCCAGCTCCGGGGTGTTGTCGCGCACCACGTCAACCGAAAGCACCGTCGCGGTGCCGGAGATGGTCGCCGTGGAGGCGCCCACCGCGAACGAAAGGGTGCCGGTGATGGGTTGGGGGCTGGCGTAGTCACCAGGCGAACGTGCGGTGAGCGGCACGATGGAGTACTGGACCGTGATGCCGCCGGGCGGGGCGGTCACGGGGGCCTTGGACACGGGATCCCGCAGCTCCACGGCGATGGCTTGCGTGGTCGTGCCCCCGCCGCTGCCTTCCGTGAAGGACAGGACGCCCGGGAAATAGATCTCGGGGACGTCGTCATCGAGGATCTTGATGACGGCGATGTCGGGGCTGCCACGAACAGGTCCGCCCGTTGGGTTGCGCAGGGACAGTTGGATCGTCTCGGTCCCCTCGACCGCGTTGTCCGCATAGACGGCCACGAGGGTGGTCTTCACCAGCTCGTTGGGCGCGAACGTCACGACCTCACGGAAGACGCGGCCATAGTCGGCCCCCGCCGTCGCAGTGCCTCCCACCGTCGCAAACACCGCGACGGCATTCGAGCTTCCCGGGACGCGCCGCAGGGTTACGGGAACCAGAAGCAACCCGGAGGATGGCTCTTGCACCACGTACGTGTTGTGCGCGAAGGACACGGCCCAAGGTCCATTGTCTGGAAGGCCCACGAAGGAGTCGTCATCCACGATGCGCACCGTCACGTGGTTGCTCTGGTAGGGGCTTGCAACGGGCGCGATGTCGGCGCCGTCCGCACCGAAGAGGTTCACGAAGAAGGTCTCGATGCGCTGCAAGGGGTTGTCCGGGTTGACCTCGCCCTCGGCTTGGAGGTCGCCGTGTACGCGAACGGTCACCTCGATGACGGTGTCACCCGGCTTGAACGTGACCGTGCCGGTGGGGTCCTCGAGCGTGTCGTTGGGGGTCGCATCATAGTCGATGCTATCCGTGCCACCGCTGAAGACGAACTCGGAGGCCGTCCCGGGAGCCGTGTTGTAGCGGACGGTGACCTCCTTGCCGCTGGCCTGGGAAAGCCAGACCTCCAGCGTGATCGGCGTGGAGCCCGAGTTGCCCTCCACGACGTCCATGGCATCGGGTGACAACGGCGAGGGGGCTGGCGTCTTGGGCCGGATGAAGACCCACACGGGCGCGTCGTCATCGGAGATGATGCCCCATCCGCGCCCGTCCGAGATCGTGGCGAAGCTCGGCTCATAGAGGTCCACGACGAAGGACTCGTCCACCTCGTCCAGCAGGTCGTCGAAGATGTCCACCTCGATCACCTTGCTGGTGACGCCGGGCTCGAAAACGAGGACCTGGTCTGTTAGCACATTGAAGTCGGACCCCGGCAGTCCCAGCGGGGTCGCGGCTCCTGGCTTCGAGGCCGTGAGGAATTCCGGCGACACGTCGCTGCGCCACTTGACGCTGACGGTGTACTGGCTGGGGTTGGAGAGCGTCACCAGGAACCGGGCCTTCTGGTTCTCCCTCACCGTGGGCTCCGTCGCGGGATCGTTGTCCCAGTCCTGCGGCAACTGGCGGAAGTCTGAGATCGAGATCGACGGCACCACGTCGTCGTTGGTGATCGTACCGAGGACGTACACCTCCGGCCCGACGATGGTGGCGCCCGAAATGTCCAGGGTCACCGCCCCGCCCGGGTTCATGAGCTGGCGCCGTGCGATCTGAAGCTTGAACTGCTCGTTGGGCTCGTAGGCGAGGTCGCCGCGCACCGTCACGGTCACCGTCTTGCTGGTCTCGCCCGCCGCAAACGTCAGGACCGTATTCGGGACGGCCACGAAGTCGCCGTTGGCTGCGCTCGCCGTGCCATCGCCGGTGAAGTATTCGACTTCGACGGGGGAGGCCTGGGGTTGCGAGAGGGTGAACAGGAACGTCAGCAGCGTCTCGCCCGTGGAACCCTCATGCACGGTTTGGTCGCTGACCGAGATCCGGGCTTGGCCCGTGAAGCCAGCCGCGACGTTGGTCTCGGTCTCGTCGAACCCGACCAAGAAGGGATCGGTCCTGAGCTGGCCTGCCACCCAGGAGGCATCGTTGTCGTCGCCCTTTTGGTCGGCGGCCGTGGCGCCGCTGGCGTGCCTGGTGGAAACCGTGAGGCCAGGGAGAGGGACGAAGACGAGGTAGTAGTTGTTGGGATCCAGCCCCTGGAACCGGGCCACGCCGGCCGAGTCGGTCGTTTCCGTGGCCACCAGCACGCTGTCGCTCTGCCGATGCAAACTCACCACCACCCCGGCGAAGCCCTTCTCGGACTCGTCACGCAGGCTGTTGGCAACGCCCAGCGTAGCCATGTCCATCCAGACGGTGGCGTCGATGGCGATGCCGGTGTTGCGCGTCCCCTCGCGGCCCATGGAGTCGTCACCCAGAATCGTGTCGTCGCCCGCGCCGCCATCGAGGAAGTCGTTGCCATCCTCCTCCACGACCGAGGTCTCGCCTTGGTTCATGAAGTTGCCGCCGTAGATCGCATCGTTGCCGGGTCCGCCGAACACCACGTCGTTGCCGCCGCCGCCAATCAGCATGTCGTTGCCGAACGCCGTTCCCAAGCCGCCGCTGATTCCAGAGAACCGAATCGTCGTCGCGCTGCTGCCCGAAACGGCCGTCCGGATGGCTGCGAGGTTGGCCTCCGTGACGGCCAGCCCGTTGATGGCAAACGTGGGCTCGGAGTCCCCAACCAACACGTCGTTGCCTCCATGCCCGTTCACCCAATCCGCCCCGCCGCCGCCCAGCAGCAGGTCGCTGTCGGCGCCGCCGTAAATCTTGTCATCCCCGTCGCCGCCCTCGATCACGTCCATGCCCCGGCTGCCACGGATCACGTCGGCCCCGCCGTCGCCGCGAACCCAGTCGTTGCCGGCGCCACCCTCCAGGGTGTCATCCCCCTTGCCGCCGCGGAGGATGTCGTCCCCATCCTTGCCGTGGATGACGTCTTGGCCATCCGAGTTGCCCATCCCATCGTCGCCGTGGAGCACGTCGTTCTCGTCGGTCCCGGTGATGGTGTCGTTGCCGTCGTCGCCGTAGATGGTGATCGCCTTGGTTCCTGGCGTGAGCACGTCGTTGCCGGTCCCGCCCCGGAGGACGACGCTGGTGGCGGTGGATGCCGTGTTGGCGTAGAGGAGATCGTTGCCGGCCCCGCCGTTGGCGGTCGATCCACTGCCCTCCGAGAGGTACACGGTGTCGTTGCCCACGCCGCCGGTGAAGTCGGATGGGACCAGGACGCCGCGCATGTCCACGTAGTCGTCGCCCTGCCCGGCGTCGAGGATGATGACCCGGGTGATGCCCTCGTAGGTTTGCGTCCAGTTGCCCCATTGGACGTCCACGGTCTCGGAGGCGGCGGTTCCGCCCACGTGCTTGACGACGAAGCGCTCGGAGTTGTCGGTGGTGTCGATCTCCAGCCGGTTGGCGGCACGGCTCCCTATGTTGAGGTAGAGGTCGGTTCCAATCTTCTCCGCGAGCACGGGCTCCGGGCAGCTGATGTCGAACTCGAGGAGGGTGAGGTCCGCGAGGCGCCAGGTCTTGTCGATGCTGAAGAAGAAGAGGTCCACGCTCAGGAAGGCCTCGAGGAAGAGGGTGATCTTGCCGTGGATATCGAAGATGCAGCGCGGGTCGATCTGGGCGTTGGCGATGATCTCACTAACGCGGACCTTGCCGTCGTCGTTCACGTCGTTGAGGTCGAAGGTGAAGATGGCCTCGATGCCGCCGTTCACGCCCGCCTCGGCGATCAGAAGATTGATGGAGGCACCCGCGAAGATCTTGCCGCTCAGGGTCAGCTCGGGCCGCTCGTGGCCGGACTCGTCGAAGTCGATGACATAGAAGCCGTCGAGGATGTCCACCCAGTTCTTGTCCTCGGAGGCGATGAACTTCTGGATGCCGTAGGTGTCGTAGCCGAACCCGATGTCGATCTTCGCTCCGATCTCGCCGCCAAACTGCGCGTAGAGCGGCGGGTAGATGGGAATCTTCTGCGTGTAGGTGAAGTTGAAGTTGAACGTCGGCATCCGCCACTCGACGAGCCGGACGCTGCCGCCGGTGAACAGGTTGAAGATCTCGGAGGGGTTGTCGAAGATGGGGATCTTGAAGTTGGAAAGGCTGCCGACGCTTCGGGCAAACCCGGCGGTGAGGGAACGGTTGGTCGAGGTGGAACCAGGCCCCGTGGAGTTCTCGATCGCACGGGCGATGTCCTCGAGGCTGGCACCCCGCGCCCCGCGGCCAGGGCCACGCGAGTTCTCGACGGCGGACGCCAACGACTCGAAGGACATGCTGCCCACGCTGGTGATGGAGGAGATGGTGGCCGTGCCGCCATTGGGATCCGGCGTCAGGGAGAAGCTCCCCATGGGGATCAGGATCGTCCCGGTGCCGAGGCCACCGAGGGAGTTCAGCAACTCGACGACCTTCAGCACGTCGCGGATGAACTGGACGGTGGAGGGCTCAAGGAGGCCAAACCTTTCCGCAAGGATGAGCAGGGTGATGTCCTCGCCCGCGAGGTCCGACAACACGGGGATGCGCGCCTGGACCAGGTCGAGGATGGGCAGGAGGGGCTTGGTGACGTCGGTGATCTTGGCGAGGATTGGGCCGAGGAAGTCCGAGAGGAAGGAACCGATGTCGAGCTGGATGTTCTCGAAGCGGATGTTGGGGGAGCCCATCCCGGTGTTGGTGTCCGCAAGCCAATCGAGCCGGAACTCGGCCAGCAACTTCGGGAACGCCGCGTTGCCGCCAAAGCTGGCGACCAGGTCTAGGTTGACGTCGGCCTCCGCCCCAAGGACCCACTCGATGATGTCGCCGGAGCCTGTGCCGGGGGAGAGGATCTCGGCAAAGGTCAGCTTGTTGTCGTCGTCCGGGTCCTTCAGGTCCACCCGGAAGTACCCCTCGAACACGGTGGGATCATCCGCGTCGTCCATGACCTCCAGTTGGAGGAACAGGAGCTCGCCCTTGGCCTTCAGCCCAGGGATCTCGGCCTTGAAGTCGATGACCAGCTCCGGTGCATCCCCGTCCGCGCTCGTGTCGAAGTAGAAGCCGTCGTCGGTGTTGAAGCCGAAGCCGAACTTGAGGTCGAACCCGATGGACACGCGGACGTTGCCATCCACCTGGAGCCCGAAGCCCGGCACGCCAATGTCGAAGTCGATGGGGTTCTGGGTGGTGTCGAGCAGGTCGAGCCGCTTCTTGAGCCGGAGGTTGGCCACGAGCCCGTCGTCGCAGTCGATGGAGATGTCGAGCTGGCCGAAGCCCGCCGAGTCCTCCAGGTCGGTGCCGTCCTCGGCATTGACCAAGAGGTCGAGGCCACCCGGCCCCAGCGTGTTCCAGAACGCCTTCTTGATGGCGTTCTCCAGCGCCGTCAGGCCGTTGCCACCCGCCGCGTTGACCTCGTTGCGGAGCGACAACAGGAGTCCGTTGCGGAAGTCGTCGATGAAGTTGGCCGCGCCCTCGAGGCCGGAGCCGATCAAGGGGAGCTCAGTGCTGAACACGAGGGCGTTGAGGCCGTCCTGGATCTTGCCCAGCAACTCGTCCAGCCCCTCCAGGATCGTGCCCATGTTCGCCGAGATGACATCGCACAAGTCGAGGTCGTCGAACATCGAGGCGAAGTTGGGCGTGGCCAACGCGACCTTGTTGAGCTTGCCGTTGCCCGTGTTGGCATTGGTTGCGGCGACGCCGTCGTCGTCGGCCGTCAGGGCGGTGGTGGCGAACCCTGCAACCGCCTGGATGGCGTTGCGCGCCGTCAGGGCCGTGGTGTCGCCGGCATCGATGGAGACCGTCAATGTCCGGGTGAGGACGTTGAAGGACGCGGTCGCGGCGCCGGGTGCAGCCGTGTTGAGGAAGACGACCTTGTAGTTGGTGTACAGCGAGCTCTGGATGTTGAGGTCGTTGTGGTTGCCGCTGAACCGGACGACCTTGCTGGCACCGGTGGCGCGGGTGTTGACCTCCTCGGCCTGGAAGAGCCGGACCAAGTCGGCCACCTGGAGCACCAGCTCGTTGTCGGGGTAGCCGTCCGCATTGGTGTCTGCGGTGCCACCCAAGGCGACGCCCTCGAACGGGGCGAAGATGGGGAGGCGGGCGCTGACCCCGCCGTCAAGCGTCAGGTCGATGTTGTCGAGGTCCAGGATGGGCTCGTCAAAGTAGTGGCGTCCGTCCCCGTTGTTGTCGCGAAGGCCGAGCCGGAACTCGGCGCCGCGATCGTTGTTGGGCGAGAGCGGATTGGAGGTGGGGCCGGTGGTGGCGTCGCCGTCGCGGTCAAGCACCACGCTGCCGTTCTTGATGAAGATGCCAAAGACGCCGCCGAGGGAGGCTTGGATTTCGAGGTTGCTCCCCAGGATGCGGGCGCGCAGCACGATGCCCGTCCTGTCGTACAGGAACGGACGGACGGTGGTGGGGTTGGTGAGGTCGAGCCCGAAGGAGAGGTTGATGTCGGCCGAGGCGCTGACGGAGAGGTTCCCGGAGCCGCCGACTTGGACGAGGGTGGTGGCGGCTTCGAGGAAGGAACGGACGGTTGAGTTGGAGTCGCCGGCCAGGAGATCGACGAGGTCAGACAGGCTGAGCTGGAAGGGGAGGGAGTCGGCGTAGGCGACGCTGTAGTTGAGGGAGAAGCCGAGGGCAGTCGTGGTGATGCCGCCGGCGCCGGTATTGGTGGAGAGGGCGTTGTCCGGCGGGGCGAGCGCTGCGTTCCAAGGCGTGGCGGCCGCGTTGATGGCGGCGATGATGGCGGAGGCCGTGGTCTTGCCGGGATTGATGCGAACCGTGAGGACCTTCGTGGTGGCGTTCCAGTCCACGCGGGCGCTGGTGCCGCCGACCGAGGCATCGCCCACCATGCGAACAGACGAGCCATTCAACTGCGACGCCGTCGCGAGGCTCGAGGGCTTGGAGATGAGGACGAAGTCGTTGTTGTCGCCGCCCGGCATGATCCAGACGGAGGCGTTGGAGGAGCCATTGACGCCGCCGCCGGCGACAAGGCTGGAAGTGGTGACGACGCCGGAGCCCGTGTTGCCGGAGGCTCCGTTGTCCGGCGTGCCCAAGATCGCCTCCAGGGGGGAGGCGATGCCCAGTGCATTCACGGCATTCCGGATGGCGAGGGCCGTCGTGGTCCCGCTATTGATGCGCACCGCAAGCAACCGAGCCGTGGCATCGTAGGTCGCGACGGCGGTGCTCCCCGTTAGCGATGGGTCGGCCACGTAGCGGACTTGGATGCCATTGTCGGCCGAGGCGACGGCCAGATTCCGGGAGCGGAAGACCACGGAGTTGTTGTCGCCCGCCGGGTTGAAGGTGATGGACGCTCGCGTGGCGGCGTTGACGCCGCCGGAAGCCGTGCCGGAACGCCCGGAGAGGCCGCCGTCGTCGAGCCAGACCTTGAGGATGGAGGGGTCGAGGTCGAAGAGGTTCTCGATCTCGGTCTCGAGGCGATCGATGGCCTCCTGGAGGGAGGCGGCGGAGCCGTTGCCCGCGACGGCGTCGAACAGGTCGGCCAGCTTCTGCGCGTGGTCGAGCATGTCGTTGACGCTCATGTTCACCAGCGGCAGGGGCTCGTCGAGGAACGAGAAGGCGCTGATGTCGGCGAGGTTGTCCGCGATGGCGTTCAGCGCGCGGATGATCTGCGTGAAGCTGAGGCTAGTGAAGTTCTGGAGGCTCCCGAGGTCCGGGTACGTGAGGAAGATGCCCGTGTTGCTGCCGTTGTAGGGGTCGGGGTTGAAGTCGAGGTCATTGATGTCCGGGATCCACGCGGACAGCTCGGGGTTCGCTCCCAGGGGGAAGTTGAAGCCGAGACCGCCCACGGTGAGGTTGTCGAGCCTCGCCAGCACGCTGCCTGCAAACACGGGGGCAGGCACCAAGGAGCCCAGGGCTTCGGATGACGTCCCGCCCATCAGGTCCGCGAGGTATAGGCGCGCGGATCCGGTGGTGGGGTTGCTCAGCGTGAGGGCAGCCGTCAGCGGGGCGAGCGTGGCGCCGTCGTAGGACAGCGTGCCCAGCACGCCGCCACTGGTCGTCAGCTCGACGAAGCCGAACTTCACGGAACCGGAAATGAGCGTGGGCGTGGTGACGGAAATCGAGCCGCTCAACGTGGCGTCCAGCACCGCGCCCAGCCCCGTGTTGCCGAGGGCTGCGTTGTCCGGCGTCGAGATCAAGGCCTCCAGCGGGCTGCTGGCCCCGAGCGCGTTGACGGCCGCGACGATGGAGGCCGCCGTGGTTGTCCCGTTGTTGATGCGGACGGTGAGGACGCGCGTCGTGCCGTTGTAGCTGGCCGTCGCAAGGCTTCCCGCAATCGTGGGGTCGGGGACGTATCGGACCTCGATTCCGTTGTCGGACGCAGCCGTGGCGAGTGCCTTTGAGCGGAAGAGGATGCGGTTGTCGTCACCGGGCGGGTCGATGACCACGGAGGCCAGGGCGCTGGAATTGACGCCGCCAGCGACAAGGCCGGAAATGCCTCCCACCTCGATGAACAGGCCGCGAGGCGTCGAGTTTCCGCCCGAGACGTACACATAGACGCCTGGAGAGATCTGGAGGGTCTCGTTCGCGAACCCGAGCTCGGTCGCAAAGGTGTCGGTCATCCCCGTGGTGACCACCAACCCGTTGAT
This sequence comes from uncultured Akkermansia sp., assembly GCA_964430505.1. Classification (GTDB taxonomy): domain Bacteria; phylum Verrucomicrobiota; class Verrucomicrobiia; order Limisphaerales; family UBA9464; genus UBA6176. Next base: position 26,909 of record CAYSGH010000012.1, on the reverse strand, counting down.
CACATCCAGCCAACTGTCCGTGTTGCCGTCGCCATTCAGGTCCCTGCCAACGTCAGGCGTGCCATTCGCGTCGGCATCCAGCTCATGGAGGGCGGAGAGGGCGAGCCCGGTGCCGGCCTTCTGGAAGATCACCAGTTGGTTGAGCTTCACCGTCCCGGTCACGAGAGGACCGGTGTAGTCGATGGTCGCCAGGACGTCGTTCAGGTCCTGCGCGAGGTTCTCGACGGAGTTGTTGTCGAGGGTCCGGGCGCGGTCGAGTGTGACGTGGATGGGCGTCACCGAGTCGTTGATATAGAGGCGGAAGCTCGCGTCGCGGCTGATGCGGCCATTGGCGGGCACGGGGACCGTCGTGGTGGACAGGATGCGAGGCACCTCGGCGGCGCGGAGGTCGAATCCGAGCTTGAAGTTCAACCCGACCGTCGCCTCGATGCCGACGGCGCCCGAGAGCTGGGCGTCCGCGAGCGGGCCGAGGTCGAGGTTCCAGTTGAACGGGAGCGTGGGGCCGCCGAACAAGTCCTCGTTGGAGAAGGTCTTGGAGAGCCGGACGTCAAACGTATACACGCGCCGCGCCGGGTCATAAGTCCCCGGGGTGCCCGTGGGCGACAGGAGGCGCCCGAGCTCGATGAAGAAGTTGCGGGTGTCGTAGCGATGGGTGAGGACGGCCTGCTGGTTGTCCGCGAAGCCCATCGCCTCGATGGCGGCGTCGGCCTCGGTCATCACCAACGTCGTGCCGGCGGCCAACGCCTCGTCCGACAACGCCAGGACGAGGACGTCATCCCGGAGCCGGGTGGCGTAGTCGGGGTCGCCCGGCACCTGGTCCCGAATCTTGTGGATGCGCGCCACGACCTTCCCCGCAAGCGCGCTCGCATTCAACGCGGCGGTGAAGGCCGTAATGAGCTCGTCGAGGTTGTTGTCCGCGTTGCTATAGGTCGTGGACCCCAACGTGACCGTGACCGGGGCATCCGAGCCCAACTGAAGCTTGAAGGAAGCGCTGGCAAACGAGCCGCTGCGCGCCTGCGGGTTGCCCGTCGCGGGATCCACCGTCTCCAGCGCCAACGACCGCGATTGCAGCTCCATCGTGGCCATCTTGGCGTACACCTTGTCCACGAAGAGCTGCGACCACGCGAAGGCATCCCCGAGCGTCTTCCCACCCGTGAATGGAATCTCCGCCGCAAACAGGTCGCTGCCGCTGAAGGCCTCCATCCACACCATGGCCTGCCGCAGCATGCTCACGAACTCAAAGGGCCCGGGCGCGGCGAAGTCCGAGAATGACAACCCCGTCGTGATGTTCCCGGACGAGTTGATCGTTACGTAGGTCGTCGCGCCGTCCGCCGACTGCACCACCACCGTGTTGCCGCTGACGGAGATCTTGAGCGACGGGAATGGGAAGGATGCCGACCCGAGGTGGATCCGGGCGTTGGTGACCACGACGGCAAGCGACGTTCCCGCAGGCAGGTTCAACGTTCGGTCGCCCACGGGGAGCGGGACCGTCACGCCCGACACGGCGGCCCCCGTGGTGTTGACGTCCAGGCGCACCGTGCCGCCCAACGAAAGGAGGCCGGTCCCAAACTGCATGTCCACGCTCCCGGCGACGCCCGCTGGCGTGATCACGAGGCCCCCCGTGCCATTCGTGAACGAAAGGACTTCTAGGTTCCCTGCCTTCAACCCGAACGCGAGGTTGGAAACCCCCACCTTGAAGACATCCTCCGCGCCCGGGTTCCCATCCAAGTCCACCTGGGCCTTCTCGAACACAAAATCCCCGCCCAACGTCACCAGGTCGCCCAGGATGGAAAGGTCTGCGCCGCCGGAGATGGAGAAGTACTGGCGGTAGTAGGCGCCCTTGAACTGGACCGGGACGTCGTCAGCCGGGTTCCCGTTCACCCGCACCAGGATGGCGTCCGGGTTGCCCACGTCCGTTCCGGTGGCATTGAACCGGACGGCCAAGCTGCGGGTGGAAAGGCTGATGGCGTTGCCGGACGGAAGCCCGGGCACGGTGAGCGTCGCGCTTCCCACGCTGACGTTGCCGGCCATGCCCGCGTCGTTGATCACGAACGCCCCGGTCCCGTTGGAGACCGCCAAAGTCATGGGGCCTGCGGCGAGGCTGGCGTTGAGACCGGACACCCCCACCGTCGCAACAAACCACGTCGCCGTCCCCGTGCCATCATTGCCCGGCGACCCGTTGTCCGGGGTGGCCAGCGATGCAGCGAAGGGCGTCCCCGCCGCATTGACCGCCGAAACAATCGTTGCGGCCGTGGTTTGCTGGGCGTTCACCCGCACGGTCAACACCTTGCCCGTGGCGTCCCAATCCACGTTGGCGGCGGCCCCGGTGATGGCCGCGTCCTCGACGAACCGGAAGATCGCGTCGTTGTAGGTCGCGGCGGTGGCGAGGTCGGTCGTGGCGAGGCGAACGGCGTTGGCCGGGCCGAACGGGTCGAGCGTCGCCGTGGCATGGCTGGAGCCGTTGACGCCACCCGCGAGGTGCCGGGACAACGCGATGGCCGGGTTGCGCGGGTCCACCAACGTCAGGACCACGCGTCCCGACATGGCGACCGTCAACGGGCCGACCGACACGTCAAAGCCCACGGGCGTCGGGCCGGAGTCGAGCCGGAAGTAGGGGCCGCCGGGAAGGTTCAGCTCGCGCAGGGCCGTGCCGATGTTGAACTGGTGGCTCGCCGATGCCGCAAGGGTGTTGAAGCTCCAGTCGAACGTGCGGCTGAAGCCATTCCCGAAGGCTTGCACGGCCAACGTCAGCGATCCAGAGCCCGCCACGCCACCGGGCGAGAAGACCAGGAATGCGGAACCGTTGGTGCCGGAGACCATGCCGTTGCCGAAGTCAAAGGCCACGTTGGAGGCCTCGACGGTCACGAGGCTCTGGCCAGCGGCGCTGGTTCGCTGTTCAAAGGAAAAGTTCCCGGATACGTCAATGCCCAGGAAGGACAGGGACAAGGCGGTGGCGTCCACCCGGACATAGGGACCCGACGGGACGTTCACCGTGACGGGGCTGCCGTTGACGGTGACGGACTCATTCACCGGCGTCGGCCGGGTGTTCACCCGAAGGCGAAACGTCCCCGAGGAGGTCGTCACGCCGGGCACGACCACGCTGACGGTCGCACTGGCGTCCCCGGCCAGGCCCGCCGTGGTCAGCAGGAACAGGCCACTCCCGTCCGTCACGCGCACCAGGCTGCCGCCATTGGGGCCGAGTTCCACGGACACGGCCGTCGCGGCGACGGTGACGACGGTCTGGGACGAGGCGGTCGTCTTGCGCTCAAACTCGAAGTTGCCGCGGAAGATCGTTCCTTGGACCTGCAACATGGCCGTCGTCGCCGGGGTCGTCCCGGTGGAAGCCACCCGCAGGTAGGGTCCGGCCCCAAGGTTCACCGCGAGGGACGTCCCATTGACGTTGACCGTGGCGTTGTACGCCGTGGAGGCGGTGTTCAGGGCGACCGAATGACGGCCCGAAAGGCTGAAGCCCGGGACGGCCACGCTCGCTTGGACGCTCAGTTGACCCGTCACGCCGCCGGTCCGGAACACCAACACGCCCGCCCCTTGCGTGACGTCCACGACCTTCTGCGCGCCTTCCGAGAACGCGAACGCCATGTTCGCCACCCCCACCGCCACCTCCTCATACCCGTTGCCCGTGTTGTTGTCGGCGTCCCGCGGCTCAAAGACGAAGTCGCCCACGAGGCTGGCGGCCGGGTTGGACAGGCCCACCGACCCATTGCCGGAGACGCGGAAGTAAGGGCCGGCCGGAAGGTTGACCGCCACGCCGTTGATCGAGGCGACCGCGCCGCCCGTGGTGTTCACGGCCAGGCGGAGACCTGTCAGGGACAAGGTCAGCCCCGGGAGGGCGGGCCCCAGGTTGAAGTCCAGCGCCAACGTCCCCGCCACGCCCGAGCCCAGGAGGACAAAGTTTCCGGAGCCGTTCTGGACGCTCAGCACGCGGTCCGGACCCGCCCCGAGGTTGAAGGTGATGTTGCTGGCCTGGAGGATGGTCTCCGTCCCGGTGTTCTTGAAGGTGAAGCTGCCCGACAACGTTTGCCCGGACAGGGTCATGGTGCTGTTCACCCCCAGGCTCACCGATGGCAGGGAGCCTCCCAGCAGGTCGTTGGTGGCGACGCGAAGCACATACTGGCCCGCCAGGTTGAACCCAAGGAAGTCGATCGCCTGGTACCCAAACGGGAACACCGCCTCCAAGGTCCCCGAGTCCTGGAGATTGAAGGCATTTCCGACCGGGATGCTCCCATTGGCGAGGGACGTCAGCGTGGCCGAGGTGAGGCGACCTCCCGTCAGGATGCCCGCATCCGGCACGGCCGACACGGCCGCCGAGACGAGGACGCTCCCATTGCTGACGCCAAAACCAGCCAGTCCCCCGGGGAGGCCGAGGTCGAACTGGAATCCCGTCAGGTTGGTGGCGTTGACGGACGCGCGGGCACCGAGCTGGTCAATCCCCACGAAAAACCCGCCGTCATTCCCAAAGCTGAAATCCAGGACCGCCTCCGCCTGAACGGTGACCAAGGGCGCCGCCCCGGAGAACACCGCCCCAAACACGCCGCCCGCCACGTCCTGCAATGCCGCAGTCGTCGCCGCCGTGGGCTTCAACGACACGTTCACGTCCCACGAGACAGGATCGGCGCTGGTGGTCCCGTAGGTCGCAAGGACCCCGTTCACCTGAAAGAGAAAGCCCCCGAACGTCGTGTTGTTCCAACCTTCGATGGCCGAGACGACCTGTCCTGCCCGGGGCAAGCTGTTCAAGACGGACTGAATCCGTGCGCGGACGCCGTTGATGAGGGCCGTACCCTGGTCCGCCAAGCTCCCTAGGTTCGATCCAATGAAGGGCACCGCCTGTGCAAACTCACCGGCGGAGTCCAGGAAGTTGGCGACGCTGCCCAACTGCTGGAGGCCATTGAGCAGGACCGTGTCCACGCCGGCCGCCAAGGTGGGCGTCTGCACCAGCGTCAGCCGAAGCCGGTCCGCCAAATACTCCGGCCGCAGCGCCCAACCGGGTTGCCCCGGGATGGATGCCGTTCCCAGCCAGTTGTCGAAGACCTGCCCGGCCGGGCGACTGCCCCACGTCATCACGTCAAAGGTCTGGCCCAAGGCCGGCACGTACCCGCCCTGGGGCTGGAACAGGATCTTCAACGTGCCGTTGGGCGAGGCCGCACCCGTCACCTCCAGCCAGTCGTACCCCGTCGAGACGCCTTGGCCGAGCCCCCAAATCTCAATCTCCGTCACCGCGCCTTCGCCCGGCGTAAAGTTGCCCGTGAACGTCGTCCGCCCCGGCGAGTTGCCCGGCCGAATCGTCCCCTCGCCGGTCACGTCCCCCTGGACGGTTCCCGTCCCGTGCAGGACATCGCCCGGCTTCAAGTCCAAGACCCCGCCCGCTGGTTCCAGCGAGCCATCCACCCGAAGGTCCCCGGCCAAGGATGCCACGTCCTGCTGCTCCTCGCCTCCCGCGTCGCCGGCTCCCGCCACCGCTGCGTGACCGCGCCGACGCTCTTCCTCCTCGCCGGATCGCTCCCCAGCCCCCCACGCCACGGCTCCCCCGAACAGTCCGCCCTCCGCATCGGCCTCGCCGGGACCCTCCAAAACGACCGAGGCCGCCTCGCGCGGCCTCATCCCCAACCATTCCGCTGTTTCAACCAAACCTTCCTGCACGATTCCGACGTCCGCGTCGGCCCCGAACGCATCCGGCAACAAGCCTTCGCTCGAGAGAAGCGTTCGCTCCTCCAGCAGCTCCAAGCCCCGCCACGTTGTTCGTTGCCTGTTCACGCTCGCTGAACCCGGGGATTCCAACCCAAACCCCAAGCGCGCCCTCGCCGCATCCGTCGCCCACGCAGCCCAGTTGGGCAGCCACGGCATCCCTAAGGCGCCGACGAAGAACGACCTTCCCTTTCAGTAAACCCATCGCGAATCTCTCAACTGAAATTGTCAATTCTTCCTTTCACCCTGAAATCGGCAGTCAATGAGGGTGCCAAAACGAGTAAACGCCCTTCCCATCGGGTCGGATGGGCTCATGGACAGGAACCCAGGGGCTCACCCTGCGGGTGAGGTCGAGGTAGGCCCGGTTCGGCTGTAGGCCGGGTCCCCTGACCCGGCGCACCGGGCACGAGGCATCGCCGCCGCCGCGTGAGGGCACGCGGCCTACAGACGGACCCACTGCCGTTTCTAGGTTCACTATTCTTGCCTCTCCTCCAATCCCTCTCCAGCCGTCGGCCCATGGGCAAAAGAGGGCATGAATTCACCTGGTTGCCCGGGTGATTCCGTTGGGAGGGAGGGATTTGCGGACACCCTTCGAGACAGCAAGAAGGCCCCGATGGATTTGAAACTGCCATGGCTTGGCTGGACGCCCTGCCGAAGAGGTCGGACGAGGGCTGCGGGCCCTGCGCCGCGACGTTGCGTGAGGCCCCAAGGCCCGCCTCAGCCGTGCAGGTCAATCGCGGCGAAGGCGGACTTCAGCCCCTGGGGAACCTGCCGGGCCGTCTTGAACGCCAGCACGTCAGCGTCGCCCACCGCACCCCATCCCTCGCGTCGGCCCGTCGCCACGTTCTCCGCCTCCACCACCTCCATCCCCTCGCGTCGCAACCGCTCGCAGCAAGCGTCGTGAATCGTCGGGTTGTGCGTGGCCAGGACGATGGCGAGGCGCGGCTCGCGTGCCAGCAACCCGACGGCGCCCTCCAACACGTCCAGCTCCGCCCCTTCCACGTCGATCTTCATCAGCGTGGGCGCCGGGGCCGTGCCGTCGGCAATGATGCCGTCCACGTGCCGCACACGAACCACGTGGCCTTCGCCGCCCAGGTGGCAGGCCAACGACGACGACCGCCGCTCCAACGCCGGCAACATGGCGGCGTCCGGGTTCTTGCGTTCCCATCCGAAGGTCATCTGGCCCTCCGCCCGGCCCATGGCCCATGGGAAGACGGTGACGTTGGAAAGCCGGTTCCATCGGACATGCCGCTCCAGCAGGCCGCGGCTCTCCGGGTTGGGCTCGAAGGCAAACACGCGGCCCGACGGGCCGACGACCCGCGATTCGACGAGCACGGTGAAGCCCCGGTGCGAGCCGATGTCCCAGACGACCTCGCCGGGCATGGTGAGGCGTTGCAGGCACGTGGCCTTGCCCCGGACGAAGTCGCCCCGCAGGTAGCGCGACCCGCTCGTGGCGCTCCACCAAAGGCCTTGGTTGGGGCCGCTTCGGATGCGGAGTCGGACGTTGCGAAACAGGCGCTTCAGGAAGGACATGGCGTTCGGGATGGGGCGGGCGTTCGTGAAGGATGGTGGGGCGCCGAGGCTAGGTGTCGCCGACGTGCTTGGTCGCGGCGGGACGCGACGGGAGGAGGTTCTCGTAAAGGCGGGCGTAGCGGATGAAGCACGAATAGGCCGCCGTCGCGGCCACGAACAACCCGGGGAACCCGTCCAGGAAGCCCAGGCGCACGACGTAGCTCCGAACGAACCGCCATGCCGCTCGACCGGCGGCAATCCATGCGGCGGATGCGAGCCCGGACCCCTGGTGATGCCGCGCGAAGTAGTCGGCCTGCCGATTGAGCCGGGCGACGTAGCTGCGGGTGTCCGGATAGCCATGATGGAGCAGGTCGCCCTTCAATCGCGCGACGCGGCCGCCGCCCCGGATGGGTTGGATGACGGTGTGGTAGGCATCGCCACCCCAACGCCCCGCGCCGCGCCGCACCAGCCGCAAGACGCGGTCCGGATACCATTCCCCGTGGCGAATCCAGCGGCCCAGCAAGCGGGTGCAACGGGGAACCTCGGCACCCCATGTCCCCCCGGACGCGGTGGCGATGAACCCCTCGATCTCGGCCCTCAAGGAGGCGGACACCTCCTCGTCGGCATCAATGGCCAGCACCCAAGGCTGCGTGCAGGCGTCGAGCGCGTGGTTCTTTTGGGTGGCGTAATCCACCCAGGGCCGCTCTTGGACAAGGGCCCCAGACGAACGGGCGACGTCGACGGTGCCGTCGCGGCAGTCATTGACGACCACGACGATCTCGGAGGCCCAGTCCCGCACGGAGGCGAGGCAGGCGCGGAGGTTGTCCTCCTCGTTGCTGGCAATGACGGCGATGCTGACGGGCAGCCTGGACATGCGTGAAGACGGCAACGGTGATGCCCGACGGGCGGGGGGACCAGCGACGCCGTGGCGAGGAGACGAGGCAGGACGCCACAACGTCAAGGATGCACTGCCCGGCGCCCTTCTGGGGCTTCCCCAGCAAGCATCCTTTTCGGCGTCGGCCCATGCCCGTAGTCTGGCCCAGCGATGGCAGGCAACGAGTCCACCTTGACGCCCATGATGGCGCAGTACCGGCAGATCAAGTCCGGGCTGCCCAAGGACGCGTTGCTGTTGTTTCGCCTGGGCGACTTCTACGAGCTGTTCTTCGAGGACGCGCAGGCGGCCGCCGGGTTGCTCAACGTGGCCCTTACCCGGCGCAACGGGATCCCCATGTGCGGCATCCCGTACCATGCCGCCAACGCCTACGTCGGACGCCTGCTCAAGGCCGGGCGCAAGGTCGCCATCTGCGACCAAATGGAGGAGCCCAAGCCCGGGAAGCTCGTCCAGCGCGCCGTCTCCCAAATCCTGTCGCCGGGCACGCACTTCGACGACCGCCTGCTGAGCGCCGACCGCAACAACTTCCTCGCCAGCGTGCTGCGTCACGCGGCGCGGTTTGGGCTGGCCGTGGTGGACCTGACGACGGGCGACTTCCGGGCCACGGAGCTGGCAGACGAGAAGTCGCTGCGCGCGGAGCTGGACCGGCTGCGCCCGGCCGAGGTCCTGGTGCCGTCTGGCGACGACGTCCTGGTGCGGATCCTCGGGATCGAGGGCGCGCAAGGGGGGACCGACGCCTCGTTCCGCGCGCCAGACGGCCGCATCGTCACGCCCTACGAGGACTGGGCCTTCGGGCCGGAGACGGCCCCGTTCACGTTGCAAGGCCACTTCAAGGTGGGCTCGCTGGATGGGTTTGGGCTGCGGGGCCGCGCGGCGGCCATCGGCGCGGCCGGGGCGGCGATTCATTACCTCGTCAACCAGCTCCGGCGGGACGTCGCCCATCTGACCCGCATCCGTTGCTACGAGGTATCGGACTACCTGGTGTTGGATTCCATCTCGCTGCGGAACCTGGAAGTCATCGAGCCGCTGCGGGCGGACGCCGGACGGGACACGACCTTGATGGCCGCCCTGAACCGGACGGTCACGCCCATGGGGGCGCGGCGGCTGCGCGACTGGCTGACGCAGCCGTTGGCCTCGGTGGAAGGCATCCATGCAAGGCAAGGGGCGGTGCAGGCGTGGCTGGACGCCGGGGGCACGCTGGATGCGTTCCGCCAGTCGTTGCGCGAGCTGCGGGACCTGGAGCGCACGCTGGGGCGGTTGTCCGCTGGCGGCGGCAACGCACGGGACCTCGTCGCCCTGCGCGTTGGGCTTGCGCAGGTCCCGGGGCTGCGGTCCGTCGTCGAGCAGGTGGCGGCGGGGCGTTCGGGCCTCCTGGGCGAGCTGGCGGCGGCCTTGGAGCCGTTGCCCGACCTGGCCGAGCTGCTGGGGCGCGCGCTGGTGGACGAGCCGCCGATGGCCATCAAGGAGGGCGGCATGATCCGGGAGGGCTTCAGCGCCGAGCTGGACGAGCTGCGGGCCCTGGCGTCCGGGGGCAAGGACTGGATCGCCAAGATGCAGCAGGAGGAGGCCGCGCGGACGGGCATCCCAAGCCTCAAGGTCGGGTTCAACTCCGTCTTCGGGTACTTCATCGAGGTGACCAAGGCGCACCTGGCCAAGGTCCCGCCCGAGTACATCCGCAAGCAGACCGTGGCGAACGGCGAGCGCTTCATCACGCCGGAGCTGAAGTCGATGGAAGGGAAGATCCTGGGCGCGCAGGAACGTTCCGGGCGGCTCGAGCACGACTTGTTCCTCCGCCTGCGCGAGGAGGTGCTGGGACGGCTCGCCCCATGCCAGGCCACGGCGGACGCCGCGGCGCAGCTCGACGTGTTGGCGGCCTTCGCGGAGGTCGCGCGGCTTCGTGGCCACTGCCGTCCAGAGGTGGGGGACGAGGGCGTCCTGGACGTGCGCGATGGGCGTCACCCGGTGCTGGAGTCTGCGCAGGGCGGGGGGCGCTTCGTGCCCAACGACGTGCAGCTCGACCCGGCGACGCGCCAGGTGATGTTGATCACGGGGCCGAACATGGCGGGCAAGAGCACCTACATCCGGCAGGTGGCCTTGATGGCGTTGATGGCCCACACCGGCGCCTTCCTGCCCGCCTCGGCCGCGCGGGTGGACCTGCTGGACCGCATCTTCACGCGGATTGGGGCCTCGGACGACCTCGCGCGGGGGCAGAGCACGTTCATGGTGGAGATGAGCGAGGCGGCCAACATCCTGAACAATGCCACGCGCCGCTCGCTGGTGATCCTGGACGAGATCGGGCGCGGCACGAGCACCTTCGACGGCCTGAGCCTCGCCTGGAGCATCGTCGAGCACCTGCACCACCAGGTGGGGGCCAAGACGTTGTTCGCCACGCACTACCACGAGCTCACGGAGCTGGGCTGGAGCCAGGACCCGCAGGCCGGGACGCCCCCGACGCCCTCGGGCACACGCCTTCCCCGCGTCGCCAACTTCCATGTCGCCGTGCGCGAGCGAAACGACGAGGTCGCCTTCCTGCACAAGGTGCTGCCGGGCGGGACGGACAAGAGCTACGGCGTCCAGGTGGCGCGCCTCGCGGGCGTGCCCAAGCCGGTCATCGCGCGGGCCAAGGAGGTCCTGCGCGTGCTGGAGGAGAGCGAGCTCAACCTCCAGGCGTTGATGAGCGCCTCCGCACCCATGGCAGGCCCGGACGTCGGGGCCGCGCCCACGACGGACGCCCGCCCGCGCCCGCCCCGTCGGCTGCAATCGCTGGCTCCAACGAACCAGATGGACTTGTTCCTCGGGGGCTAGGCCCACCGAGTCGTCCCGGCCAAGGGGCGGACCATTTTGCAATGGGCACGAAAGCGGTCCTGCCGAATCCAAGGGCTTGGCAGGCCCGCACGCGAGTTTCCCCTTGCCTTGCGGCTCCCGCGCCCGTTGTCCTGTCCCATCGTGGCGCGGGTTGGGAACAACGGTTCGTCCCCCATGGCAGGGCTTCACCAGAGAGCTCGCGCCCGCGCGCGCATCGGCCCAGCCGTGTGCATGGCATGGATGGCCGTCGCGGGGGCCGCGGCGCTCGCTGACGACGCGGGCGCGCTATGGCGCTGGCACGTGCAGCCCATCCTCGACGTCCATTGCGTCAAGTGCCACGGGCCGATCGAGCGCAAGGGCGGCCTTGAGCTCGACACGCCGCAGGCGGTCCTGAAGGGCGGTGACGAGGGCGCGGTGGTCGTGCCCGGCGAGCCCACCAAGAGCCGCCTGTACCAGTACCTCGCCCCGGATGCCGACCCGCACATGCCGCCCAAGAAGCAGTTGGGCGACGCCGAGATCTCCAAGATCCGCGCATGGATCACGGCCATGGCCGCGGGCGACGCAGCGCCCAGGCAGCCTGCCACTGCGGGCCCCGTGCCGAGGGCGTTCGCCTCCATCCCGGACGCCGTGGACACCTTGCTGGCCGAGGGATGGAAAGCCCGCAGCCTCACGCCCGCCGCGTCCGTGGACGACCGAACCTGGTGTCGCCGGGTGTACCTCGACCTCGCCGGGCGCATCCCCACGCGGGGCGAGACCGACGCCTTCCTGGCCGAGCCCGCGCCGGACCGCCGGGCGCGGCTCGTGGATCGGTTGCTGGCATCCGACGCCTATGCGGTGCGGATGCGGGAGTTGTGGGACGTGTTCCTGATGGGACGTCCACGCCGCGAGAACCACGAGGACCGGCGGCGGCAAAACGGCTGGTGGACGTTCCTGGAGGCGGCGTTTCGCCAAAACCGGCCCTGGAACGAAACCGTGCGCGACCTGCTGGTGGGGCGCGAGGAAGGCCCGTTGTCCAAGGGCGCATCGTGGTTCCTGTACGAGCGCCGCAACAACCACCAAGCCATCGCGGAGGCCGTCGCCCCCGTCGTGTACGGCACGCGGCTGGACTGCGCGCAATGCCACGACCACCCGCTCGCCCGCGAGGTCAAGCAGGCGCATTACTGGGGCCTCGTGGCCGCGTTCAACCGCAGCAAGAACCTCGACGGCGGCAACCTCGTCGCCGAGTCGGCCATCGGCGGCTTCGTCAACTTCACCAACCTCAGGAAGGAATCCCAGCCCGCCGTGGTCACGCTCCTCAACGGCCGGGTCGTGGACGAGCAACGCCCGGCCCCGGACGCGAAGGAAGAGGATCGCGACGATCTCTACCATGATCCCAAGGCCAAGGCCCGCGTGCCCAAGTTCTCGCGCCGGGCGGCGTTTGCGGCGGCGGCAACGCAGGGCAACCCCTTGCTGGCCCGGGCCTTCGTCAACCGCATGTGGGCCGTCCTGATGGGCCGCGGCATCATCCATCCGGCCGACGAGATGAACGCGCGCAACGCCCCGAGCCACCCGGAGCTGCTCGATTGGCTGTCGGCGGACTTCGCGGCCTCGGGCCACGACCCGCGCCGACTCGTTCGCGGGCTGGTTCTGAGCCGCGCCTATGGGCTGGACCGTGGCGACGGGCCGCCGGAGGCCTTCGCTTCGGCGTTGGAACGTCCGCTGACGGGCGAGCAGATCGCGCGGTCGTGGCGGGTCGCGGCGGGGATGGGGCCGGACGAGGACGGCCTGCGCCGGGCGACGAGCGGGGCGATCCCGGACGTGTTGCCGCGGGATTACAGCGCGACGTTCCAGCAGGCGCAGTTCCTCGCGAACTCGCCCGCGTTGATGGAGCTGCTCAAGCCCGAGGGCGGCGGCACCGTGCCGCGCCTCGCGGGAATCCAGGAGGGCGACGGGCGGGTTCGCGAGGCGTTCCGGTCGGCGTTTGGCCGCGAGCCGGCCGACGACGAACTGGAGGCGGCGCGGGAGCTGGCAGGCTCGGGGCCCGAGCGCGCGGGCGAGCGGGCGCGCAACCTCATGTGGGCGTTGATGACCAGCGCGGAGTTCCTCACCACCCCATGAGCCACCCCACCCATCCCGACGCGGCCAACGGGGCAGACGGAAACTGCCGGGTGGACGAGCATCGGCTGCATCGGCGGCTGTTCCTGAAGGGGTTGACCGGAGGGACGGCGGCGGCGGTGACGAGCTTCTCGGGGTTGTTTGAAAACGCGGCCTTCGCGGCGGCAGCCAAGAAGGCCCAGAAACGTTGCTTGCTGCTCTGGCTGTGCGGCGCGCCCAGCCAGTTCGAGACGTGGGACCCGAAGCCGGGCCGCCCTTCGAGCGGGCCGTTCGGGAGCATCCCGACGCGCATCCCGGGCGTCCATTTCTCGTCGTTGATGCCCCTGTGCGCCGGGATCGCGGACCGCTTGAACGTGGTCCGCAGCATGAAGACGGCGCAGCCGGAGCACTTGCAGGCCATCAACCTGCTCCAGCGCGGCAACCCGGAGCGCGCCGGGTTCACGCGTCCCACCCTCGGCAGCGCCTTGTCTCATGCGCTCGGCCAGCTCGACTCGCCCATCCCGAACTTCGTCTTCATCGACCCCATCCCGGGCGGGAACGAGTTCGAGACGTTCAAGGCGGGGAACTGGAACGGCTGGGTGGGCGCGGAACATGCGCCGGTGCGCGTGGGCGGCGACTACTCGCGGCTGATCGGGGCGGCGTCCGAGGGGATCCCGGTGCACGACCGCGAGGCGCGGGAGAAGCTGAGGCGGTTCCTGACGTCGAAGTTCGAGCGGGATCGGCGCAGCACGGTGGCGGCGAGCCAGAACGCGGCGTTTGAGCGGATGAAGGGCATGGCCGCGAGCGCGGACTTGTTCGACGTGAACCGCCTGCCCGCCAAGGACCGCGAGCGCTACGGGCCGGGCAGCTTCGCCCAGCACGCGCTCATGGCCCGCCACCTCATCGAGCACGGTGCCCCCTTCGTCATGGTGGCCAACGGCATGAACTGGGACAACCACGTGTTCCAGCACGAGATCCACCAGATGCTCGTGCCGGAGCTCGACCGCGTGTTGTTCCACCTCGTCACCGACCTGGATCAACGCGGCCTGCTCGACTCCACGCTGGTGGTCGTCATGGGCGAGTTCGGACGCACCCCATGGCTCAACGCCGCCCGGGGACGGGATCATTACCCGAACGCCTGGTCCCTCATGATGACCGGGTGCGGCCTCAGGCGCGGGGTGGTCACCGGGGCCACGGACGCCGACGGCGTGGACGTCGTCGAGAAGCCCTACAGCGAGCAAAACCTCTTTGCGACGATCTTCACGGCGCTCGGGATCGACCCGCACGCGGAGTACGAGCTCCCCGGGATGCCCACGTTTCACCGGGTGGAGGACCGGGCCGAGCCCATCCGGGACTTGCTGGCATGAAGGTCACCCTGCTCAAGGAACACAAGCTGCCCACGGGCGTCCTCGGGTTCGCCTTGGGCCCCGACGGCGGCACCGGTTTTGCCGCGTGCGCGGATGGGTCGGTGCACCGGGTGGACCTGGCGACCGGCGCATCGGAGGCATTCCAGGCGCGGCACGATTCGTATGCGAGCGGCTGCGTGGTGCTGCCGGACGGCGGGGTCGTGATTTCCGGGGGCTACGACGGGCGATTGCTGTGGCATGAGGTCGCCACGGGCCGTTCCTGGCGGCAGGTGACCGCCCATCGGTTTTGGAGCTGGCAGTTGGCCTTGTCGCCCGATGGCCGCCGGGTGGCGTCGTGCACGGGCCAGTACCTGCCGGGCGGATGGAAGTACGAGCCGGCGGCGGAAAGGGAGCCCTCGGTCACGGTGCACGACACCATGACGGGCGAACGCGTCGCTGCCTTCTCGCACGGGCCGCCCGTGTTGAGCTGCGCGTTCAGCCCCGATGGCCGTCACCTCGCGGCCGCCAACCTGCTCGGCGAGGTCCGCGTCTGGGACACGCACCCAGCCGCCTCGCGCGAGCCCATTTCCAAGTGGACGACGCCGGACTTCACGTCGTGGGGCTCGATCAAGACGCATCATTATTGCGGCGGGATTTACGGGCTGGCGTTCGCGCCCGACGGCAAGTCCCTCGTGGGTTGCGGGATGGGGCCGATGACGGACCCGATGGCGGGCAACGGCAAGATGACGTGGCAACGGTGGGAGTGGCGGACGGGCCAGCGCATGTCCCAGATCCGGGACGGCCAACACGGCTCGGGCTTGATGGAAACGGTGGCCTGGCATCCGGATGGCCGGCACTTCGTGATGGCCGGGCGCCAGGCACAAGGGACGTGGAACGCGGCGTTGTTTGGCGCGGAGGACGGCGGCCTGGTGCATTCGATGGACACCAAGAAACGCATCACTCACGCGCGGTTCTCGGCGGACGGGAAACGGCTGGTGCTGGCCGGGGCCAACGGCCAGCCGCAACGCAAGGACGGTGCTTGGCCGTCGTGGGGCCGGGTTCAGGTGTACGAGGTCGGTTGAGGCGAGGCCCTCGCGCCAGCGCCTCGCCGGACGACGCTCGCACGTCACCACGGCCTCGACGGCTACGCCGCCTCGTTTCCCTCATCCGAACGGACCCCCTCGGCTTGGAGCAGGACTTCCGTGGCGCCGGCGAGGTCCATGCCCCAGCGCCGGGCCAACAGGGGCACTCGCTCGGCATTGTCGATCTCCGATGTCACCCCGCCCGTCCATCCCGCAGGCGTCGCATCGCCGTACTCATGGCAACGAAGGTCCAGCAACCGTTCCTCCAACGTAAGGCGTCCCTCGTTCCACTCGGTCACGCCGGACCACGCATAGCCGCGCAGGACGAGTCCGTCTCGCAGCCGCGCCCATGCATGGTGACCCAGAACCCGGTCCATCGAGAAGAACTGGACCTCGCCCAGGGAGCGGCTGGCCTTCGACAGGAACAGGTAGAGCGCATCCACGTCCTGCACGGGGTCGGGCAATCCCCTTCCCACCACGAAGATCCAGCCAGAAACCGCCGCCGACACGAAGAGGCGACGCTCGCCCGCCCGGGACAAGGCCTCCGACCAGGGCACGGGGCGGCCCTCGACGCCCAGCATCTCCCGCACTTGAGGCGCGTTGCCCGAACGAACCGCCAGCCACCGCCCGGGCAAGGGCAAGGCCAGGGGTGCTTGCCGCGCGATGTTCCAGCGTCCTCCCGAGGCCGCCCACGGTTGGCTGAGCCGCCACTCCCGAAGATGGCGCCGATGCACAAGGATCATGGCAACGGCCCCGGCCACCACGAGGCCAAAGCACGCCAACAATCCCATGACAAGGCCCTGCATGAACGCATCCGTATCGCCGCCTCCAACCGCTGGCAACCCCGTTGTGGCGGCCGCGCCGCCCCCGATGCCGCTCGCGGCCAGAATCCTGGCCCCGCCCTCCCTTCCGACCCCCGGCCGCCGGGCAAAAAATCATTGCGAATCTGAAGCGGTTGCCCATGAATCTGAATCGTTGGTTCTCAAAGGGTCCGACACCGCGGTCGCAACGACTGGAGGACGGACCCCAGCCGGTCTCACTTCGAGCCCGGTAAAGGAGGTTAAGTTTGGTTGTTTGGGTTAGGCGGGCACCGAAAGGTGCCCGCTTTTTCTTTGCCACGGCAACGCGACGCGTTGGGCGGCAAGCGGCCAACCGACGCGGCCAACACCACAGCGGGGCGTCACGGGCCCGCAACTCAGGATGGCATTCGAGAGGTTTCCTTGAAATCCTGACCCGCGGTTCCACGAACTCGTTTCACACGTTTCACACCATGAGCGAACGCAAGCTGAACATCGCCGTCGTCGGCCTCGGTTTCGGGGCCGAGTTCATCCCCATCTGGCAACGGCACCCCCTCACCACCTGCCACGCGATCTGCCAGCGCGACCCCAAGAAGCTGGACGCCATCGGCAACGCCTTCGGCGTGGACAAGCGCTACACGGACTTCCATGCGTTGCTGAAGGACCCCGACGTGGACGCCGTGCACATCAACTCCCCCATCCCCGACCACGGCTGGATGTCCATCGCCGCCCTCAAGGCCGGCAAGCACGTCGCCTGCACCGTCCCCATGGCCACCTCCATCGAGGACTGCAAAAAGATCGTCGATCTCTGCCGCAAGACCGGCCTGCGATACATGATGATGGAGACGGTGGTGTACGCCCGGGAGTTCCTCTTCATCAAGGAACTCCACGAGAAGGGAACCCTCGGCAAGGTCCAGTTCCTCCAGGCGTCCCACCAACAGGACATGGACGGCTGGCCCAACTACTGGCCCGGCCTTCCTCCCATGTGGTACGCCACGCACTGCGTCGGGCCCGTCGCCGGCCTCCTCAAGCTCACCGCCGAATACGTCTCCTGCTTCGGCTCCGGCACCATCCGCCCGGAGCTCGTGAAGCACTACGATTCCCCCTTCGCCGTCGAGACCACTCACATCAAGTTCCGCGACTCCGACCTCAGCGCCCGCATCTACCGGTCGCTGTTCGACACCGCCCGGCAGTATCGCGAGAGCATCGACGTCTATGGCTCCAAGGCCTCCGTCGAATGGCCGCTCATCGAGCACCAGCCCATGGTGCTGCACCGGGCGAAGCTGCCCGAGCCCAAGATCCCCAAGCTCGTGAAGGCCCCGGACTACGCCAAGCTCCTGCCCAAGCCCATCCGCCCCTTCACCACCCAGGGCGTGTACGACCTCGCCAAGAAAACCCACCTCTCCTTCACCCAAGGGGCAGGCCATGGCGGTTCCCATCCCCACCTCGCCCACGAGTTCGCGTCCGCCCTCGCCCAGGACCGCGACCCGTTCCCGAATGCCCGCGAGTCCGCCAACTGGACGTGCGTGGGCCTGTGCTCCCATGAGTCCGCACTGCAAGGCGGCAAGATCGTGAAGCTCCCCGCCTTCACCCAGTAGGCCAACGGCCGGAATGGGGACGCCGCCGCCCGGCACGGGGTGATCCCGGCGTCCCCTCCCGCCATGCGCGGCGAGACCCAGGACAGGGCGCTGCTTGAGTGGGTTCCACCCAATCGATACGGTGCCATCATGAAGGCCGAGGCGCGCGGCAACGCAGACAGCGATCCGGCCGTTTCCCCCGAGGTGGTGGAGATGGCCTTGCACGCGGTGCGGGACTTCCACTCGTGCTTCTGGTGGTGGAATCCCGGCTTCGTCCCGCGCACCCGCGAGGACGTGCGGGAAATCGTGCTCAACCTCCGCAAGGGCGACCGCCGCGCGTGGCAGCGGGCGCAGGAGCTCAACGCGTGCCTTTGACCCGCCTCCAACAGGATGTGCTCCACGTGTTGGCCGCATTGCGCAGCGAGGAAAGCCACTTCGCCGGCGGCCTGGTGCTGAACTCGTCCGAGGATTCCCCCCGCTTCAGCCATGACTTCGACATCTTCCATGATGCCGAGGCCGAGGTCGCCCGCGCGAGCGACTCCGACGTCGCAGCCCTTCGCGCGGCAGGCTACGACGTGCGCGAGGCCCTCGGGGATTGGCGCAACCCAACGGGCTTCCGCAAGGCACGCCTCGTCCACCTCGGCGAGGAGCTCGACATCGACTGGGCGGTCGATTCCGCCTTCCGCTTCTTCCCCATCGAGCCCGACCCCTTGCTGGGCTGGCGCCTGCATCGGTTCGACATGGCGACCAACAAGGCGCTCGCGCTGGGCTCTCGTTCGGTGACGCGCGACTACGTGGACATGGTGGAGCTGGAAAAATGGTACCCATTGGAGGCGGTGGTCTGGGCGGCCTGTGGCAAGGATCCCGGGTTCAGCCCCATGCTGCTCCTGGACATGATGCGCCGCTTCGCCCGGGTGAACCCCAGGCAACTGGAAACCATCGAGGCCCGGCACCTCGATCCTGTCGTCCTGAAGAAGGTGTGGATCGCCATGACGGACCGTGCCGAGTCCGAAATCACCCGCGTCGCGGACACCCTGCCGCATGTCCCCGTGGGCGTGGCCTTCGTGGACGAGCACGGCGCGCCCGGCTGGATCGGCAACCAGCCCTCGCTCCGAATCCATCCGCCGACCGTCCGGGGCTGCTGGCCGCGGGTCGAATGAGGATGGAGCCCCCGCTCGACCGGCGGCGGGCCTCCCGCGCATGATGCCGCCCATGGGAGCGATTCCAGGCGTCGAGGTTCATCCCACCGCCGTCCTTCATCCATCCGCCCGGCTGGGCGCAGGCACGCGCATCGGGCCCTATGCCGTCCTCGGGGAAGGCGTGGTCCTCGGCGACCGATGCGACGTCGGGCCCGGCGTCCACTTGGTCCGGTGGGTGGAGGCGGGCGCGGACAATCGCTTCCACTCGGGCGTCGTCATCGGCGACGCCCCCCAGGACCTGCGGCACGACGGCTCCCCCTCCAGCGTCCGCATCGGTTCGGGCAACGTCTTCCGGGAACACGTGACCGTGCATCGCGGGGCGAAGCCCGGGGGCGTCACGGTGCTGGGCGACGGGAACTTCCTCATGGCGGGCAGCCACGTGG
Organism: uncultured Akkermansia sp.; assembly: GCA_964430505.1. GTDB lineage: Bacteria > Verrucomicrobiota > Verrucomicrobiia > Limisphaerales > UBA9464 > UBA6176. Next base: position 7,543 of record CAYSGH010000012.1, on the reverse strand, counting down.
GCCATGACGGCGTCCTGGGCAACCAGGTCATCCTGGCCAATGGCGCATTGCTGGCGGGTCACGTCCAGGTGGGCGACCGGGCCTTCATTTCGGGCAACTGCCTCGTGCACCAGTTTTGCCGCGTGGGCCGCCTCGCCCTGATGCAGGGCGGCTCCGCCATCTCCAAGGACTTGCCGCCCTTCTGCATCGGGCGCGGCAACAACGGGATTTGTGGCCTCAACGTCGTGGGACTGCGCCGGGCCGGCATCGAGGCCGCCCAGCGCCTCGCCCTGCGCCAAGCCTACCACGCGTTGTTCCGTTCCAGCCTCCGCCTCGCGGAGGCCCTTGCCGGGCTGGAGTCGAGGTTCGCCAACGAACCGATGGTTCTGGAATGGGTCGCCTTTGTGCGCTCGGGCAAGCGGGGCGTGTGCCGGGAGCGCGGCAGGGCCATGCGAGAAAGTCCGGGGGACGCGACGGAAGCGGGCTGACGCCGCAAACGTCGGGACGATGGACGGGTTGGCGTGGATTGACGGGAGGGCAAGATGGTCGGGGCGGTGAGATTTGAACTCACGACCTTCTGAACCCCATTCAGACGCGCTACCAAGCTACGCTACGCCCCGACCATGGTTCCGAAGAACGGCGCTGATGCTACGGGGATGCGTCGGTGGTTCAAGGCTTTCTTCCGTCAACTCGAACGTGGGCAACGTGCCCTCGCGCGGCGCACGGGTGGCGCGTGGGCAGAGGGACGGCCTGAGGTCACGGACGACGACGGATGCACTCCTGGATGTTCGCGCACTTTTGTTGTCGCGCAGGCTCGGGATGAACGGAGGATGCGGACGCAATGAATGTCGGCATGAAACGGGGTGGATGGGCGCTCTTCATGGGCTTTTGGACTCTCTGGGCGGCGTCGCATGCCGCACCGCCACCTGCGCCGCCGGACCCGTTGTACGAGGAGAGGCCGGGGTCGCCCGACGGCATGGGGAAATGGTTCATGGGCCGGGAAATTGCCCATTACATGAGCCACCAAGGGGCGCCATGGCTGGAGCGGCCGGAACGCATGGCCGAGGAGCAGCCGCTGCGATTGCTCGGGGCGCTGGGCCTGAAACCGGGCCAGGTGGTGGCCGATGTGGGGGCAGGGAGCGGCTACCTCACCTGGCGGCTCGCCACCAACGTGGGACCGGCCGGCCGCGTGTTCGCGACGGACATCCAGCCGGAGATGCTGGCCATCCTGCGCACGAACATGGCCGCCCGGCGCATCGACAACGTCCAGACGGTCCTCGCGACGCCCGAGGACACCGGCCTGCCCCCCAACACGCTGGACCTCATCGTGCTCGTGGACGTGTACCATGAGTGCGCGTTCCCCTTCGAGACGACGCGTGGCATGGCGGAGGCCTTGAAGCCCGGCGGCCGCCTCGTCCTCGTCGAGTACCGGGGCGAGGACGCATGGGTGCCGATCAAGCGGCTCCACAAGATGACGGAGGCGCAGGTGCGCCGCGAAATGGCCCTGCACCAACTCCAATGGGTCACCAACGATCATCGGCTGCCCCGGCAACACATCCTCGTGTTCCGGCGCCCGCCCGAGGCGGCGCCCGGCGACGCCCCTGCGAAGTGAACGAGCCCGCCTCCGCACGCGCCCTGCTCCGCAGCGCCGCCCAAAGGCTCGCCGCCGCCGGGGTGGAGTCGGCCGAACTCGACGTTGGCCTGCTGCTGGAACATGCGACGGGCATTCCTCGGTTGCGGCGCATGGCGCTCGGCGACGACGCGGTGGCGGCCGACGCGGCGCGGCGGTTTGAAGATGCCGTGACGCGAAGGGCCGCGCGGGCGCCGCTTCAACACATTGTTGGGAGGGCGTCCTTCCTGGGCTTGGAACTGGACGTGGACGGGCGCGTGCTCGTGCCGCGGCCGGAGACGGAACAGTTGGTATTGCAGGCGTCGGCCTGCATCGCGGGGCGGACCGCGCCGCGCATCCTGGACCTGGGAACGGGCTCGGGCTGCATCGCGCTGGCGTTGGCGCGGCTGCATCCGGGGGCGGAGGTGGTGGCGATGGACGTTTCGGAGGCCGCGCTGGCGGTGGCGCGGGGCAATGCACGGATCAACGGGTTGGATGGGCGGGTGCGTTGGTTGCGAGGGGATGCGTTTGGGAGCGAAGGCTGGGCGGCCGCCGGGATGGGATTCTTCGACTTGGTGGTATCCAACCCGCCGTACATTCCATCGGGAGACATCGCGACGTTGGAGCCGGAGGTGCGCGAGCACGACCCAAGGCTGGCGCTGGATGGCGGGGAGGACGGCCTTGGGCCGTATCGGTCGCTGGCGGCGCACGCATGGAAGGGGTTGGCTGCGGGCGGGTGGCTGGCCCTGGAGTTTGGCGACGGGCAGGGCGAGGCCTTGCTGTCGTTGTTGGGCGGCGGCCCATGGGAAGGCGCGCGGCTGGGTAAAGACTTGAGCGGGCGGGACCGGGTTCTCATCGTGCGCGGGTCACGGCGCTAGGCGTCGTCCTGCGCGGGAGCGCGGAGGCGTCCCGGCACGGGCAAATTCCACAATCCGGTCATGGACAGCTTTGTCATCGAGGGGGGAACCATCCTGCGCGGCGAGGTCGAGGTCAGCGGCTCCAAGAACGCGGTGTTGCCCATCATGGCCGCCACGTTGCTCACGCGGGAGACGTGCGTGCTCCACCACGTTCCGGACCTGAGCGACGTGCGGTTCATGTGCCGGATCCTGGAGTCGCTGGGCGCGGCCGTGTCCTTCGAGGGCGGCACGTTGACGGTCCGGGCCGAGACGATCACGGGCACGGGCGACTACGACCTGATCCGGAAGATGCGGGGCTCGATTTGCATCCTGGGCCCGTTGGTGGGGCGGCTGCGGCGCGCGTCGGTGTCGTTGCCGGGCGGATGCGTGATCGGGACGCGGCCGATCGACCTTCACCTGAAGGGGTTGGCGGCGCTGGGGACGGAGATGCGGATCGAGGGCGGCTACGTTCACGCGGAGGCACCCGCGTTGCAGGGCACGACGGTGTTCATGGGGGGACGTTCCGGCCCCACGGTGCTGGGCACGGCCAACGTGGTGATGGCGGCGGTGCTCGCCGAGGGCGTGACCGTCATCGAGAGCGCCGCGTGCGAGCCCGAGGTGGTGGACCTATGCGACTTCCTCAACTCCATGGGGGCACGCATCCAAGGGGCAGGAAGCCCAACGATCACGGTGACGGGCGTGCCCGCGTTGTCAGGGACGGAGCACCGCGTGATCCCGGACCGGATCGAGGCCGGGACCTTCGCGGTGGCGGCGGTGGCGACGGGGGGCGAGGTGACGTTGCGAGGCGCGAGGCCGGACCATCTCGGGGCGGTGTTGGAGAAGCTGCGCGAGGCCGGCGCGCGCGTGGAACGAAGGAACGGCGCGCTGACCGTGGGCGCGGGCACGGCGTTGCGGACCCTTGAAATCACGACGATGCCCTACTCGGGCTTCCCCACGGACATGCAGGCCCAGTTCATGGCGCTCCTGTGCCTCGCAAACGGCACCAGCATCGTCACCGAGCGCATCTTCGAGTCCCGGTTCATGCACGCCGCCGAGCTGCTCCGCCTCGGGGCCGACATCGGCATCGAGGGCCCGTCCGCCATCATCAAGGGAGGACGCCCCCTCAGCGGCGCGGAGGTGATGGCGTCGGACCTCCGGGCATCCGCCGCGTTGGTGATTGCCGGGATGGCAGCCCAAGGCCGGACGCAGGTGCACCGCGTGTATCACCTCGACCGGGGATACGAGCGGATGGAGGTCAAGCTCGCGAAGCTGGGCGCGCGCATCGAGCGGACGCAGGGGGAGTAGGGCGGGCGAGGGGCGGGAAGCCGGGGGGACGTGGCAGGGCCGTCTCGGCGCTGTTCTGAAGGCGCCGGCCTACTTCGCGTATTCCACGCAGCGGGTCTCGCGGATGACCGTGACGCGGATCTGGCCGGGATAGGTCAGCTCGTCCTCGACGCGGCGCGCGATGTCGCGGGCCATTTGGGCGCCTTGGTCGTCGTTGACCGCCTCGTGCCGGACGATGACCCGCAGCTCGCGACCGGCCTGCATGGCAAAGGCCTTCTCGACGCCCGCGAAGTCCATGGCCAGCTGCTCCAGGTTTTGCAGCCGTTGCAGGTAGGTCGCCACGCCCTCGCAACGCGACCCCGGGCGCGACGCGCTGATGGCGTCGGCGGCAGACACCAGGATCCCGTAAACGGACTCGTGCGGGACCTCGTCGTGATGGGCGGCGACGGCGTTGACGACGACGGGACCCTCGCCGTTCCGGCGCAGGAAGTCCGCCCCGACGATCGCATGCGGCCCCTGCATCTCCTGGCTCAGGGCCTTGCCAATGTCATGGAACAAGCCCGAGCGCCGCGCCACGACGGGGTCGGCCCCCAGCTCGGCGGCCATGAGCCCGCAGAGGTGGGCGACCTCGACCGAGTGCTGGAGGACGTTCTGCGAGAAGCTATGGCGGAAGTTGAGCCGGCCCAGCAGCCGGACCACCTCCGCGTCGGGCAACGCAACGGCCGCCTGGGCGGCGGCGTCCTCGCCCATCTTGCGGATCAACTGGTCCATCTCCTGGTTCACCGCCGTCACCACCTCCTCGATCCGCGCGGGATGAATCCGCCCGTCGAGCACCAGCCGCTCCATCGCCTGCCGCGCCACCTCGCGGCGGACGGGGTCAAACCCCGACAACACGACCGAATGTGGCGTGTCGTCCACGAGCACCGTGACGCCCGTGGCGGCCTCGAACGCGCGGATGTTGCGCCCGTCGCGCCCGATGATCCGGCCCTTCATGTCGTCGCCGGGCAACGCCACGATGGCCGTCGAGGACTCCGCGGCATGGCGTCCGGCATAGCGCTGGACTGCAATGCCAATGATCCGCCGCGCCTCGTCGTCCGCCGTGCGCCGCGCCCTTTCGACGACAGCCCGCCCGATCTCGGCGGCCTCTCGGGAGGCACGGGCCTCGGCCTCGCGCACCAGGCTTTGGCGGACGGACTCGACGGTCGCCCCGGCCAGCGCCTCGATGCGCGCCAGCCATTCGGCCGACTGCCGTTCCACGTCCCGCTGCTGCTCCGAAACGCGCGCAGACGCGGCGTCCATGGCCTCGGCACGGGTCCGGAGCTCGGATTCAAGGGTTCCCAGGCGGTCGAGTTGGCGATGCACGACCGCCTCGCGCTCGCGCAGGCGACGGTCCTCGTCGTCGAGCCGTTGCTGGCGTTCCTGCACGCGCTTCCCGGCCTCCTCGGCGGCCCGTGCGCGGACGTCGCGTGCCTCCGCCTCGAAGCGCGCCGACGATTCCGCCCGCAGGGCACGCTCGCGGGCTTGGAACACAAGCCACGCCGCCGCACCGCCCCCCGCGAGGCCCGCCACCGCCGTTATCCACGTCTCGATCGCCATGAAGCCAATGTCCTCGACGAAACGAATCCACCCGCCCGGTAACAACCCCCGGGCATCACCACCCGGTCGAGCCGAACATCATGGGGCTCCATGGGAACGTCCTCCACCCGCTGCTCGTCCGCGCCCACGCCGCAGGTGACCCCACCACCGGAACCCAAAAGACGGTCGTAGTAGCCCTTGCCTCGCCCCAGTCGGCCCCCGCTCGTGTCAAACGCTATCCCTGGCACCAAGACAAAGTCCAGCCGCCCGAACTCCACCGCCGGGCAACCCACGGCGGGCATCCGCGCCCGGTGCGGCCCTTCCACCAAGTCCCGAGCAAGGTCCTTCACCTCATGGAAGCGATAGGTCCCCGAGGCGGCGTCCCATCCCGGGACGGCCACGTGCGCGCCACGCTCCAGCGCCTCCTCCATCAAGGGAGCCACGTCCAGCTCCCGTGGCATCGCCGCGTAGGCACCCACCCAACGCGCCTCGCGCCACTCCCCCATCCCGCGCACCACCTCCGCCACCCGCGCCGACGCCGCCTCCCAATCCCCGGCCGTCATCCGCGCGAGCCGCGCCCGCACCTCGGCCCGCAACAGCGCCTTGGCCTCGCTCGCCTTCATCGCGCGTGGCCCTCCGGCGACGCCGCCTTGGAAACGCCTGGAGCAACAGCGGGAACCGTGCCGGCCGCCGAACCCGCGCCCGCAGCCGCCACGCGCCATTTCTCCAGGCGTTCCTTGATCTTCCGTTCCACGCCTTGCTCGGTCGGCTCGTAGAAGCGTCGTGCCGCGCCCAGGTAATCCTGGGCCACGTGATGGCCCGGGTGATCGTGCGGATACACGTAGCCCGCGCCATGGCCGAGGCGTTGCGCCCCCGTGTAATGCGCGTCGCGCAGGTGCTCCGGCACCGGCAACGTCCGCCCGCCCCGCACGTCCTCCAACGCCGCGTCGATGGCCCGGATCACCGAGTTGCTCTTCGGCGCCGTCGCGATGTAGATCGTCGCCTCCGCCACCGGGATGCGCGCCTCGGGCCATCCGATGCCCTCCGCCGCGCGATGCGCCGCCTCCGCCAGCACCAACGCCATCGGGTCCGCCAGCCCCACGTCCTCCGCCGCGTGCACCAGCAACCGCCGCGTGATGAAGCGCGGGTCCTCGCCCGCGTGAATCATCTTCGCCAGCCAGTACAACGCCGCGTCCGGGTCGCCCCCGCGCATCGACTTGATGAACGCGCTCGCCGTGTCGTAGTGCGCGTCGCCGTCGCCGTCGTACACCACCGCCTTGCGCTGGATGCATTGCTCGGCGGCGGCGAGGTCGATCCGCACCGCTCCCCCCGGCGCCGCCGCCGTCGTCAGCGCCGCGATCTCCAGCGAGTTCAACGCCTTCCGGGCGTCCCCGTCCGAAACCCGCGCCAGGTGCGCCAGCGCGTCCGCGTCCGCCACGACGCGCATCATCCCCAGCCCGCGCTCGGAGTCCCCAAGCGCCCGTTCCATCAACCCCACCAGGTCCGCCTCCGACAACGGCCGCAGCTCGAACACCTGCGAGCGCGACACCAAGGGCGCGTTCACGAAGAAGAAGGGATTGTGCGTCGTCGCCCCGATCAACCGGACCACGCCGGCCTCCACGTCCGGCAACAACACGTCCTGCTGCGCCCGGTTGAACCGGTGGATCTCGTCGATGAAGAGCAACGTGGGACGTCCCGTGTTCGACAACCGGTGGGACGCCGACTGCAAGGCGCGGCGCAGGTCCGCCACCGTGGATTCCACGCCGTTCAACCGCTCGAAGTGCGACCGCGTGCGCGACGCCACGAGTTGCGCGAGCGATGTCTTCCCGGTGCCCGGCGGTCCATAGAGGATCAAGGACTGGACGCGGTCCGCCTCGATGGCGCGCCGCAGGAGGAGGCCGGGGCCGAGGATGTGTTGCTGCCCGACGTACTCATCGAGCGTGCGCGGCCGCATCCGGGCCGCCAGCGGCGCGGCGCGGGCGGGCTCGGCCGATGGCCCGGCGTCCGCCGCCCCGCCTGCGCCGCCACCAGGGCGTGCCCCAAACAAGTCCGGCTCCGACATCGCCCGCATCCCACCGGAAGAGGCGGCCGCCGACAAAGGAAAATCCCCGCCCTGGCCGTGGAGGACAGGTCCCATCTACCTGAGGAACCAAGTGGGAACCACGTGGCTTCGCCGCCTTCCAGTGAAGGCATGACGTTG
>CAYSGH010000011.1:0-78642 GCA_964430505.1 uncultured Akkermansia sp. | reverse complement strand
GCAGGATTCCCGGCTGGCCTTGCCCCGGACCGTCTGGTTGCCTGTCGCCATGTCCCGCATGTCCATGGCCCTCGTCGCCGGCCTCGGCGTCCTGCTCCACGCAAGCGTCCGCGCCGAGTCGCCCGTCCCGAAGCTGTATTCCGGTCGCCCCTTGCAGTTGCTGCTCGTGACCGGTGGTTGCTGCCACAACTACCCCTTCCAGTCCGGCCAGCTCACCAACTGGGCCGCCCGGCGTGCCGACGTCCGCTTCACCGTCGTCCACGAGGGCGGCAACGGCACCCGCGGGCAAATCCCGCTGTACGACAACCCCGGCTGGTCCAAGCCCTACGACGTCGTCGTGCACAACGAGTGCTTCGCAGACACGGACGACCCGGCGTACATCCGGCGCGTCGTGGCCGGGCATCGTGGCGGCACGCCCGCCGTCGTGGTGCATTGCGCGATGCACACGTACCGGGCCGCGGCCATCGACGACTGGCGCGAGTTCCTGGGCGTCACCAGCCGCCACCACGATCATCAAAGCCGCTACCCCGTCACCGTCGTCGTCCCCACCCACCCCGCGATGCAGGGCTTCCAGGCCCCTTGGACCACGGCGATGGACGAGCTCTACATCGTCGAGAAGCTCTGGCCCAAGGCCACCGCCCTCGCCACCGCCCGCAGCGAGCGCGACGGCTCTACCCATGCCGTCGCATGGGCCAACGACTTCCATGGCGCCCGCGTCTTCGGCACCACCTTCGGACACTCGGACGCCACCTTCTCCGACCCCGCCTTCCTCGAAATGGTCACGCGCGGCATCGTCTGGGCCTCCGGCAAGGCCGACCGAAACAACTCGCCCAAGCCCGCCGTCGCCACCCCCCGAAGGCCTTTGTCCCCCTAATCCCCAGGATCTCCTTCAACCTTCATCCCTCGTCCTTCCCCCTTCCTCCTTTCTCCTTCCCTCCCCACCCATGAACCCGCTCGCCTCCTTCCCCATCGTCCGACGCCGCCGCTTCCTTCGTGCCGCCGCGTGGTCGGCGGCGTTCCTCTCCGTGCCGGGGGCCTACGCGGCGGCCCTGCGCGAGACGCCGCCCCAGACCGAGGGGCCGTTCTACCCGGACAAGCTCCCGCTCGACACGGACAACGACCTGGTCGTGGTGAATGACGCGCTCGATCCGTCCGCTGGCGTGGTGACATGGCTGGGCGGCCGGATCCTGGACGCGCGCGGCCAGCCCCTCCGCAACGCCACCGTGGAGATTTGGCAGGCCGACGCCCAAGGCGTGTACCTGCACTCCAAGAGCGACAATGCGGGCAAGCGAGACCGGCGCTTCCAGGGCTTCGGCCGGTTCCTCACCGCCTCCTCCGGCGAGTACGTGTTCCGGACAATCAAGCCCGTACCCTACCCGGGCCGGACGCCGCACATCCACGTCGCGGTCAAGGTGCCCGGACGGCCCAAGTTCACGACGCAGTGCTACATCCAGGGCGAGCCCCAGAACGCCAAGGACGGCATCCTGCAATCCGTGAAGGATCCCAAGGCCCGGGCGTTGCTTCTTGTCCCCTTCAAGCCCGTGCCCAAGTCCAAGGCCGGCGAGCTGTCCGCGCATTTCGATATCGTCCTGGGCGTCACCCCGGAGGCCTGAGCGCGGCCATGGACGAGGAACAGCTCCTGCGCCGCCTCGCCGCCGTTGAGGCCCTCCATGCCGGCGCGGGCACCCCGGGCGAACGCGAGGCTGCCGCCGCCGCCCGCGACCGCATCCGCGCGCGGCTCGAAACGCTTAAGGTCGAGGATCCGCCGGTGGAGCACACCTTCAGCCTCACGGATGGATGGTCGCGACGGCTGCTCCTTGCCTTGATGCGGCGCTACGGCCTGAAGCCCTACCGCTATCCGCGCCAACGCCGCACGACCGTGCGCACCAAGGTTCCCAGGCGCTTCGTGGACGAGGTCCTTTGGCCCCAATACCTCCAGCTCTCCCAGCTCCTCCACGACTACCTCTCGGAGGCCACCGACCGCGTCATCGCCCTCGGCCTCCAGGCCGACGCCTCCGAGGCCGAGGAGACACCGGAGCCCTCCGGCAACATCGAGGCAAAGGGGTCAGATCTAAACTTTTGACATTTGCCCCGCCGGGGCGGGCCTGCGACGGGCCCTTCCCCGGGGCCCGACGCGTCCTAAATGTCAATGTTACAGATCTGACCCCTTTGCCCCCCGAGGCACTGGGGTCAGTTCTTGGCAGTTTGCCATTGGACGGGACCGCCCGCCTCGGGCGGCCCGTTACCCTTCCTCTCCTGTCGGCGCGATAAGGCCGGCGGCGCGTTGCACTCCTTTGCCTTCGCCAGGCGGAGGCCGTTGACCCAAAGCAGGGCGATTCCTACCTGTGCCCAATGAAACCAAACACCTATCCCCTCGTTGGGATGCTCGTTCTCCTCACCCATTCCATCGTCCCGTTGAGGGCTGATGGCATCACGCCAGCCCAAGTCCCAGTCATCCTCCGGGAGTTGTGCAGGGCCACGGATCTCGTCAGGCCCCATTCCGTCGAGTTCCAGGCCCATGTTGTCCTGAGCCGGTGGCGCCGATGCGTGGTGACCTGGGAGAAGGGGCAGGTGACATCGACGGTCCAGGAGTTCCGGTACTCGTCGGCGGCGGGTGGAAGTGTCCTGTGGTACGAGGCGAGCAAGGAGCCCGGTGACCAGGTCATTCGCGTGAGCCGCGAACCCTTCTTCATCGGCTCCTATCAGAACCGCGACTACGTCCATTTCAGCAACGCCGGCCCGTTGCGCAACGGCCTCCGCATTCAGGCCAGCTGCGTGTTCCAATCCTGGGCAACGGACGCACGCGTCGTCGGGACCGTCCCCAGCGAGCACTTTCAGCCCTTGGGGCCATGGCATCGCATCATCGCCTACCAGGCGACGCCGTTGCTGCGCTCGGGGATGGCTCGCGTGGAGAATGACGACGGGGCCATTGGCCCGGCACAGGATGAGTTTCGCAAGGTTCCCTTCCGCCTCGCGGGCGCCACCTACTTCACGTTGCCAGGTCAAAACCGTCACTTCGGCGGCCTGATGCAACTGCTTCAGTTCGATCCCCTCCTGGTTCCTCACCCGCTGTTGTTGGGTTGGGTCGGGGGTGTTGATCCGACGGTGGTGACGGTGGCGGATCCATCGTTGCACGAACGCCCCTTGCCGCGCGGCTCCCGAGCAGCCGGGCAAGCCACCGACACGGGGGCGTCGAACCAGGACTAAGCCCATCGGAGACTTCCCATGAAGACGCACGGCAGGCGGTGGCTGGCGGCGGCCGGGATTGCGATGGGTTGCGTCATGCTGGTGGTTGCATGGCGATCCCTTCGTCGGGGTGCGGAGGGCTTGGGCGAAGGTGGCCATGGAACCGAGGCAACATGGGCCGCCCGTGATGCGCCCGACGCCAGGGCGCATGGGCCTTCAAACAAGACTCCCTCAAGGTCCCTGAGCCCAGGCTTGAGGCGATCGAACTCGGACGACGGCATGCGTTCGGGGTGGTCGCGGGAGGAGGATCCGGCGCGGCAAGGATTTGCCGGGGCGCTGCTGGGCGGGCTGAGGGTCATGACGCGGATCTCGGACGCCCTCGTGGAGGACCCCGCGCGGACGCCCGAGATGTTGGCGGAGTTGCTGCGCGCGGACGGGGTCCCGGAGGAACGCATCCGGACGCAATTGGGGAGCTACCCCGTGGGCTCTGAGACGTTGGCCGACATGCAGTCCCGGGGCGGGCTGAACCCGGAGCTTCGGACGGTGCGGGCGGCGATGGAATCGGCGGGCGTGCGTTGGGACACCGGGACGGATTGCCTGCTGGATGGGCGTCGGCTGGTGGTGGGGCTCGGGGAGTTGCGGGACTTTGTCGAGGGAATCCAAGAATCGCTTGCGACGGCGTTTGACGGAGCGGACGCCGCAGCGGAGCTGGTGGCGCTGGAGCAGGAATGGGCGGCCTCGGAGGGGGCGTTGACGGACTGGTTCCGCGGCCGGTTCGTGCGCCGACACGGGCTGACGGAGGCCGAGGCGGAGTCCGTGCTCCGGGCGTTGCTGCCGCTCCGGGCTCCCACGGCAACGGTCTCGGACCTCTACGTGCCGATCCGGCCGGGCGGCTGAGCTCGGGCGGGGCACACGCGTCCAGACCCCGCAAGCGGCCTGCTTCTCGTGTTCCCTTGCCAGACTGAATTTCGGATCGGCGCATTCCCCGGGCCGACGCGTCATGCCTCGACGTGGGGGCACCTCCAGGCTGCTTCCGTTCAGGGCCTTGAGGTCGAGGCAAAGGGGTCGAATCTAAACGTTTCACATTGGGCCCGCCGGGGCGGGCCTGCGACGGACCCGTCCCCGGTGCCCGACGCCTCCCAAATGTCAATGTTTCAGATCTGACCCCTTTGCCCAATGAACGGCTGTCTTGAAGCATGGCGCTTGCCCTGCCCGGAACAGGGGGGCTTGCAGGGGAACGGATGTCTGACACGGACACCGGAACGGGCTGACCGCGAGGACCCGGTGTCGGGCCCGTCCAGGATGGGGATGGGGTTCCCGAGGCCTTGGCGCCATGCGTCCTCCACGGCGCAGCCGGGGCGGATCCAGGTCATGGTCCCGTCCGGGGATCCTCGGCACGCGACGGCGCGGCGGATCGGTTCGACCCGCTCCAGGCGGTGGCTCACGACTCCATGTCGCGCGTGTAGTACAGGAGGCGGCCGCAGTTGGTGCAGTTGACGAGGTCCACCTGCGCCTTGGCCTGGAGGAAGACCTGGGTGGGCAGCTTGACGTGGCAGCCACCGCAGGTTTGGCGGTGCACGCCCACCAGGACGTTGTCGCCGCGGGTCTTGAGGATGCGCTCGTAGCGGGTGACGGCGGCCGGGTCCAAGGAGGCCGCATGTTGCGCCCGTTGCGTGGTCACGGCGGCCAGCTCGGACTTCAGGTTGGCCTCGCGGGCGTCCACGTCGGCCACGTGCTGGTCCGTCTCCTTCTTCTGGGCGGCGGCGAGTCCGTTGGCGGCCTGGAACTCCTTGGAGAGGCGCTCGACCTGTTCCATGAGGTCGATCTCGCGGTCCTCGAGCTTGCGGATGTCGGCCTCGTTGGACTCGATCTGGTGCTGGAAGGCCTTGTACTGGTCGTTGGAGCGCGTGGCTTGCTGCTCGGCCTGAAGCTTTTGGATGCGTTGCCGCAGCGTGGCGGCCTCCTGCTCCAGGGTCTTGCGCTCGCTTTCGGCCGCGCCCAGCCGCCGCTTGGCCTCTTCGAGGGCCGCCTGGGCATGCGTGGCCTTGCCCCGGAGCAGCGTCCGTTGGGGGGCCACTGTTTCCAGCTCCGCCCGAAGCCGGATGAGGCGGCGGTCGCGGTCCTGGAGCACGAGCAAGCCTTCGATGATGGGGAGCATGTTGAGGTCACGCTACCGCCCGGCTTCGCCCAGCGTCAATTTGCACGAGCGACGGACGACGCCGGAGGGGATGGTGGGCGAGACAGGACTTGAACCTGCACGGCTTGCGCCACGGGATCCTAAGTCCCGCGTGTCTGCCATTTCACCACTCGCCCGAAGGGCGCCATTAGGCGTCGGGCGCGTCGCCGGGGGAAGTTTCAAGTTGCCCGAAACCCGGCCCATGCACAAAGCTCACCGCGCTGCTGGCCGATGGTGTAATGGCAGCACAGGGGTCTTTGGAGCCCTTAGTCATGGTTCGAATCCATGTCGGCCAGCCAAGCCCGGTCCGCACGACGGCCCCTGCCTTCCGCATCGTCCCCATCATCCGCCACCGACCCACTTCCCGGCCTCCCCATTCCCTTCGGCATCGTGGTCGCGACGCGGGCTTGCAGGGCGGAACGTGACGCCTTGCCCATCTTTCGCATCCCAGGCTTCGCGGCGTGACGTGGATGGGCGGCAACCGGCCGCGGGACTGCAACGGCGTCGATGTGGGCACGAGCCAAGGACGACGACCGCGCCGGGCCTTGTCATGCGGGGGAGGGTTGGCAGCGCCCGATGCCCCGGCCGACCTCGCGGGCGAGGTCCTCGGTGGTCCAGCCCGGGCCATCAGCCAGCAGGCGGTCTGCGGCGGCGCCATGCTCCAGGACGGCAGCGCGCACGACCCGGCCGGGGTCCGACGCCAACGACGGTTGCGCGAGCAACCCGCCCATGAACCCCGCGAGGACATCGCCGCTGCCGCCTTGGGCGAGCCAGGGGTTGCCCGTCGAGTTCCACCACGGCTTCAGACCGCTTCGCCCCACGAGCGTCGCGTGGCCCTTCAACACCACCCATGCCCCGTCGAAGTCCGTCGCGAGCCGTCGCAAGGCACCTGCGCGGTCGGCCTGCACATGCGTGGCAGCACAGCCCAACAATCGGCCGGCCTCGCCCGGATGCGGCGTCAACACGCGCACCTTTCCCGGCCCCACGGGTCGCTTTGGAAGCCAATCGAGCGCGGACGCATCCGCGACCATTGCGACGCCCGCCTGCGACCACCATGCGCGCACGCGTTCCGCCCACCATGGCTCGACGCCCGGCCCCGCAAGGCCCGGACCCACGACGACGCACGTGACGCCATCGGGCACCTCGCGAGCGGGTTCCCAGGCCTGGACCATTGGCGAGGCCACCTGCGACGCAACGGGCAGGTAGGCCGATGGATGCGTCCATGCCGTGACCAAGCCCGGGTTGGCACGCAGCGCGCCACGGAGGGCCAGCACGGCTGCGCCGTGATACCCAACGCCGCCCGCCACCACCAAGACATGCCCGTGGCTGCCCTTGTGCCCATCCACGCTCCGGGGCTGCGGCCAGCCCTCGAAGTCCCCGGACCTTCCCCATTCGCCCGCGATGTCATCCTCGGGAATCCCCGCGGCCGCCCGATCCACGAGCCCCACATCCCCGGTGACACGGATGCGCCCGACGTGGCGGCTGGCGTCACCCGAGATCATGCCCAGCTTGGGAGCACCCACCGTCAACGTTTCCTCCGCCCGCACCACGGCCCCCCAGGGCGATCCGTCCGACGCGTTCAACCCCGACGGCACATCCACGGCAAGGACCCGGACGCCGGACGCGTTGAGTGCTTCGACCATCGCCTTCCAATCCGGCGAAAGCGGCCGGTTCAACCCGATGCCGAACAGGCCGTCCACGACCAACGCGGGCCGCGCCTCCAACGCCGCCTGCAACGGGCCCATGGCCTGGGCAGGGTCGTTCACCTCCAGAAGCGTCGTGTCGCCGGGCAAAAGGTGCGGCAGGGCCGCACGGACGTCGTCGCCGTTGTGTCCCTTCCCGGCCAGCAGCAGCACCGGGCCGCGCGGGGCCATGCGGCGCGCCGCACGGGCCACCTCGGCCCCGACCCGCGCGATCACGTCGGCCTCGCGCACCCCGGCGGCCCATGAGGCCCGTTCCCAGGCACGCATCCCGGCGGGGGTAAGGACGGGCAACGCGGGCATGGGCGCAGGGGGCGGCCGAATGGAGGGTCAGCTAGGCCACGTTCAGCTCGCGGCGGATGCCGAACTTCTCGACGCGCTTGCGGAGGGTGGCGCGGGTAATGCCAAGGAGCTTGGCGGCCTGGACCTGGTTCCCGGACGTCTCGCGGAGCGCGTGGATGATCAACTCGCGCTCGACGGCGGGAAGGATGCGAAGGCGCGGGTCCGAACGCGCGTGGCGGAACAGCGCCTGGGCCAGCTCCGGCAACGTGGCCGGCGCGGCGGTTGCTGCGGGCGCGGCGGACGCGGGACCGGACGGTGCAGACGGCGCCGGGGCGGGAGCGGGGTCGGCACCCGTGCCCGGATATGGGGAGGCCGTCGGCACGGGCACGACGGACGTCGTGGCGGAGGGGGTGGACGCGGCGGGCGCGGCGGGGCGGGCTGGGGCGCTGATTTCCGGTGGAAGGTCGGAAGCCAGGATGGCGGGGCCCTTGGCGACGACGGTGGCGCGGCGAACGATGTTCTCGAGTTCGCGGACGTTGCCGGGCCAGTGATAGGCCTCGAGGGCGGCGAGGGCGGAGGCGGCGATGGTGCGCGGGGTGCCGCCACCCAGCTTGCGCAGGAAGTAGTCCACGAGGAGGCGGACGTCGTCGCGGCGCTCGCGGAGGGGCGGCATTTGGATGCGGACGACGTTGAGGCGGTAGAAGAGGTCCTCGCGGAACTGGCGGTTGGCGACGGCCTCCTCGAGGGGCTTGTTGGTGGCGGCGATGACGCGGACGTCGGCACGGATGGGGGCATTGCCGCCGACGCGCTCGAAGGTGCCGTTCTGGAGGACGCGGAGGATCTTGGTCTGGGTAGCGGGCGTCATGTCGCCGATCTCGTCGAGGAAGAGGGTGCCGCCGTGGCATTGCTCGAACTTCCCGATGCGTTGCTGGGTGGCGCCGGTGAAGGAGCCCTTCTCGTGGCCGAACAGCTCGCTTTCGAGGAGGTTTTCCGGGATGGCGGCGCAGTTGATGGCCACGAAGGGCTGCTGGTAGCGACGGCTGTTGTGGTAGATGGCGCGGGCGACGAGCTCCTTGCCGGTGCCGCTTTCCCCCGTGACGAGCACGGTGGCGTCGGTGTGGGCGACCTGCCCGATGAGCTTGAACACGGCCTGCATGGCGTCGGAGCGGCCGATGACGCCGAGGTCGTAGTCCTGCTGCTCGAGCTGGGGCGCGAGGGCGACGGTCTGGCGCATGTCGCGGGAGGCCTTGAGGGCATCGGCCACGAGCTGCTTGAGACGCGGGACGTCGAAGGGCTTCAGCAGGTAGTCGAACGCGCCCAGCTTCATGGCCTCGATGGCCGTCTGGGTGGTGCCATAGGCGGTCATGAGGATGACCGGGAGCTTGGGGTCCGCCTGCCGGATGCGGCGCAGCGTCTCCAGCCCGTTGATCCCCGCCATCCGCACGTCCGTGATCACCAGGTCCGGCCGGACCTTGGCCACCAGGCGCAATCCCTCCTCGCCGCTGGAGGCGGTGTGAAGCTCCAGTCCGGGCGAGTCAAAGATGCGGCGGAAGGAGTATTGAACGTCCGCCTCGTCGTCGATGAGCAGCAACTTGTCCATGAGGTGCGGCCGCCACGGCGACGCGCGCTCCCATTCAAGGCCACGCGGCCGCGCGGGCAAGTTTGCATTTCCGAAGGAGCGGGAAGCGGGGGGCGAGGGGCGGGGGGCTACTCGGTGTCCTCGACGCGCAGGACCGTGGGGACGCCGCGGACGGCGGGCAGGCGGGCGATGCGTGCGACGGCCTTTTGCAGCACCGCGTGCGGCGCGTCGTGGAGCATCAGGATGACGGGCACGGCCTCGCCCTCGTGGCCCTCGGGCTGAAAGATGGAGGAGATGCCGATCTGGGCGGCGCCCAAGACGGCGGCGACGCGCGCGAAGACACCGGGGCGGTCGATGACGGTGAGGCGCACGTAATAGCGGGACACGGCCTCGGCCATGGGAACGACATGGAGGGCCTTTTGCGCGTGGGGAACAAAGGCGGGGACGCGGTCGTGGCTGTCGTGGCGCAGGTCCAGGGCGGCGTCGGCCAGGTCGCTGAGGACGGAGCTGGCCGTGGGGTTGCCACCGGCGCCCCGGCCGTAGAAGAGGGTGTCGCCCACCAGGTCGCCCCGGACGGCGACGGCGTTGAAGGCGTGGTTGACGGAGGCGAGGACGTGGTCGTTGCGGACGAGGGCAGGATAGACGGCGACGAGGATGCCGGGCTTGGGACGGCGGCCCTTGCTGGCGCGCGGGGTGACGTGCTTGACGACGCCGAGGAGCTTGATGGTGTAGCCGAGCTGGGCGGCCATCTGGATGTCGATGCGCGAGATGTGCCGGATGCCCTCCACGTGGACCTGGTCGGGGCGCACCCAGCAGCCGTGCGCCAGCGAGGCGAGGATGCCGGTCTTGTGGGCGGCGTCGTGGCCGTCGATGTCGAGGGAGGGATCCGCCTCGGCGAACCCGAGGCGTTGGGCGTCGGCAAGGACGTCAGCGAAGTCCGCGCCCTCGAGCTTCATGCGGGTGAGGATGTAGTTGCAGGTCCCGTTGACGATGCCACGGAGGGCGAGGGTGCGATTCCCCACGAGGGATTCGCGGAGGATCTTGATGATGGGGATGCCACCGGCGACGGAGGCCTCGTAGTAGAGGTTGGCGCGGTGGGTGCGGGCGGTGGCGAAGAGCTCCTCGCCATGGGCCGAGAGGAGGGCCTTGTTGGCGGTGACGACGGGCTTCCCATGGCGGAGGGCGGCGAGGACGGCCTCGCGGGCGGTGGTGGTGCCGCCCATCAGCTCGACGACGACATGGACGGCCGGGTTGTGCACGACGGCCTTCCAGTCCTTCATGAGGAGGTGGGACGGGATGTCGAAGCCGCGGGGGCGCTGGGGGTCGCGCACGGCGATGGCGGCCACGGCCATGCGAAGCCCGAGGCGTGCGGACAAGAGGTCGGCACGTTCGGCCAGGGCTTGGAACACGGCTCCGCCGACCGTCCCGCCGCCCAGCAACCCGAGGTTCACCTGCTGCATCATGGGGGGTGAGGATGCCTTTTCGTGACGCGTTGGGTGAAGCCTGAATCCGGGGCATTGCCACGGGATGATGGGTTGCCGCTGAATGCCCGGATGAAGCTGACGGGGCGATGGGTGGTGGTGACGGGGGCGTCGAGCGGGTTTGGCGCGGCGGCGGCGCAGGCGTTTGCGCGGGAGGGTTGCCACGTCGTCCTGGCAGCGCGGCGCCGGGAGCGGCTGGAGGAGGTCGCCTCGGCGTGCCGGGCGGCCGGGGCGGCCTCGGCGCACGCCCTCGGGGTGGACGTGGGTTCCACGCCGGAGGTGGAGGCGTTCGCGGCGGCGGTGCGCGGGCGGACCTCCACGGTGCATGTGCTGGTGAACAACGCGGGCGGCGCGCACGGGCTGGATCCCGTGGCCACGGCACGGGACGCGGACTGGGAGGCGATGGTGCAATCGAACTTCCTGGGGTTGCTGCGGGTGACGCGGGCGTTGCTTCCGTTGGTTCCAAGGGACGACGGCGCTTGGATCTTGAACGTGGGTTCCATTGCCGGGCATACGGCCTACGAGGGCGGGGCCGCCTACTGCGGGGTCAAGGCGGCGGAGCGTTCGGTGACGCAGGCGCTGCGCCTGGAACTGAATGGAACGGGCATCCGCGTGGGCTCCATCGACCCTGGCATGGCCGAGACGGCGTTTTCCTTGGTGCGATTCGGTGGGGACGAGGCCCGGGCTGCGAAGGTGTACGCGGGGGTCCGGCCATTGCAGGCGGAGGACGTGGCGGAGGCGATGGTCTGGATGGCGACGCGGCCGCCGCACGTGTGCATCGACGAGATGGTGATCAAGCCCACGGACCAGGCGGCCTTCCACAAGGTGCATCGCCGGCCCACCGTCCCGTGAGGGACACGGGATGACGTGGGATCCGCGGGCTCCAAGGGCCCGGGCCCTTGCATCGTGGTTGCGGCGGAAGGCCATCCGAACTTCACAGGCTTTCGCGGGGGTGCACCGTGCGGTCGTCCCATCGCGCAGGCCCCCTTCGGTTTGAAATAGACTTGGCCCGCTGGCTTGTGTTGGCCTTCCACCATCCACGGGAGGGAAGGCCCCTGGGGGCAACCCAGCCGCGTGGACTGCACAGCCAACTCAAATCCCCATGCGCGCCCACCTTGGAATGGCCCGGATCCTGGCCGTGGCCTGTTGCCTCACGCCGCCCATAGCATGGGCGGGAGATGTCGGCGGCACCCCCTACTACGAATACGAGGCCGTCGCCGAGGTGGGGAGCTCGAAGACCGGGGCCGCCCAGTTGACTCAGAAGCCGAACCCCAGTCAGCCCGGGGCCGCCGCCATCAACTTCTGGCACGCCATCAACGACGCCGGCGACGTGTTGTTCGAGGCCACCTTCCGCTCGGACATCGATCCCAGCCAGTCGGTCGTGGACACGCACCGCGTGATCGGCCGGCCTGGCCTGGGCGGCCTGCTGGACCAGGTGGGCAAGGGCACGGGCTTCTACCAGGGGACGAGTGGCTTGGCGCTCGATGGCACGGTCTTCAGCGGCAACGACATCTTCGTGGCCGGCGACCCCATCCGCCCGGCGGGCTCCATCTGCGTGGTCATCCTGGACTCCGAAGGCTTCGCCAAGCCGTGCCGGGGCATCTTGCCCTTCCGGGGTGCGGTCAGCCGCAACGGCCGCATCGCCTTGATCGGGTTCGACACGCGCCGGCACGCCGAGCAGAACCCGCCCTGGCTGGGCGTCCACGATGTGCTGGGCTTTGGGGGCGGTGGCTCGGCCCTCCAGCTCCGCGTCCCCCTTGCCAAGGGCGGCACATCCGACGGGCTCTTCCTGGCCGAGTTTGCCCACCTGGCCGTCGCCGACAACGGCCGGGTCGTCCTGGGCGAGTTCGTGGATTCAGACCGCCGCATCGCCGTGGTCGAGCCGGGGGGGCTGGTCCGCGAGGTTGACCGCAGGCCCGCCGTGATGGGCGCCATGGACTTCAATCTCAACCCGACGCTCTCGCTCGTCCCGAGCATCACGGCGGACGGCGAGTTCATCGCCTATGCCCGGCACGAGCCCGGCGACGGTTCCGACTCCATCGTCATCGTCCAGCCCGTCGAGGGCGCGTCGTTCAAGCAACCCACCGTGGTCTTCTCCACGACCAACGTGATCGGGCTCCGGTCCGACTTTAGGCCGATCCGCTTCGCCCGGATTGGGATGCAGCCCGTTTCCATCATCCGGCACGACGTGGGCGAGGATGGGCGCGTCGAGGGCGACACCCTGTGGCTGCTCTTTGCGGCGCAACCGGACGCGCCCTCGCGGGACAACCCCCATCGGCCCGGGGTCCCGCTGCTGTTCCGCGACACCGTGGGCATCTGGGCGCTCCGGGTGGACATCCGGCGCAGCCTCCCCGGGGGCGAGCGCCTCGTCTTCAACGCCTCCGGGCCCATCCCAGTCCTTCAGGTGGGGGACACGTTCCGGGGCCGTCCCATTCGCGCGCTGGACATCTCCCAGTCGTTGGGGCGCGGCACCGCCGACCGGCTCGGCAACGTCCGCACGCCCACCCGGTGCGACCACGTCGCGGTCGTCCGCGTCGAGACCGACGACGGCCCGGCGCTCGTCCGGGCCACGCACTTCGACACGGACGAGGACGGGCTTCCGGACCACTGGGAGCGGCCGGATGGGGGGATCGATGCGGACCGGGATGGCGGGGCCGACCTTCGGCTGGCGCGTTTTGGGGCGGACCCGCGGCGCAAGGACCTTTTCCTGGAGCTGGACTGGCTGGCTCCGCGGACGACGGGCCACCCGACGGGCTGGCGCAACGAGCCCCACGCGTTGGCCCTCGACCTTCTCGTGGAGATGTTCGCGATGGCTCCCGTCACCAACGTGACGGGCGAGCTGGGCATCACGCTGCACATCGACGCCGGGCCGCGGCGCGACCGCGACGGGCGTTCCTACTCGCGCAACTTCCCGGAGGGCCAGCAGGGCGGGGACGAGGTCACGGTGGACGGGGCGCGGCCCGACATCCTCCAGATCGGCTCGCCCGACCGCGCGACGCTGGGAGGCTTCACGGTGGCTCCCCTGGACGCCGTCAAGGACCGGTACTTCGGGACCGCCGACAAGAACGCCCGCGAGTTCGCGTTTCGCTACGCCGTGCTGGGGGACTTCCTCAGCTTGCTGGGCCACGTCGATGCCACCCATGGCGCGCCCGTCACGTTCACCGTTGCGGCCGTGGAGGGCCAGAAGATGAGGGTCGCCTTCGCCCAGCCGGTGAGCCCTGCCAACTTGCGCAAGGTCCTGAATCTTCGATGGGTCGGGTTCCCGGATGGCCCGGCGGCGGGCGAAGTCCGTCGAATCCCGCCTGACGGCATCGCCGCCATCACGGATGCCAACGGCAACGCGACGGGAATCGTGATCGCCATCGAGGGGCCGATGCCGCGTCCCGAGCCGGTGGTGGGCGGGCACGTCATCTTGCTCAACAGCGGGGCCTCCGCCCTTTCCGAGGCCTTCTTCCGGGACGTCCTCGGGGGAGCGGAGGCCCTCAATGGCCATCGGCTTCCGGGCAACGACATCGTGGTCTCCATGCCCAGCATCCAACTTCCCGGCCTGCACCCGACGCTCTCCGCAACCTACCTTGGCCGCATCCTCTCCCACGAGATCGGCCACACCCTCGGCCTTGCCCACGGCGGCAACGAAACCGCCTGCGCCCATCGCGGGGACGTCCACTGGAGCGTCATGAGCTACACCCACCTGAGCCGGATCGAGCCCCAGGTCCCGCTCGTGCTCGGAGGGGGGAGCTGCCCGGATGCACAAACGAACCTTCCCGCGCCCCCGGGCCTGGCCCCCGACGCCCTCCTTCCCGGCGTCGTGGACAGCTACTCCAACGGTTCCGACCCACTCGGCTTCAACGAGTGGGCCTACCTCCGCATGGATGCATGGGCCACCCCATGGAACCTCGGCAACAGCCAAATGCGCTACGCCGCCGCCCTGCCGCCCGTTCACACCCCCGATGACCCCGGCCCCGTCGAACTCGCCGCCGACGCCCTGGATCGGCAACCGCCCCGGCTCTCGTGGCTCACGCCGGCCGGTCCCATCCGCGTCAGCACCGGGTCCACCTTCGCCTTTGAGTTCACCGCCTCCGACAACGTCGCCCTCGCCCAGCTCCGTGCACGTCTGGATGCCAACGGCGACGGATCCCCCATGGGTCCGGACGAGGTCGTCGTTCCCGCCTCGTTGGGTGGCGACCGCTACCGTGCCACCTTCTCCTTGTCCGGCCCCGACGGCCCCCGCGCCGTCGTCGTCGAGGCGACCGACCCCGCCGGCAACGTCACCTCGCTTTCCCCTCGCATTCTCGTCGGGTCCGGGAGCTTCCCCGACACCACGCCCCCGGTCGTCGAGGCGGTCACGCCGCGCGAGGGTGACTCCCTGCCCTCGCGCGGCCCGGTGGCGATTCGGCTGCGCACCCAAGACAACGAGACCGAGGACGGCCTCGTGCGGGCATGGGTCGAGTTCGACGTCGATGGCAACGGCTCCGTCGATCCCGCCTCCGAGGTCTTTCCAGCCGTCCTTGCCGAAGCCCTCCAACCGAGGACGCGCGTGGCCATGCTGCCGCAGTCCTCCGGCGCGGCCGGCGTCCGCACGCTCCGCATCGTCTCCGAGGACGCGTGGCTCAACCGCGCCACGCGCGAGGTCGGCGTTCGCGTGACGCCACCGGACACCGCTCCGCCGACGCTCGTCATCGAGTCGGGACCTGCCGAGGGCAGCCGCATGGGCTACGGCCCCGCGCAGCTCCGGCTGCGCGTGCAGGCCACCGACGACAGCGGCATCGCCGAGCTGGCGTGGTCCCTGGACGCCAACGGCGACGGCATCCTGGGCGGCCCCGGGGCGTTTGAGAGGCAGGTCCTCCCCGTGGGTGGCGGCGCGTCCGTCATCCGCGACATCGACCTCTACCCGATGTTCCGGGGGCCCCCGGGCACCCGCACGATCCGGGTCGAGGCGGCGGACGTCACCGGCAACCGAACCGTGGTCTCGCGCTCGCTGGAGCTGGTGGACGCGGGGCCGCCCAGCCTGTGGCTCCTCAACCCCGAGGCCTCCGACCCCGTGCGCCTCGGTGGACCGCTCACGGTCTCCGGCCAAGCCCGGGACGACCAGGGCATCGCGCGGCTCACGGTTTCCTTCGATGCCAACGGGGATGGCGTCGTGTCGCCTGACGAGGTCCTCGAGGCCACGCTCCTCGGGGCGGATCGATTTCAGGCCACCTTCCCCGTTGTCACCGGCGGGCCCGGGACGCGCCGTGTCCTTCTCCGCGCCGTGGACCCCGTCGGGCAGGCCGGCCTCCAAGAGGTTCCGGTCGAGGTCACGCGCGGCGTGGTGGTCCATGCCCCCTTGGCCAACGACCCATGGCGAGTGGGGTCCACGCACCTCGTGAGCCTCGAGGCTCCCGTTCCCTCCACGGCCGCCGCGCTCCCGGTATTCCGGGCCCGATTCGACGTGGATGGCGATGGCGTCGTGGCCGGGCTTCTCGAAGACCAGACGGCGGCGGCCCAGCCGAGCTTGGCGGGCTACGTCGCCGCCCGGTATGCCCGGGTTGCGCTCGCCTTCGGATCCCTGTCCGGGCCGCCGGGCCCCCGACGACTGCGCGTCGAGATCGAGGGCGACCCCGCGACGGCCGTCGAGAGGGACGTGTGGGTCGAGGCTCCGGGCGATCCGGGCCGACTCTCGGTGCGCCTGGACCACGTCCCGTTCACCGCGCCCCTCCTGCAAGCCATCGGCGACGGCGATTCCGTCCCCACGCCCGTGGCCACCGTCTCGAACGTCGTCTTGTTCACCGCGCTCACGCGCCGCGAGGGGTTGGAGCTTTGGCGCACCGACGGCACCCCGGGCGGGACCAGCCTGCTCAAGGACATCAACCCTGGCTTGTCCGAAGGGTTGAATCCCAAACCCCAAGGCTCGGACCCGTCCGGCTTCGTCTCCTTCCGGGGCAAGGTCTTCTTTGCCGCCACCGACCAGTCCGGCGGGTTTTCCACCCCGACCCTGGGTTCCGGTCGTGAGCTATGGGCGACCGATGGCACCCCGGCCGGAACCCAGCTCGTGCGCGACATCAACCCCGACCGGATCCCGGCTCAGGCCAACGACTCTTCGGACCCGGCCGGGCTGGTCGTGTTTCGCGACCGCATCTGGTTCGCCGCCACGGTTCGTTCCACCGGGCGCGAGCTGTGGACCAGCGACGGCACCGGCGAGGGGACCGTCCCGTTCATGGACCTGGTCCCGGGGCCCTTCAGCTCGAACCCCACCCGCCTGACCGTCGCCGACGACCTCCTGTACTTCATCGTGGACCAGCGGGCCTTGTGGCGTACCGACGGCACCGTGGCGGGCACGCGGCGGGTGCATCCGGACGAGGAGCCGGACTTCCGCGCGCCCGGCTGGGACCGGCTCGTCGCCCTGGGCAACCGCCTGTTTGCGCTTCGAGTGCGGGCCGGGTTCCACGAACTCTGGACGTCCGATGGCTCCACCGAGGGCACACGCGTCCTCAAGGTCCTCGCGCCCTTTTCGACGCGGTTCGGCGACCCCGAGATGGCCGTGGCCGGGGATCGCCTCGTTTTTTCCGCCGAGTCCGCCTTCGAGGGACGCGAGCTTTGGGTGACGGACGGCACCGAGGAGGGAACCCGGTTGCTTCGGGACTTCTGGCCGGGCGGCCCCGATGCATTCGGGCGCGTCCCCAGCGGCCAGCCACGGGGCTTCACCCCCGCGGGCTCGCTGGCCGCGTTCGCCGCGCTGTCGTCGGACGTCGGGGACGAGCCCTGGGTCACGGACGGCACGGACGCGGGAACGCGGCTTGTCGGGGACGTCGCCCCGAACGCCGGAGACGTTGCAGCATCCATCCCAACGGGAAGCTCGCCGTCCGCATTCGTGGCGGGCCCCGGCTCCCTGTGGTTCGCAGCCACGGACGGAGGCCGACGGCTCGGGAACGAGCTTCGGCGCTGGGATGGCACCCGGGCCCCGGAACTCGTGCGCGACCTGACGCCCATTTGGGTGAATCGCCTCCTTGGAAGCTTGGGTTCCTTTGCTGGCCCTGCGTCCAGCCATCCCACGTCCCTGCTCCCGGTGGGCGGGCGCGTCTTCTTCCGAGCCATGGATCCCATCTATGGGGCGGAGCTTCATGTCTCGGACGGCAGCGCCGCGGGGACGCGCCGACTGGCCAACCTCAACACGGGTGCCGCAAGGCCCTCCCTGCTTCTCCGCAAGGACGGTTCCCGCATCCTCGTGTCCGGCTTCGATGGCCGTCTTGCCATCCTGCGCGAATGGACCCCGACGGGCGGATCCCGAGTGTGGGCCTCGCCCGCCGGGGGGGCTGCGGAGCCCCGGATGGAACACGGCAACGGGTGGGCCTTCGTTGTCACCAACGGCCAAGCCGGTGCGCTCCGACGCGCCATCCTCCACGAATGGCGGGATTCGGAGCCCGAGCCCACCTCGCGCCTCGTGGCCCTGGACGTGTGGCGCATCGCCTCGGGAGCAGGCTTCGCGTGGGCGGCCGGCGTGGACACCCAAAACAACCCCGCCCTCTGGCGCATCGGGGCCGACGGAGACCCCGTTGCCTTCCCCATCCCAGGCTCCAACCCCACCTACACCCTGTTCCAATCCGCCGAGCTCAACGGCCGCCTCCTCTTTTCCGCCAGCGGCCAACGCCCACGCGAACTCTGGTCCGGTGGAGCCGATGGCGTCCGTGTTCTCAGGGCCGCCGATGGCTCCGGCTTGGACTTCATCGACCGGTTTCACCGGTTCAACGACCGCCTCTACTTCCAGGCCGCCACCCAAGGCACCGCCCAGTACTGGTCCACCGACGGCAGCGACTCCGGCACGCGTCGGTTCCGCGAGGAAGGACCCACCGCAGGCCGGCCCGTGTCCGAGCTGAAGCCCGTCACCCTGAACGGCAAGCTCCTCTTCAGCGCCCTTCGATTCGGCGAACCCCACGAGCTGTGGATTTCCGACGGGACCACGGAGGGCACGACGGCGCTCGGGCGCGTCCTCGACCCCATTCGCGGCGAGCTGCACGCCCAGTCCATCCGCCATCTCGCGGTCGCCGGCGACCGGGCCTTCTTCAACGGCACCACGGCGTGGGGGGCGGAGCCATGGGTGACCGACGGCACCCCCGGCGGCACCCGCATGGTCGCGAACATCGCCCGGGCCTCGGGGGGCTCCTGGATGGAGCCCGACAGCGACCCCGCGTGGATCACGCCCCTGGGACGCAACGTTGTGTTCGTGGCCGGGACTGCCGCCGAGGGGCGGGAACTCTGGTTTTCCGACGGCACCGAGGCCGGGACGCGCCCGGTCAAGAACCTGGTGCCCGGCCCCAGCTCGCCCGACATCGCGGACCTCACGCCATGGGCCGGACGCATCTTCTTCACCGCCAAGACGACCGCCGAGGGCCGCGAGCTGTGGGCCACGGACGGCACCGCCGAGGGTACGGTCCTCGTCGAGGACCTGCTCCAGGGGCCGATGTCGTCCGACCCGTCGGACCTCACCGTGTTTGGCGGGCGGATGGCCTACCTGGCCCGCGACCAGGGCGACGACCTCGCGTTGCGCTCGGTGGCGGCCACGGCATCACCCTACGAGGCATGGCTGGCCGGCTACGTTCTGCCACCGGGATTCCCGCGTGACCCGGCCGCCGACGCCGACGGCGACGGGGCGTCCAATGCGCTGGAGTTCCTTTACCGCACGTCGCCCGTGGATCCCCGGGACAAGATGGGCTTCACCTCCGTGCGTTCCGTGCCGGGCGTGCTTCCCACGCTCGCGCTCACCTACCTGCGGCCGACCGACTGGCTGGAACGCCGGATGAACTTCCAGCTTCAGTTCACCGACAACTTCAACGGTTGGTCCGCCCTGTTCCCATCCCGCACGACCGTCGAGGACCTCGGGGCCATGGAACGCGTCACCGTCGAGGTCCAGGGCGAGCTCCAGATGAGGTCGTTCTTCGTGCGCCTGCGCGTCACGGGACTTTGACCCGCCCGACGTCGCACGGCGGCGCTCGCCCGCAAATACGTCCCCCCCGCCGATGTGCGGCCCGCACGCGGGCACGCGGCGATGCCTCGTGCCCGGTGCGCCGGGTCAGGGGACCCGGCCTACAGCCGAACCGGGCCTACCTCGACCTCACCCGCAGGGTGAGCCCCTGGGTTCCTGTCCATGAGCCCATCCGACCCGATGGGAAGGGCGTTTCCTCGTTTTGGCACCCTCTTTGACTGCCGATTTCAGGCTGGAATCTATTGGCCTTCGCCAACGGCCCCCTCCCGCGACTCCATGGCCCGGGCTTCCTCCGGGAACAGGTCCGGGACGACCAGGTGCAGGCCGTTGCGCTCGTGGCCGAGGTCCGGCGACCAGTACATCTCGTGCGCGCGAATGCCCAGCAAGGTCAACGCCCCAAACCATGTCAGGCGCCCCTCCACCGCGCCCTCTCGGAAGGCATGCTCGCGGTCCGGTCCACGTCCCAACGTGTCCGGCGTCCCATGCACCGGCGCCAGCCGGACCTGCCCGGGCTCGGGTGGCCCCGGGTTGAACTCGGTCGCCAGCACGTCCACCGGCGAGAAGACGTTCGCCCATGTCCTGAGGGGCCGTTGCACGTGGCAGCGCCCCGTGTAGTAGCCGGGCCAATAGGTGAGGATGAAGGCCACCGGGCACCCGATCGTGACCAGCGTGTCCACGCGCTCGAGTCGCCGGGCACGGAGGTTGTCCGCCGGGAAGAGCACGTCGAGGGCGACGATGCTCCCGAAGCTATAGCCCATGAGGCCCACGCGCTCGTAGCCGTCGTCCTCCTCGAGCAACCGCTCCACATGCTCGTCCACCATCCCGGTCACCTCCGCCCGGCGGTCGCCCAGCCCGAAGTAAAACACGAACGCGAGCATTTCCTCGGACATGCGGGTGATCCACGCGACGAGGGCCGACCGGTCGCGCGCAAGGAGTTGCCGGACAAGGACGAGGCTTGCGATGAGCCCCGCCCAGCCATAGCCCCCGCGCCACCCGCGCCACAGGGCCTCCAAACCCCACGCGGAAGGCTCGGCCGATGGCTCACGGATGCCTGGCGGCGGCGCGCTTGGGGAGGGCACGCCCGAGCGGGTGCCCGGTTGGACGTCCCACATCTCGGTGGTTGCCTGGGGCCGAATCGCACGACGTGCCGAATCGTCGGCCGCCGTGGACGACGACGACGACGACGCGGCGGCGGATGCGGCCGGGGTGGCAGCACCGGGCGTGGCAACCTCCGAGGCCAGGCGCGCGGCCGAAAGGACCAGGATGGAGAGATACGCGATCACGAGGGCCATGCCGCCGAGGACCATGAAGGTTTGGAACACCTCCTGCCGCGTGGCGCGACGGGGGCGACGGCCCAGCAGGTGCAGGCCGAGGCGTCTTGCCAGCTCCAGGGCTCCCACCGCCGCCAGCAGGCATCGCGTCAGCAGCACGCGTCCCCGATGGCGCGCCAGCAACGTGTCGCGGTAGTCCACCATGTACACGTCCGCGATCGGCTGGGGCTGCGGGTTGCCGGGGCTGCGGCGCAGGATCCGGCAGAACGATCGCGGCCCGCCCCCTGTCTCGCGCATGGCCAGGACGGCCTCGTAGCGACTCGGGCCGTGGGACGCCTGGCGGTCGAGGGCCGTGGCCAGCTTGTGGCCCAGAACTTCGAGCTCGTTGTCGCGACGCACGCCCAAGGGCGGCAGGTACAACAAGGCAAACGGGGCGCGCGGGGAGGACGCTGGGTCCGGCATGAACGGGTTCAACCAAACCCCTCGCCTGGGTTCAAGCATGGACCCAGTCCGCAGGATGATTCACGGGGCGTCTTGGAGCCGCGGATGGACGCGCGTGGGGCGCCGATGCCGGGAGAACCCCTCCCCGCCTGCAAGATTTCGGTGACGGCGCGATGCTGGGCTTGAAACAAACGGCGGTTTTTCAAGGGGAACGGCGCAGGAGGGCCTGGCCCATGCGGACGCGCGCGCCAGGCTGGATGGCCGGGCAGGGCTTGAAGCCCCCGGGCACGAACAGAACGATGGTGGAGCCGTGCTCGAACCACCCGAGTTCCTCGCCCCGCCGGACGGGGTGCTGGCAGGGGATGACGTTGGGCCCGCGCCATCGGAGGTGAAGCAGGACGTCCAGGAAGTGCAGGCGAACCGACGCCACGAGGATGGCCGCCACGGCGACCATCGCGGCGGGGCGCCCGTCAGGCAGGCGCATCCGGACCACCACGCGCTCGTTGCGGCAGAACAACCGCTCGACGCGGCGGAGGGCAATGGGGTTCACGTTCCAGGTGTCCCCGGTCACGTAGGTCACGCCCTCGATGCGGCCATCGTCGGGCGCATGGAAGCGGTGGTACATCGACGACGTGAGCCGGAGCGTGACGAAGAGGCCGTCGCGGAAGGGGGCGGCGGTGGCGGCATCCCCCATCAGCTCCTCGATGGAATATGGGAACCCCTTGGCCTGGAACACCTCGGTCCCGCGCGCCTCGCCCATCGCGCCCACGATGCCATCGCAGGGGCTCGTCAAGACGGAGGGGTCTGGGTCCACGGGCCGCGCCCCGGGCTTCAGCTCGCGGGTGAAGCAGTCGTGGAGGCTGTCGAAGCGTGGATGGCGGGCCTCGGAGAGGTCGAGGTCGGTGAACAGGCGCCACAGGGCGATGGCGCCCTGGGCGAACCTGCGGGAGCGCACCTTGCTCACGCGGCCCATGAGCCGCGTGAGGAGGATGCGGGGGACGCGGTTGGTGAGCAGGAAGTTGAGGTCCTCCTGAAGCAGGAGGCGGTCGCGCCAGGCGCGCAGCCGGGCTGGGCTGGCGCCGCGCGGGGCTGCGGGGGACGAGGACGGGGGCGGCATGGGCGACGGGGCGGGTGAGGTGGACGTTTTCATGAATGCATCAAGCGCATGGTGGCTGGGATTGGCTCCGGGGTTGGCCTTGGCGTGGAAGGGATACCGCCGGCTGCAGCTTTCGTTGGCGAAGCATCCGTCGTTGGCGGGCCATTCCAAGTGGGCAGGACGAGTGGCGCGCCTGCTGCCGGGCTACTCGTTCGACGAGGAACGGTTCTTCGACGCGGACGGGGCGGACGCCGTGCTGGCGTCGCGTCGCAGGGCAGGGTTCGAGCGGCTTGCGGGCGAGCTGGCACGACGTCATGCACGAACGGTGGCCCTGACGTCCGAGGCGGCGGCGCACGTTTCGGACATGCAGTTCACCAAGGTGTACCGCGTGCCCTTTCCGTTCAGCCGTCATGTGCGCGAGCGGCTGCGGCTGGGCGGGTTCGTGGACGGGTCCGACGGCGTGACGTTGCGGGACCTGGACGGGGAGACGTTCATCGACGTGACGGGGTCGTATGGGGTGAACGTGATGGGGCACGAGTTCTACAAGTCGTGCATGGAGGAGGCGGCGCGGCGGGTGGCGGGCATGGGGGTGGTGCTGGGGTCGTTGCATCCGTGCGTGGCATGGAACGCGGCGGAGCTGTGCCGCCTCTCGGGCAAGGACGAGGTGTCGTTCCACATGTCGGGGACGGAGGCGGTGATGCAGGCGGTGCGGCTGGCCCGTTACCACACGCGGCGGACGCACGTGGTGCGGTTCTGCGGCGCGTATCATGGATGGTGGGACGACGTGCAGCCCGGCCCTGGGAATCCCTCGCGCCCCGGGAAGGTTTACACGTTGAAGGAGATGGACGCGGCGACGCTGCGGGTGCTTGGGACGCGCCGAGACATTGCCTGCGTGCTGGTGAACCCGTTGCAGGCGCTGCACCCGAACCGTCCGGCTCCGGGCGACTCCACGCTGGTGGATGGCACGCGTCGCGCGGGGTTCGACCGGGGGGCCTACACGGCGTGGCTTCGACGGCTGCGGGAGGTGTGCACGCGACGGGGCATCGTTCTGGTGTTCGACGAGGTGTTCCTTGGGTTCCGCCTGGCTCCGGGGGGGGCGCAGGGATACTTCGGGGTGCAGGCGGACCTCGTCACGTATGGGAAGACCCTGGGGGGCGGGCTGCCCGTGGGGGTGGTGTGCGGCAGGCGGGACCTGATGCGCCGCTTCCGGGAGGATCGGCCGGCGGACATCTGCTTCGCGCGGGGCACGTTCAACTCGCACCCGTTGGTGATGGCGTCGATGCAGGTGTTCCTGGAACGGCTTCAAACGCCCGCCGTCCGTGCGCTGTACGAGGGCCTCGACGAACGCTGGCAAGGCCGTGCCCGGCGGATGAACGAGCGGCTCCGGCAGGAGGGCCACCCGTTGCGCGTGGAGGCGATGTCCACCGTCTGGACGGTCCTGTATGACGTGGCGTCTCGGTATCACTGGATGCTTCAGTTCTACCTGCGGGCGGAGGGGCTGGCCCTTTCGTGGGTTGGGAGCGGCCGGATGGTGTTCAGCCTGGACTTCACGGACGCCCAGTTTGACGAGGTCACGGAACGGTTTGTGCGCGCGTGCCGGCGCATGCGCGACGACGGGTGGTGGACGGCGCCCCCGGGCCTGACGCACCGGGCCATCCGGAGGCGCATCCTCGCCGAGATGAGGACGGCCTGGGTGCGGCGCTGGGCCGGGGGGCGGCCTCTCGCCCACTAGCGCCCGTTGGCCTTCGCCTCGCGGACGTCGTCCATGGGGTCGATCCACTGGCCGCGCGCGAGGGCGAGCGGCGCGCGCCAGTACAGCAGGATGTCATGGAAGGGGTCCGTGATGATCTTGGACATCCACACGAGCCCCGTGAGGACGTCCTGGAGGAAGAAAAGGTGCACGGTGCGGAACACGAGGCCGCCAAGGCCCACGTAGAGCCACACGAGGCCGAGGTTGTGGACGAGGCCCCATGCGTCCCTGGGCTCCGGGAGCAACCCGAGGAAGGACGGGCTCGCCCAGAGGACGAGGGGGGCCAGCGCCCAGAGCGACATGAGCACCACCTTGCGGCGGAGGTTGTAGCCCACCTTGATGTCCTCCTTGTGCTCGTGCGTGGCCTCGTTGACGTGGTCGTAGGACTTCGGCTCGAAGAAGAAGTGGCCGGCCTGCCGGCTGGTCATCGAGACACCCCACGCCACCAAGGCCGCCCACGCGGGGTCGATGAACAAGAACACGTAGGCGACCAGGAAGCTGATGGCGCTCAACAGGTGCAGCGACTGGTTCACGCGGCTGTGGTGGTAATACCGGTGGTCGTCCCAGCGCTGCACCCGCAGCGCCTCCAGGCACACGTCCAAACGTCCGAGCAGGGATTTCATGCGATGATTCCTTGTTGTTGAAGGCGCCCGCCGGCCCGGTCGCCGTCCCATGACGGCCCTTGCCCATCGGATGCCCGCCGCTCATGACGGGTGCAACGTGTGAAGCCCGCGTGTCGCCGCCGTTTCGATACCGGAATATTGGAGGGCCGACACCGGCCCGTTTCCACGGCGCGCCAGCGTGGACCCATGCCTGTCCCCGCCGGATCCCTGCGCATCGCCGTCGTCACGGAAACCTATCCACCCGAGGTCAACGGAGTCGCCATCACCGTGGCCCGCATCGTCCAAGGCCTGCGGGCCCAAGGCCACGTCGTGCGCGTGGTGCGACCCCGGCAACCCGACGACCGGGATGAAACACTCCAGGAGGGCCGTGAGCACGACGTCCTGACCCGCGGCATGCCCATCCCACGTTACCCCGAGCTCAAGGTGGGCTTTCCCCAAGGCCGACGCCTGCGTCGCCTATGGACCGAGCAAAGGCCCGACGTGGTCCACGTGGCGACCGAGGGGCCGCTGGGCTGGTCCGCCGTCCAGGCGGCGCGGGCGCTGGACATCCCGTGCGTGTCCGAGTTTCGCACCAACTTCCACGCCTACAGCGAGCACTATGGGGTCGGGTTCCTTCGCGGCGTGGTGTTGGGCTACCTGCGCCGATTCCACAACCAATGCCATGCCACCATGACGCCGACGGCCGCCCTCGCCCGGGACCTTGCGGCCGAGGGCTTCCAACGGCTGCACGTCGTCGGCCGCGGCGTGGACGCGGGGCTGTTCAACCCCGGACGGCGTTCCGAGGCGTTGCGCCGCTCATGGGGGGCCGGCCCGGACGACGTGGTGGTCTTGTACGTGGGGCGGATTGCGCCCGAGAAGAATCTCGCCCTGCTGGAACGGGCGTCGGCGGCCCTTGCGTCGGCGCAGCCCAACGCCCGGTTCGTCGTGGTAGGCGACGGCCCCTGCCGACCGGCACTCCAGCGGCGCTGGCCCAAGGCGGTGTTTGCCGGGAAGCAACGGCACGAGGCCTTGGCGACGCATTATGCCTCGGGCGACCTGCTTCTCTTTCCGAGCCTCACGGAGACGTTTGGGAACGTGACCGTGGAGGCCCTCGCCAGCGGCCTGGGCGTGGTGGCCTTTGACTACGGGGCAGCGGCGGAGTCCATCGAGCAGGGTCGCTCGGGATGGCTCGTGGCGCGCGGCGACGGCGAAGCCTTCGTGTCAGCGGCGGTCCGCGCGGCAACCCACCCGCACGAACTCGAACGGGTGCGGGCGGCCGCGCTCGCAGGGTCGGCGCGTCTCGGTTGGGGGCGCGTGCTTGCCGACCTCATCGCCGTGTACATCGGGTCGATGCAGGGCACGCCGCGTGCGGTGCCGACGGCACGGCCATCACAGGCGGGCTGGAGGGAGGCCGCAGGCGGATTCGGCTCGGGTGCACCGTCGGCGCGGTGAGGCGGGCTCGACGACCCAGCTCAGAGCAGGCCGGCCAGCTCCGGTTGGCCGGGCGGCCTGCCATCGCGGCCACCACCTCGCGCCCCCGACGTCGGCACCCGTCCCGGAACGACAATGCCCGGGTCGGGCGCCCGCGTCCCTCGCCCTGCATCACCGGGGCCCTTTTCATGGTACCGAATCAACTCGAAGGAACCGTCGAAGTGCTCCGCCAAGGCCGTGCAGCTTTCCACCCAGTCGCCGCAGTTCAGGTAGGTCACGCCGCCGATGACCCGCATCTCCGCCCGGTGGATGTGGCCGCAGATGACGCCATCCACGCGGGACGCCTCCGCGAGCCGGCACATGCCTTCCTCGAACCGGGTGACATACTTCACCGCCGACTTGGCCTGCAGCTTGAGGTAGGACGCAACGGACCAGTACCCGAAGCCCAGCCTGCGGCGAACCCGGTTGAAGTGGAGGTTGACGTCGAGGATCCAGTCGTAGGCGCGGCTGCCGACGCGCTCCAGCAGGCGGTTGAAGTGCACGAGGCCGTCAAGCTGGTGCCCGTGCAGGACCAACATGCGCCGACGGTCCGCCGTGACGTGGATGGTTCGCTCCATGAGCTGCACGCCGCCGAGGGAAAGACCCGCGAACCCCTCCATGAACTCGTCGTGGTTTCCAAACAGGTACGTGACGCGCGTCTCCTTGCGGTTCATGCGAAGGATCTTTTGGACCACCGTGTTCGCGTCGGGGTCCCACTGCCAACGCCGCCTCAGCTCCCAGCCATCGACGATGTCGCCGACGAGGTAGAGGTGGCGGCATTCCACGCCGCGCAGGAACTCCAGCAGCGCGCGTGACTGCGCATGGCGGCTGCCGAGGTGGACGTCCGAGATCCAGAGCGCGCGGTATTGCATGATGGCCCCGGCGTCTTGATCGCGGGACGCCTTCCCTTTCACCAACGCAAGGCGTTCCCGGCAAGGGCAGACCCAGCCCGTTTCTGGATTATCGCCCTGCCGTCACGCAGCCGCAGCATCGGGGGGACCGGACGCCCGCTTGCCGGACGTTGCGTGCCCGCCATGCCGTCGTCGCGGCGTGTTTTCAGTTCCTTCACGGGCAGGCCGCCGATTTGGCAGCCGTGACAAGGCCAAGCTTCGGGGTGAAGAAAACGACCTGTTGGATTGGCTTGTGGGCATGCGCGGCCTCCGCGCACGCCCAGTTCGAGGGCTTCATCAATCACGGCCTTGCTGGCGTGGGACGCATCCCGGCAGGCCTCTACGACCAGGCTGGGGAAGGACGCGACACGTTGGGCGGCCTCTTTTCGTCCATGGCCGTGGACCCGTCCTCGCTCGTGTACGAGGGCGGCCAGATCCGCGGCGTGTTGTGGGGCCTGCCCGACCGCGGCTTCGGCGACGGCGCGACGGACTACCGGCCGCGCGTCCAGAAGCTCGGGTTTGGAATCACGCCGTTCCTCGGCGGCGGCACGGCGCCCGGACAAGGGCAAATCGTGTTCACGAACCTTTCCACCGTGTTGTTCACCTACGGCGGCACGAACTTCACCGGGTTTGACGGCGGCTCCACCAACGCGCCCGTCCTCCCGCAGTCGCCGGCTGGATCCATCGGCGGCGGCCGGCTGTCGATCGACCCGGAGGGCCTCGTGCTGCTGCCGGACGGCGGCTTTTGGGTGAGCGACGAGTACGGACCTGCGCTCTACCGGTTCAATGCCCGGGGCGAGCTGCAGGAGACGCTCCTTCCCCCGCCCGCCCTCCTGCCCCGGAATGCGGCCGGCAACCTCAACTTCTCGGGCGCCTCCGCCCCGGCGTCAGGCCGCCGCAACAACCGCGGCCTCGAAGGGCTTTCCATCACGCCCGACGGCCGCCGCCTGGTCGCCGTCCTCCAAAGCCCCACCATCCAGGACGGCGGGGCCGGCAACCTCGGCCGCATGACGCGCGTCCTTCAATTCGACATCGCCGACGGCTCCCCCACGCGCGGGCAAGTGGTGGCCGAGCACCTCTATCAGCTCACCCTGAACGGCACCGCCCAGACCAACCGCCACACCCCCGTCAGCGAGCTGCTCGTCGTCAACCCCACGACGTTCCTCCTGCTCGAGCGCGACAGCCTCGGCCTTGGCGTGGGCACCAACACGCCGCCCTCCTTCAAGCGCGTCGTGGTCGCGTCCACCCTCGGGGCCACCAACGTGGCCGGAGGAGCCTATGACCTCGCCCCGGGCACCCCGGGCCAGGCCAACCTCCCCGCGAACCAACCGCCCTCGGGCGTTGCCCCCCTCGCACGCAAGGACCTCATCGACCTCATCGATCCCGCCGACCTCGCGCGCTTCGGCCTCAACGTCAGCACCAACCAGGACGCCAACACGATCTCCGAGAAATGGGAGGCACTTGGCCTCGTGCCGCTCAAGGACCCCGCGCGCCCCGACGACTACCTCCTGCTTGTCGGCAACGACAACGACTTCAAGTCCCAGGTCGTCTTCCACAACGGCGTCGCCGTGGGCACCAACGATGTCCCCGTGGACAACATGCTCCTCGCCTACCACGTCACCCTGCCGGGCGTCGGCACGCCCGCGCCCGCGCTTTCGGCGCCCTCCGTGGCATGGACGTCGCCCGCCACTGACCTCTACGCGTCCGGCCCCCTGACGCTGGGCGCGAGCGTGTACGACGACGATGGCCGCGTCGTGAAGGCCGAGTTCCTTGAGGACGGCGTGCCGGTGGGCATCGCCACGGGTTTCCCGTTCCGCGTCACGATTTCCAACCCGGCCCCGGGGCAGCACGTGTACGTCGTGCGCGTCACGGACAACGACGGGCTCACGGCCGAGGCCACCCGCTCGCTGCAAGTCACCGCATCGAACCAGCCCCCGCAGGTCGCCGTCACCGCCCCCGCCGCCGGGGCCTCCCTCCGCGCCCCGGCCAACGTCGCCGTCGCCGTCGCGCCCTCCGACGCCGACGGCTTCGTCGTCCAGGTCCAGTACCGCCTCGATGGCGTGGCCGCTTCCTCGAGCACCAATGCCCCATTCGGCGTGACCCTTCCGTTCGTGGGCGTCGGGCCGCACCAACTGGTCGCCGTCGCCACCGACAACCTCGGCCTCTCCACGACCTCCGCCCCCGTTTCCTTCAGCGTGCTTCGCGCCACTTCCGCCCCGATGTCCCTGCAGATCCTGCACGCCTCGGACTTCGAGGCCGGCATCCCGGCGCTCGACGACGCGGTGGGCTTCTCGCGCGTGCTGAACGCGCTCCGGGCCGACTTCCCCACCAACACGCTCGTCCTCAGCTCGGGCGACAACTACATCCCGGGCCCGTTCTTCACCGCCAGCGCCGACCCCGCCGCGCCCTACAACGGGGTCAAGGGCCGCGCCGACATCGCCATCCTCAACGCCCTCGGCATCCAGGCATCGGCGGCGGGCAACCATGAGTTCGACGACAACACCGCGCAGTTTGCCTCCATGCTCCGCGCGGACGCGGCGGCGGGCTACGCCGGAACCCTGTTCCCGTACCTGAGCGCCAACCTCGACTTCAACGCGGACTCGAACACGCGCGGCCTGATCACGGCCGACGCACAGGACGCCCGCCTGGGCACGAACAAGGTCGCCCGCTCCTGCACGCTTCAGGTCGGCGGGCAGCTCGTGGGCATCGTGGGCGCCACCACCATCGACCTCCGCCAGATCAGCTCGCCCGGCTCCATCGCCGTCTCCACCAACCTCGTGGGAACCCTCCAGGCCGCCGTGGACGGCCTGCTCGCCCGCGGCTGCAACAAGGTGATCCTCCTCGCCCACCTCCAGCAGTACGCCAACGAGTTCGCCCTCGCCACCCGCCTTCGTGACGTGGACCTCATCATCGCCGGCGGCTCGCACGTCGTCTTCGCCAAGCCATCCGACCGCCTACGGCCCGGCCAGTCGCGCGCCGAGAACTATCCCACGACCTTCACGTCCCCGTCCGGCGAACCCGTCCACGTCGTCAATGCCGGGGCCAACTTCGAGTACGTCGGTCGATGGATCGCCTCGTTTGACGAGGAGGGCCGCGTCGCGGTGATCGACGGCCGGAGCGGGGCCTACGCCACCGACGCCGAGGGCGTCGCCAGCACCGGGTCCGCTCCCGCACACCCCGCCATCACCAACATCGTCGGCAACCTTGGCGGGATCATCGACGGCAAGGACGGCCGTCGCTTCGGGCGCACCACCGTCTATCTGAACGGCCTGCGCGCCTCCGTCCGCACGGAGGAAAGCAACCTCGGCAACCTCACCGCCGACGCCAACCTCTGGCGCGCCCAGCGCTCAGACCCCGCCACCTCCCTCTCCCTCAAGAATGGCGGCGGCATCCGTGACAGCATCGGCGGCATCCTCTCGTCGGCCGGGTCCAGCACCCCCGTCTTCATCCCGCCCCCGGCCAACCCGCGCGTGGGCAAGCAGGCGGGCGAGGTGAGCCAGCTCGACATCGAGAACGCGCTCCGTTTCAACAACGGCCTCTCGCTGCTGACCCTTACGGCGCAGCAGTTGCGCGACGCCATGGAGTGGGCCGTCGCGGCCACCACCGCCACCGCCACCCCCGGGCAGTTCCCGCAGGTCTCCGGCATGTCGTTCGCCTTCGACACTTCCCTCCCGGCCATGACCTATAACCGCACCAACAACAACGTGATCACCGGGATCAACAACCCGGGCCAACGACTCCGTTCGCTCGTCGCTCGTCGCGCGGATGGCACCCTCGACCTTGTCGTCGAGAACGGCATCCTCGTGGGCGACCCCGGGCGCACCTTCCGCATGGTCACCCTCGACTTCCTCGCCACCGGCGGGGACTCGTACTACCCGCTGTCGCTGGGCTCCGGTGTGGTCCACCTCGTGCCGGCCGGGATCCAGAAGACGTTCGACACGGACGGGGCCGAGCAGAAGGCCCTGGCCGACTACCTCCAGGTCATCGGCACCTACACCGCTGCCGACTCCGTGCGCGCCCTCGACGAGCGCATCCAGAACCTCGGGTTCCGCGCCGACTCGACGCTGCGCCCGGCGATCACGTCTCTGGCGCCCGACGCCGGGGGCTCGGTCGTCTCCTTCAGCACGCTGCCCGGCAAGTCCTACCGGCTGGAGTCCCAAGACCTCCTCGGCGGCGGCTGGCAGGCCGTGGGCGATGCCATCACCGGCGACGGAAGCATCCGCCAGCTCGGCGACCCTTCACCCGCCGCCCCGATGCGCTTCTATCGGGTTCGCGTTCCCTGAGCCATCCCGCACCCAAGCCGTCGGCTCCTCCCGCCGGGCCGACGGCCCGGGGCCGAATCGGTGGGGCCTGGAGGTGCCTTGCGGCGGTCCTTGGGCGTGATTGTCAACGGATGCAGGGTCGCGGCAGGGTGGGGTGCATGAGGAGGGTTTGGCGGCTGTTAATGGGAGGGGGCCTGGCAGGCGGGCTGGCGCTGGCGGCAGGTCCGGGCGGGATGGCGGAGGGACAGGTGGATGCCGCATTGCAGGGGCGTGTGGACGGGGCCGTCGCACGCGCGTGCCAGCAGGCACGCCCAACCCCGCTCGCCCCAGCCCAGGTCGCGGTCACGTTGATGGACATCTCCCGGCCCGGGGCACCGCGATGGGCGGCGCACCGGGGCGACCAGCCCATCTACCCGGCGAGCGTGGTCAAGTTGTTCTACCTGGTGGCAGCGCACCGTTGGCTGGAGGACGGGCGCATCGAGGATTCGGCGGAGCTTCGGCGCGCGATGAAGGACATGATCGTGGACTCGTCGAACGAGGCGACGCACTACGTGCTGGACGTGTTGACGGGGACGACGAGCGGCCCGGAGCTGACGCCGGACGCGCTGCGCTCGTGGCAGGACCAACGGAACGCCGTGAACCGCTACTTCACAGGCCTGGGCTATCGGGAAATCAACTGCAACAAGAAGCCCTGGTGCGAGGGTCCCTACGGCCGGGAGACGCAGGCCATCCGGGCCTTCGAGCCCAAGCGAAACCAACTGACGACCGACGCGACGGCCCGGTTGATGGCGGAGGTGGCCCTCGGCCAAGCGGTGACGCCGAAACGCTGCGATGAAATGAAGGCGTTGCTGGCGCGGGATCCCAAGGCGGCCCCGAGGCCCGACGACCAGACGACGGGGTTCGTGGCCGGCGGATTGCCCGCGGGAGCCAAGCTTTGGTCGAAGGCCGGATGGACGAGCCAGACGCGCCATGACTGCGCGTGGGTGGAGTTGCCGGACGGAGGGCGTTGGGTGGTGGTGATCTTCACCGAAGGCCACGCGCAGGACGAGGGGCTGCTGCCCGGGATCGCGCGTGACTTGTTGACGTCACGGCCGTGAGGGACGGGAGGCGGGAGGCGGGGAGCGAGGATCGGGGAGCGAGGATCGGTGGACGGAGGGCGGGGAACGGTCAGGCGTCAGGCAGCACGAGGGTGCTGCCGGGCACGTCCTGGGAGGTGTCCTCGACCCGCACGTGGGAGGCCCCGACCTCGTTGAGGCGGGCGGAGACGATGGACCGTGCGAGCTCGGGGCGGTTGCAGTCGCGGCTGAGGTGCCCGAGATAGACCGTCGAGAGGCCGTGGGGCGCCAGCTCGGCGGCGACATTGGCGGCGGCGTGGTTGGAGAGGTGGCCGTGGCGGCTGAGGATGCGTTGCTTGGTGCTCCACGGTCGGCGCGTGTCCTCCTGGAGCAGGTGAAGGTCATGGTTGGCCTCGAGGACGAGAACCTCCGATCGGCGCACGCGTTCCAGAATGAGCTGGGTGACATGGCCGAGGTCCGTCAGGAACCCGATGCGTCGCCCGGCGGCCGTGAGGGCGAACCCGACGGGATCCATGGCGTCATGCGGGACGGAGAAGGACTGGACGCCAAAGTTGCCGATGTCGAAGGCGGCTCCCGTCTCGAAGATGCGCCATGCGAGCTTCCGCTCGAGGGTGCGGCCTGCGGCGTCGGCGGTGAGGCGGTTGGCGTAGATGGGGATGCCGAGCTTCTCGCACAGGACGCCGAGGCCGCAGATGTGGTCGCCGTGCTCATGGGTGACGAGGACCGCCGAGAGGGACTCCGGCGCGCGCCCGATGGAGGCGAGGCGCCTGCGGATCTGGAGGGCGCTGAGGCCGGCGTCGATGAGGATCCGCGTCTCGCCGCATTCGAGATAGGCGCAGTTTCCGCTGCTTCCACTGGCCAGGATGGTGAACTGCACCGGCATGGGACGTGAGATTCCACCATGGCCCGGGCAGCGGCAATCCAAGGGTTGACCGAAGCCCGCGCACCGGCGCGCCGGGGAGGCCGATGGCCCACGACGTCCCCAAAAAATCGTCGCAACCGGTCCTGTAACCGGCCCATGGGCCGGGCGTAGCCCGGAAACGGAGCCACGTTTGGTCACAGGGTCGGGTTCGCCGCATGGCTCCTGCGGCGAATCCACTTCAACACCGGCCGGGGCTTGCCCGGCAACCACCCGTCACCTGCTGGCGACGCCACGGCAACGCGCTCGTTCAGGCAAGAGGAACAGTGCCTCGTCGCACGGACGGAATGGGGGCAAGCCCCGGCCTTTCTCATGCCCGGAAACCAGGATGGTTCCGGACACGAAAAAACCCCGGGGATAGCGGCTGGCGCCATGCCCGGGGCGTTTCGTCGGGGCGAGCTAGCGCTGGTTGGGCCCGTAGAAGCGGAAGTGCATCCCTTGGCCATCCGTCACGCCGGAGAACACGGCAATCCCGAAGTGCTTCGAGATCTTCGCGTAGTCGGGTAGGAGCTTGAAGTCGAACATCTGCGCCCAGTCGGCCGTGCCACCGTCGCCCATGAGGTTGGCGAGGCCTCCGGTGCGAAGGAATTCCCACTGGGAGCGCATGGTCTCGCGTTGGTTCTCGTACCCGAAGACGCCGGTGCCGAAGCCGCCGACCTTCTCGGCGGCGCGGGTGATGGCGGGGTCGTCGCGCAGGGACTTGGCGGGGGACTCCGAGGACCGGATGACTTCCTCGATCAGGGAGGGCGTGGAGCTGAAGACGGCGTAGCCCGAGGCGGAGGCCATCTCCATCTTGCCGCCCTTGCCGCCGGGGCCTGCCGGGGTGCGCATGGACCGGATCTTCTTCCCGTTGAACTCGCGGTCCTTGCTGTCGTCGCCGCCGCCACCGCCGCCACCGATGGCCCCCAGGGCGCCGGCCGCCATCTTGACGCCGCCGGTGAGGTTGTCGGGGCTGGGCGAGGCGAGGAGCATGACGGAAGGCGGGTTGGCGAGGTCCTCCATGGACGACCCTGCGGGAGCCTTGCCGTAGGAGATGATGTCGTCGCCCAGGTTGCCGAGGACGTTCTTCTTGAGGTCGAAGTTGGGGTCCTTGTCCTTGCCGACCTGGGCGACCATGAGCTGGACGAAGCCGTTCAACTGGGGCGAGACGGCGGCGAGGGTTTCCTCAAGCGTGGCCCACATCCTCTGGCCGTCGAGGCGCCACCGCTGGAACTTCACGGCGTCGGCCGGGATGAAGGGCAACGGCCCGGAATCCTTGCTGGACGCCGCCAGCATCTTGAACAAGCCCACGCGCTGCGACTCCGGGACGGAGAAGCTCAGCGCGCCGCCGTCGCCGTCAGCCCCGGGCGTCCATGCCATGGCCACGGTCTTGAGGCCTTCGAGACCCACCGCCTTGAGGGCGGCCTTGGGATCCACGCCCATGGCGTCGGCCCCCTCCGCGCCGGCCGCCGCCTGGGAGATGGCCTTGTACATGGGGACGAAGTGAATCCATCCAAAGGCGGCGGCGTTGCGGAACCACGCGGCCTCGCTGGCTTGGAAGGCGGGTTCCTCCGCGAGGCTTTCGGACGTGCCGCCGCTGACGCGCGCGACGACCTTCTCGAGGGTCTTGGTGGAGCTGGCGACGACCAGGGCGGAGTCGAGCTGCCCAAAGTAGATGGTTTCCTGGTTGGGCTTGGCGTCAGCCGCCGCACCCGGCTTCTTGTCGTCCTCCTCCTCGTCCTCGTCCTTGGGCATGTCGATCGCGATGGAGGAGAACTCCACGTCCCGGACCTTCTCCGTCTTCAACGGCTTCTTGGCGTCGGCCAGCTTGCGACGGACCTCCGCGAGGCGGGCCTTGAGCTCGTCGGACTTGTCCTTGGCATCGAGGACGATCACCAGGCCGGGCTCGGTGTCGGGATCGCCCTTCCATCCGTCCTGCACGACGGCCAGCGTCATCTGGCCCTGCGCGAGCGCGGCGTAGTCCGACACCTTGATCCCGAGGTCCTTCTCCAAGGTGCCCACCACCTTCTCGGAGAACTTCTTCTCGAAGTTGTCCCGAAAAGCCTTCATGGCGGGGTCGGCCCAC
This sequence comes from uncultured Akkermansia sp., assembly GCA_964430505.1. Lineage (GTDB taxonomy): Bacteria > Verrucomicrobiota > Verrucomicrobiia > Limisphaerales > UBA9464 > UBA6176. Next base: position 43,437 of record CAYSGH010000011.1, on the reverse strand, counting down.
AAGCGGCCGGAGCCGGAAGCGGACATGCTTTGGGATGCCTTGGACCAATCGGGCACGGTGAACACGGCCAACGTGTCCTTGGGCAGGAGACGGGACGGGACAGGCAAGGCTGCGGAGGCGGAGGCGGCCACCAGGGCAAGGATGGCCGAGAGACAATGCGAACGATTCATGCAGTGGAGAACCCGGCGGGGGCGCGCTCGTTTCACCCGAAATGACCGTTGCCCCATGCCAAGCCTTTGGAGAAGGGACGTTAGGTCGCCGCCAATGGCAAGTGGCATCCCCGGGGCCTGGCCGCCGCGGACCGATGCGCGGGGTGGCCCGGGCACGCTGGAAGGACGCGGAACCGCTGGATGGAATGGTCGCGCGGCCGCGGCCGGGCCATCGCCGGCCGTGCACGCGGGGCGCTCATTGACCGGCGGGCGGGTCGGTGGTTCCTTGGCGGCCACGATATGAAGCGCTTTCTTCGGGCTTGGGCGTGCGTGGCGATGGCGGCTGGCGCGGCTTGGGCGCAAAAAATCCCGGTCGTCGAGAGGACGCTCCCCAATGGATTCAAGCTCCTCTTGGTCGAGCGCCACGACGAGCCGCGCATCGCGGGCGGTTGGGTGGCCCATGTGGGCTCCGCCAACGAGCGCCCCGGCATCACGGGCATCGCCCACCTCTTCGAGCACATGATGTTCAAGGGGACGCCTACCCTCGGGACCAAGGACGCCGCCCGGGACCTCGCCATCATCGCCGAGCAGGAACGGCTGCGCGACGGCATGCGCGCGGAGGAGGCGAAGATGCGCGCCGCGCTGCGCCGGGGCGACGTGGAGGACATCACGCGACCCGAGGCGCGCACGGAGCGCTACCGGGAGCTCGAGGAGCAATTCAAGAAGCTCGTCGAGGAACAACGCGGGCTCCTCGTGAAGAACGAGTTCGACCGCATCTACACCACGGCCGGGGCGACCAAGATGAACGCCTTCACCACGGAGGACATGACCGGCTACTTCATCGAGGTGCCCTCCAACAAGCTGGAGCTGTGGTGCTGGATGGAAAGCGAGCGGCTCCTCCGCCCCGTCTTCCGCGAGTTCTACGCCGAGCGCGACGTCGTCTTCGAGGAGCGTCGCATGCGCACGGAGTCCACCCCCACGGGCAAGTTCTACGAGCAGTTCAACGCCATGTTCTGGGATGCCCACCCGTACCATTGGCCCGTCATCGGCTGGCCCAGCGACATCCCCGCCATCACCAAGCGCCAGGCCGACGAGTTCTACTCGCTCTTTTACCAGCCCCAGAACATCACCCTCCTCCTCGTCGGCGACTTCAAGCCCGCCGACGCCGAGGCCATGGTTGCCCGCTACTTCGGGCGCATCCCCAAGGGCTCCCAGCCCCCGCCCGAGGTCACCACGCTCGAAATCCAGTCCATCGCCGAGAAGCGCTACAACGCCGAGGCCGAGACCAACCCGCAGGTCGATGCCATGTGGCGCACCGTCGCCTTCGGCCACAAGGATTCCTACGCCCTCGAAGTGCTGGAGCAGCTCCTCAACGGTCGCACCGGACGCCTGTACAAGGGCCTCGTCCTCGGCAGCAAGGTCGCCACCGATGCGAGCGCGTTCCATGCCGCCAAGAAATGGGCCGGCTTCTTCGACCTCTCTGCCGAGGTCCGCGACGGCCAATCCCTCGAAGACGTCGAGAAGGCCCTCTACGCCGAGCTCGACAAGCTCGCCCAGGAACCCGTCCCCGCCGAGGAACTCCAGAAGGTGAAGAACAACTTCGCCGCCGCCGAGTACCGGCGCCTCACCTCCACCTTCGGCATCCTGTACCAGCTCATCCAAGCCGAGGGCCTCGGCGACTGGTCCGAGATCAACAATGCTGGAGCGAAGTTCCAGGCCGTCACCGCCGCCGACGTCCAACGCGTCGTCCGCAAGTACTTCACCCCGGAGAACCGAGCCGTCGCCCGCTACACCCGCAAGGCGGGCAAGGGAGCCTCCGACGAGGACCCCGACCTCGCCGGCCTTTCGGGCGATCAAAAGCCCATGGTCCGCCAGCTCGCCGGGCGCATCCGCGACACGAAGGACGTCGCCCAGCTCAAGGGCATGTTGGCCGCCATGCAGGCGCAGGGGGCGGGCGGCGACCCCAAGCGCCAGCAGGTCCAGAAGATCATCGTCCGCAAGGTCGAGGCCCGCATCGCCGAGCTCGAGAAGAAGCCCTGAGCCGCGCCCAAGAAACCCCAGGCCCCCGTTGAAACCGTCCGCTGCCTTCCCATGAACACATTGCTCCCCCGCCTCCTCGGCCTCCTCGCTTCCATCGCGTCCATCGCGTCCATAGGGTCCATGACGTCCCTCGCCGCCGACGCCATCCCGGACCGCCCGGAGAAGCTCCAGTTCCCCGAGCTGCGCTACGAGCCGCCCAACCCCGCCAGCCACCGCGTGCAGCTGGCCTCCGGGCCGGTCGCGTACCTGGTCCCAGACCGCTCGCTCCCGTTGGTCACCGTGACCGTCCTGGTGCGCAGCGGCGGCTACCTCGACCCCGTCGGCAAGGAGGGCTCCGCCGAGTTCACCGCAGGGTTGCTCGTGCGCGGCGGCATGGCGTCCAAGACGGCCGAGCAACTCGAGGAACGCCTTGCGTTCCTCGCGGCCGCACTCTCCTCCGGCCTCGGCGAGGAAACCGGCTCCCCCGTCACCCTCAACCTCCTGTCCAAGGACCTGCCCGAGGGCCTCGCCCTCCTCCGCGAGGTCCTCACCGCGCCTCGCTTCCAGGAAGACCGCTTCAACCTCGAGCGCGACCAGGCGTTGCAGGGCATGAAGCAACGGAACGACGACTCCTCCTCCATCCAGGCCATGGAGGCCCGCCGGCTCGCCTACGGCACCAACTTCCACGGCTCCCGCGTCCTCACCGCCGACGCCCTCAACCGCCTCACCCCCGACGACCTCCGCGCCTTCCATCGCCGCTGGTATCACCCGGCCAACTTCGTTGTCAGCGCCAGCGGCGACTTCGACCGGGCCGACATGGCCGCCCGCCTCGAGAAGTTGTTCGCCGACTGGCCCTTCAAGGGCGACGTCACCCCGCCCATGCCCTCCGACACCCAGATGGCCCCCGGCGGCGTGTACGTGGTCAACAAGGACGTCAACCAAGGCCGCGTCGCCGTCATGCTTCCCGGCGTGAAGCGCGACGACCCCGACTTCCCCGCCATCACCGTCATGAACGACATCCTCGGCGGCGGCGGCTTCACCTCGCGCCTCATGAACCGCGTGCGCTCCGACGAGGGCCTGGCCTACGGCGCCGGCAGCTCGTTCCCGGGCGGCATCGCGTATGCCCGGGCCTTCCAGGCTGGCCTCAGCACCAAGTCCCGCACCGTCGCCTACGCCACGCGCATCGTCCTCGACGAGATGAACCGCATGGCCAACCAGCCCGTCACCGACGAGGAACTCAACACGGCCAAGCGGTCCTTCGTTGATTCGTTCCCGGGCAACTTCAACACCGCGTCCAAGGTCGCGTCCCTGTTCGCCGCCGACGAGCTGACGGGCCGCTTCGCGAAGCAGCCCAACTACTGGTCCCAGTGGCGTTCGCGCATCGAGTCCGTCACCCGGGACGACGTCTCGCGGGTCGCCAAGAAGCACCTGCACCCCGACAAGGCCGTGATCCTCGTGGTGGGCCAGAAGGAGGAGATCGTGAAGGGACATCCGGACCACCCGGTAAAGCTTGAGCAACTGGCTTCGGGCAAGGTCACCGAACTGCCCCTGCGCGACCCCCTCACGCAGGAGCCGTTGAAGTAGGCGGCACGCCCGTGCCCACCGGCCGTCCGCGCCGCTGGCGGGCGGTCCCGCCCGTTCGGGACCGCCCCACCCATGCTCCGCGTGAGGTCGTGCAGGCCAAGCATGGGAAGGCGCGCTTGAATCCCCCTTCCATCCGAACAAGCTCTGACGCAATGCGCGACCGCCCTTCCCACCCCCTATTGCCCGCGGCCATGGCCATGGCCGTCACGACGCTCGTCGCCACGGCCGCGCCGGAGGGCGCCGAGCCGCGCTTCGGGTTCTTGGGGCCCGAGATCTTCCCCGTGGATGCTGGCATCGACTTCCTGCGGTCGGCCGACCTCGACGGCGACGGACGCAACGACCTGGTCGTGGTGAACAACGCGCGGTCCAAGATCACCCTCCTCTACAACCAGACGGGGCTCACCAACGCGCCTGGCAAGGCCCGCAACGCCACCAAGCCCGCCGTCGGACGCCGTGACGTGAACGAGCTCCCGCCGGACGCCCGCTTCCGCATCGACAGCATCTCCTCCGAGAAGCGCATCTCGTCGTTGGTCGTCGCCGACCTCAACGGCGATGCCCGTCCCGACCTTGCCTACTTCGGCGAGCCCAAGGAGCTGGTGATCCAGCTCAACCAAGGCACCAATGCCTGGTCGCTCCCGCGCCGCATGGACCTCGGCGACGGGCTCCTCGACGCCAATGCCCTCGCGTCCGGCGACCTCAACGGCGACGGGCTGCCCGACCTCCTTCTGCTCGCCGAGAAGCACGTCCACTTCCTCCGCCAACGCCCCGACCACACCCTCGCCGACGCCGTCAAGATTCCCTACACGGGCACCGTCAAGGCCGTGCAGGTCCACGACGTTGACGGCGACGGGCGCCAGGACCTCCTGCTGGTGAACTGGGATCATCCCAACCCGTTCCGCTTTCGGCTCCAGGACGCGCAGGGACAGCTCGGCCCGGAGACGCACCTTCCCTTCGCGCCCGTCCGCTCCTATACGGCCGAGGACCTCGACGGCGACCGCCGCACCGAGTTCGTCACCATCGCCGCCAAGTCCGGGCGCGCCGCCGTGAGCAACGTCCGCCGCAAGAAGGGCGAGGCCGCGGCCGGCTCGCTGCTGGATGGCCCCTTCTCCGTGTTGCCCCTTCCCCGCACGGACAAGTCCCGCCGCGGCGTCGCCTGGGCGGACATCAACGGCGACCGGCGGCCCGACCTGCTCGTGGCCGATCCCGAGGGGGGCCAGCTCCTGGTCCATGGCCAGCAGCCCGATGGCACCCTGGCCTCGCCCCGCACCTATCCCGCCTTCAGCGGCATCACCGACATCGCCAGCATCGACTGGGATCGCGATGGCGCGCCGGAGTTGTTCATGCTGAGCCCCGACGAGAAGCAGGTGGGGCTTGCGAAGGTGGAGAAGTCCGGGCGCGTGGCGTTCCCCAGCCCGTTGAGCCTTCCGGGCAAGCCCCTCGCGATGGCGGCGGGCCGCCTCAGCCAAGATGAGCCCGTCGTCGCCATCGTCACCGAGCGGGAGGAACGCCGGGGCAAGGATGCCAAGGCGGACGCGGGGCCGTTGCGCGAGATTGTCCTCGTGGGGCCCGACAAGAAGACGCTCGTGCAACCCTTGGCCGAGTCGTTCAAGGGCAACCCTTCCGCCGTCGCGTTCCATGACGCCGACCAAGATGGCCTTGCGGACATCGTCATCCTCACGCCCTACGAGAAGATCAAGGTCCTGCGGCAACGCCCGCAGCCCAAGGACGGCCAGCGGTTCGAGGAAATCGACGTCAACCCCCCCGGCGGCACGAGCGACGCCCCTTGGCTCGCCTTGGCCGACGCCGACGCCGACGGCAGGCCGGAGCTCCTGCTTGCCCAGAAGAACTTCGTGCGCGCCGTCGTCCTGCAAGGCACGGCGGGCAACGACGCCTCGTGGAACTTCACCGTGCGCGACCAGATCAACGGCGCCAGCAGCAGCTCCCGCATCGTCGGGGCCGCCGCGTTGCCCGTGCCCGGCAGCAAGTCCCCGGCGTTGTTCCTCTTCGACATGGACCGCAAGGGCCTGACCTTGTGCACGCGCAACGACGCCGGGGTCTGGCAGGCTGGGAAAACCCTTTCCTTGCCCGTCACCGACTTCGCATCCCTCGCGCCCGTCGCCCTCGGGGCCGACGTCGAGGCCGGCCCCAACGCCATTGCGTTCCTCGGGGCCAACGGCGTGGCATGGAAGCAGTTCTCCGGCGAGTCCTGGGAGCTGGGCGAGCTCGACGGGTACGAGACGCCGGTCAAGGACGGCTTCCTCCATGACGTGATCGCGGGCGACCTGAACCAAGACCGTCGCCTCGACCTCGTCTTCCTGGAGACCACCAAGGCCTACGTGGACATCGTCACCTTCGAGAAACCCCACACGCTGAGCCCCGCCACGCGCTGGCAGGTCTTCGAGGAACGCACCTTTCGTCAACGGCGCCCCGTGGAGGCTCCGGAGCCCCGCGAGGCGCTCGTCGCCGAGTTCACCGGCGACGGCAAGCCCGACCTCGTCCTGCTCGTGCACGACCGCATCCTGCTGTATCCGCAGGAATAGCCCCATGACCTTCCACCCTTGCTCCATCGATGGCGTCTGGGAGATCGCCTTGGAGCCGCGCGGGGACGACCGCGGCTGGCTCGTTCGCACGTACTGCGAGGAGGCGTTCGCGCGCCATGGGCTCAACGTGCGATGGCCGCAGGCGAACACCACACGCACGCGCGCACGCGGCTCCATCCGCGGCCTGCATTGGCAGGCCGAACCCCAGCCCGAGGCCAAGCTCGTCCGATGCTCCCGAGGCGTCGCCTGGGACGTCGTCGTCGATGTCCGGCCCGCGTCCCCCACGTTCGGGCAATGGGTCGCGTTCGAGCTCTCGGAGGAGCGCCCGGTCGAGATCTACATCCCCGTGGGGTGCGCCCACGGGTTCCAGTGCCTCGCCGACGACGTGGAGCTGAACTACCTGATGTCCGCCGCCTACGACCCCGAGTTGGCGCGGGGGCTTCGCTGGGACGACCCCACCGTGGACGTTCGCTGGCCGCTGGCACCCTCGGTGATTTCAGACCGGGACCGTTCGTTGCCGTTCCTGAATCGCTGAGGAAGGGAGTGGTTCGGTGGCCGTCGGAGGTTTTGCTCCACGGGACAAGGGGTCTGGCGCAAGGTCCCTGCATGTCCATGAACCTTCGGGGCTTGGCATCGCCCTACTTCCTGATGCGGCGCTTGCAACGGCGGGCCATCCGCCTGGCCGTGGCGGCCGCGCCGCCGACGGGGTCCCTGATTGACGTCGGTTGCGGCCAGAAGCCCCACCGGGACCTGTTCCCCGGGATCGAGCGGTACGACGGCATCGACTTTGGGGGCTACTCGATCAACAAGGACTTCGCGGCGGGGCGGCCGGACCTTGAGTTCCCGGCGGACTACCCGAGGACGTGGAGGTTGCCGTTCGCGGACGCGAGCTACGATCACGCGGCGGCCTTCGAGGTGCTGGAGCACCATCCGGAGCCGCGACGGGCGCTTTCGGAGCTCGCCCGGGTGACTAGGCCGGGCGGGCGCGTCTTCCTGTCATGGCCGTTCATTTTCCCGCTGCACGAGGAGCCCCATGACTTCTTTCGCTACACGCATCATGCGATGGACCGGATGGCGGTCGAGGCCGGGTTGGAGCCGCTGGGACACTGGCGGACAGGCGGCTCCGTGGCTGCGGTGATCACCTTGCTGACGGGTCAACTGGCGATCTTGAACGAGCGCGGCGGCGCCTGGCGTGTGCTGGCACCCTTGGCCTATGTGCCCTTCTTGTTGCTCCAGCACCTGGCCGGGCCGCTCGCCCGCCTCGGCCGCGAGACCGTCCTCGCCTACGTGGCGGTGTATCGTCGGCGTTGACGGCGGTCCATGGCTTGACCATGGCGCGGCTTCCCTTCCCAATGAAGGCGCTCCATGCACACACAAGAGTTGTCACGTCGCCGTTTCCTCGCCGCCGGTTCCCTCGCCACCGCCGCCCTGGCCACCGGCTGCGCCACCGGCCCAGCCCCCGTGGGCACCGGCCCCAGCTTCAAGGGCCCGGTGGGCCTGCAATTGTACAGCCTGCGCGCCCTGTTCCCGCGCGACGTCCCCGGCACGGTCCAGAAGGTGGCCGGGTACGGCATCCGCGAGGTCGAGCTGGCCGGCACGTACAACTTCAAGCCCGAGGCCTTCCGCGACCTGTTGCTCAAGGCCGGGCTCGATCCCGTGAGCCAGCACGTGGGCTTCGACCGGCTGGAGAAGGAGCCCGCCAAGGTGGCGGCCGAGGCCAAGCTGCTGGGGCTGCGCTACACCGGATGCGCTGCCATCCCGCACAAGGGGGCCTTTGACGCGCCGCAGGCCTCGCGTGCCGCCAAGGTCCTGAACGAGGCCGGCAAGGTCTTCCGCGACCAAGGCCTGCGCTGCTTCTACCACTGCCACGGATTCGAGTTCCGCCCCGACTCAGGCGGCGCGGGAAAGATGGCCATGGACGTCCTCATCCAGGAGACAGACCCCGCCCTCGTGAGCTTCCAGATGGATGTCATGTGGGTTCAGTTCCCGGGACAGGACCCGGCCGCGTGGCTTCTGAAGTACCCCGGCCGCTGGCATCTCATGCACCTCAAGGACCTCAAAAAGGGCGTCGCCACCGGCTCGCACTCGGGCGGGACGGACCCCAACAACGACGTCGTCCTGGGCACCGGGCAAATGAACTGGCCCGTCATCCTCGCCGCCGCCAAGAAGTCGGGCGTCCGCCATTACTTCATCGAGGACGAAAGCATGGACGCCGCCGATCACATCCCCCTGTCGCTCCAGTACCTGTCGCAGGTCCGGTTCTAGGGGGATCGCTCGCACATGGATCCGCGGCCCGCCGGCCGCGCTTCGCTCGCCATTCACCGCTCGCCATTCGCCGCCGCGCGCCCACGCTTGCCATCATGTTGAACGGCATGCGCATGGGGACCCCGGGCGAGGGGCCGGGCCCGTTGCTGATCGTGTTGCACGGGCTGGGTGACTCGTCGGCCGGGTGGGAATGGCTTCCGGGCGAACTGCAGCTCCCGTGGTTGGAGTACCTGTTGCTGGATGCCCCCGACGCCTACTTCGACGGGCACAGTTGGTTTGGGATCTCGCTTCCCATGGACGGGCGATTCACAGGGGAGTTGCCGGCCATCGATGCGACGGCGGTGGAGCGGTCCCGACGGATGATCGAGGACGTGCTGGCGCGCGAGAAGGCGGCAGGCCGCGGCGCGCGGGACATTGCGATCCTGGGGTTTTCGCAGGGTTGCCTCATGACGTTGGAGACGGGCCTGCGCCATGCGGAGCCGTTGGCGGGCCTCGTGGGCATCAGCGGCTGGGTGCATCGGCCGGACGCGCTGAGGTCCGGCGCGCCCGGTCATGCGCGCGGCGTGCCGGTGCTGATGACCCATGGGACGTTGGATCCGCTTCTCGGCATCGAGCATGTGCGTCCCCACGCGACGGCGCTCCGGGATGCGGGCTTTGACCTGTTGTGGCAGGAATTCGAGAAGGAACACACCGTCGCCGGACGGACGGAGGTCCAGTACATCGCGCGGTTCCTGGAGCAATGCTTTGGACGGGAACATGCCCGGAGGCGGGCGGGCAGCGGGACCGCACCGGACTGAGGAGCGCCCATTTCATGGCTGATTTGGAAGAACGGATGACGTTTGCCGCCCGGCAGCCTTGGCCGGGGCTGGCGGCAGGGATGCAGGGCGACGCGTTTCGATTTCGTTTTGCGCTGAGGCCGGCGCGGCCTGGGTGGCTGGGCGTTTCGGACGGTGACGCAGCCGTGCTGGAACGACGCCGCGCCTTGCTGGAGGAGCGTTGGGCCATGCCGTGGACGCCCGCAGCCGACGCGGCCTGGGAACGGGTGGAGACCCACCTGGAGCCGGACCTCCGCATCGTCGGGCAAGGCCTTCGCACGCCGCACGAACGTGCCCGTGCCGTCGCGTCAGCGTGGGCTCCCGACTTCGTCCTGTTGCGTTCGATGGGAGACGGATTGCGGATGGTGGGCGGCGCGGTGTGCTTTCCCTCGGGATGGGACCCGTTGGAGAAGCTGTGTGGAACGGTGGGGTTCATCCACGGGCCGGTGCCGGGGTTGAACGACGACTTGGGCGTGCGGATCGACCGGTTCCTGGGAGGCCTGCAGGCAGGGGACGTGTTGGAGCGGGACAACTGGGGCCTGGCGGCAACAGGTCGGCTGGACCTGCACCCGGACGGCGATGTCCCGAGGATTCGTGGGGAGGAGGGGGCGGATGGGTTGTGGTTTCGATTGGAGGAACAGGCGTTTGTGGGGCTGGGCGAAGGGATGGCGTTGTTCCTGATCCATGTTCGCACGTGGCGCCTGGACGATTTCATTTCGGCCACGGGCTGCGGCGACGCGCCGTGGCGCATGGTGGCGTCCATGTCGGCAGAAGTGGCCACGTACAAGGGGGTGGCTCCCTTGCGGGAACGCCTGCTCCGGAAAGGCCTGACGCCCACGTAAGCCCGGGTGCCGGGCCTCAACCCAAGGCGTCGCGCGCGGCATCGGCATCCCGGCCGATTTGTTCCCGCAGCGCCTCGACGGATGGAAAGCGCCGCTCCGGGCGAAGCATCTGGACGGGCTCCACCTCCAGCTCGCGACCGTAGAGGTCGAGTTGGGCGTCAAGGAGATGGACTTCAAGGAGCGGGGCCGGGTTGCCACCCTCGACGGTGGGACGTTGCCCCACGTTGATGACGGCGCGGTGCCGGGTGCCATCCATGTCCGCGCGCGCGGCATAGACGCCGAAAGGCGGCAATTCGAGTCCGGTCACGTCCACGTTCGCCGTGGGGAACCCAAGCCGACGACCGAGCTGGCGCCCGACGACCACGACGCCGCCGAGGGCGTAGGGCCGGCCGAGGAGTTCCCCCGCCAGCCCGAGGCGGCCCTCGCGCAGGGCGGCACGCACGCGGGTCGAGGAAACGCGTTCATGGCCGATGTGGATGGGTGCGACGGCATGCGTGGCAAAGCCAAGCGTGCGCCCGAGCGTGCGGAGGAGGGGGACGTTGCCGGTGCGACCGCGGCCGAAGTGAAATCCTTGGCCCACGGTGACGCTGCGCAGCCTTCCGAAGCCGTCCGCCATGCGCTGGATGAAGCCGGGGCCGTCGATGGCGGCGAGGTCCGGGTCGAAACGGAGGAGCAGGGCGGCGTCGATGCCGAGGGCGGCGAGCGCGCGGAGGCGTTGGGCCGGGGACTGGAGCAGGCGCGGCGCGCGTTCGGGATGGACGACGGCGAGGGGATGGGGATGGAACGTGACGGCGACAGGGACGGCGCCGAGGGCGCGGGCGTCGAGGACAGCTTGGCGGACGACGTGCTGATGCCCCAGGTGGACGCCGTCAAACATGCCCAAGGCCATGCAAACGCCGGCCGACGGACGTCCGAGGTCGGCGGGGTCGGCAAGGGTGAGCATGGCGGGCGACGGTGGCTCCTACTCGTAAGCGCGGAGCTTGAGGAATGGGATCACGTGCCGGGTCAGCTCGGGCTCGGTCCAGCCGAGGATGGTCTGGAGCGGGGTGGCATCGGCGACGTCGAACTTGCCGGAGACGAGGCGGCGCAGGGTGAGCAGGTGGGCGCCACAGCCGAGCTTTTGGCCGAGCTCATGGGCGACGGTGCGGACGTAGGTGCCCTTGGTACAAGCGAGGCGGAAGCGGGCGACCGGCTCGTCGTAGGAAGAGAACTTGAAGGAGTAAATGTGAACGAAGCGGGGCTGTCGTTCGACCTCCTGGCCCTTGCGCGCGAGCTTGTAGAGCGGGACGCCCTGGATCTTGACGGCGCTGACCATGGGGGGGACCTGCTGTTGGTCGCCGAGGAATCCGCGGGCCTCCTCGTTCAGCTGTTCAAGGGTCAACGGCGGCACGGGCAAGGATCCGGTCACGTTGCCGTCGGCGTCGTAGGAGTCCGTCGATTCACCCAGCTTGATGTCGCCCTCGTACACCTTGTCGGACGCCATGAACTTCTCCGAGAGGCGGGTGGCCTGGCCCAATAGCAGGACCAAAAGCCCCGTGGCGTTGGGGTCCAGCGTGCCGCAATGGCCGACCTTCTTGATTTGGAAGCGCCGGCGGACGCGGTCCACGACGTCATGGGAGGTGCACCCGGAGGGCTTGTCCACGACCAGGGCACCGTCGAGAGGTGAGGTTGAAAGCATAAAAGGACAAAAGCTGGGGATGCCGGATGAGGCGCGGGCTCAGCGCGCGGCGTCGAGGGACTTGCGCACGGCGGCCAGGACGCGGCGCTGGACGCCCAAGGGAGTCCCCGGCACACGCGCCCCGGCGGCGGCCCGGTGACCACCCCCGCCGAGCGCCTTGGCGAGCGCGGACACGTCCACGGCGGGATTCTTGGATCGCCAAGAAACCCGGGTGACGCCCTCCGCCATCTCCTCGAACACCAACGCCACCTGCACGCCGTCGATGGCGCGGACATGGTCGATCAGCCCCTCGGACTCGTCCGTGGCCGCGCCGGCGCGGGAATAGTCCCGTTGCCGGAGCCAGAAGTAGGCGGTTCGGTCGCCGTGGGTGAGTCGGAAGCTCGAATAGACGTGCCGCAGCAGCTTCACGCGGGTGAGGGGGAAGCTTTGGTACACCTCCTCGCAAATCTTCCCGAGGCCGGCGCCCCGCTCCACCAGGGCCGCCGCCGTGTGCAACGTGTCCGGCGTCGTGCTCGGATACTGGAACGAGCCCGTGTCCGTGCTGATGGCAGTGAAGAGGCAATCCGCAATGGGACGCGTGATCTTCCATCCGGCCCAGTTGCACAGGTCGAAGACGAGCTCGCCGGTGCTGGGCTCGCGGGGCGACACCCAGTTGACGTCGGCGTACCGGGTGTTCGAGGCGTGATGGTCGATGTTCACGAACGCACCGCGGTCGCCGATGTGCTGCTCGGCGTCGCCCAACCGGTCGAGCGCAGCGCAGTCGGTGGCGACGACAACGTCGAAGCGGTGTCCGGAGGAAGGGCGGCGAACGCGGCGTTCGGGGTCGAGGAACCTGAGCTTGGGCGGGACCGGGTCTTGGTTCCAGACGGTCACGTCCTTGCCGGTGCCTTCGAGGGCCAGCGCCAGCCCGAGCTGCGAGCCGATGCAGTCGCCATCGGGGCGGATGTGTCCCACGACACAGACGGAGCGGGCGGCACGCAGGAGGCCGAGGATGTCCTGGGCGGCCTTGGGTGGGTCCTTGAGGGGCGTGGGCATCGGGGAATGGCCGCCGTGCTAGGCGGAGGGAGGGGACGGCCGGGCATCCTTGGTCTCGATTTCGTCCAGGATGGCCAGAACGCGGTTGCCGCGTTCGATGGAGTCGTCCAGGACGAATCGCACGACGGGGATCCACTTGAGGCGAAGCCCGGATCCGAGGAGTTGCTGGATGCGGGCGGACCGCGCCTCCAGTCGCTCCGGGGCGGCGGCGCGCTGGGACTTGGTGCCCACGAAGCCGACGAAGGCGGTGGCCGTGCGAAGGTCCGGGGCAACGACGACGTCATTGACCGTCAGCAGCCCTACCTCGTCCACGGCGAGGTCACGACGGATGATCTCGGACAGCTCGCGCCGGACAAGCTCGGCGACGCGTTGCAGGCGTCGGCTGGGGGGCTGGGGCGCGTTCATGGGCGGGCGACCGGGACGAGGCCGAGCGTGGCGGGGTCGGGCAAGGCGAAGCGCTAGGTGAGCTTCTGGACGACCTTCTCGACGGCGTAGCACTCGATGATGTCACCCTCCTGGAAATCATCAAAGCCATCCAGGCGGACACCGCACTCGAAGCCGGAACGCACCTCGGGGACCTCGTCTTGGAAGCGCTTGAGGGTGAGGGAAACCCCCTCGTAAATGAGGTTGGAGCGGCGGCGGACGCGCATCTTGCCACGGATGAGCCGGCCGGAGGAGACGATGCAGCCAGCAACCTTCCCGCCCTTGGACAGCTCGAACACCTTCCGAACCTCGGCCTGGCCCACCACAACCTCCTTGAGGAGGGGGTCGAGAAGGCCCGCCATGGCTTCCTTCACCTGGTCAATGAGCTCGTAGATGATGGCGTAAAGCTTGATCTGGACGCCCTCGCGCTTGGCGGTCTCCGCCGCGCTGGAGTCCACGCGCGTGTGGAACCCGAGGATGACGGCGTCGGCGGAGGATGCGAGGAGCACGTCGCCCTCGGAGATGGCGCCGACGGCGGAATGGACGATCTCAAGCTGGACCTTGGTGGTCTCGATCTTGCGCAGGGCCTCGCAGATGGCCTCGACGGAACCCTGGGTGTCGGCCTTGACGATGACCTTGAGGATCTTCGCGGTCATCTGGTCGATGTTCGTGAAGATATCCTCGAGGGTTTGGCGGCGGGGGCGAAGGCCTTCGAGGTCGGACTTCTTGCGATCCTCCTCGCGTTGCTCGGCGAGCTCGCGCGCGGCCTTCTCGTTGTCCACGGCGGAGAACTCGAACCCGGCCTCGGGGACGCCGTTAAGGCCGAGGAGGCGCACGGCGTGGGAGGGCCCGGCCTCCTTCAGGCGTTGGCCGTCCTCGTTCATCATGGCCCGGACGCGGCCGTAGTGATGGCCACAGAGGACCACGTCGCCGAGGCGCAGGGTGCCCTTGCGGACGAGGACGGTGGCGACGGGGCCTCCGGGCTCGACGCCTGACTCGATGACATTGCCCTTGGCCTTGCGGTTGGGATTGGCCTTCAGCTCCATCAGCTCCGCCTGGAGCAAGATGCTCTCGATGAGGCGCTCCACGCCCTGCTTGGTGAGGGCGGAGCACTCGACGTAGAGGGTGTCACCGCCCCAGTCGTCGGGCACGAGGCCCTTGTCCTGAAGCTGTTGCTTCACCCGCATCGGGTTGGCGTTGGGGTGGTCGCACTTGTTGATGGCGACGATGATGGGGACCTTGGCGGCCTGGGCATGGGACAAGGCCTCGAGGGTCTGGGGCATGACGCCGTCATTGGCAGCCACGACGAGCACGACGATGTCGGTGACGTTTGCGCCGCGTGCCCGCATGGCGCTGAAGGCAGCGTGGCCCGGGGTGTCCAGGAACGTCAGCTGCATGATCTCCTCGCGCCGCTCGGGATGCGGGTAGGAGATGGTGTAGGCGCCAATGTGCTGGGTAATGCCACCGGCCTCGCCCGCCACGACATTGGCCTTGCGGATCACGTCGAGGAGGGAGGTTTTCCCATGGTCCACGTGGCCCATGATGGTGACCACCGGAGGGCGAGCCTTGAGCTGGTCGGCGGCATCGTCCTGGTCCAACTCAACCTTTTGCTCGCGCGGCACGTTGACCACGTGGGCGGCCTTGTCGCGCTTCTCGGTCTCGAACTTGAACCCGTTCTTGAAGCAAATCTTGGCCGCAACCTCGGCGTCGATCGTTTGAGTGACCGTGGCGAAGACGCCCATCTGCATGAGGTCCGCGATGAGCTGGAAAGGACGCCGTCCCATCTTCTCGGCAAGGTCCCGAACCACAATGGGCGGGCGAAGCTGGATGACAGGGGCGTCTGCCGAGAGTTGTGGCTTGGGTGGCGCTGCGGGCCTCTGGGGTCCGGCACCAGGACGATTTTGACCGGGGCCTCCCTGAGCACCCGGGCCGCCCCTCCAAGAACCGGGACGGTCCATGCGACCCGGACCGCCTTGGCCGGGTCCGCGGCTCGGGTAGGGAGCGCCAGGCCTCCCGCCTTGGCCGGGTCCCTGAGCTGGACCAGGCCTTGCACCGGGTGGCCCTTGGGCCGGACCGCGCGCACCGGGAGCGGCCGGGCCGCGATCATCACGCCCGCTGCGGGCGTCCTGCCCCGGGCGACGATACCCCAGCTTGGAAAGGTCAATGGAGCCAATCTTTTCGCCCAATTGCGGCTTGGGCGGCGCAGGCGGTGCCGCAATGGGCACGGGCGACGGTACCGGCGTCGGAGTAGGCGCGGAAGCGGGGGCTGCAAGGGCCGCTGCCGGAGGTGGCGTGACCTGCGGGTGGGGGATGGGAGTAGCCGGGACGGACGCTGCAAGGGCCGGGGTGGGCAGCTCTGCCGGAGCAGCCACCGGGGCGTTGCCGGACGCGGGGGAAACCTCGTCCACAGGGAGCGCAGGCGCAGGAGCGGGCGCAGGCGCGGACTCGATGGGAGCAGGCGGCGGCTCTGCCGCACGCCTTTCGGGGGCCAACGGAACGGGCAACACCGGGGAGTCCGGAACCTCGGCAACCGCTTGGACAAGAAAGTCTGGGGTAGCCGACTCGGACTCCGCAGCCGATTCCTCGGCGGGCGCGGAGGGCGGTTCCGGGGCAGGGATAATGACGACGGGCATCGGCTCTGCGGCCGGTGGGGGCGCCGGGGTCGGCGACGCGAGGTGGGTCATCTGCTGCTCGAGATACTCGGCGGTGATCTTGTCGAGCGAGCTGGACGGGACCTTGGCAGCAGAGATGCCCAGTTCCTTCGCCTTCGCGAGCACGAACTTGCTCTCGATGTTGAGCTTCTTGGCGATGTCGTAAATCCGGACGGGCATACAGGTTGGAGGGCAGCCAGGCTGGTTGGGGGGCTAGATGGGGCCTTGGGGGGCAGGTTGGGCGTCGGTGGACGGAAGAGTGGTGCGCCGGGCCAATTCACCGCGTGCCGCCTCCAAGATGGTGGCAGCAGAGGGCCCAATTCCCGGAATGGCCTCGATGTCGCCGATGTCGGCGGCCGCGAGTTCATCCAAGGTGTGGAAGCCGCCGTTCACGATGCTTCGGGCCTGCAGGGCACTGATGCCGGGCACCTGGGCCAGTTCGTCCACGGCATGCTGGACCTGGGCCTCGAAGGGATTCGACGGCTGCGCCTCTTGCTGGATCGAGATCTGCCATCCCGTGAGCCGCTGGGTCAAGATGGCGTTCTGACCCTTCCTCCCTGCCGCGAGATAGACTTGGTCGGCAGGGCAGTAGGCGATGACGCGGCGGTTCACCTCGTCGATCACGATGCTGCGGGGCCGCGCCGGCTTCAGCGCCTCGGTGACAAACTGCCGGATGTCGGGCGACCAAGGAATGATGTCCACCTTCTCGCCGTTGAGTTCACGGACGATGTTCTTGACCCGTTGGCCGCGAAGTCCAACGCAGGCCCCGACGGGGTCCACCTTAGGGTCACGGCTGAACACGGCCATTTTTGTGCGGAAGCCGGGGTCGCGTGCAATGGCCTTCACCTCGATCGTGCGGTCGGCAATCTCGCTGACCTCGAGCCTGAAAAGCTCCATGACGAACTCCGGCGCGGCACGGGACAAGGAGATCTCCGGCCCACGCGGCGTGTCCTTGACGGATTGGATGCGGCATCGGACGCGGTCGCCGATCTGGTATTCCTCCGTGGGGACGCGCTCCCGGTTGTACATGATCGCCTCGGCCTTTCCGATTTCGACGATCACGTCCGAGCGCTCAAAGCGTCGCACCGTGCCGGGCACGATCTCGCCCACCCGGTCCTTGAATTCCTCGAGGATGACGCCCCGCTCCTGCTTGCGAAGAAGCTCCAGCAGGGTGTGCTTGGCGCTCTGAGCGGCGATGCGACCGAAGTCCCTCGGGGTGACTTCCACCTCCACCTCGTCACCGACCTTGGCCTCCGGATGGCCTGACCGACGGGCGTCGTAAACGGAAATCTGGTCGTGGCGGGACAGCACGCGCTCGGTGACCATCAAGGTGGCCCACGCCCGGGTCGCTCCGGTCTTGGGATCCACGTGGACCCGCAATTGGCGCGCAGGCCCTACCGACTTCTTGGCCGCCGCCACCAAGGCCTCCTGAATCGAGGTAAGCAGGTAATCCTTGGAGATTCCCTTTTCCTTCTCCCACAACTCAAGAACGGCGATCAATTCCGCATTCATAACCCAGCCATCCAGCCGTGCCCGTCTTCGCGCCCAAGTGGCTTCCCAAATGCCGACAAAAAAAAGCCGGGTGTTTTCACCTCCGACTTTTGCTGGTCGACCCCAAGGCCGACCCGGGAAGCTGTCTTATTGCTCAACGCTATGAATTTCCGCCCAACAACGTCAAGGACCATTCCCAGGACGTTTCCGACGACGTCGAAGATACAGATCCTGCGCGAGAATCCGCTTGGGCGACGAGGCGAACCCGGTAGGCTTTCCCTCGTTCCGGAGGGGCGGAGGGTCGCTCGCGGCATTGCTGCGGGAGGAAAGTCCGAACTCCACAGGGCTCGGGGCCGCGTAACCTTGGCACGGCCAGGGATACACGCGGGAGCGGGGCGCGAAAGCGCACCACGACAGACAGTGCCACAGAAAACAAACCGCCGGGGCCCGCAAGGGCTGCGGCAAGGGTGAAAAGGCGGGGTAAAAGCCCACCGCCCGTCGCGTAAGCGCCGGGGCACGGAAAACCTCCCCGGGAGCAAGGCCAAATAGGGCGCCTTGGAACGGCCCGTTCCAGGCCCGCTTCGGCGGGCGGGCGCCGGGTATCGGCCGCTCAGACAAATGACCCTCTCCCCCGCCTCGGCGGGGTAGACAGAATTCGGCTTACAGCCCCTCCGGGACACCGGGGCCCACGCCCACGCCCTTCAACCTCGGTCGCCCGACCCCAAACCCGGCGCAAGCTCCGTCTCGCGCCCCATCTCCAACCGCCAATCCACTGGCTCTCGTCCCGCCTCCATCAACAACCGGTTGGCCTTGGAAAAACATCGGCAACCCAAAAACAACCGCGCCGACAACGGTGACGGATGCCCCGATTCCAACACGGCGTGCGGCCCCTCCGAAAGCCAACCGGCATGGCGTCGCGCATCGTTGCCCCATAACAGGAAAACCACGCGCGCCGGGCTCGACGCCACCCTCCTCAGGATCGCCTCCGTCACCGGTTCCCAACCCTTTGCCCGGTGCGAACCCGCTTCACCCGCACGCACGGACAACACCGTGTTGAGCATCAACACGCCCGCGCGCGCCCACGGCATCAGGCTGCCTTCCCTCGGAATGGAAAATCCCAGGTCCGCCGACCACTCCCGAAGGATGTTCCGAAGCGAACCGGGAAAAGGCCGCACGCCGGGCGCCACCGAAAAGCTGAGGCCCTCCGCATGGCCGGGCGTGGGGTAGGGGTCCTGTCCCAGGATCACGGCTTGAACCCGCGCTGGCTCCACGCATTCCAACGCGCGAAAGAACCGTCCCGGCCCTGGCAACACCTCATGGCCCGCCGCTCGCTCGGCCTCCAAATGCTCCCCGATCCGTTCCAGACAACCGTCCGGGAGCCGCACCCCCTCGCCCCATGCACCCGGCAGCGCCAGCATCATGCATGGGCTTCCCCGGGCTCCGCACCCTCCCCTGGTGGCTCGGAAGCCGGCGCGGCCGCCCGTTCGCCCTCGCCCTTCTCCTGCGGAGACTCCGATCCGGACCACTTCCAAACCCCGCTGAATAACCCCGTGAACAGCCCGCCACCCAGCAGCGTGTTCCTGAAGAACGTCCATGTCTCCGGATATCCGCCCGTTCCCTTCGTCAACGCGGTGATCCAGCCCGCCCACGTGCGCGTGTACTCGGGGTTGCGAAACGGGTTGAAAAACCATGCCGCCGTGTTGGTCACCACGTAGAACAGCAACGCGCCCACCACGCCGCCCGCCACCAACGCCAGCCAGCGCGACCTTGCCGAAAACCGCCGGCCCAACGCCAAGATCACACCGTAACCCACGTAGTTCATGGCCAGGTACACCACCGACGCCGCCCCCAACACATCCAGGCCCTGGTTGAACCGGTAATGACACAGCAACAACACGTCGCTCGCCAGCAACACCCCAAACGTCGCCCCCACCCAACGCGGGGAGCGCAGGAACGCCCCGGCACAGAAAACCAGCCCGTACACCGCGCTCAGGTTCTCCGGCAACAAGCCCGGCCAACGCATCAACGCCAGCAACACCAGAAACACCGCCGGCAACGCTTCCTTCAGCCTTCCCAACATCCGGGCGGCAGACTACGGGCACCCACCCCGGACGCAACCTTGCTTCCCGCAGGCAGTCCAATCCCCCAGGTCGCTTGCCACGCTTCCGGCCCCATGGCCCACTCGATCCATGCACCCTGCCCCGCACGCCTGGTCGCGCCGCCCCGTTGCCTGGCTGGCCGCAGGGGCCGTCGCCGGAACCGCGTCCATCTCCATCCTGATGGCCGTCTCATCCCTCGTCCCAAACCTGCCCGATTGGATGTTCCCCATCACGCCGGGCCTCGTCTTCGGAGTCGTCCTCGGCGGCCTCCTCCACCTCTCTAGACCCCGTCCCGCATGGCGCATCGCCTGCTACGTCGTGTCCTCCACGGTCGCCCATCACCTCGCCTACGACCTTGCTGCTCGTCTCGCCAAGCCTGGCCTGGCATGGACCGACGGGATCCTGGCGGGTGCCCTGGGCTCCACGCTGCTGGCCGCGGCCTCCACGGTCTTGTTCCTCCCGCCCCGCGCCCTGCGGCACGCCGCACTCATCGTGGCCCTCGGGTCCCTCGGCGGATCCTTGCTCGCCCCGGCGGTCGTGGCATTTGACGCCACCCCATGGCGACTCCTCATCCTCTACGTCCCATGGCAGGCCGCCATCGCGTGGGCCTCAGCCCGCCTCTTCCTGGCCCAACACCCTCCACGCGCCGCAGCCGGGGACTGATCATCCGCCCGCGACGCACGGAGGCGCCCGACCACCGCCAGACCGGGACGGCGCCACGGCAAGAAGTCGCATGAGATTTTGCGGAAGCGGGATACCCTGCCCCCGAATGGCATCGAACGTTCGCGGTGGCGGCCCCGTGGCCCTTGGATTTGACTTGTCGCGCCCTGCGGGCCGCACGCCCCGGGATCGGGACAAGGCGCCGGCCCGAGAAACGCCCCGCCCCGTCCAGTCGCCCGCCAACGATCCGCTCCTCCAGGTTTCCAAGCCCAAGCCCGCCCGGGAATCCTTCGCGTTCCGGCTCAAGCCCCGCGACATCCGCCGACACCTCGACCGCTTTGTCGTCCGACAGGACGAGGCCAAGAAGGTCCTGAGCGTCGCGTTGTGCGACCACTTCCAGCACGTGCGCCTCACCCGCGAGGGCGACGTCGCGCCCCATTACGTCAAGCAAAACGTCCTCATCCTCGGCCCCACCGGCGTCGGCAAGACCCACCTCATCCGCTCCGCCGCCGAGCTCATCGGCGTGCCCTTCGTGAAGGCAGACGCGACGAAGTTCTCCGAGACGGGCTATGTGGGCGGCGACGTCGAGGAGCTGGTGCGCGACCTGATCCGAAAGGCGAACGGCGACCTCGAGCGGGCGTCGCAGGGCATCGTTTATCTCGACGAAATCGACAAGATCGCGTCCCGCGAGGCCGGCACCCGGGACGTCAGCGGACGCGGCGTCCAAACCAACCTCCTGAAGCTCATGGAGGACGCGGACGTGCCCGTGCAGCCCCCCGGCGAGGCCGCGTCGTCGCCCGGGCCGCGCGGCCGCGACCAAACCATCAACACGCGGCACATCCTGTTCATCGCCAGCGGGGCCTTCGCAGGACTCGACGAGGTCGTGCGCCAACGCCTGCGCAAGGCCGCAGCCACTGCCGTGAAGCAAACCGGCACATCTGCGGACGGCGCGCCCAACCCCGCCTCGGACAGCCCCGGCGCGGCCCTCGCCGAGCAGGCCTCCACGCGGGACTTCATCGACTACGGCTTCGAGCCCGAGTTCATCGGACGCCTGCCGGTGCGGGTGTCGTGTCGCGCGCTGGACGCCGGGGACCTCTTCCATGTCATGCGCGACAGCGAGAGCAGCCTCTTGCACCAATACGAGCGGGCCTTCCGGGCCTACGGCATCGTCGTCCGGTTTCGCGAGCCCGGCCTCCGCCGCATCGCCGAGCTCGCGGCGTCGGAAAACACGGGCGCTCGCGGCCTGATGACCGTGTGCGAGCGCATCCTGCGGGACTTCAAGTTCGAGCTCCCCTCCTCGCGCGTGCGCGAGCTGGTCGTGGACCGCGCCGTCGTGGACGATCCCGCCACCGCCCTCCGCTCCCTCCTGCGACGCCCGCGCACATCCCCAGCACCCTAGCGTCACGCATCCCACCGGGCCGTCGTTCCTTGGCTGCCAGAAAGCACCGGGGTGAGGCGCGAGAACGGCGCCGACCCGCGGTCGTTGATGACGGACGGACAACAGGTCCCGGGGCCTTCTCGAAATCGCCCAAAAGGGCCGCCATCCGCTCCCTCCCTCCATGCTGTCGCTCACGACTCGTTGGGGATGGACTTCTTCCCCGGCCAAGCAGGCACGGCTGCCATTCCTTCCAGCGGCCGGTTCGACGACGGCCAGACGTCGCCGCAAGGGCGGCTAACGGGTTGCCAGCGCGACAGGGTCTTGCCCAGTGTTTGGGCATGTCCGCCACGCTTCGTTCCAGGGGCCTCGCCGCCCTGGCCTCCCTTGCCGTCACATCCTGCGCGCTGCTCGCCGCCGATGCGCCCCCGGGCGTGGGCGTGGGAGCCAAGCCTCCGAAGGGTGCCCTGCTCCTGCTCGATGGCACGCAGGCGTCCCTCAATGCCAACTGGACGTACTGGCAGGGGCCCGGCTTTGCCTCCGCCCTGCCCATCCGGTGGAAGGAAGTGGAGGACCCCGTGGATGGCGGGAGGGCCATCATGACCTTCGACCCGGCGGCGGAAGGGGGCCGCTACGGCGCGGCGGACATCGTGACCCAGAAGGAATTCCGGGACTTCCGCCTGCACGTGGAATTCCTCGTGGCCAAGCCGGGCGGCAACTCGGGCGTCTATCTCCAGAACCGCTACGAGATCCAGGTGCTGGACGGCGACAAGACCTCGCATGGCATGGGCGCGATCATCAACGAGACGCCGTCCCCGTATCACGCCTACAAGGGCGTGGGCGCCTGGAATGCCTACGACGTCCAGTTCCGTGCCGCGCGATTCACGGACGGCAAGCGGACGGAGAAGGCATTGGCGACCGTCTATTTCAACGGGGTGAAGGTCCACGAGAACGTCGCCATCCACCAGGTCTGGGGCGGCCCCAAGTCGGGGATCGACGGCGGCAACGACGGTGGCAAGGGCATCACCGACACCCCCGGCGGCATCAAGCTTCAGGCCGAGGGACACGACGTGCGCTATCGCAACATCTGGATTCAGGAACTGGACATACGGAAGAGTGACACAAGCTTCTAGGGGGCCGTGCTTGCGCCGGGGGGGCGGAGCCGCCCGAGCGAGCATGATTCCACAAGAAGAGGCCGACGACGCCATCGAGGCCGCCATCCGCGAGGCGGAGGACCACACTTCCGCCGAGATTCGCGTCTTCATCACTCGCCATGCCCCCGACGCCGCCCGGGCGTCGGAGGAGGCTGTGCGACACTTCCAGCGGCTGACCATGACCCGCACCCCCATGCGCAACGCCGTCCTCCTCTACGTTGCGCCCGCCTCGTCCCAGGTGGCGGTGGCGGCCGACGAGGCCGTGCGCTTCCAGCTCGGAAAGCGCTTCTTCCATGCCATCCAACGCGCCGCCGCGCCGCACCTCCCCCACGACGCCCCACGCGCCATCCTCGAAGCCCTCCGCGCCACCGCTCGCCCCCTCGCCCGCCGCTTCCCAAGGTCCAGCTTCGACCGCGACAACCTCCCCAACGCCGTCCTCAGGGACTAGCAAGGGCGATTCCGTCCGGCGGGTCCGCATCCGCCGAGCGCGCTGGCCAAGGGATCACCCGCCATCGCTCGCCCTCGCCCCAAGACCCTCCCAAGCCCCCGCCGCCGCCCGGCTCACCGCAAGACCCGCAGAAAGCGCACGCATACGGGCATGCCCACCTTCAGCTCCTGTCCCGTCCGCTCCAGTGCACCTGTCTCGGCATCCACCTTGAACACGACGATGTTGTCGGTCCCTTGGTTCGCCGCCCACAGGGTCTTGCCGGTCGGGTCGATGCTGAAGTTGCGCGGGGTTTTCCCGCCCGTGGCCACGTGTCCTTTGGGCGTCAGCCGACCCGTGGCAAGGTCGGCCGAAAAGACCGCCAGGCTGTCATGGCCGCGGTTCGATCCATACACGAACCGTCCCGACGGATGCACCACCACCTCCGCCGTGCTGCTGCCGCCGGAAAAGCCCGCCGGCAACGTGCCCACCGTCTGCACCTCCTCCAACCGGCCGCCACCCGACCCCACACGAAACACCGTCAACGTCGAGAGCATCTCGTTGATCACGTAGGCGTTTCGGCCCGAGGGATGCACCGCCAGGTGACGCGGGCCCGACCCGGGAGCCAACCGGGGCGAGTCCTCGCGCGCCGGGCCGCTGAGCCCACGAGCCGCGTCAAACGGGTATATCAACACCCGGTCCAGCCCAAGGTCGGCCACGTAGGCGTAGCGCGCTCCCGGCGCGAGATTGACCGAGTGTGCATGAGGCTCCTTCTGGCGCGACGCGTTGACCGACGAGCCCACATGCTGGTGAAACGCCGTTTGCCGCCCCAGTCGGCCATCGGGCTCCAACGCCACCGACACCACCGATCCTCCGCCGTAGTTCGCCGCCAGGACCTGGCTCCCCGATGGGTCCACGCTCAAGTGACACGGCCCCGCGCCCACGCTCGGGACATGGTTCAACTCGCGCAGCCTCCCCGTCGACGCCTCGACCGCATAGGCCGTGATCGCCCCCTCCTTCCGGCCGTCAGGCCGCCCCGACTCGTTCACCGCGTACAGGAACCGGCCGTTGGGGTGCAACGCGAGGAAGCTCGGGCTGCGCGTGGGAGCCGCGAGCCCCAGCTCCTCAATCAGGCCCGTGTCCGCGTCGTACCGGTACGAGTAAATGCCCTCCGAACGCGGGCTCGCATAGGTGCCCACGAAGACGAGGTAGGAATCGGCGGCCACGGATGCGGCGGGCAAGGCCAACGCCAGGCACCAAGGAGTCCAGCGACGCAGGAACGGGTTCAACATGCCCCCATCCCAAGCCGTCGGCGTCCCGACGGCAATCCCGGATTCGGCCCGCATCCGCCCACGAGGCGACGTCGCGGCCGATCCATTGCCGCGATCAGACGTGTTCGCGCCGAATTTTGCATTGCCTCCCGCCAACCCGGGCCGCTTGGGTTGAACTCATCACGCCATGCAGATCTTCGTCTCCATCCAAGGACAGCAGCAGGGGCCGTTCCCCGTGCCCGAAGTCAACGCCATGCTGGCCGACGGCCGTCTGGCGCCTCTTTCAACGCTCGCTTGGCATGAGGGTTGTCCCGACTGGATTCCCCTGGCCCAAGTGCCCGGGGTGGTGATGCCGGGCGAACCTGCACCCGTGGCGGCGACGCCGCCCGCCGTCGCCATGCCACCGTTGGCGGGCCAGCCATCCAGCGAGGCCGCCGTCGTCAGCACCGTCATTCCCTACAAGAACCCCATGGCCCTCACGGCCTATTACCTCGGGATCTTCAGCCTCATTCCTTTCCTCGGTGGCGTCCTCGCCCTGCCCGCCGTTGTCCTCGGTGCGCTGGGCCTCCGGCGCCGAGCCGCCAATCCTGCCGCCAAGGGGGCCGTCCATGCGTGGCTTGGAGTGGCGCTCGGCACCCTCTCCCTCGTCGGACATGGCGTCGGGCTTTCCTGGATGTTCCTGTCCTGAACCACCCCGTCCGACGCCGGGACGCCTTCAAGCCGCGAAACCTTTCGCCGCGCCGCTCCGTCTCGTTGAATGGAGGCATCCGGTGCGTTCCCGCCGGCGGCGGGATGTTCGGGAAACCCTTCACGTCATCGGATGCGAAGCGCGTGGGACATCGCCGTGGCCATCGTCATGGGTTTGGCCGTTGAACAGGCACCGGGTGCCGACCCTGCTCCGTCCCCAGCAGGGGTGGCGGCCAACACGGCCGCCGCCGCCGCACCCGTTCGCGGCCCCAAGGCCAACGATCCCGACGCTCGCCAGTTCTGGTCCTTCGTGCCGCCTTCCATCCCCGCCATTCCCGCCGTCCAAGACTCGGCATGGCCGCGCGGCGACATCGACCGCTTCCTCCTTTCGCGTCTCGAGGCCAAGGGCCTGCGCCCCGTGGAGGACGCGGACCCCAGGACGTTGGCGCGACGGCTGGCGTTCGACCTCACCGGGCTGCCGCCGGACCCGGACGAGCTGGACGCGTTCGTGGCCGGTCCCACGGCCGTTGCGTGGGAGGCCATGGTGGACCGGTTGCTGGCATCGCGTGCGTTTGGCGAGCGTTGGGGACGGCATTGGCTCGACGTCGCGCGCTACGGCGAAAGCACCGGCAAGGAACGCAACTACGCCTTCCCAGAGGCATGGCGGTACCGCGACTGGGTCATCGAGGCCGTGGCGGCAGACATGCCCTACGACGACTTCATCCGCCGCCAGGTCGCCGGCGACCTGTTGCCGGTCGCGAACGAGAAGGAACGCGACGCCAACTTGGTCGCCACCGGCTTCCTGGCGTTGGGTCCCAAGGGGCTCAACGAACGCCGTCGCGAGCAGTTCGTCATGGACGTCGTGGACGAGCAAATCGACGTCACCACACGGGCGGTCCTCGGCGTTTCGGTCGCCTGTGCCCGATGCCACGACCACAAGTTCGACCCGATTTCCCAGCGCGATTACTACGCGATGGCCGGGATCTTTCGGAGCACGCAGACGCTGTACGGCACGACCGACGACCGGGGCAACCGGCAGCCCTCGGGCTTCCTGGGCCTCGGGTTGGGCGCGGATCGCAAGGACTTGCTGCCGGCCCGGGCTCCCGTGCCACGGCCCGTCGCAAACGCCGCTGCGCGTCGGGCCGCTCGACGCCCCAACGCCAACGGCCAGGGCGGCATGGACCCCGAGCGCGCCTTGCCGCCGTTGCCCGCCACCAATGCCCCCCGCGCGATGGGCGTCCGCGAGGGCATCCCCCACGACAGCCCGTTCCTCGTGCGGGGCGAGGTCAGCCAGAAGTCCGGCCGGGTCCCGCGCGGGCTCGTCCCGGTGCTGGACGGCGGCAAGCCCATGGAGCTGCCCGCAGGCTCCAGCGGCCGGTTGCAGCTCGCCGAGTGGCTCGTCCGCCCCGAGAACCCCCTGTCCGCTCGTGTCGCCGCCAACCGCGTCTGGATGCACCTCATGGGCCGGGGAATCGTCGCCACGCCGGACGACTTCGGATTCAACGGGGACCGGCCCACCCACCCGGAACTCCTCGATTACCTCGCCCTGCGCCTGCGCCAGAACGGGTGGTCCATCCAGGGCCTCGTGCGCGAGATCGTCCTGAGCCGTTCGTATGCGTTGTCGTCCGCCATGGATCCCCGCGCCCATGAGCTGGACCCGGACAACACCCTGCACTGGCGGTTCGAGCCGCGTCGCCTCGACGCCGAGGCGTTGCGCGACGCCATGCTCGCCGTGAGCGGGATGCTGGAGGCGAATCCGCCCAAGGGCTCGCCCGTTTCCGCCATGGGCGACGGCCCGGTGCGTCGTCCGCCCGCGGGCGAGGCCATGGACGGCATCCTTCGCAGGCGCTCGGTCTATCTGCCCGTGGTGCGGGGGTTCGTGCCGGAGTCGCTGGACTTGTTCGACTTCGCGGAGCCGAGCCTGCTCGTGGCGGAGCGGGACACCACCAACGTCCCGTCGCAGGCCCTCTACCTCCTCAACAACCCGCAGGTGATCGCATGGTCGCGGGCGTTCGCGCGCCGGTTGCTGGCCGAGGCGGGGCTGGACCCAAGGGAGCGGGTGGCGCGGGCCTACCGGCTGGCGCTGGGCCGGGCTCCCACGTCGCGCGAGATGGCGCGGGCGCTGGAGTTCGTGCGAGACGAACGCCTCGACGCCACGGAGGCGTCCGCAAGGTCGGGGAAGGGCGTCCAAAGGCCCGGCGACCGCCTGCGTGCGGGGGAGGCCGCATGGACGGCGTTCACCCAGGCTTTGCTGGCCTCGGCCGAGTTTCGTTTCCTTCACTGAACATTTCCACGACGACGCACCCACCATGAATGCCCCCTACGAGTGCCGGGACGTCCAGCCGCAGTGGCTCAGCCGACGCCGTTTGTTGCAGTCCGTTGCGGCCGGCTTTGGATGGATGGCTTTGGGCGGGCTTGCGGCCTCGGCCCCGGCCCGGGCGGCCGGGAACTCGCCCGTGTCCGCAGGGCAGGGCGGCGCGTCGGGTGCGCCTTTGGGCCGACGCGTGCCTCACTTCCAACCCACGGCCCGGCGCGTGATCTTCCTGTGCATGCAGGGCGGGCCCTCGCAGCTCGACCTGTTCGATCCCAAGCCGCGGTTGCAACGAGACCATGGTCAGCCCGGGGGCGCGCGTGGCTCCGGCAACAAGCTCGTGGGGTCCCCCTTTGCCTTCCGCCAGCATGGGGACTCCGGCCTGTGGATGTCGGAGCTGATGCCACGCCTCGCACGCCATGCAGACCGGTTGTGCATCGTGCGCTCGATGCACACCGACATCCCCAACCACCCGCAGGCCTTCATCCAGCTTCACACCGGCAGCGCCCGGTTCGTCCGGCCCTCCATGGGCGCATGGGTCCTGTACGGGCTTGGCACCGAGAACGAAAACCTGCCCGGCTTCATCACGCTGTCGCCCCCGCGCCAGTTCGGAGCCCAAAACCATGGCAGCGCCTTCCTGCCCGCCGTGTACCAAGGCACGCCCGTCGGCGCGACCCGCGAGGGCAACGCCGCCACCGCCCTCGGCAACGTGCGCAACCCTCTCCTCAATGCCTCCCAGCAAGCACGGCAGCTCGCGCTCGTCCAACACATGAACCGTGAGTTCCTGAAGGCCACCGACGGTCACCCGGAGGTCGAGGGCGTCATCCAGTCCTTCGAGCTCGCCTTCCGCATGCAGGCCGAGGTGCCGGGGTTGCTCGACCTGTCCTCGGAATCCACCGACACCCTGGCGCGGTACGGTGTCGGGGCGGCCGGCACGGACAACTTCGGGCGGCAATGCCTCCTCGCGCGCCGACTGGCCGAGGCGGGCGTTCGCTTCATCGAGTTGAACCACGGCGGCTGGGACCAGCACCAAAACCTCGAGGCCTCCCTCCGTCGCAACAGCCACGCCATCGACCAGCCCATCGCGGCCCTCCTCGACGACCTCGCGTCGCGCGGCATGCTCGACGAGACGCTGGTGGTCTGGGGCGGGGAGTTCGGGCGCACGCCGGACAGCCGCCGCGCCGATGGCCGGGACCACAACGCCAAGGGCTTCACATTTTGGATGGCGGGCGGCGGCGCGGCCGCGGGCCGCACCTACGGGTCCACCGACGAGCTGGGCTCCCAAGCCGTCGAGAACCCCGTCCACGTCCACGACCTCCACGCCACGATGCTGCACTGCCTCGGGCTGGATCACGAACGCCTCACCTACCGCTACGGCGGCCGCGACCATCGGCTCACCGACGTCAAGGGGTCTGTCGTGCACGGAGTCCTCGGCAAGGGATAGGGAAGCAACGTGTGTCGCGCCTCGTCCACGGCCGATGTCTCGTTACGGCGGGCGCTCGAACCCAATCAGGACGCGAACAACCAGAAGCTTGGCAGCGACGGCCTCCTGCTTCCATCGCTTGAATCCATCGACCTCCGCCCGCGGCGCCCGGGCCTCAGGACCAAGTCCTGCCGTTGCGTACCCCGAGCCCGCATCGGCGCAGATCATGGCAAGGCTTGTTTGCCCCGCCTGTTTCCATAGGCTCCACCCTCATTTGAGATGAGCGAACCTTCGATCACGCCGGAGTTGGTGGCGCGCCACAACCTGACGCCGGACGAATACCAGAAGATCCTCGGGATCTTGGGCCGGCCCCCTTCCTACACCGAGCTGGGCATCTTTTCGGTCATGTGGAGCGAGCATTGCTCCTACAAGAACACGCGCCCGGTCCTCAAGACGTTCCCCACCCAAGGCAGCCGCATCCTCGTCGGCGCCGGCGAGGAAAACGCCGGCATCATCGACGTCGGCGACGGCATCGCCATCGCCTTCAAGATCGAGTCCCACAACCACCCGTCGGCCGTGGAGCCCTTCCAGGGGGCCGCCACCGGCGTCGGTGGCATCATCCGCGACATCTTCACCATGGGCGCCCGGCCCATCGCGGGGCTTAACTCCCTCCGCTTCGGATCCCTGTCCAACCCCGCCGTGCGCCGCCTCTTCTCCGGCGTCGTCTCCGGCATCGCCCACTACGGCAACTGCTTCGGCATCCCCACCATCGGCGGCGAGGTCTATTTCGACGCCTCCTACGAGGGCAATCCCCTCGTCAACGCCTTCTGCATCGGCGTTCTGCGCCACGAGCAGATCACCCGCGGCGCCGCCCATGGCGTGGGCAACCCCGTGTTCTACGTCGGGCCCGCCACCGGCCGCGACGGCCTCGCCGGTGCCGCCTTTGCGTCGCAGGACCTCACCGAGGAATCCGCCGAGCAACAACGCGGAGCCGTCCAGGTCGGCGACCCCTTCATGGAGAAGCTCGTATGCGAGGCTTGCCTGGAACTGCTCGCCACGGGTGCCGTCGCCGGCATGCAGGACATGGGTGCCGCCGGGCTCACCTGCTCCACCTGCGAGACCGCCGCCCGCGCCGGCACCGGCATCGAGATCGAGCTCGACCGCGTCCCGCAACGCGCCCCGAACATGTCCTCCTACGAGATCATGCTCTCCGAGTCCCAGGAACGCATGCTCGTCGTCGTGAAGAAGGGCCGCGAGGAAGAGGTGAAGCGCATCTTCGACAAGTGGGACCTCCCGTGGTCCGAGATTGGCGTCGTCACCGACACCGGCCGCATGGTCGTCCGTCACCACGGCCAAGTCATCGCGGACATCCCCGCCCGCAAGCTGGCCGACGACGCCCCCATCTATTTCCGCGAGTTCCAGGAACCCGACTCCATGGCGCGCGTCCGCGCCTTCACCCTCCAAGGCCTCCCGCCGTCGCCCGAGCCCGCCGCCACCCTTCAGCGCCTCCTTGCCGACCATTCCATCGCGTCCAAGAACTGGGTGTATCGCCAGTACGACCACATGGTTCGCGATGGCTCCGTTGTCTGCCCCGGGAGCGACGCGGCAGTCGTGCGGATCAAGGCGGACTCGTTGCCCGTGCTTCCGGTCGGCCACCCGGCCGAGGGCAAGCCCGTCCCCGAGAAGTACGTCGCCATGTCCGTCGATTGCAACGGGGCGCACGTCGCCCTCGATCCCTACGAGGGCGGCAAGGCGGCCGTCGTCGAGGCCTGCCGCAACATCGCCTGCGCGGGTGCGCTCCCCTTGGGCGCCACGGACAACCTCAACTTCGGCAACCCCCACAACCCCGCCATCTTCTGGCAAATCCGCGAGTCCGTCCGCGGCCTCGCCGACGCCTGCCGCGCCCTCGACGCGCCAGTCACGGGCGGCAACTGCTCCCTCTACAACCAACGCGGGGCCCTGGGGGCCATCGACCCCACCCCCACCGTCGCCGTCGTTGGCCTCGTCGAGGACCTCGCCCATGTCACCACCCAATGGTTCAAGAACGAGGGCGACGTCGTCCTCCTGCTGGGCGAGGCGGTGGACCTGGCCGACCCGTTGCAGGGGCTCGGCGGGTCCGCCTGGCTGCGGGTCGTGCATGGGATCAAGGACGGCCTTCCGCCGCGTTGCCCCCTCGACGTCGCCAAGACGCTTCACACGACGTTGGTCGGGTGGATCCGCGAGGGCGTCGTGCGCAGCGCGCATGACTGCTCCGACGGCGGGCTGGCCGTTGCCCTCGCCGAATCCGCCATTTCCGAGCTTGTCGCCCGCGAGACGCCTCGGTTGTTGGGCGCGCGCATCGACTTGACCGGGCTCGCCAAGGACGGGATGCGCGACGACGCGTTGTTGTTTGGCGAGACCCAGAATCGCGTCGTCATCACCGTCGCCCCCGCCGACGCGGGCCGCGTCCTCAAGCAGGCCTCCCTGCTCGGGGTGCCCGCCGCGCGCATCGGCGTCGTGGGCGGCGACGCCCTCGTGGTGCGGACCGCCGACGGCGAGTGGTCGGCCCCGTTGCAACCCTTGCACGACGCCTGGTGGAACAGCATCGCCCGCGCCATGGCGGCGGAGTGAGGCGGCACCTGCGATGAGCCAAGACATCCACTCGGCCGAGGGCCGCATGATCGAGCCCACCCACCCGCACTTCTCCGGGTTCATCTTCAAGATCCAGGCGAACATGGACCCGAGGCACCGCGACCGAATCGCCTTCGTGCGTGTCGTCAGCGGCAAGTTCGAGCGCGACATGGTCGTCACGCACGTCCAGTCCGGGCGCAAGGTGCGCCTGTCCTCGTCGCACAAGCTCTTCGGCAACGAGCGCGAGACCGTGGACGAGGCTTGGCCGGGCGACATCATCGGGCTCGTGGGCCACGATGGGTTTGGGATCGGCGACACGCTCACCACGGACCCGGCCGTGCGGTTCGACGAAATCCCGCGGTTCCCGCCGGAGGTGTTCGAGTACTTCCACAACCCCAACACGGCCAAGTACAAGCAGTTCCGGCAGGGGCTGGACCAACTCCTCTTGGAGGGCGTCGCGCAGGCCTTTCACCTCAAGGACACCGCCAGCCGCGTGCCGTTGTTGGCGGCCGTCGGCCCCTTGCAGTTCGAGGTGCTTCAATACCGGCTCGAAACGGAGTACGGAGCCGAGACCCGCCGTGAGTCCGCGCCCTTCACCGCCGTTCGCTGGCTCCCGCCAAGGCTGGCTCCGGAGGTCTTGGATGCCCTCCCGCTACCCACTGGCGCTCGTCTCGCCTTGGACCAAGACCAACAGCCGGTGGCATTGTTTCCATCGGAATGGTCCGTCGGATACTTCACCCAAAACAATCCCAACGTGCCGCTGTCGTTGCTGGCGCCGACCTAGCGGACAGGCTGGGAACGGGCACATGGATGCGGGCCCGTCAGTTCGGCGTGGTCATGGCGTTCGTCTCGCGACGCGGCTCCAAGGCCAGCCTCAAGCCGCTCTTCTCCCACTCAGACGTGAACCACTGGACGAACGGGCCCCTCGAGCGGCGGCTACGCTGCTCGGCCAAGTAGGTCGGCAGCCCCGCCTTGATCGCCTCCGCCGTAGGAGCCTTGCGCTCCTTCAAGAACAACACAAATCCGCCGTCCCGGCTGAAAGCGAAATTTCCTGCCTTGCCCGGCTGCAATGCAAACGCCGCATTCTTCAATGAAGCGAGGTCCGCAGAGGGAGGCAAACCAGCCACCGTCGTCGAGGACAAGCTGAAGGACGGCAAATCCACCACCGCATACCGCTGGCCCGCCGCAGCGTCCGCAAAGGTCTTCCCGGCCGCCAAGGCATTCGTCACCGCAGCCTGGAAGGCCTGCCCCGCCGTCCGGGCCGCCTGAAGAGCCTCCTGCTTCCGAAAATCCTCGGTCACCCGTGCCCGAACCGCCTCCAGAGGAGGCGTCGATGCAGGAATCCGAACCTTCAAAGCAAGAAGGTACGCCCCGTCCGTGCCCAGCATCGGCTCGGACAAGGGCGTCTCGCCCAACAGCGACTCGATGGCCGAGCCCACGCCCGGAAGCCCCTCCAATCCCACCGGAGCATCACTTCGTGCGAAAGGCTGAGTGATGCCAACCTTCAGGCCCTTTTGGGCCGCCACCGTCTCGAGGGTGTCGGGACGGATCGGCGTCTTCTGCGTCAACTCGTTGTAAAAGGCCACGGCCGCCTCGCGCGCCTTCACGTTGGCAGACTCCCTCGCGGCTTCCTGCCGAATCTTCACCAAGGCAG
The DNA here is from genome assembly GCA_964430505.1 of uncultured Akkermansia sp. GTDB lineage: Bacteria > Verrucomicrobiota > Verrucomicrobiia > Limisphaerales > UBA9464 > UBA6176. Next base: position 10,277 of record CAYSGH010000011.1, on the reverse strand, counting down.
CGGACTTGCCCAAGGCGACGCCTTGGTCGTCCACAAAGTCATTCGTGCCGCGCTGCAGGTAAACCTTCTCCAACCGGTTCGTCAGGTCCGGCATCGCCGCCAACTCCGCCTCGGCCGCCGCCAAGTGGTTCGTCCCGGGAAACCGCACGTAGGCCAATACAAACTTCTCAGCCACTTGGTAGTTTGCCATCCGGTTCGTAAAGAAGCGCCCAATCGCCTCGGGCGTCACCGTCACCTTGGATAGGTAGTTCGAGCTCGCGAAGAACACCGCGCTCGCCGTCACTTCCTCATGGTCGCGCCGATAGTCCTGCTCCGCCTCCCGCGGCGTGATCAGCGCCTCGGGAATCGAAAGAACGTCCGCCAGCACCGACTGCCCAATGCCCCGGCGCTCCATCGAGAGCATGTCTTCCTCGCGGGCTCCCATCGCCGTCAACTCACCCACCAAGGTCGCATAGCGCGACTGGCCCGTTGCTGGATCGCGGTAACGTTCACGAATGTAGGCGGCCAACGCCTCGTCGCTCACCACCACCCCCATCGACGCCATCTTCATGTCCGCAAACACCATCTGGCCGGCCATCTGCACCCGTGCCTCATCTGGCATCGACCCCTGGGACCGCTGCAACCTCTCGCGAAGCTGCGCTTGGCGATACGCATCCTGGATTGCGGCCTGCTTCACGGGACGGCCGTCAACGTCCCCATACTCGCCTTGCCCCGTGTTGCGGCCACCCAGCGCCGTTCCGGCAGGGCCAATCCACACCACGAAACTCACGATCACCGCCACAACGATGACCCACCACAACACGGCCGAATGCTTGCGAATCGTCCCGATCATATGCTTGCTCGCGAGGATGGGAGACCGTACCGCCCACGGCGAAACCGGGTCAATCGGCGATTTCCGGCCTGACCTCGTCGCCCTCGGCCACCTCACCCAAAACGACGTCGGCTGCCATCGTGGCGTCCCTCCGAAAATGCCCCGCCTTTAACGCCCCCACCTTGGCTCCCCCACGGTACACCCCCAGCCGAGTCCCCGCCTTGGGCGGCTCGCTCAGCCCAAACTCCACCACCACAAACCGCAGCGCCGCATGAACCCGGACTATCCTCCCAACGCTGCCATCCATGGGTCGGATCGCCGGGGCCTCCTCGACCTCCGCGTCGGGTCTCGGAACGCCGCCCGGAGCATGCCTCACCCCGCTTGAACACCCCCAGCATGCCACCCCTGCAATGGCTGCAAGCCACCAACGCGGCCAAGCGCCAAGGGCTCCTCGATATCCCTGTCCTGCACCCTCGCCCCGACCCTGCGGCCGACCCGCTGCGCCCGCCGCACCCGCCGCCGACCACCCTCGCCGCCTAGAACGCAACTCGCACCCCCGCGCTCCCTCCATAGATCGCACCCAGCCCAATGCGCACCTGCCTCCCCTCGGCACCGAACACCAGGTCTTGGTTTACCTGGAACTCAGCCGCCGCGAAGGCGGACACGCGCCGGTTGAACTCATACTGCACCCGCGCCTCCGCGTAGCCTCCAGGCCGCCAATCCGACCTCCGCACCGTCCGGTCCACCTCCGTGGGCGCCAATGAGGTGCCAGGATACGTCGTTGTCTCGCGAATCTGCAGCTCCGCGTCGGGCAACACCGTGTTGTACCCAAACCCAAATCCAGCCACCCATTTCCTCCCAAATGGGACCTCCAGATAAGGCCCCAGCCGAAATGTATGCAGCGTCGCGTCCAACCCCAGCCGCGTCGTGGCCAGCGCCCCGGAGCCCGTCACCGTCTCAAGGCTCAATGGAGACAGGGGAATCAACGGGCCGGGTCCGTTGAACGTCCCCGCGTAGGGCGGCGCCGGGGCCACGATGGGCGTTCCGCCCGGCCCCAGCAACGAGTACGTCCCCCGCGTGAACGACACCCCGCCCGTCGCGCTCCCGGCCGCGCTCGCCGACAACATCCCCATCGAGTAGCCACCCTCGAATCCAAACCGCATCTCCCGATCACGCCACTCAAACCGGATCGCCTCGAACCCCGCCCTCAGCTCCCCGCCCAACAGCAGGTCGCTGCCGCCATCCAATCCCCCGACCCGCGGCCGCGCATCAAATCGTTCCAGCACCAACGTGTTGCCCCGGACCTGGGCCGCATCGTCGTAGCCCCAGTTCCAAGTAAACGGCGCGTTGGTCCCGCTAATCGACGGAAGCACAAACCCATTCGAGAACTGTCCCGCTGCGGTTGGAGACGGTCCGGCCGTGTCGCTGAACTTCACGGAGTAACCCGCCCGGAAATTGCCACCCAAGCGCATCCAGAAACCCGGCGCGGGCCGCAGTTCCTGGCCTAGGACGACCGCCGACGTCGCCATCGCTCCCGTCCAAGCCACGCCACGCGCCAAGCCCAATGAATTTCGCATGTTCAAGCCCCAGCAAAGAAACCCCGGTCACCGGCCAAAAATTACCCGGTAAAAACGATTCGACTGTCCCGGCGGCGACTCCGTCTTCGGTGGCCCGTGATCCACCCATTGGACCCGCGAGCCGGTCCCAATGATCGCCGGCTCCGCCGTCCGCCGTTCCCCTCCTGGAGCCACCAAGCCCTCGGCCGTCGGGGCATATTGCACGAAATACCGGCGCCCCGCCTCGGTCGGAAACTCAATCAGGATCGCCCCGTTCGGGTATGCCGCATTCGTGAAGGCCCGGACCGTCTCCACCACGAGCGTCCGCGCGCTCACGTTGGGGTCACTGATCGTCCCCAAGGCGCCCGCCGCATACGTTGGCGCCGGCACCGACGCCAAGTCCGGCACGTAGAGCTCAACCGTCAACCCGCGTGCCTCGCCCGGCTTCAGGTTCCTCGCAAAGATCCGCCATTCGCCGGCCGCGTTCGTGCCCAGCGCATTGAAAACCCGGATTAGGTTTCCCAAGGCATCATTCGTGAACCCGCCCACCCGGACCTCCACCGTCGTGTTCGTCGTCAACCCGGGATTCCCGATCTCCAAACGGTGCACATATAACCCGGACTGCCCGTCCAGGCGGGGCTTCTCCGAAGGATCCACCACCCGTACCACCGGCTCCGGCGGAAGAACCCCTGGAGTGAAGTTCGTGCCGCCAATAGGCCCGCTCACCAAGGCCACGGGCGTGTTCGTCAGTCCCAGCCCAGCTGCGTAGATCCCAGCGCCGGACACCGCCTCGAAGACCAACGTTCCCAATGTTGTCAGGCCAGGACCCAAGATCGACCCTCCCTCAAGCCGCGCCTGCACACCAATCAATCCACCTTCACCCAGCGTGATCTCCACCGTGCCGGCTCGATTCGTTAGGGCCGACTCAAACCGCGGCCTCGTGACCGACTTCGGATCATAGGCGACAGAAAAGCTCACGTTCGTCTCCCCACCAAACGCCGTGTAGATCACCGGAATCGAGGGCGATGCCCCGACGGCATAACCCCCAAACGACACCAACGGCACCGGGCGAGACAACACGACGACCAAGACCGGTGCAGACGTCACGGCACCGAACCTGTTGGTCACGACGACGTCGTACAAGGCAGACGAACCCAGCGCCACATTCGTCAGCGTCAACGACGGTAGCCCCGGCATGGGCAGATTCGTCCCCATCATCCGCCACTGGTACGAAAGCGGCGACTCCCCAGACGCAAGCACGTTCAGGGTTACGGACTGCGACTCATAAACCGTGGCGCCCGTCGGCTGTGCCTCAATTACCGGCTGCGCCTTGGCAATGCCCAGCAAAGCCATGACCACCCAAGCGGCCCTAGATTGCCACCGCAATACTTTCCACCACCACGCCCCAGCCCATGATGCCACAATGTCCATCGAGTCCACCCATCCAACCGGCATCTTCCCGAATTGAACAGCGCAAATCCTCCCCGCTTGGCCCAATCCCAGCGCCTCCCGCACGCCTACTTCACCGCCGAAAGGTCCACGATCTCTCCAGGCATCAACCCAAGGTCCTGCGGCACCGTCAACAACACCGGCAATCCATACTCCACCGCCGGTGCACCCGTCGGCCGATACGCCATCAACTCCGGCAGGATGGGCTCCATTTGCCCTCCAACGCTCAGCACCTCTCCCCGGCCGGCTGCTCTGCCCTCCGACCGCGATCGGACCTCTATGGCCATCCCAACATGCGGCCGTTCCTGCAAGGGCTGCCGGACGTACGCGACAATCTTCTCCGCGCGCGTCCCCGATATGGTCAGGATCGCCTCCCCAGCCTGAACCGCCTCGCCAGACAGCCGATGCACCACGCTCACGAAGCCATCAATCGGTGACAAAAGGACAGTCGGGTTCAACTGGCTCTCCACCGCCTCCAATGCCCGCTGCTCCACCGCCAAGGCCGCCTCGATCGACGCCGGCACGTCCTCGTCCATCTTCTTCTCGTCCGGTGCCATCTTCTCAATCTGTCCGCCCACGTCCCGAACCAGCAACTGCCGCTCGGCAATCTCGGCTCGCAGTGCATCGAGGTTCCGCTGCGCCATCTGCAGCTCCGCTTGGCTCACAAACGGCACACCGTTCGTCGCCTTCGACAATCGCAATGCACGGTCGGCTTCCGCCTCGGCAAATGCCAGCCTGGCCCTCGCCTCCGCCAAGTCCACACGATGCCGCAACCAATTCATCCGCAACGACGTGTAATTGATCAGGTTGTTCTCGCGCCGAATTTGTGGCCCCAAGCTCGCTACCACCATCTCCAGCCTCGCACGAGACAAGGCAGCCTGCGCCTCGAGGTATCGAGGATCCGCTGCAATCAAGTCTGCCACCGGCTGACCGGCCGTTACCCGATCCAACATCCCAACCCGCACCCGCGTCACGCGAGAGGGCTGCGCCGCGCTGACCACCGTCCGAACCATCTGAACCTCCCCCACCCAAGAAGAAGGCCCAATGTAGCCACGCCACAAATGCACCGTGGCCGCCATCACGCAGGCGAATGCCAGAAACGGCACGTACCGAGCCCGAATCTCCCGGAAGGCTGTCCCCGGCGGGGACGGAATGCGCGGCAGCTTCTCCATGCTTCAAACCTCCGACTCGTCCGCCGCCCTCATGCTCGTTACTCGTGACACCCCGGGAAAAGCCTTGATCTCCGTCAACAGGTCGTCGGCCCTGCCCGCATCCCTCAGCAAGAGCCGATACGACAAGTCGGCGCCTTCCTGTCCCTGTGCCGCCCTCTGGCTCGCCAACGTCGTCTGTCGTGCATGCCGCTCCAGCAGGTACCCCAGGTCTCCCAGCTCCCCCACCGGCCTTCCCCAGTGCAAGTTCAAGATCAAGTCATGCCGATGCCGCGCCCCGAATTGCGTCCAGTACAGGTAGAGCATCACAGCCGCAAAAAGGCACGTGCCCACCGCCGACGTCCCAAACTTCCTCGTCCCTGCGGCCATTCCCACCGTGATGCTCGCCAGAATATAGGTCGTGTCGAGGGTGTCCCTCAGGATGTTCCGAAACCGCACGATGGCAAAGACCGCCATGAGCCCAAACGCCACCAAGGCGTTGTTCGCCATCACGATCATCACCAATGCCACGATCATGCACAGCACCAGCAATGCATTCACGAACGCACGCGAGTAGCTGAGACCATTGTGGCACGCCATGTACGTCCACGCGATCACATGGCCGCAAACGAACGACACGGCCAGACCGAGCAACATCCCTCGGATGTCGTCCGGGGCTGTCCCGAAGTCCCCTCGTTGTATCCAGTCAATCATCCAGCCTTCAACTCATCCCTTGTCCAGAAGCGCCGCCAGACGCTCCTGACGTTCCCGCCTGCGATCCTCGCTGCCCAAGCATTTCGAGACTGCCGCTACCCCGCCGCCCGGGCGACAAAAATATCGCTCCCCTTGGTTGGCGATGCCATCTGCGTACTTCGACGCCGACCCCTGGCGAAGCCCAAACACTCGCACCAATTCCTTGAACCAGTCCGGAAACCGCCCCGAAAATTTCAGCTCGAGAATGACCAGGTCCCCAAAAACACAGGTCGGCTGATCCATTTCCGCCGTGAACCGCATTGCAAACTCCGGCGCAATCATCACGTTTCGGTCCATCGTCACCCGCACCGAATTGTCAAACGGGCTGATCCATGCCTCCCGCTCATACCGCACATGCGCCGTCGGCCCCGCTCGGTCCTCCATCATCAATCGAACAAAGTTCTGCACCGCCGCCACTTGTCGCCCCTCCCCGGACACCATCTCATCAGCGCCAGGCAATTGCCCTGCCAGCACCGACTCGACATGAGGCCGTCTCACGCCCCCTCGTTGCTTCAGAATCGCCTCGTTCATCCGACGCTTGATCTCAAAGAAGATGGGTGCTGCTGGGTTGTCCTCGTAGAACCGCAGCCGCAGCTTGTATCGGTTCTTGTTGCCGTTGATCGTTCCCCAGTAGATCGCCAGGTCGTCCGAATCGAGGTACAGGTTGTGAATGGTGTACGACAAATCCGGCCTTCCCACGCCGTATTCGTCCAGCTCCAGGTAAGGCCGAACGAACTCCCGGATGCCCAACGCCGTATCCTCCGGGATCACGTACTTCAGCTCCCATCGCTGAAGCTGCATCTTGTCGTCCGCCATGCTTTAGCCCACCACGCCTTGTTTTGGCCCCAATTCCCTGCGTCCTCTCCCCTCCCAACTTAGCAACATCCATGCCGCGAAGGCCCCGCTAGAGGCGGCGACCCGCCAGCCAGTGCGGCGTCACCCAGTTCTCCCATCGCGGCTGGAAAACACGAATCTCGGACATGCCTGCCAATCGCATTTCCTTCCTCAACTCACTCCCGCTCATTCCGATCTCGTGCGTGTTCGTCAGTCGCCCAACACGATAGCTCACCAGCGTGTGGACAAGGTTCGGCTCGTTTGCAAGAACCAGCCACCCTCCAGGGCGCAAGGTCCGGGCCGCCGCCCGAATCGATCGCCGCCAGTCAAACGCATGGTGCAACGCCTCAAATACGAACGCCGCGTCAAACCCCCCCAGGTCGCCTACGGCCTCGTCCACGCTCTCCATGGGAGCCGCCCGAAACCGCAGCCTGCGCGGCAGCCCCCGCGCCATCAATGCCATCACCCGCTTCTCGCCGATCCCGACGTCGTCCGGCGCAATCGTTGTCCCCGTGACATCGTACCCCCGTATGGCAAGGAACTCCGCCATCCATCCGCACCCGCAGCCCAGTTCCAGCAGCCTCCCATCCGCCGGCACCCCGAGCGCCTCAAGCACCCCCATCAACCGGGCCAAGTCCCCGGCATACCGCCCGAAGGACTCGCTGTTCCAGAACGGCTTCACGACATGGTCGGCTATCATCCTTTCGCGGGCCGCCCCGGGTATCGATGCAAAGTAGTCGATCTCCCCTTGGTATGCCTTCTGCTGATCCTCGAACGTCGGGGGGAAGTGCCCATCGGCATGGTCCCTCAGGATTAGCCAGGTCCCGGCAAGCACCTTCCCAACCTTGCCGAGCGGCATGTGGTAGTCCCGTAGGTTGGCCTCCATGATCCGCCTCCCCGGCCGCGTCAAGGAACTTTCAGCCAGCCAGCCGGCTACGCGCCGACTCAAGCCCCGGACTTTCCCCTTCGTACATTCCATGGATTCAAGGACACTCCCAAGTCACGTGTCCCGCAACAACCGGAAATCCTGCCGACAACGGCTCCTCGCTGTCGGACCCGGCATCGGTCATGCTTCCCCCGGGACTTGCGCGGGGACCTCGCAGCCATACCCTCCACGCTGGCCACCCACTGGGGCCCTCAGATGCGACAAGCAAGAGTTTATCAATCCGCACCCCCCTCCCTGCTTCGGGCAGGGGTTGGGACGTCGTGGACGTCCCGCGCTTTCTCATTGGTCGAGCTCCTCGTGGTGCTGGCCATCATCGCCCTGCTGGCCGGCCTCCTGATCCCGGCCCTCGGGAAGGCCAAATACAAGGCAGCTCAAGCCAACGAGGCGTCAACCGCCCGCCAACTCATGATCGCATGGCACCTCTACGCGGGAGACCACAACGATGCTGTCCTGCCTGGCTACCGCCACGGCCTCGAAGCGAAGGACCTGCAAGGGCGACCCATTCCCCATCCCATCAATGCCCGATACCCCTGGCGCCTTGCCCCGTACCTCGGCAAGAACTTTGGCGTCATGTACGCGAACGAGAATCGCCGCCTTCTCGGGGAGTTTCAGCGCATGGATGACCCTATGATTGGCATCTACGCCGCCAGCGTGTTCCCGTCCCTCGGCATCAACTCGGTCTTCGTTGGAGGTGATGACATCGAGCTTCCCCCAACCCCTGCCGCCTTCGCCCGGTTCGGCCCCTTCTGCGTCATGCGTGTCTCGGAGGTCCGACAACCCCAGCGCCTCATGGCGTTCGCGTCGGCTCGCGGCCCGTTCGAGGGGCGCATCGTCCAGGGCTTCTATGCCGTGAAGCCTCCATTCCTCGCGGCGCGCAGGTGGGCGATCGAGTGGAATCCGGCTGATGGGCCTGAAGCGTGGGGAAACGTTCATCCCAGGTTTGGAAACCGGGCCATTTCCGCCTTCGTTGACGGTCATTCGGAGTCCCTCGCTCGGCCAGCCCTACAGGACATGCAGCACTGGGCCAATCCAGCCGACCGGCCTGACTGGACCATACGATAGCCACATCGACCTGAACGCCCATGCGACCCAACGTGGCCGTGATGCTTGTTCGGCACGCTCGAAGGGCTCAGGGGCATGTGATGCAGACCCCAGCGCCCTTGGGGTGACGCATGATCCCGGAAACGGCAGTTGAGAGCCTTGCAATGTTGGGGATTTGGCGGTTTCGCTGGGGTGTGTGAGTGCGTTGCTAGCCACCATCGGTCCTCACCCAGCGGGTGAGGTGCCCAATCGGTCTCCCGTCCCGCCTTTCATCCCGTCGGAGGCCCTGCCCGTCGACACCCTCGGCCGCAGGTTCCATGTCGAATGGGAGCCCCATGCCCAGGTCACCGCCATGGGACAGCTGGTCTTCATCTGCCAGTTCCTCGCCACCTCGGAGCTCTTTGCACGGTACGTCGCCTCCTGCCCCCTGGGCTTCACCAGCCCCAACGCCCCCAACCTCACCAACCTCCCGGACACCATGGTCCTCTCACCGCCTTGCGCGCCAACCACGTCAACCCCCAGGAACTGGGCATGACCAAGAACTGCAGCGAGGACAGCACCCGGAGCGCGTTCAAGAAGGCGGACGGCGACGCCTGCGAGCACTGGCAAAGGCAGGCCCTTCGCGCGACCTGGGAGCCCGTCCTCCACCTCCCCTGGATCCTCGACATGGACGTGACCATCAAGCCCATCTACGGGCACCAGGAGGGGGCGGAGGTGGGCTACAACCCGCACAAGCCCGGCCGGCCGTCCCGCGCCTACCATCTGCTCATCCACCGGGGTACGCGGCTGCTGATGGACGTGGAGGCCCGCTCCGGCAAGGAGCACGCGCCCCAGCACGGGATGGCCAACCTGTGGTGGCTCATCGACGGACTCAGGCCGGAGCAACGGCCCTACCTGACGTGCGGGGACGCGGCCTATGGGAGGGAGCCCCTCATGGAGGAGTTCGAGCGGCGCGGGCTGAAGTACCTCTTCCGGGTGCGCATAACCAAGGGGGTGCGGGCGCTGGTCAAGCTGCTGGAGCAACGGGGCGGATGGAAGAAGGGCGTCAACGGATGGGAAGGGATCGAGGGATCGCTGCGGCTGACGGGCTGGACCCGGGAGCGGCGGGTGGTGGTGTACCGGAGGGCGACGGAACGGGGCGGGCGGAGGTCCGCGCGTCGCCTGCCGGAGCTGTTGCCCGGGCTGGAGGTAGAGGCGGACCCGGGGCCGACATGGGAGTACCACGTGGTGGCGAGCAACCTGGAGGTGGACGTGCTGGGGCTGTGCAACCTGTACCGGCAACGTGCTGACGCGGAAAACGCGATCGACGAGCTGAAGAACCAGTGGGGCTGGAGCGGGTTCATGATGCGGGACCTTTTGAGGAGCCGGGTGGCGGCCCGGAGCGTTGGGGTGGTGTACAACGGGTGGAGCCTGTTTGTGGCGTGCGCGGACCCGGCGCGTGGGCGGGAGGCAGTGACGAGCCGACCGTTGTTGCTGACGGCGGTGGGTACGGCCGCAAGATCGCCCGTCACCCCCGCCAACGCCGGCCCGAGATGGGCGGTGAATGGAAGTCAACTGCCGTTTCTAGCCTGACTTTCGCAACTGCGGCGACGAACACGCGGAAAAGGGGGCGTTCCCGCGCGTGGGCGGGAAAAGTCTTCACTACACGAGCGCCACCGCCGCAGCCTAGCCCAAGTTCCGCAGCTGGTGAGGCTGTTTCTTGAGATTTGCTGGGGTTTCCAAAATTCAGCACCCCGTTT
>CAYSGH010000010.1:0-81135 GCA_964430505.1 uncultured Akkermansia sp. | reverse complement strand
ACGGCCGTTTCGAGGTTCAGTCCCTGCAACGAGAGCCCCTGCCCGCCCGGCGAGGGCCTGGCCGCACCCGCGACAACCGTCCGCCACACAGGCGTCGCAAGTATCTGCAAAACAAAGATTTATAGCCTGAATTGGCCCGAAATCTGCAAGGATTCAGGCCGATGTCGCTCGTCTTGGCCACCGTCGTCCGTCCTGCATCCCGTGTGCTGGTGGCGGCCACCCTTTTCCTCGCAGGCCTTTGTTCCGTCGTTTTCACGTCCAACGCGGCCGACGTTCCCGGCCCCTACCAACTCGACCCGATCTGCTACACGCCGGCACCCCGCGCCACGCTGCCGCCTGGCAAACGTCATCCGGGCACCGTTCGCATGGCCGAGCGCCTCGCGAAGATCCACGCGGACCGCGTCCCCGGCTCCACCATCTTTTTCAACGACAAGGCCGTCGAATCGCTCTCCGCCACCCTCCCGGGCATCACCAACCCCGACGACCAACTCCGCATCCGTTACGACCTCGCGGGCGAGGCCATGCGCTCGGGCCGACCCGACCAGGCCCTGAACGTTTATCTCGAGATGGACCGAATGCTGGCCACGGGCGCGCATCCCCTGCCGGCCAAGGCGCTCTTCGACCTCAAGCTCTCGCGCGCCGTTGCCTTCCTCCGCCTGGGCGAGCAGGAAAACTGCATCGGCAAGCCCACGGCGGATTCCTGCCTCTTCCCCCTTTCGGAGGCCGCCCGTCACAAGGTGTCCCGGGGATCGCGGGGAGCCATCGAGGTCCTCCAGCAACTGCTCCGCGAATACCCCTCCGACACCCGCGCGCTCTGGCTCCTCAACATCGCCTACATGACCCTCGGAGAATACCCGGACAAGGTGCCGTCCGACTGGCTGATCCCGCCCGACACGTTCGCCTCGGAGCATCCCATGCCTCGCTTCCCCAATGTCGCGACCGAGGCCGGCCTCGACCTCCTCGACTTGGCGGGCGGCGTCGCGTGCGATGACTTTGACAACGACGGCCTTCTCGACGTCATGGCCTCGTCGTGGGGGATGGACGGCCAACTGCGGTACTACCGCAACAACGGCGACGGGACCTTCGTCGAGCGCACCTCCGAGGCCGGCCTTGTCGGCCTGCTGGGCGGCCTCCAGATCTATCCCGCCGACTACGACAACGACGGGCTCCTCGACGTTTGGATCCCCCGAGGCGCCTGGCTCGGCAATCCTGGGCGCATCCCCGGCTCGCTCCTCCGCAACCTCGGCAACGGGACGTTCGCCGACGTCACCGACGAGGCCGGCGTCCTACGCGCCCACCCCACCCAGGCCTGTCGGTGGCTCGACTTCAACCTCGACGGCTACCTCGACCTGTTCGTGGGCAACGAGACGACCGACCCCAAGGACCCCGACCCCTGCGAGCTCTTCCGCAACAATGGCGACGGGACCTTTACCGAGTGCGCCGCCGAGTCCGGCATCGCCCTGAAGCTCTTCGTCAAGGGCGTCGCCGTGGCCGACCATGACAACGACGGGGACCCGGACATCTACCTCTCCATCCGCGCCGGACCCAACGTCCTCCTTCGCAACGACGGCCCCGCCCCTTCGGCGTCCAATGCGCCCGCCAGCAAGTTCCCGCGCTGGACCTTCACCGACGTCAGCGTCCAGGCCCGCGTGACCCAGCCCGCCTTCAGCTTCGCCACGTGGTTCTTCGACTACGACAACGATGGCTGGGAGGACCTCTTCGCCTGCGGCTACGGCATCAACCACGTGGGGGACGTCGCCGACGACTACCTTTACCGCCCCACCAAGGGCTCCACGCCGCGCCTCTACCGGAACCTCGGCAATGGCACCTTCACCAACCTCACCGCCGAGGCCGGGCTCCGCCGCGTCTGCCACACCATGGGCTGCTCGTTCGGCGACCTCGACAACGACGGCTGGCTCGACTTCTACCTGTCCACCGGCGACCCCGACCTGGCCACCCTCATCCCCAACCGCATGTTCCGGAACAACGGCGGCCGAAGGTTCCAGGAAGTCACCACCGCCACTGGCACCGGCCACCTCCAGAAGGGCCACGAGGTCTCCTTCGCCGACCTCGACAACGACGGCGACCAGGACGTGTACGTGAGCCTTGGCGGGGCCTACTCCGGCGACATCGCCCGCAACGCCCTCTTCCTCAACCCTGGCTCCTCCAACCAGTGGGTCACGCTTCATCTGGTCGGAACACGCGCCAATCGCTCCGCCATCGGGGCCCGCATCCGCATCGACCTCAGGACCCCCTCCGGCCCGCGCACCCTGCACCGAACCGTCGGGGCGTCCGGCAGCTTCGGGTCCAATCCCCTCCGCCAGGAGGTGGGCCTCGGCGACGCCACCGCCATCGAAAAGGTCTCCATCCTGTGGCCGGGCGACCCCACGCCGCAGGTAGCCACGGGTGTTGAGCCCGGAGCTTTTTGGCGCATCACCCAAGGCTCCGCCCAGGCCGCTCGCCTCGCCCTCCCGAAGCTGCCCATCGGAACCGCGCGCGCGGCGGCCAAGCCATAGGGGAATGGAGCGACGGGGGGGCGCGCTCACGCGGACTTCGAGGTCATTCCAAGGCGGCCGAAGACGGCCGAGCCTCCCGCCGAACCGGCGTCTTGCACTCACCCGTTCGATGCCCTCGCCGTCTTCTTCACCTTCGCGCGCTTGAGCTGAATCCTCAGGAAACGCCGCGTCCCGGGCGTCACCTTGAACGACTCCCCGCACGGCCAACCCTCCACCCAACACAACGTCCCGTCCCGTGCCTCCGCCACCCACCGCCCGGCGCGCTCCGGCAAGGGCACGCGACGATTGGTGAAGAGATCTCCCACCTTCGCGCTCCCCGGCGCGCCCAGCGGACGAAACCGGTCGCCCGCCCTCCATCGGCGCAACCGCAACCACGCACCCACCACGCCTGCATCCATCCACGCCTTCCCCTGCTCCGCCCGGGCGCGGCGCACGTCCGGCCGACGCGTCGTGACGGCCCATTCCATGCGACCGTCGGGCAACGCGGCGACGCCCGATTCGCCCTTCAACGGCACGCGGATCGGCCGCCTGCCACGCACGCCCGGGCCTGGTCGCCCAGCCTCCTGCGCCCGGCGCACCTCGCCCCCGGCGCCGCCATCGGCGACCACCACCCCCCCGCCCGCAACATGCCGCGCCTTGCCCGGCCGCTGCGCAAGGTGCGCCACCAGCTCGTGCGTGGGCTCGTGCCCCAACGCGATCAACTGCCGAACCACCGCGCGCCGCCGCAACGCCAAGGGCAAGCCCTCCATCGCTTGCCCCTCCATCAACGCCCGCTCCAACGCCGCGTCCACGAAGTCCGACTCCTCCCGCAACACCGACATCGCCCGCACCACGAGCGCCTCGGCCGACGGCCCCGCCAGCCGCCGCAACACCGGCAGCAACCCGTGCCGGATGGCATTGCGCGGGATGCTCGTGTCCTCGTTCGTGGCGTCCTCGCGCCACGGCAAGCCCTCCGAGGCCAACGCCTCGCGGAGAGCCTCCGGCGACTCCTCCAGCAACGGCCGCACCAACGTCACCGAGGGCTCGGCCGACGACGGTCCCCGATGCCGCATCCCGGCCAGTCCCTCCGTCCCGGAGCCGCGCATCAACCGAAGGAAGAACAACTCCGCCTGGTCGCGTGCGTGATGCGCCAACGCCACGTGCGCCACGCCCGTCTCCGCGGCCATCCTCGCAAGGAACTGGTGCCGCAAATGCCGCGCCGTCGTCTCAAGGCCCTCCCGCGTCCGCTCGGCCGCGTCGCGGACCGACACCGTCTCCCCGTGAAAGGGGACGCCCAGCTTGCCCGCCCATTCCCGGACGAACCGCGCGTCCTCACGCGACGCCTCGCCCCGCAGCCCGTGGTCCAGGTGCGCCACCACCAACGCATGGCGATCCCGACGCGGCAATCGCGCCAGCCCATGGAGCAAGGCCATCGAGTCCGCCCCGCCCGAGACCGCCACCATCAACGGCGCGCCCAACGGGACCGCGCACGGCCCGTGCAGCGCCCTGCGAATGCCAGCCACCAACGCCTTCATTCCAAGTTCATGCCGCCCTTCCCATCCGCAGGCCGCGTGCCCCCCCACGCGGCGTTCCCCATGCCTGTCCCAAATCCCTCATCCCAGCGCCGGGTGAAGGCACCCGGCCTACCATCGCATGCCCATCCGTAGGCCGCGTGCCCCCACGCGGCGTTCCCCAATCCCCTCGCGATGTCACTCCTCCGCGGCCCATGCCTTGGAACGCCCAAGCGCCTTCTCCCAGCCTTGGATCAACGCCTTGCGCGGCGCCGGCCGCATCCCCGGCGCAAACCGCCGGTCCACCTGCCATTGCCGCGCGATGTCGCGCCGATCCTCCCAGAACCCCGCCGCCAGCCCGGCCAGGTACGCCGCGCCCAGCGCCGTCGTCTCGGCCACCCGAGGCCGGACGACCGGCACGCCGAGGATGTCGGACTGGAACTGCATGAGCAGGTTGTTGGTGGAGGCGCCGCCATCGACGCGCAGCTCCCGCAGGCGGATGCCCGCGTCCCGGTGCATCGCCTCGAGGACGTCGCGCACCTGGAACGCGATCCCCTCCAACGTGGCGCGCGCCACGTGCGCCGCCGTGCTGCCGCGCGTGAGCCCGAGGATCGCGCCGCGCGCGTAGGCATCCCAGTGCGGCGTCCCCAGCCCCGCGAACGCCGGCACCACGTACACCCCGCCGTTGTCCGACACCGATGCCGCCAATGCCTCCACGTCCGAGCTCGACTGGATGATCCCCAGCCCGTCGCGCAGCCACTGCACCGCCGCGCCCGCGATGAACACGCTTCCCTCCAGGGCAAACTCCGTCTTGCCACCCACGCGCCACGCCACGGTCGTCAGCAGGTTGTTCTTGGACCGGATCAATCGGTCGCCCGTGTGCATCAGCATGAAGCAGCCCGTTCCATACGTGTTCTTGGCCATGCCGGGCGCATGGCACGCCTGCCCGAACAAGGCCGCCTGCTGGTCGCCCGCGATGCCCGTGATCGGCACCGGCACGGACCCCAGCCTGGCCTCGCCGTACACCTCGCTGGACGACCGCACCTCCGGGAGCATCGAGCGCGGCACGCCGAAGATCCCCAGCAACTCGTCGTCCCAGTCCCCCGTGCGCAGGTTGTAGAGCATCGTCCGCGAGGCGTTGCTCGCGTCCGTCACGTGCACCCGGCCGCCCGTGAGGTTCCAGACGAGCCACGAGTCCACCGTTCCAAAGGCCAGCTCGCCGCGCCGCGCCCGCGCCATGGCGCCGGCCACGTGCTTCAACAACCACGCCACCTTGGTCGCGCTGAAGTACGCGTCCACCACGAGCCCTGTCTTGCGCCGGATAAGCGGGGCCAGCCCACGCCGCCTCAGGGCGTCGCACATCGGTGCCGTCCGCCGGTCCTGCCACACGATGGCGTTGTGGATCGGGCGGCCCGTCTTCCGATCCCACACCAGCGTCGTCTCCCGCTGGTTGGTGATGCCGATGCCCGCGACGTCCGTCGGGGAGATGTCCGCCTTGGCGAGCACGTCGCGCGCGACCTCCCATTGCGACGACCAGATCGCGGCGGGGTCGTGCTCGACCCAGCCGGGCCTCGGGAACAACTGGGGGAACTCCTTCTGCGCCACCGCCACCACCCCGCCGGAGTGGTCGAACAAGATGGCGCGCGAGCTGGTGGTGCCCTGGTCCAGGGCAAGGATGGCTTTCATGGGGGATTCAACACGGGGAGACGGTTCAAGAGCCTTGAAAAACGCGGCGCGGGTCCTCGGCGCGCATCACGCGCCCCACAACAGCCGGTACACCCAGGCCCCGAGCACGCCTCCCAGCAGCGGCCCGACGACCGGCACCCACGCATACGACCAGTCCGACCCGCCCTTCCCCGCGACCGGCAGCACCGCATGGGCGATGCGCGGCCCCAGGTCGCGGGCCGGGTTGATCGCGTACCCGGTCGGCCCGCCCAGAGAGATCCCCACGGCCCACACGATCACGCCCACCAACGCCGGAGCGAACCCCTTCTCGAACCCCGTGTTGGGGACCAAGTTCGCAGGCGAGAGAATCGCGAGGACGCCCAGCATCAGGACGCCGGTCCCGATGGCCTCGCACGCGACGTTGGCGAGCGGGCTTCGGACGGCGGGCGCGGTGGCGAACGCGGCGAGCTTGGCACCGGCATCGTCCGTGAGTCCCCAGTGCGGCAAGTAGGCCAACCACACCAGGGCCGCCCCCACGAAAGCCCCCGCCATCTGCGCCGCCACGTAGGTCGGCACCGTCACCCACTCCAGCCTCCCGATCGACGCCAGCCCCACGGTCACCGCCGGGTTCAGGTGCGCCCCGCTGAACGCGTTCACGCAGTACACCGCGAAGGTCACCGCCAGCGCCCATCCCGTGGTGATGACCAGCCAGCCCGAGGCGTGCCCCTTCGTCTGCTTCAGCACCACGTTCGCCACCACGCCATTGCCCAACAACACCAGCAATGCCGTGCCCAACAGCTCCGCCAGAAATGGTTTCATGCGCTCCAACACCCAACGGGATCGTGAAAAGGTTGCCCCATCGCACCCCTCCGTGGGAAACGCGAAAACGCCCCGGCCCAACGCCACCGACCTCAACCGCAGCCCCGTCCGAGCGCCGCGCCATGCGGCCGGTTTCGGGATTGCCAGCGGGGTTGGGGCTGTCCCTTGATTGTCGCGTGCCAGAGCACGTCCCGCCCATCACGCATGTCGTCGCCGTCGCCAACCAAAAGGGCGGCGTCGGCAAGACCACCACCACCGTCAACCTCGCGGCGTGCCTCGCGGCGCAAGGGCATCGCATCCTGCTGGTGGACCTCGACTCCCAGGCCAACGCCACCTCCGCCGTCGGCGTTGAAAAGACCGAGGGTGGGTCCGTGTACCGGCCGTTGGTGGGCGACGGCGACCTGCTCGGGCGCATCCAGCCCACGCCGTTCCCAAATCTCTCCATCATTCCCAGCGAGGTGGACCTGTGCGGCGCGGAGGTGGAGCTGGCGCGCTCGGACGACAACCTGAACCGCCTGCGCCGCATCCTGGGGCCGGTGCGGGACTCCGGGCGGTTCGACGTGATCCTGGTGGATTGCCCGCCTTCGTTGGGGTTGCTCACGCTCAACGCGTATGCGGCGGTGGACCGCCTCATCATCCCGCTGCAATGCGAGTACTTCGCGCTGGAGGGGATTGCCGCCGTGAGCCGCATTCTTTCCCAGATCCGGGACGGCGGCATCAACCCCGGGCTGGAGATCCTCGGGGTGTTGATGACCATGTTTGATGCCCGCACGAAGCTCTCGCAGTCCGTGGTGGGGGAGGTGCGCCAGCACTTTGGCGACCGCGTCTTCGACACGGTGATTCCCCGGACGACGCGGCTGGCGGAGGCGCCCAGCTTCGGCAAGCCCATCATCCACTACGACCGCTACAGCGCGGGCGCGGCGGCGTACGAGGTCCTCGCGGAGGAAGTGGCCAAGCGGCTGGGGCTTTCGAGACCCCAAGCCCCGCGCGCATGAACGCAAGCGGCAACGCCTCGCCCCGCCCGATCGGTCGGCCCACGGGCCGCACGCCGAGGTTGGGCTTGCGAAGCGTCGTGGCGGCGGCCGGCGTGCTTTTCGCCAGCCTGCCGTGCGACCTGCGCGCCGCCGAGCCAGCGCCATCACGGCCCCCGCCGGTGCGCCGGATCGTGCTGCTGGACGGCGAACCCATCGCCGAGTGGCACCTGCGCCGGGCCACGCCCCCGCAGATCGACGGCGCCCGGGCGCGGCTTCGGGCGGACCAGGCGCGCCTCGCCGCCGCCATCGGGGCACAAGGCGGCCGAGTGTTGATGACGTGGGAATTGCTCAATCACGGCGCATGGGTGGAAGTGCCCGCCGGGTCCGTGGATGCGCTGGCAGCGCTCCCCGGCGTGGCGCGCGTCCTGGAGGAACGGCATCACGCACGTTCGACGGCCTCGAGCGTCCCGTTCGTCCGCGCGCCCGTCGCCTGGACCGCCCTCACGCCCCACACGGGCCGCGGGCTTCGCATCGGCGTCGTGGATTCCGGGATCGATTACCTCCATGCGGGTTTCGGGGGCTCCGGCGCAGCCACGGACCATGCCTCCAACGATCCTGCCGTGGTCGAGCCCGGCACCTTTCCCACGGCCAAGGTGACCGGCGGCACGGACCTGGTGGGAGATGACTACGACTCGGCGAGCGCGTCGTCATCCTCGCCCCAGCCGGACCCGGACCCTCTGGACCCGTCCGCAAACGGGCACGGCAGTCACGTCGCGGGGATCGCGGCGGGCATGGGGGTGCTGGCGGATGGCTCCACCTTTCGTGGCCCGTATGACGCGGCGGCCGGGTCGAATGCATGGCGCATCGGCCCGGGCGTCGCGCCGGAGGCCACGCTCCATGCCATCAAGGTGTTCGGGCGGGGCGGGCTTACGTCCACGAGCATCATCCTCCAGGCGCTGGACCACGTGGCCGACCCCGACCGCAATGGGAATCCATCGGACCATCTCGACGTCGCGAACCTTTCGCTGGGCAGCTCGTTCGGCACCGACGATGCGGAGGAGCCCCAGGCGGCCGCGATTCGTCGTCTGCTGGGCCTGGGTTGCGTCGTGGTGCTGTCCTCGGGCAACGGCGGCAACGCGGCCTACAAGGTGGATTCGCCCGCGTGCGCCGCCGCCGCGATCGCCGTGGCCAACGCCTACGACGACGGCTTCGGGACGGGCGCGATCGCCATCGACGGGCCGGATTGGGTCGCGGGCAAGGCGGCGGCCGTGGAGGGGCAGTTCACGCCGCCCTTGGCCACGTTGCCCAAGCTCACGGGAAGGCTGGTGCAGGTGATTCCCAACCTCGCGTGCGACCCCATCCAGAACGGGGCGGAGTTGGCGGGAAACATCGCCCTCGTGGACCGGGGCACGTGCTTCTTCCTGGACAAGATCCGCGCCTTGCAGGCCGTCGGAGCCACCGCCGTCGTCGTCGTCAACAACGTGGATGGCCCCCCCATCGTCATGGGAGCCAGCGGACCCGCCGCCGACATGACCATCCCCGCCGTGATGATCTCGCGCCCCGACGGCGACCGCATCAAGGCCGCGCTGGCCGGGGGCGTCACCGTGACGTTGGGCGACGACGTCCGCATCGGGTTCCCGGAGCTCGCCGACTCCATGAACGAGAGCAGCTCGCGCGGCCCCGTGTGGCCCACGGCGCGGCTCAAGCCGGACCTCGCCGCGCCGGGCTCCTCCATCGAGTCCGTGCGTGCAGGCTCGGGCAACCTGGCCGCGCCGATGACGGGCACGTCGATGGCGTCCCCGCACGTGGCGGGGGCCGCGGCGTTGGTCCGGCAAGCGCGTCCGCAATGGCCGGGGCGCGACATCAAGTCGGCGCTCATGAACACCGCCGTGTCCCCCCTGCGCGGGACCAACGGCGCGGCCTTCCCCGAGTCATGGGCCGGCGCGGGCCGGCTCGACGTGGCCGCCGCCGCGCGAACCACCGTGGTGGCGTATTCCGCGACGAATCCCGAGGCCGTGAGCCTCTCGTTCGGCCGCATCGTGGCGTGGCAACCGCTCGTCAGGACGCAGTCCGTCACGGTGGTGAACCACGGCCCCGAAGCCGTCACGCTGCGTGCCGAGGCCACATCCACGTTGGCCCAGCCCGGGGCACGCGTCGTGGTGGTTCCCGAGACGCTCACCGTGCCGCCGAACGGCTCCGTGCAGGTGGGCGTCCGGTTGGAGGTCGATCCCGCCCGGCTCGTTCCCAACGCAGACCTGGCGTCGGCCACGCAATCGCTGGGGCGCGCGCGACAGGGCATCCCCGAGGCGTCGGGCCAGGTGTGGTTCCGGGGTGGCACCGTGGACGTTCATGTGCCCTGGCATGCGGTGGTGCGGGCCGTGGGCCAACCGGTGGCGACGGCCCCGTTGTCCGGCGTGGCGACGGGCGATCCCGTCGCCGTGACCTTGCCCACCGCGCCCACGACGAGCCCGGCGGACGGCGGATGGGTGGCGGTGTTCCAACGCGGGTATTTCAATACCAGCGCCACGGCGTCGGGCGATGGCCTGGCGACGGACATCGTCGCGGCGGGCGCAGCGTCGGACTTCCCCGCGAAGGGCAGCATGGCCTCCACCACCTTGTCGTTCGGCGTCGCCATGGCGGGCGCATGGGCGACGCCGTCACGGGCGTTCACCCGCGTGGACGTGGAGATCGACCGCGATGGCAACGGCACCGTGGACGCCACGCTTTCCAACGCGGACACCGGCCTGGTGACGGCCAATAATCTTTCGGACGAAAAGTCCGCCACGGACGGCCACGTCGCCGCGGCGCGAAACGGCTCGGCCGCGTGGGTGGCGGCGGCGGACTGGAACCGGTTGCTGGCGTCGGAGGCGGACCCGGCCGCCCTGGAAAACGGGGCGATGGTTTTGTCGGCAAGCGCCTCCGCGCTGGGGATCACGAGCACGACGGCGGTGGTGCGGTACCGGGTTCGGACGGACGGTTCGTTTGCGGACTCGACGCCATGGATTGTGTTTCATCCAGCCCGGCCCTTGATCGATGGCACGGCGTCCGTCAGGCCCGGCGGCTTGTGGCAACGCGAGGGACGGACGGTGGCCGCGGCCGTGCGCCGTTCCAACGCCAGCGTCAACGGGGCGACGGCGACCGGCCGCATCCACGCCCTGCTCCTCCATCTCCACGCGCGGCCCGGCGCGCAGGCGGAGTCCGTCGCCCTGGACCTCGCCCAACCCGACACGGACGCGGACAGCCTGCCGGATGCGTGGGAACTATCGGCCTTGGGCGACCTGCAAGGAACGCCCGTGTCGGACCGCGACGGCGATGGATTCAGCGAGACGGTGGAATGGCAGGCCGGCACCGACCCCCTCCTTCGCGACGCGCTCGTGGGCGGGCGCCCGACGGCCGACGGCGCCCTGCTGGAGTGGACGGGCACGCCCGGGCGCTCGTTCTCGGTGCTTCGGGCCGACGCGCTGGGCGGACCCTACGCAGTTTGGAAGACGGGGTTGTTGGCCACGAATGGCATCCAGGTCCTGCTGGATTCGACGGACGGGGCACCGGGCGGATCGCGGTTCTATAGGCTGCGCCTGGGGCCTTGAGGGTGGGGGCGTGGACGTGGCCGACGGATCGGGAGCGAAGCGGGAAAGGCCTCAGAGCAAGCGAAGAAAGGAATCCAGGTCCAACTCGGCGTCCGAGATGATCTTCGCGAGCAAGCCCGGTCCGATGGTTTCGGCTAAAGGGCGACCCGTTGGACCCCGATGAACTCACAGGCAGGGAGGCGCTCATCCTCCGATTCGAGGCATAGCTCGATGGCCTCTCGGATTCGCTCCTGAAGCTGGTCCAAGGAACGAGCCTGGGTATGGCAACCGCGCAGGCCGGGGACGGTCGCGATGTAGTACCCGTCCGCGTCTCGTTCCACGATGACGCTGAACTCTCGCTTGGAGGTGGAATCCACGAGCGTTGGATCGCAGGAGCAGGGTGCGGCTGCAAGCGCGAGGCAGGGAAGGATCGGAGGCGCGAAACGCCCGATGAGCCCCATGAGGGTCCTGGGCCCCATGCATCACAAAACCCTCACCTCCGGGGCGGGTCCACCTCTCGGACGGCGGCCCCGTGGGTGTCGCTGAGGACGAGCAACGCGATTTTCTCGACGGAGGACAGCTCGCGGGAGACGAGGGCGGGATGGTCCATGCCCTGCGGGGAGCCCTCGCCGCCGGCGCGCACGGGGACGGGATCGGCGGCGGTCTCGTGGATGCTGGCGTAGTCGAAGCGCCCGCGAAGGTCGGTGTAGCCATCCTTGAGGAAGCGGACGCCGCCGCCGGCGATGCGGGCGTAGGCCTTCACGTAGGCCCGGGGCACGGGCTGGTTGCCTTGCGCGTCGCGCAGCTCCAGGCGGCCGTGGTTCTCCGAAAGCACGAGGCGGAAGGTGTTGGCATGGTGCGCCTGGGTCTTCCGGCGTCCGCCGCCGACCACCTCGACGAGCACGTTGGCCTTCACGAATCGCTCCGGGAGCGGCACGTCCACGCCGGGCTTGCCCTCCTCCACGGCGTGGACGGAGGTGGCCGTGGGCTTGACGATGGAAAACCGGCCGGGATCGCTCGCCACGAACGGGCTGGTGCTGAACAGGAACTCCGGGTCCATGAGGTAATAGTTCAACGTCACCTCGCGCACGTTGCGGCTGCCCACCCGCACGAGCCCGCCGTCCACGCGCAGGTCCACGACGGGCTCCCGCGCCGCAAGCTCCGCCTCCGTCCGCTCGCGGTCCGTCACGTCGCCGGGCCGCGCCACCGGGCGACCCTCGGCCTCGTCCGCCTGCGCCACGACCTCGGCGAACAACGACCGCCAGCGCTCGACCGGATGCCGCGCATGGGCGGCGGCGATGGCCCGGGCGTCGGCGGCCTTGCCCTGGTAGAAGGCGGCGTAGCAGCGGAGGTAGTCGTGCTGGAGCCGCGTGGCGACGTCGTTCGCCGACACCTTGGCCAGGCGCGCCAACGCCTCCTCCACGCGGTCCTGGAGGAACAGGAAGTACACGAGCGACAACTGGTCGTTGGCGTCGAGGGCGGGCTTGTGCGCGAGGATGTCGAGCAGGCGCCGGTAGTGGGCCAGCAGCGCCGGGTTGGGGATTTGCCGCTCCGCCCCGAACCGATGGAACCGTTGGTTCACCAGGGGCGAGTACTCGAGGTGCTCGAAGGCGCGCCGTTCCACCGGGTCGATCCGGACGAGCGCGTTGGAAAACCACGAGCCACACCGCCCGATGAAGTCGTCCCGGTGCCGGAGCCACTCGGACAACACCTGCGGGTTGTCGTGGACCAGCGCATAGCGGGCATTGGGCTCGCTCCATGCATTGCGGTCGCGTAGCAACGTCATCAGGCGCCCCATGAAGTCGGCGCTCTTGCGCGAGCGCCACGCGACCTTCTCCAATTCCAGCCGTGCGACGTTCGTCCGCCCAAGGAACGACAGCACCTCCTCGTCCGTCGCCTGCTGCGACACGTGTTCCCAGGACGCCGTGTCCACCTTGGAAAGGCGCCGCACCACGCTGAAATCCTGCGGGCGCGCGCTTCCCGAGGGACGCCCGCCCACGGCCGCGTGCGCGGGGAAGTGGGGTTGCACCGTGTCCTCGCCCGTCGCCGGGAAGTAGAAGAAGTACTCGAACTGCTGCGTGGCGTAGGGCTCCAGGCGGAGGGGACGCCCGTGCGTCATCCGGCTGCCCGCGACGGGCAGCGCGCCCTTGGGAACCTGCGTCAGCACGTCGGCCCGCACCGGCGCGGAGCCCGGGTTGCCCACGACGACGCGCGCCCCATAGACCACGCCGGACTGGAACTCGCCGGTGACGAATGCATCGACGGCCTCGTTGCCCTCCATGCGCTTGGGGGCGTCCGCCCGGAAGAACGACTCGCTGACCAGCAGCCCGCCGGCCGGCGCGGCGGGCAGCGGCTGGACCTGCCTGCGGAACACGATGGCAGGACCGCCCGCCGTGAAGGTGAACTGGCCGCCCTCCACCTTGCTCTCGTGCTTGGGCGCCTCGAAGGGCACGTCCAGCACCGCCAGCGCCAGCATCATCTCGGTGAAGCCGCGCGCTGCCTGCGCCACGTTGGTGGAGAGGAACGTCCCCTTCCCATCCCATGCCGCGAGGTCCTTCCAAAACCCATTGATGGGCACCAGCGCCGCGTCCTGTCGCTCGATGGGCAGCCGATGGTAGTTGTTCTCGGCCCACTCGCGCGTCCGGCCGAGCGCCCGGTGGTAGGCGTCGCCGAGGGCCTCCTTGCGGCGCTCCAGGACACGCTTCAGCTCCAGCCGGTCCGCCCCGTCCCATTGCGTGTCGTAAAAAAACAACGCGTCAACCGCCTTGGCGTCCTGGGCCTTCGCGAGAGCCGGGCCATTCGCGCTGGCCGTCCTTTTGTCCTTGGCCAGCGTCGCCTCCGACCGCATCAGGCCAAACCGCCGGCCCATCTCGGGCTCCGCCGGTCGTCCCGCGAGGCCCCCTGCGCCGCCCCCGAAGGCGCCCGCCGGTGCCGGGGCCGCCATCGGCTTGCCGGCGACGATGGGTCCCGACGCCGGCGCGTCCGCGGACGCCTGCTCCATCTCCATCTCCATCAGGCCACGCTCCGTGCCCGCCGCGCGCCCAGCCATCGCCCGGCCGCGCAACGCCGTCTCGAACATCCGGCCCAGGCCCTCGGGATCCGGCGGCAACAGCTCCCAAAGCTCCCGAAGATGACGGGCCTCGGCCTCGCGGCGCGCGTCCAGCCGCCGCCCCAGCAACGCCCGTTCCGCCATGTTGAGCCGCGCGTGCGCCCACGGCTCCAGGTGCCGCGACAGGTCCATGCCGAGCAGGTACTCGTCCATGAACGTCTTGTCCTTCTTGTTGGCCAGGTACGGGCGGACCACCTCGGCGAAGAACGCCGGGTCCTTGCGCTCCAGAAACAGGTTCAGCTCATGGCAGGCAAACTCCGAGTAGCGCGCGCGCTTCTCCTCCGCCGACAACGACGGCCAACGCGCCACGAACCCGAACTGCGCCAGGGTCGCATCCGGCCGCATCGACGAAAACAACGCGTGGAGGGCGGCGACGCTGTCGTACACCTCGATGGCCGCGCCGCCCGTCGCGGGCATCGTGAGAACGGTTCCCTTCGCCACCAGCTCCACCTGCTGGCGCTCCACCGCGCCGCCCGCCGGGTCCATGGGCCGCGCCAGGCGAAGGTCCCGCATCCGCGTCACCTTGCCGGGCACGACATGGGCCGACCACGCGGCCTGCTCGCCGTCCTCCACGAGGACCTGCACGAGCTGGCGGTCGCCCAGGGCCGACGCCGGCACCTCCAGCCTCCCTTGCACGTCCGGCACCAGGTTCCACAACGCCGGCGACGGCTCCGCGAGGAAGTCGATGTTCGGGTCCGTGCCCGCCGCCGAGCGTTCCAGCGCGTCGGCCATCGCGGCGGCCATCTTGGCGGCGGCGCGGTCGCCCGTCGTCTGCATCGCCCGCAGCCCCGCGAGGACCTCCACCGCCTGCCCGTCGGTCTCGCGCTTGTCCCAGGGATTGAGCAAGAGGCCGGGGCGCGCGAGCATGTTGCCCGGGAACTTCGCGGCATAGCGCCGGTCCAGGATGTAGCGATGCTCGTCGCCGATCTCGCGCCCGCCCGAGTAGAGGTTCGGAAGCCGCTCCGGCACCGCCACCTCACCGCCACGCATCCCGCCGGCCAACGACGCGAACAACGACCACGGCGGCCGGAAGCGCCCGGCCGACACATGGACGCGCGTCCGGGGCGTCGCGTTGCGCACCTGCACGACGAGGCGGTTGGTGTCCACGGAGACCGTCGCCAGGACGGGCCGCACCTGCACGGCCTCGAGCCGCCGTGTCGCCCCCACGATCCATCGGCCCACGGGAGCGCCCGCCGCCACGCGCACGTCCATCTCGCGGAAGCCCCGGTGCCGAACCCGCAGCCGGTAATCACCCGGCTCCAGCCCGCGCACCGTGACCCGGCCGCCGTCCAGCATGGCCGCGCCGGACCGGTCGGCCACGGGCCTGCCGCCGCGCAGTTCCATGAGCGACACGTCGCCGTCGCCAAGGTCGCCCTCCCAGGGCAGCTCCAGGGGTTGCCCCGCGAGGAGATGCCATGCGGGCGGCCAGTTCCGGAGGCTCGTCTCCGGCGCCAGCTCGGCCGGCGGCGCGCCCGACGCCAAGCGCGCGACCACGCGCTCCACCCCCTCCAACGCGCCCAGGTCCACGCGGCCCTCGGCGTCGGTCCGAACCGGCACGGTCTCCGTGAGGCCAAAGCCCCGCCGGGTCACGACCAACTCCACCACCTGGTCCGGCATGGGCTCGCCGTTGCGCCCGAGGACCTCCAGCGAATGGCCCGCCGCGTGCCGCACGAAGTGCGCCGCCGCGACGCCCGGCGTCGGGTCCGTGGCGTTGACCTTCCATTCCTTGCTGGCGGACACGGGCCGCTTCTCGCCGCCCGACGTCAGGTGCGCGACCTTGCCGGACAAGGTCACGGCAAGCGTCGCGAGCCGGTCGGGCACGCGGAACAACTGGGTGTGGACGCCGGACACGCCAAGGCCGGCCGCCGGGCGCTCGAGGGTGGACGTGATGCCGTCGTGGGTCGTGGACAGGATGCGCAGCACGGGCTCCTCGACGAGCCCGGAGGCCACCTGCTCGCCGTTGAGGCGCAGGATGGGGCGGACGACGAGCGTGGCCTCGCGCCCGGCCAGCAGTTGCTCGCGCTCGACGTGGAACCGCGCGTCCAGCTCATAGGCCTCGCCGGGGTGGTCGAAGGCCGTGAGGCTGGCGAAGTTGCCCTGCGGGTCCGAAATCACCACGGGCCTTCGGCCGGGCGCGGCGGTGAACGGCACCTGGATGCGCCCGGTCTCGTTGGCGGCGATCCGGCGCCCGTCGAGCCACGCCACGGCGTTGGTCACCGGCTGGCGCGCCTCGTCGAGCACCAGCAGCTCCACCCCGGCCGCCCCGGGTTGCTGCAACGCCGTGTACTGCCCCGACCGGATCAATGCCCGCGACGAACGGCCGCCCCCGATGAACTCCACCAGCCATGCTCCGCGACGCCCCTTCAGCTCCGGGAACGAAAACGTCCGCTCCACGCGGCGAAACGGCGACGGGTCGCCCTCGTGCGCCTGCTCGATGTTGGCCACGAGGCCCTCCACGGGCAGGTCCGTGTTCAATGGCCGCCCCTGGGCGAGGTAGTAGCCCGTCGTGTTGACCTCGTGCACCCGCACCAGCAGGCGCGATGTGTTCTTGAGGTGGACCTTCACCGACACGTCCGCGCCCGGCGCGACGAAGGCGGGGTTCGTGGGCGACAGGTCGATGTCCACCCGGTCCCGCAACGCCTGGTACGCGGACGGCGACAACATGGACGCCCACTTCTCGGGCTCGCCCTTGCCCGACGTGATCTTGGCCTCGGCAAAGGCGGCCTTCACCCACGTGTCCCTCAACCATTCCGTCCACGGCTCCCACGCCTCGTCGTCGGCCGCGAAGTGGAGGAAGAACTCGCGGACCAACGGCTCCTCGGCCGAAACGGGCGGCAGCCCGAGGGCGAGTTCGCCGAACGCGGCGTTCACATCGACGGGGTGCCGCCCGCCGTCCGACTCCTGCAACAGGCGGGGGCTCACCCATGGGAACGGCCGCGGCAGCTTGAGGTACTCGACGAACCGGGCGCGGTCCCAGGTGCCCCGGGCGCGGTCCAGTTGGAGCCGCCCGTGCAGGACGTGCGCCTTGAGGGTGTTGAAGCGCGGCGGCAGGTCCTTGGCCAAGGCCCAAACCCGTCCCAGCCAGGCCTCGCGCTCGGCGGGGTCCAGCTCGCCGTCCGCGTCCGCGCCCGGAGCCAGCCTGCGGATGCGCTCGTGGACGTAGGCATCCTGCGTCGCCACCACCGGTGCCAGCTCGCGCAGCCGGTCCAGTTGGCCGGGCAGCAACATCCGGTGCACCTCGAACTCGCCGAAGCCGCGGCTGCCCTCGGCCCGGAGGTCCTCCGCGACCAGCTCCACGAGGCCCGGCGTCGAAGGCCAACGCAGCCGCTGGAGCAACGCGCGCCGCTGCGACGGCCGCAGGGCGCGCTTCTCGCGCACCAGCAACTCCAGGATTTCCTCCGACGCCCCGCCGAGGTCGTCCGACGCCAGCACGCGGTTCAGGAAGGCGTCCCGGGAAATGCGCGCCGGGTCGAGGGCGGCGGGGAGGTCGGGCGGGCGGTCGGGCAGCACCTGGACGTGGGCGAGGTGCGGGCCGAGTTGCTCGCGCAGGTAGGCGAGGGTTTTCTGGGGATCCTTCGCGTGCGCCAGCAGGGCCTCGCGGTTCAGGATCTCGCGTCGCAGCGCCGAGTCCGGGAAGCGCTTGCCCCAGGCGTCGAGCACCTCGCCCAGCCGCTGGGCCTGGCCCGTGTTCTGCCAGTGCAGGGCATGGAAGAAGTAATGCTCCTCCGTCCCCGGGACGAGCCGCGCCAGCACGGCCTCCCGGTCCTCCGCGAGGACAAAGGCCTCCACGAAGCCCGGCCCCTCCGCCGCCCACAACCGGGCGGCCACGCACAGCCCGCCCAACGCCCGCACCCACAACGTCTTCATGCTCGTTCCCATTTCCGGGCGCGCCGCCCCTGCCGCGCCCCTTCGGATGACGCACGAGGCGGGCCTTTGTTAGGAAATACTTCGCCCGGCGGGCCGTCACGCCCCGCGCGCAACGGCCCGATGCGAGCATGAAGGCCCACCCACGCGAGATGGCAAGCCCGGCGTGCCGGAGCGACAGGACGGGGAAGCGGGAGGCGGGAAGCGGGAAGCGAGGGGCGGGAGGCGGGGGGGGCGGGTACTAGTCCAGGGGCTGGCTTGCGACTGGGGAGCCTACGTGCCCGCGATGCTGATGGAGTCTTTGTACCGGCTTTTCTATCCAGTGAATCGAGGCAAACACAAACCATCGACCACGGGAACCAACTCAATACGGCCGTTCAAACAAATTCTTTTGCCATCGCCCTCACTACGTGGCGCTTCTACAGTCAAAATGAGTTGGTACAATGCCTCGCCATGACTGATGAAGGATGCGGGATCTGAAAGAACCGTCGTGATGTTCACAAGGGGGCCAATCAACGACCTTAAGACCAGCCTAACCCCGGCATGACAGCCGTGACTCCGTCGCGAACATAGGGAATTCTGGCTCTTGTAATTACGGAACAGCATCTAGCCACGTTGTAGACGAAGATGACGCAGCCGTTGCCGAACTTAAGCCAGGAGACGGAAGGCCGGGCACAGGAGTTCCCGAATGGAGCAAAGCTAAAAGAGCTGATTGGAAGTAGCCCTGATTGCGTCGAGCTATGGCGGTTGGATCCAACTCTTGAAGAAAAATATCCGAGTGCGCGTGTATGCCGGCAACGTGTGTTGCATGAGTCGTTGCTAGGCCGCTGGGAGCTTGCCGCAGCAGGTTCCAAAGGCGCTGTGTCGCAAAGTCCAACAAGTTGATGGAGTAAGTCACTTGGACGCTCCACCTTGCTGCCAGCCTAGAAACGGAATCGTCGAAAGCCGATCTCAAGTGGACAGCGGCAGTCCAAGGGGAAAAATTGGCCGCCGCCGCGCAGGCCTCCTGCGCCAAATCCAGCGCAGTGCGAGGGTGCTGTGGCGGATCAGCATTTTTGTCTGGATACGAATCAAGTCGAATTTGTAGCCGACGCAGGATGGAAATCGCGCTCACCGTCTCGCTGTACAATGGCATACTGTTCCCGAAATGGCACAACGGGTTGGCGACATTGCTGCGGGCTGATTCCACGTCCCGTTTCAATCCAGCATCGATCAAAAGTACGCGTCCTACCTTGACGGCGCAGATCGGTTGCCAGAATACATTGGTCGACTTCGGGTGCTCATCAGCCCGGTGGTAAGCGACTGGGGTTCGCGTCCGGGCGCAAAACGACTTAATCATCTCCTCAAACGCGGTTCGCAGATACACTCCTGCGGCGCGTTCATCGCCGGAGACGTTAAGATGATGCACAGCACGTTCAATTAGAGACGTGTCGTCATAGAGGATCGGCACGTCGTAGGTTCCACTGTGGCCTGATGCGAGGCGCACCGCGCGCCAGTTCCTGAGTCGCCTGCGAGCAAGTGAATACCATCCCTGATCGTGGGTAAGCAGGAGCACCTGCCAATCAGCGAATCCCGGTGCATTCGGGCGATCAACTCGGGTAAGAACGTCGAGGATCGGTTGGCGATTCGACATGTCGAGGCCGATGAGAACATCGTCCAGTAGCATGACTTTCGCGGGCGGATTCGCGCCGACGGGATTGGGAGGCATGCTTGCCCGCAGCGCCGCCAGATAGATCGAGATCGCAATTGCGGACAGTCGCGCCTCGTTGAGAAAGTGCTGAGGCTCGTCAGGGCCATGGCCATTGAGTTGCGCCACGAAGTCAATCTTCATGTTCTTGAAGTTCCGGGCTGCCCGATCGTAGCGAAGGTGGGGTGGATTGGCTGGAGCGGGATCCTGCGGTGGGTTCACCGGGAGTGGTGGAGGAATGAGCTGAAACGTGACTCCGATGTTTCCAAACACAGAGAGAATCTGGTTCGCTGTGGCGACGACCTGCGGGAGGTGATTTTGCAGCGCTTGGTTGAGCGCAAGACATGCGGCATCGACTTTGGCAAGTTGACTAGGGTAATGCCGTTCAGGCTTCGCGGCCCTCATCCGCGCATCGAGATCTCCCAATGTGGTTTGAGCACCGCCTGCCACCAACACGGGCATCCGGTTCAGGACCCCGTTCACCAGCAAGTCGAATAGGTTCGGATAGCCGCTTTCATGGACGAAGTTCGTCTTCAGCATCGCGCGGTAATCAACCGCTCCAAAGCGCAGTGCGGTATCGGCTACCGGTTGCGCGGCGTGCGGTCGCACATCGTTCACGATGTCCCATGTGTGCAACCCCGTGCCGTCGTCGAACTCCACACCGACCCTTCCACAAGTCAGCGGTTGGCCAGTCGCATCACGCGTGAAAACGTTGCGAAACCGGCCGAAAGGTGCCGGATTCATTCTGAGGTCGAAGAATTCGCGCAGCGCGACGAACAGCGAGGATTTGCCGCTCCCATTTTCGCCGAAGAGCAGTAGGTTACTGCCATCAAGCCGGAATTCGAAATTGGCCTGCCCCGGAAATCCCCGGAAGTCGTTTAGGACGATTCGCGTAATTCTCATGCCTCGCCTTCGATGATGCGGATGGGTTCGAGGGAGCGGAGGGAGAAGAGCATGGCCCGGAGGGGGTGGTTGACGTCGTAGGTCCGCTCGAAGCAGGCTTGGAGAGCGGCGAGCTTCGCGGGGTCGTCGCGTAGCGGGGCAAGGGCGGGCGGGGCGCTGGTGGGTTTGGCGGTTTCCTCGAAGAGGCGGAGGTGGCGAGCGTGGAGCTCCGCGCGGAAGAAAAGCTCATAGACCAGCCCGTTCAGCCACTGCTCGAACCACGCGGCCATCAGGCTCACCGGCGCGGCCCCCGCCCCAGCGGCCACTTCCGGGCGGTGCAGGAAAATCAACGCTTCCGCCAATCGCTCGCACCACTGTTGTTCCTCGGCGCTTGCTGTTGGAATGGGAATTTGTTCCACATACTGGCGAATGAAGCGAACGTAGCCGCCACGAATTGTGTTGCTGATTTGAAGGCAATACCAAAATACTGCCGGCGAGTTCAGCACGCCAAGAATCCACTTATTGCCTGGGATCAAATATGCAGTGTTTTCAATAGCGTGGTCACCCTCATCCCAAGCGAAGCACGGCGCAGCAGCGATATCTGGGAAAGCAATTTTAGGCTTTGAGAAGAACGGCTCAGCTTCCGGCCGCGGTCGGGCTAAGCAATACCACTCATAGCGAATTCCAGTCTCCGCTTGGTCTCGCGCCGACAACATATCCTTGAACTGCGCAAGATGAGCATAGGTCGCCGGATACTTTGCTTTGAACTCATCTTCTGCCTTCTTGCTGGCGCGGGTAATTGTCGCGTCATCGTTCAATGGAAAATGCCAAGGCATGTAAATTAGCCACCGATCTTCCTCAGTTACGCACCATCGCTTAATGTCTCTGCCCTTGAGCAGGCGACGGACGATGCGCCCGGCCTGCGGCTCAAGCTTTAGCAGGGCATCCCGTTCCTTAGTAGAAAGCACGAATGCGTCTTTGCCGCCTGACTTAACCCCATTAATCACTAAATCGCCCGTAAATTTGCCGAGGGGGTTCGATCCCTGCTCCATTCGTCGCCGAACACTTCGGTTTGCATCCGATTGGAACTTCCACCCACCGGGTTTCAGCTCGCGTTGTTCGAGATTGAAACTTTTCTCTTCAAAGATCGCCGGGAAGTCGCGGAGTGGCGGGCCTGGCGTCCACGGGAAGACTCGGATCTTCGAGGCCGCCGCCTCGTCTGAGATGAGCTGGCGGAAGGTCGTCTCGTTTTGGAATTTATCCGTTGGAGGCAGCCCGCCCTTTTCCAAGGCGCGGGTCTTTTGCACCACGAGGATGCAGGGATAGGCGATGGCGGTGAAGAGCGGGGCGTCGCCGAAATCGAGGAGCACGCGCGGGCGGGTTGCGTAGAGGAGGTAGGCGCGAAGGCGTTCGCCATAGGCGGCGCGGAAGTACTTGTTGCTGGTGATGAAGCTGAGGACGCCGCCGATGCGGAGGAGCTGGAGGGAGCGCTCGATGAAATAGACGTAGAGGTCGGCGGTGCCGGTGAAGCATTCGTATTGCTCCTTGAGCACCTCCTTGAGCGGGCGCGGGCGGCCAGCGCTGTCTGTTACGCTCACGTTTTTCAGCTCCTCCTGACGGACATAAGGCGGGTTGCCCAGGATGATGTCGAAGCCCGGATCGGGCGGAGGCGCAGCGCCCAACTCCATCTGCCCCGCCGTCCGGTTGACGATGGCGGCCAGGTTGCCGCGCAGTGTCGCCGCGCTGGGGCGCTGTCGGCCGACCGCAAGGCCGAACATCCAGCCCGGGTCGAAGAACGGAGCCTCGCGGTTGGTGTCATAGGGATTCCAGTCGGCCAGGCGCTGTGCGTCGGCAGGCGAGCATTCGCCGCTGCTGGCCAGCGCCGTGGCCAATTTGCGGCAGAGTTCACGATCACGCGTTCGCAGCGCCTTCTTGTCCGTGTAGCGACGTGCGGTGAAGTAGTCATGGCGCACACGTTGAAGCTGTCCCTCAAGGGAGCGGACTTCATTCGATCCCAGCATGAGCTGGCCGCGCCGCAGCCCCAGGAGTGTGTTGGCTGCGACAATCTTCGTTTCGAGGTTGGGCAGCGGAAGGATGCCGTAGTTGAACCGGTCAGGCGCGATGGTTTGCTCGACAACGAGGGCGATGAAGAACCGCAGCTTCGCTATCTGGACGGCGATGGGTTGGATGTCCACGCCGTAGAGGCAGTTCTCGATGAGGTAGAGCTTGCGACCATAGTCGTCCTCGTCGTGGGCGAACGCCTTTTCCAAGGCGGCGAACGCCACCTCCCTCGCGGTGGAACTATCCATCGCCTCGACCGCAGCCTGTTGCCGCGCACGCCATTGTTTGTTGTTGGGGTCAAGCTTGCGGAGGAGGTGAACCAGCTTTTGCAGCAGTCCCATTGGGAAAGCACCCGAACCACACGCGGGGTCGAGCGACTTGAGCGAGTCCACTGCGTCAACCAGGGAAGAAACGGTCTCGGGAGGGATCTCATGCGTGTCGCGTTCCCATGAAAGCAGGTCGCGAACTTGCGCTTCGGTCGCAGCGGGAACGCGCCCGGTGAGGTAGGCGACAAGGGCTTCGTCCACCATCCAGTCCACCACGACTCGCGGCGTGTAGAAGGAACCGGTGGCCTTTCGGGCGATGGTTCCGGTCTCGGGATTGAAGGCGGCGAGGAGGTTCTCGAAAACGTGGCCAAGCAACTCAGGGTCCAGCGCGACTTCTTCCTCGATGGGCGTGTTTTCGGTGAGGGTGAATTTGTAGCCGCGAAAGATCTCCAGCAATGGCCTGACGGTTTCCTGCCGCCGCGAGCTGTCGCCGTAGGTGCCGGACAGGTCCACGGTTTGGTCGGGACCAAAGAAGAGGAAATTGGGAACCCTCGCCTGCTTGGAAGGTTTGGTTGAGAAACCGTCCACGCGTTTTTCGCCGGTCTTCTTGCCCTTCTGGTCGAAGACGGGTTCGTCGAGGCATTCAAAGAGACCGCCGTTGAGGAAGGGAATGCGTCGGAAGAGCGTTTCAACCTCCGTTTCGGCATCCTTGGCCAGCAGCCTTTTGTTGCGCCAGACGGCGGCGTTGAAGTGCTCATCCGCCTCGTCCTCCTCCCCTTCGCCGATAAAGTGGCGCTTCTGCGGCCGGCCCGGCTCGTCCATCTCGGCGTTGAGAGTCGCAAAAAACAAATTCTGGAGGATGCCGGTGTAATAGGTGGTGGCCTCCGGCGAGGAATCGCGCAGGAAACGGCGGATGCAGGCCGAATCGAACAAGTCCGCCGGGATAAGCGTGCCGAGTCCGGGGAGCGACTTCTCGCGCAGAAACCAGCAGAAGATCAGGCGGGTCAGCAGTCGAATTAGCGGAAGCGAAGGCTTGCCGTCGGCGTCGAGCGGAGCGTCCTTCGGAAAGATCGCGTGTTCGCGCGCCCAGAAATACCAGTTGGCGATTTCGCGGTAGAACTCCCGATTGAGAAGCTGCGTGGAAAGCGATTCGCGCCAGGCGTCGTCGAGGTCGGCGAAACTACGGATGTCGCGTTGGCGGGCACGGGATAGTGCAGGAAGCGAGAAGTCTTCGAGAATCGCAAGGTGGCCGGAGTGCGGTTGAGCGCAGGCAATATCGCGGATGAGCGTGACCTTCCGGGCGATAACATCCCGAGAAGCATCGCGCTTGTTGGTGCGCCGGTAGGTGATCGCCAACGAGATTGTCCCGCCGTGCTGGAACAGGACGAGAACCGGCTGGGGAAACAGCGAATTAATGGCGCGGGCGTAGTCCGCCAGTTGAGTGCGGGTGTAGTCCGATTCCGGCAGGGCAATCGTGAGGAAGAGGTAAGACTCGATCTGGCGAAGGTCGGCTCCGCTGCCGGCAAGCGAAGCCAACTGTCCACCGGAGTTTGCGGCGATTTCTTCACTGGTAAGTTGCACCACGGTGACCGGGCTCTTGGAGCCAGTCTTGGGCAGCTTTTCCGCCACGCTGCCAGACGTGTCGAACTGTGCGAGCAGCCCCGTCAGCGAAGGAAACTGGAGACGCCGCTTGCTGCCGTAGCCGAGCTTGCCGAAGAACGTGGTCGAAGCCTCGGCCAAGGGCGCGCGGGCAAAGTCGGAAAGAGCATCCGCAAGCTGTTGTCGGAAGTTTGGGTCGGGCATGAGACCTTACTGCTTGTGTGTAGGGATGTGAGTGACTTGGGAGCCCATGCTCATGTCGGCGGGTCTCATGGCTAGAGAATGAGGAACCAGGTCAGCAGCTCAAACTCGGAATCGGCTGCCACCTTTTTGTCCCGTGTGGGCAGGAGGAACGGGCGGCGGCTCGGCAACCCTGCGGCGAGCTTCTGCGGGGACGTCGCGATGCTTGAGGTCACGGCACACCGAAGCCGGCGGTCGCCAGCGCCAAGGGCGGACTTGGTCCGCGGCAGAAGCTCGGGATGGGAAGGCATGAGGAAATCAGGTGCTCTTGGATTGGCTCACCCGCCAGGCGCGGCCCTGGGCGGTGAGGCGGTATCTTTGGAGGCGGCTTTGGGGCTTGTCGGCAATGGTGCGTTCAACGTGGCCTCCCTGAAGCGCTGGCTGGAGATAGCGTTCCTCGAAGTTGGCCCGGCCTTTGAGGTCGAGGCGTTCCTGGATTTCCAACCGCGTCATCTCGCCGTCCAACACGCGGAGCAGGCGCTCCACTTCCCGGCTGACTTGCCCCGTGACTTGCCCCGTGACTTGCCCCGTGACTTGCCCTGTATCCTGTGGGCTGACTTCCGGTGCCGGTCTCCAGAGAGTCTGGATGAAGCTGGCGCCATCCTGGTGGAATTCCGGCGCCCGTAGTCCCGCGTCGCGGCAGCGGGCAATCATGTCGAGCGTGCCGGTGCCGGCCTGCTCGATGTAGCCCGCGAGGAACAGCGGTCCGGCCAGCAGCGGATTCCGCGGAATGGACGCATGGGGACGGGTGAGTCGCTCGGGGGTCAGCGAGGCGGGCAGTTCGCCGGGATTCCACACTTCCAGGCGGTTGGCGAACAGCATGACCTGCACGGAGGCGTTGGAGGCGTAGTCGCGGTGGGCCACGGCGTTGACGATGGCTTCGGCCACCGCCTCGCGGGGCAGTTCGTAGGCGACCGGGACGGCATTGGAGGCGGCCCGGGTGCCGACCGAACGGGCGACCTTGGACATCACGAAGTCCACCGCCTGGTCCACGAGATCGAACACGGTGCCGCGATACACCTGGTGGGAGGGGATCGGCTTGCGCACTTCGGCGCCGTGAAAATGCAGGCACTTCACGGCCGAGGAAATGAGCCAGCGCTGCGGGTCCCGGCCAAACAGCAACAGGGCGGCGTGATTGGGCGTCTCCCCGTCGAGCAGGTTCAGGTGCGTCAGGGCGTCGGACATGGGGGTGCCGGGCGCCAGCGCGTAGCCGCGCGTGTGGCCGGCCCGGGCCAGAAACGCCCCAACCTTGTCAGGCACCATGTCGGCCAGCGTGGCCCCGGGGCAGGCTGCTGCATCAAACGGCACCGTGCGGAGCATTCCCCGGTGGCCGAGCAGCTCCACCAGGCTGGAGTAAACGGCAGCATTGAGTTCAGCGATGCCGCTGAAACGCCGTCGGATGAGCTGGTCCCCGGCCCGGCGCACGAGCGCCCGCATCTTGGGATGGCGGGCGGAGTCATCCGTGCCCCGGACGTAGATGAAGCGGGGCTTGCCCGCGGCGGTCGCCCGGTTGAACTCGTGTTCGGTGGGCGAAATCCCGGCCGCGTCCTCACGGCCGTATTCGTTGCCCAACAGGCCGACGTAGAGGGCGCAGCGGTCCACCTCGGCCAGATAGACCTCGTCGGCGCGGCGGTCCGAGGCCGGCAAGTCCTCGAACAGGAACACCTCGAAGAATTGGCGGAGCAAGGGATCGCCCTGCACGAAGTCCTTCAGGGCCCGGCGCTCGGCGGCCAGGTCCTTCTGGACGGAGCTGATGAAGATGGACTGCTTGGCGACCATGGGCGCGGCGATCAGGTGCCGGGCGACGCCGGTGACAGGATCACGAGCCAAGTGAGCAGCTCGAACTCTGAATCGGCGGCCACCTGTTCTTCCAGCGTGGGCAGGATGAACTGGCGTCCACTCTGCAAACCGGCGGCGAGCTTCTGTTGGAACGTCGCGGTGATCGACGTCACGGCGCTGCGCAGCATGTCATCGTAGGCGCACAGGTTGCTCCCCTGCTCGGTCTGACGGTCAAACAGGCGGCAGAATTCCGCGTAGGGTTCCGTCTTCCCGAGCGCCAGCTCGCGACACAGGTTCAGGACGGACTTGGACTGCGTGAACGTCATCCGCACCTGGCCGTCGGCATGGACATACACCAGGTAGTGCGGATTGAGCGGGTTGACCTTGTCGTTCTTGGCGGCGGACTCGCCGCCTTTGTGGCGCAGGCAGAAGATGGCCCCGGGTTGGGCGATGGGAATGGAGGCCACCGAGGGCACCACGGCGTAAAGCCCCGAAGGAGCCTGTTCGAGCCGCGCACGGTTGGCCTCCAGGTACCGCAGGAGGTCGAGGCGGAAGTCGTCGAGGGAGAAGTCTGCCAGGGTGACGGCGTCGTCGAGGTCTTCGAGGTCGAGCACCTCGTCCTTGAGGCGGACAAGCTGGCGGTCTCGGAGGCGCAGGTCGGCGGTGACGAGGTCCTCGATCTGCTGCTCGTCGAGGGGGTTGTCGGTCTGGGTGGCGGCGAGGTCCACCAGCGCCATGCGTGCCTCCACGCGCAGCTTGAGGTTGATGTAGCGGTCGAGGTGCGCGGTGGGCCAGAAGTTGACGAGGTGAACGGAGACGGCCTTGGATCCGATGCGGTCGATGCGGCCAAAGCGCTGGACGATGCGGACGGGGTTCCAGTGGATGTCGTAATTGATGACCGTGTCGCAGTCCTGGAGGTTTTGGCCCTCGGAGATGCAGTCGGAGGCGACGAGAAGGTCCACCTCTGCGGAATCGGGCTTTGCGCGAAGCTCGGCACGCCGCTTGGAGCGGGGTGAAAAGTCGAGGAGCACGTCGGTGAAGCTGGTGGAGGCGGTGTAAGTGGATGCGTTCTCGCCACTGCCCACCACCAATGAGGCATGGAGGCCCAGCTCCTGCCGGGCCCATGGGTGCAACTGGTCGTACAGGTAGCGGGCGGTGTCCGCGTAGGCGGTGAAGACGAGGACCTTGCGGTTGGGCTGGCCGTCCTTGTCCAGGGTGGGGTTCCGGGCCTTGCTGGCAATCCGGGCCTTCAACTCCGCGAGCTTGGCGTCGCGGCTGGGATGGATGGGCTCGGCCAGCAGGAGCAAGGCGCTGAGCTGAAGGCGGTCGTCTGCCAGGTGGACGCGCCACAGGTCGAGGTCGAGGTGGGCCATCTTGAAGGTGGTCCGGCGGCCCACCTCCAGGGCCTCCGCCAGCTCGGGGTCATCCAGCTCCTCGGGGCCGAGCGTGTCGTGGTCGAGGTTGGGGTTCTCCTGCTGGAACTTCTCGAAGCGCGCCATCCGGGCCTCCAGATGCTCGATCTTCCCCAGCATCCGCCGGAGGGAGATGCGGAAGGAGTCGATGGAGCTTTCGAGGCGCTTGAGGAGGCTGACGCGCATCATGCCGGTCAGGATGCGCTCGCGGCCTTGCTGGGTGAACCCGCCGATGCGCCGCTCGTAGGCGTCCCGCGTGTCCCGGGGCAGGTCCTGGCGCAAGTGCTCCGAGGGCCGGAATAGCCACAGCTTGTACTGGTCCAGCTTGGCCGCGACGTCGTCGTAGCTGGGGAAGGCCCCCGCCGAGTCGATCTCCGAGTGGATGGACGCGGGCGGAAGGCGCTTAGGAAAGCCGCCCAGCCGCTTCATCTCCGCCTCGTAATGGGTGGCGATGTGGCGGCGGGACCGGGCAATGGTGAGGGCGTCGAGGAGCTTGAGGAAGTCTCCGCCCAGAACATGGATGAGGTCCTTCTTGTCGCGTTCGTTCGGGGGGCGCTTGGCCCACGTGGTGAAGCGGACCTGGGCGTCGCGGGTGGTGGCCTTGAGGCTGCGGACGCCGAGCGTGGTTGCGAAGGCGGCGTCCACCCTGGGATCCCGGGCGACGTCGCCACCTGCGATGAAGGAGATTTGGTTGCGGAGGTCGGCGAGCTCGTTGTTGACCGGGGTGGCGGAGAGGAGCAGGACCTTGGAGCGAATGCCCTTGCCGATGATGTCCTCGATGAGCCGCTCGTAACGCGTGCGCCGCACGGGTTGGCCATCGTCGCCCTTGGGGCCGACGGTGTTGTTGCGGAAGTTGTGGGACTCGTCGATGACGACGAGGTCGTAGTTGCTCCAGTTGAGGGAGGCGAGGTCGATGCCGTTGGAGAGGCCGGACTCGCGCGAGAGGTCGGTGTGGTGCAGGACGTCGTAGCGGAACCGGTCCTTCTCGAAGGGGTTGAGGGCGCTGTTCTGGCGGTAGATGAGCCAGTTGTCGGCCAGCTTCCTGGGGCAGAGCACAAGGACGCGCTCGTTCTTCAGCTCGAAGTACTTGATGACTGCGAGGGCCTCGAAGGTTTTCCCGAGTCCGACGCTGTCCGCGAGGATGCATCCGCCGTGCTCGCGCAGCTTGTTGATGGCGGCCTTTGCGCCGTCCTTCTGGAAGGAGAACAGGGCCTTCCAGATCGCCGCCTCCAGCAGCGTGGTCCGCTGGAGAGCCGCGTCGAGGTCGGTGCCGCTTTCGAGGAACGGCTTGAAGAGGTGGAACAGCGTCTTGAAGTAGATGAACTCGGGGGGTTGGTCGCGATAGACCTGCGACAGGTATTCCAGGACGCGGGCCTTCACGTCCTCCACGCGGGCGGGGTCGTTCCAAAGCTCCTCGAACCACGTGGCGAGGTCCATGCGGTCGCGGTCGTCGCTCACCACGAGGTTCAACTCCACGTTGTTGTTGGCCTCGGCGAGCCCGAGGCCGCGCGTGGTGAAGTTGGAGCTGCCCACAATGGCGGCGGACAACTCGCCGCGTCGCACGTGGGACATCTTGCCGTGGAGGAATCCCGTGCGCGTGACCGACCGAACCTCCACCCGTTCGCGGATCCAGTCGGCGCAGGCGCGGGCGACGTGCCGCTGGGAGAGGCCCGCAGGAAGCGAAAGGCCATCGTCGGTGAGCACGTAGGCGGCCCCGTCCTTCCTGCCCGGGTCGAGCGTGTGGATGAAGGCGGCCTCCCCAAAGAGGAGACGAACGCGTCCCAAGGATGCCAGCTCCGACTTCAACCGGTCATGGGCGTACACGGTGAAGTAGGCGGTGACGAGATCGAGGTCGGCTCCCGGTCTCAGGTGATGACGCAGAAAGTTCCCGACGGTCCCACGTTGGTGGTTGTCCCGGATGCCGGACGGTGTGCGGACTTCGGGATTCATGGGAGGCCGGAGCAACGAATGGGGGTGCTACCCACCCGGTGGGCTGCGCCCAAGCACGACCGATCCAACTGAATCGTTCCGGCCAAGGACAGCCTTGGCGGGCGCCCTAGGCGATCCAGCAAGAGGCTCGCCCATCCCTTGTTGCCCGTCTTTGGCCCCCCAAGGGAGGTCGCTCGTGCAGTTCTGGAGGGAGTGCTCATTGCCGCGTGGGAACCGTCCTCTAGGCGAAAGGATAAAGACCCCTCGGCAGTTGCTTCACGACAAATCTCGGAATGCCCCGGCAGGATGGCAGGCAGGGCCATGCCACGCGCGAGGCGAGGTGCCAAGCGGGCAGCAGGTAGCGGGGAGCGGGGCCGGTTCAGCGCGAGTCGGGGAACTCGAACTCGACCTTGGTCTTGCCCTTGAGGACGAGGTGGGCCTTGAAGGGGCGTCCGGAGCGGCTGGTGAAGCCCTCGAGCAGGTCGGTGCGGCCGTCCTTGGCCAGCTTGGCGAGCTGCTCCGGCTCGATGGCGCGCCCGAGGATGGTGCGCCCGACCTTGAAGGCGCAGCGCTTCTCGGCGGCCTGGGTGCGCTCGCACAGGTAGTGGTCGCCGCCCACGTAGAGGTTGCCCTTGCACTTGGGGCACTGGCCCAGGGGCGCCTGGCCGGTGAAGTCGTGGACGACGGGCGCGGCGGCGGCCTTGGCGGGGCCCTTGCGTTCCCGCGGCGGGAACTCGAAGCCCACCTTGCCGTCCTTGAGGACGAGGAAGGCCTCGAACTTGCGGTTGGTCTTTCGCGAGACGAAGCCCTTGAGCAGCTCCGTGCGTCCCTCGCCAAGCAAACGCCCCGCCTGGATGCGGTCCACGGGCTGCCCCAGGATGAGGACGCCCGTCCGGAAGTCGCAGCTCTTGCCGGCCCCGACGGACTTCTCGCAGGCGTAGTTCGCGCCGTTCTCGAACACGCGCGCCTGGCACTTGGGGCACGCGCCGACGGGCTCGCGCCCGGTGAAGTCCACGGGCTTTTCCTCGCCCCCCTCGCCGTCGGCTCCGTCGTCCCCGAAGTCGAACTTCGCCTCGTGCTCCGCCGTGAGCTTGATGACGGCGGAGAAGGGGCGGCCCAGCTTGGATCGGAACCCGTCCAACGGGCCGATCTGGCGCTCGCGCACCAGCGTCTCCACCTCCGCCGGGTCGAACATCCGGCCGGACATCACCTTGCGGACGGCGAACGTGCACTGGGTGCACTTGAACTCGCGGAACTTCTCGTGGACCTCGCCGCCGCAGCGCGGGCACGGCGTCGTCAGCTTCCCGAAGTCCCCCGGGATGGTGTCCTTGTCGTACAGCTTCGCCTTCCGGACCATTTCCTCGGTGAAGTGGCGGATGTCGGACATGAACTCGTCCCGGCCGAGCTTGCCCTGTTCCATGCGCTTGAGGCGGAACTCCCACTCGCCGGTGAGGTCGGGGCGCGTGAGCTCGGACACGCCGAGCCCGCCGAGGAGCTGGATGAGGGAGAAGGCCTTGGCGGTGGCGACGAGCTCGCGTCCTTGGCGGAGGAGGTAGCCCTCGGTGAGGAGGCCCTCGATGATGGAGGCCCGCGTGGCGGGCGTGCCGAGGCCGCGCTCGGCCATGGCGTCGCGCAGCTCGTCGTCCTCGATGGCCTTGCCCGCGCCCTCCATGGCGCTGAGCAACGTGGCCTCGGTGAACCGCGCGGGCGGCTTGGTCTGGGTTTCCCGCACGTCGATGGCCCGCGTCTCCACCGTCTCGCCCGCGACGACCGGCGCGAGGTTGGGCGTCTCGTCGTCCGCCGCCGCCTCCTTGCCGTACACCTCCAGCCAGCCCGCCTTCACCAGCACCTTGCCCACGCTCTTGAAGGGCTCGCCCTCCACGCGCGTGATGCGCGTCGTCTCCAGGAACTCGGCGGCGGGATAGAAGATGGCGAGGAAGCGCCGCGTCACCATGTCGAACAACTTTTGCTCCGCCTCGCTCAGGCCGCGCGGCACCACGCCGGTGGGGATGATGGCGAAGTGGTCGCTGACCTTGGCGTTGTTGAAGACGCGCTTGTTGGGCCGCAGCCAGCCCTCGGAGAGGATGCGGCCCGCGAAGCCCCCGAACGGCAGCCCGGCCGCCTCCGGCTCCGTGAACCCCTGCAACGTCTTGCGCACCGTGGCGAGGTAGTCCTCCGGGAGGTGCCGCGAGTCGGTACGGGGATAGGTGAGGACCTTGTGCTTCTCGTACAATGCCTGGGCAATGGAGAGGGTGTTCTTCGCGCTGAAACCAAACCGCCCGTTGGCCTCCCGTTGCAGCGTCGTCAGGTCATACAGCAGGGGCGAGAGCTGCGTCGCCGCCTTGCTTTCCTCCGTCACCACCCCCGGCCTGCCCTCGCACCGCGCCCGGATGCCCTCGGCGCGCTCCCGGTCCCAGATCCGCTCCGCGCGGAGATCCGCGTCCGCATCCTTCCCCTCGGGCTTTCGGAAGGATTCATCGAACCACTTGCCCGCGTAGGCGCCGCCGGAGCCCTCGAACGTTCCCTGCACCTCCCAGTAGGTCCGGGGCACGAAGCGCCGGATGCGGTCTTCGCGCTCGACGACGATGGCGAGGGTCGGCGTCTGCACGCGTCCGACGGTCGTGAGGAAGAAGCCGCCCGCCTTGCTGTTGAAGGCCGTCATGGCGCGGGTCCCGTTGATCCCCACGAGCCAGTCCGCCTCGGAACGGCACCGCGAGGCGTCCGCCAGGGGGCGCATGTCGGCGTCGGAACGCAGCCGCTCGAACCCCTCGCGGATG
Source organism: uncultured Akkermansia sp. (assembly GCA_964430505.1). Lineage (GTDB taxonomy): Bacteria > Verrucomicrobiota > Verrucomicrobiia > Limisphaerales > UBA9464 > UBA6176. The sequence goes on along the minus strand of CAYSGH010000010.1, from coordinate 48,500 downwards.
GCCTGGGGCGTCATGGACTGGAGCCAGAGGCGTTGGACGGGCTGCCGCGCGGCGGTGTAGGCGGCGATGTTGCGGAAGATGAGCTCCCCTTCGCGCCCGGCGTCGCAGGCATTCACGAGGGTGTCCACGTCCTTGCGCTTGACCAATCGCGCGAGCGCCTTGAGCTGCTCCTGGCCCTTGTCCGTCGGGGCGAGGCCAAACCGGGGCGGCAGGTGTGGCAAGGCGGCAAAGGACCACTTCCCCTTCTTCACCTCGAACTCGTCCGGGACGATCAGCTCCAGCAGGTGCCCGACGGCGAAGGACACCACGGCGTTGGCGCTTTCGTAGAAGGTGCCGGACTTGTCCTTTTGGAAGCCGCCGAGGGCGCGCGTGATGTCGGCGGCAACGGATGGCTTCTCGGCAATGATCAGTGGCTTGCCCATGGTCAAGGTGCGGACGTCTAACCGCCCGGACGTCAGCCCGGCAAGGATGGATTCCATGGGCTCGCGGCGGACGGCGGTGGCTCAAGGCCCGCGTGGCGGCGGGAAAACCGCTGGCAACCAACGTCGTGAGGGCGATGACTGACGGCCATGGGAAGGGCCCTCGCGCCGGGCGTCCCCGTGCGCCACCGTGGAGTTCGACGCCCCGGGTGCGGGGCCGAGCCCATGAAGCCACGACTTGCCATCCAGGCCGCCGCCCGCGCGGCCTTGAGCCTTGTTTTCCCGGAGCGCTGCCAGCTTTGCCACGAGCGTCATGCCACGTCGGCACAGGGTTTTGTGTGCGATGAATGCCGTGCCCGTGTGCGGCCGATCACGGGCCCTTCCTGCGACCGTTGTGGGCTGCCGTTTGCCGGGGCCATCACGCACGCCTTCGAGTGCCCGAACTGCTCCGGGGTTGACCTCGCTTTTTCCCGGGCACGCGCGGCGGTGGAGGTGGACGGCCCCGTGCGCCAGGCGATCCACCTGTACAAGTACGGCGGCGCGCTGTGGCTGGAGCCGTTCCTTCGGGATCTCTGGCTCCCGGCGGCCTTGGCGGACCTCGGCTCCGCGCCCTGGGCGGGCATCGTGCCCGTGCCGCTGCATCCGGTGCGGCAACGCGAGCGCGAGTTCAACCAGGCCGAGCGCTTGGCACGGATCCTGGCGCGGCCGCTGGGGTTGCCCGTTCGGACGGACCTGGTGGTGCGGCGCGTCCCGACGGACTCGCAGACGACCCTGTCGCGCGAGCAACGCGCCGCGAACGTCCGCCGGGCGTTCTTCCCGTGCGGACGTCCCCGGCTGGAGGGCACGTCCTGGATCGTGGTGGACGACGTCCTGACGACGGGCGCGACGACGGACGCGGTCGCCTCCATCCTGCGAAGGGCCGGGGCCCGCGAAGCGGTGGTCTGGACGGTTGCGCGCGGGGTCTGACGGGCGCAGGCAGAACTCCGTCAGGGCGGCGTGGGGATGACCTTGTACCAGCGTTCGTCACGGGCCTCGTAGGGGACCATCAACTCGACCTCGCCGACGCGGCCGGGGCTGTTGGTCTGCACGGCGGAGGCGCCGCCCAGCTCGTTGGAGAACTCCAGTCGATAGCCCCAGCCAATCACGGTGGGGAACGTCACGCGGACGAACGCGTTGTCGAGGATCTGCAACGTCCTGGGGAAGGGATGCCCGGGGGCCATGGGGTCGCCCGCGAGGCATTGCTCCCGAACCAACATCAGCCCGTGCTGGCCCGGGTCCTCCAAGGGGCCCCGGGACAAGCCTCCGAACCAACGGCGCTCCCATGCGTCGTCCATCCCGTCCTGGTCCTCGTCCGTCACGGGGACGCCCTCCACGATCAGCTCCGCCGAGACGAGGGTGCCGAGGTCGTTCTCCCGCAGGTCACGGACTTCGAGCACCCATTCCCCCTTCGTCGGCTCGAAGAAGTGGTGCGTCGTCCAGTAAACCCAGTCCGTGGGTCCCGCGTTGGTGTCGTCGCTCAGGTTTTGGAGCACGGACCGCGTCCCGGAGGGCGAGACGAGGGTGATGCGAAGGTCGCCGCGTGCCGTGTGCGTGGTGCGGACCTGGACGCCGACGTGCTCGCAGGTCAGCGAGCGGTCCACGTTGAACCGCACGGTGGCTGCCGACGAGGTGACCCGCGCGGTGTAGTTGGTGCGGGTTCCCAGCACCCGCGCCAGCGTGTCGCCCGCCGTCTGGCCCATCTGGAAGGCCGGGATGGGCGACAAGGACGTGGCGGGCATGACGTCGATTTCCGTGTCCCCGGCGTTGCGAAAGATGACGGCCGCCACCGCGCCCGCCCGGGCGGCCCGCGCCACCTTGTCGGCCTCGGTATTGGTTCCTTCCGCGATGAGCGCCACGCGCCCCTTGAGCGTCGCGGGAAGGTTGGTATTGCCCCGGCCCACGTACTGCAACGTCGCGGCCGTCATCCCGGCGTCCGGGAACACGCCCATCCCGGGGATCACCCGGATGCTTCGCAGGTTGGAAGGCAGCAAGGGCGTGCCCTCGATCACCAGGCGGCACGTGTCGTCCGGGATGGGTGCGGACGGCCGGGCCGTCACCACCACGCGCTCCAACCTCGGACGGGGCTCCCAGCGCCGGGCCAATTCCACCGCCAACCCGGAGTCCGGCACGCCAAACCCCAGGCTGTGGCTCACCCGCAACCCGGCCCCGTTGGTCGCCATGTCCGGGTCCGTCAGGTCCCAATGCCGCGAGGACAGTGCCAGGACCTGCTGCACGTCCCGCAGGGAAAGCTGCGGCCGGGCCGACAAGAGCAACGCCACGACGCCGGAAACGAGGGGCGTCGAGGCGGAGGTCCCGTTGAAGCCGCTGTCGCCGCTGCCGTAGTCGCCCGAGTCGCCCACGGTCCAGTTGTAGCCCGCCGTCCCACGCCGATCCGTCGTGGGCAAGTTGGGCGAGGTCAGATCCTCCGAGCCGTCGGCCTTGGGATCGCCCGAGGGGGCCGCCACCAGCAGGTTGGCTCCCAGCTCGCTGTAGATTGTCGCACGGCCGTCCATCCGCACCGCCCCGACGCTGATCACCCTCGGGTCCGCCGAGAATCCGTCGTCGTTGGCATTCAGCAGGTTTTCCCGGCCGTTGCCCGCCGCCCGCACGATCACCGTCCCCAGGCCGCCACGTCCCAGCCTCGTCGCCTCGTCAATCGCCGCGTCCGTGAGCGGGTCTCGGGGCACCTGCCGCGTCGAGCCAATCCCCCAACTGTGGTTCTGAACCCAGACGTCCTCCGGCCGGTACCGGAACACGTCCGCCAGGGCGTCATCCGGGACAATGGCTTCCCCCCCGTCGCCGTCGTCCGCAAAGATCACCAAGGACGCGAGGCTTGCGGCGGGTGCGACGCCCGCAACGCCGCGGTTGTTGTCCGGCGTTGCCGCAACCAACCCGGCCACCGCCGTGCCGTGGTCGCCCGCGCCCGTCCCAAGGCCACGGGGAACGGACGCGTCGAAGTCGAAGTGCGGCTGCCCCGTCGTCCGTGCAACCAGGTCCGGGTGGGCCACCTCCACGCCGTTGTCGGCGATCCCCACCACGACCCCCGCCCCGCGCGCCACCGGCCACGCGGCGCGGGCATTCAGGTCCGGCCCGCGCGAACGCCCCGTCCCCAGGCGGTTCTCCAGGTGCCATTGCCTCGGGTACAGCGGGTCCTTGGGCCGCGACGCATACGGCGTGTGCAGGACCCAGTCCCGTCGCATGACCGGACATGCCACGCGCACGCCCGGCTCGGCCGCCAGGGCCATCGCCACCGAAGCCACCGCCCGGGCATCCGCACCCTGCCAAATCTCCAGCCCGCCCGGGCCCGTCCGAAGCTTCTCCAAGCCTCGGCCGGCCATGACCCGGCCCACGTCCACCCCCGGCTCCACCCCGATCACCAGCTTTCGTCCGAGGAACACGCGTCCTCCATCCGCCCCCGGCCGCGTAGCCTCCAGCCATTCCGACGTCCCCGAAGCGCCCGATGCGTCGGCCACCAGCTCGTACTCGGTGTGGGAAGGCTCCTTGAAGTGGAACCGGCTTGGAACGGCGCCGACGACAGGCTCCAGGCAGCCGACCGCAGCCATCATGCCCAACGTCCATGCCTGCGCGAGTGCCCCGAGACGCTTGTTCATCGTGTTTCGTTCAAAGCTAGCCCCATGCCAGCCCGGCCGCGCCATCCAAAACCTTGGGAACCGAACGTCCAGCCCCGGCGCCTCCTCCGCTTCCCCCGAGCCGGCCTGGCCCCCTGCACGGCGCAGTGAATCCCAATTGCCACGCAGGGGCGGTTGGGGGGAGCCTCTTCCCATGTCCTCCCCGCACTCGCCCGCCCCGCATGGCGCCTCGTTGCACCGGGCCTTTACCCTCATCGAGCTGCTCGTGGTGATCGCGATCATCGCCATCCTCGCCGGGATGCTTCTCCCGGCGCTGGGCAAGGCCAAGGCCAAGGCCTTCCAGGCGCGGTGCACCTCCAACCTCCGCCAGCTCGGCATCACCTATGCCCTGTACACGGCCGACTTCCGCGACCAGTTCCCCTACTCGGGCCGCGACTGGCCGCAGATGGGATTCGTGGATGTCTTGAAGCTGATGAACCCCTACATCAGCACCAACGCGCGCTCGTTCTACCTCTGCCCCGCCGAGCGCGGGCGCGGCTTCAACATCGAGTGGGCCGTCGCCAACAGCTTCCCCATCCGCACCAACGAGCTGCTCTTCCCCTGCTCCTATTACTACTACAACCAGTTCTACCATTCCGACGACAACTCAAAGCTCATGGTCCGGTCCGTCCGCGACGTGACCTCGCCCGCCAAGAAGGCCATCGCGCCCTGCTTCGCCAGCACCAAGGGCAAGTGGAACGACATCCGCAAGGGCACCGCCAGCTCCGCCCATGGCCCGCGCGGCATGTCCCTCCTCTTCGTGGATGGCCACTCGGAATACGCCCTCTACGACCGCCTCAACGCCCCCTTCAAGGACGGCTCCACCCTCATCTACAACCTCGACTGGACCATCAACGGCCTCCGGGGCGAGGACTTGAAGTAACGCCCCCCCCCGCTTCCTGACCCCCGCTTCCCGCTTCCCGCCGCCATGAATCCCACCCTGCCCCGCCGTCGCTTCCTGCAATCCCTGGCCGCCCTTCCCCTCGTTGCCGCCCCCGCCTGTGCGCCGTGGCCCAAGGCCCGGCCCCAGCCGACCCAAGCCCGCACCATCCTTTTCCTCGGGGACAGCATCACCTGGGCGGGCACCTGGGTCGTCCACGTCGAGTCCTGGCTTCGGATCCGCCACCCACGCTTCGAGGGCGAGGTCATCAACCTCGGCCTGCCCTCCGAGACCGTCTCGGGCCTCTCGGAGCCGGGACACGCGGGAGGCGCGTTCCCGCGGCCCGACCTCCACGAACGCCTCGCTCGCGCCCTCGAAAAGGTCCGCCCCGACCTTGTCGTTGCCTGCTACGGCATGAACGACGGCATCTATCACCCCTGGTCCGACGAACGGGGCCAACGCCACTTTGACGGCATCCAAAGGCTGCACGACGCGGTCGCGGCCTCGGGTGCCTCCATCGTCCACGTGACCCCGCCCGTGTTTGACCCGCTGCCCCTCGCCGGCCGAACCCTGCCTGCCGGGCGCGACGCCTATCCCCAGCCCTTCGAGGGCTACGACGACGTCCTCGCCCGCTTTGACCAATGGCTCGTCCAGCAGGGCGAACGGAGGGGCTGGAACGTCGTGCCCGTCCATCAACCGATGAGGGATTTCATCGCCCATGCACGCCGCACGGACCCGAAGTTCGTCCTCGCGGGCGACGGCGTGCACCCGGGGCCGCTGGGCCATTGGTTGATGGCTCGGCAACTGATCCGGCACTGGGGGGGCCCCGAGTCGTTGGCCGGCTCCGACTCGCCCGGGGCCGTGGCGGCGCTGCATCCCAAGGGCGCCGCCATCGTCGAGCTGGTCACACGCCGCCAAAGCCTGCTGCGCGACGCCTGGCTGTCCCATGTCGGCCACCTGCGCCCTGGCATGTCCAAGGGCCTGCCGCTGGACCCAGCACAGGCCGAGGCCGCGCGTCTCAAGGCCGACCTCGCGGGCCTCCTCGCGTAGTTCCCGATCCGTGGAAACGCCGCGCCGCGACCGGGAAGGCGTGGACGAGGCGGACGCACATGGCCGAAACCAAGGCTTCCGGCACGGGCGAGTCCTTGGCACCGTGCCCACCATCTTCCCGATGCGTTGGCGAGCGTACAGATGTGGGGCGGTGCTTGCGATGGGTTCCATCGCGTTGATGGCCGGCGAGGATCCCTCGGCTCATTGGGCGTTCCAGCCGGTCCATGCCCCGCCAGCGCCCGTCGTGCGCGACGCCGGTTGGTGCCGGACCAGCATCGACCGGTTTGTGTTGGCGCGGTTGGAGTCCCGCGGCGGGAAGCCCGCGGCGGAGGCCGATCGGCGTGCATGGCTGCGTCGCGTGACGCTGGACCTCACGGGGTTGCCGCCGACGGCGGCGGAGGCGGATGCCTTCGAGGCGGACACGGCGCCCGAGGCCCATGAACGCGTGGTGGAGCGGCTGCTGGGGTCGTCGGCCTACGGCGAGCGGTGGGGACGCCATTGGCTGGACGTGGCGCGGTACGCGGACACGGCGGGCGAGACGGCGGACTATCCGGTGCCGGTGGCCTGGCGGTACCGGGACTACGTGATCCGGTCGTTCAACGCGGACAAGCCCTATGACGTGTTTGTGCGGGAGCAGGTGGCGGGCGACGTCCTGGCGATGCAGGGGGACCCGGCGTTGCATGGGGAACGGGTGACGGCCACGGGATTCCTGGCGGTGTCGCGCAGGTTTGGGTTCGACTCGGAGAACTACCATCACCTGACGTTGCAGGACGCGATCGACACGATCGGACAAGGGGTCCTGGGGCTGACGCTGGGCTGCGCGCGGTGCCATGCGCACAAGTACGACCCGGTGCCGGCGTCGGATTACTACGCGTTGTACGGGATCCTGGAGAGCACGCGGTTTTCGTTCCCGGGCTCGGAGCAGAAGCAACGGGTGCGTTCGATGGCGTCGGTGGCGGCGCCGTCCGAGGCGTTGCCCCGGTGGCGCGAGCATGAGTGGCGCGTGTCGGAGGTGTCGCGTCGGCTGGAGGCACTGGGCAAGCCGGGGCCTTCGGCGGTGTTGCGTCCGGTGGAGGGGATGGACGGGGACCTGGAGCTGCAGGCCCCGGCGGCGGGCGGGAGCAAGGGGGTGCTGGTGCCGCCTTGGGTGTACGAGGGCGTCATCGCGGTGACGACGGACGCGCAAAGCCCGTTTCGCAGCGTCCATCCGTCGGGCCGGGTGGGGGCGTCCATCTCCTCGGGGACGAACGCATGGTGGATGGAGCAGGCGGTGTCGCCGGCCGTGGCCGGGCTGTTGCGCCGCTCCGGAACCTGGCACCTGCAACTCGACTTCAAGTCCGGCCTGGAGTCCAAGGACCCGGCCGGCGCGCACCGGCTCTGGCTGGGGGCGTCGCGGGATGCGGCCCTCGTGGAGGTGCGGTTCACGGGGGATCGGGCGTGGTTGAAGGGCAACGCCGGGCAACCGGTGGAGGTGGCGCTCCCGGAGCCTGGCCAGTGGCACAACGTGCAGGTGGACGTGGACGTCGCGGCCGGCACCGCGCGCGCGCGGGTGGGCGTGCCGGGCAACGTACGTGAGATCGGGACGGTGCGCGTGCTGGGGACGGCGGCGGGGCTGGCAGCGCTGCGGGTCGGGGTGGGATCCTCGGGGGATCCGTCCGATCGGTCCGATCGGTCGGATCATCCCCATGCGGCGTTGGCCTTGGACAACCTGGAGCTGCGCGAGGTGCCGTTCCGGGAGGTGACGCGGGACCTGCCCGAGTTGGCGTGGGAGGGGCCGTCGCCCTCGGGGCTTCGCAAGGAATTGGAGGCGTTGTCGGGGATGGACGGCGACCTCGAGCTGCAACGCGATGGCGCGGCGCCGTCGGGGTCGTGGCACCCGGGGCCAAACGCCTCGGTGAAGGCCTCGGCGGCCTCGCAAAGCCCGTGGCGGAACCTGTACCCGGCGGGAGTCGTGGGGCTGCGGATGGGGGCGGGGGAGGGCTACAACGGGTTTGGGCAGACGCTGCCGAGACGCTGGGAGGCGGCCAAGGCGAAGGAACTTCATGCAGGGTTCGACTTCCGTTGCGCGGGCGATGGCCAGGAACCGGGCACGTGGCGGTACTACGTCGGACACGGCGGCGGGACGTCCTCGGCGTTGGAGGTTCATTTCAATGGGGGTGCGTTGTGGATCCGCGATGGGGACGAGCGGCGGCGGGTGACGGCCCTGAAGCCGGGCGCATGGCATCAGGTGCGGGTACGGATGGATCTTTCGGCCCGGCGGTATGCGGGGGTGGTGGAGGCGGCGGACGGGGTGGGCGGCGCGGTGGCGTTTGAGGGAGCATTGGCCACGGGCTGGGACGGGGTGGTGGACTACACGTTCATCGATAGCCATGGGAACGTCGGCGGGCCGCGGCCGTTGGTGGATGCGGACAACCTCGTGGTGCGCGACGATCCGTTGCCGGGGCGCGATGCGGCGGCGTCGGCCGTGGCTGACCAGGATCGGCGCGAGAAGGCGGCGGCGTTGCGGGCGCGACTGGAGGCGTTGGAGGGCCAAGCGGGGGCGCTGCGAGGCGAGCTGGAGAGGCTGTTGGTGGAGGGGCCGGTGGAGCTGGCCTACGCCGTTTCGGAAGGCACGCCGAGGGATGCACGGGTGCAGTTGCGGGGCGACCCGGACCAACCGGGCGAGGTGGTGCCGCGCGGGTTCCTGAAGGTGTTGGGGGGTGCGCGCGTGGGCCAGGGGACGCGATCCAGCGGGAGGCTGGAGCTGGCCCAATGGCTGACGGACGCGTCCAACCCGCTGACGGCGCGGGTGATGGCCAACCGGATTTGGCAATGGCACTTCGGCGCGGCGTTGGTGGCCACCCCGAATGACTTTGGCCTGCGGGGCGCGCGGCCCTCGGACCCGGCGTTGCTGGACCACCTGGCGACCGAGTTCGTGCGCATGGGCTGGTCCATGAAGGCGATGCACCGGTTGATCGTGCTGAGCGCGACGTACCGGCAGGCCAGCCATGGGCTGGAACGACCCGTCGCGGCCGGGGGAGGCAACGGGGCGGAATGCCCGGAGCCGGGCGTGGGGATGGCGTCGGCGAAGGACGGCGGCGCGGCGTTGGAGGGCGAGGCTTGGTCCCCGTTTGCACGGCGTCGGCTGGGGGCGGAGGAGGTGCGGGATGCGCTGTTGGCGGCGTCGGGCGGGCTCGAGCGGCGCGTCGGGGGCGGGCATCCGTTCCCGTCGCCCACGGCGTGGGGCTACACGCAGCACGGACCGTTCACGGCGGTTTACGGGCACGAGCGGCGGAGCGTGTACCTGATGACGCAGCGATTGCAGCGGCATCCGTTCCTGGCGTTGTTCGACGGGGCAGACCCGAACGGGAGCACGGCGACGCGGCGGACGACGACGGTGCCGACGCAGGCGTTGTACTTCATGAACGACCCGTTCGTGCACGCGGCGGCGGCGCGGCTGGCGTCGCGCGCGATGGAGGCGGCGTCGGGGGACGCGGGCCGGGTGACGGCGGCGTACCGGATGGCGCTGGGGCGTTCGCCGACGTCGGAGGAGCAGGAGGACGGGGTGCGATTTCTTTCGGATGCACGGGTCCGGGGCGAGGGGGCGCTGGCGTCCTTGGCGCGGGTGTTGTTCGCGAGCAACGAATTTCTGACGGTGGATTGAGGGGCAACGCGATGAACGGCTTCACGAGGCATGGGCTGGGGCGGCGGGGATTCCTGCGGTCCCTCGCGGCGGGGACGGTGCTGGTGCCGGCGTTGGCGTCGCGGATGGCGGCCGAGACGGCGGGCGGCGCCGTGGGCGGGCTGGCGGCGCGTCCGCCGTTGAAGGCTCCCAAGGCCAAGCGGGTGATCTTCCTCTACATGAGCGGCGGGGTGTCGCACGTGGAGTCATGGGATCCCAAGCCCGCGTTGATGCGGGACCACGGCAAGACGGTGAGCGTGGACGAGTTCCAGGGGCGGAAGGGGGACTTCAAGATGTTCGCGAAGCGGCCGCAATGGGCGTTCCGGCCGCATGGGCGCTGCGGCACGGAGGTCAGCGAGCTCTTCCCGCACATGGCGGGCTGCGTGGACGAGCTGTGCGTGATCCGGTCGATGGTGTCGGACCACACGAACCACTACGAGGCGACGCTGGGGATCCACACGGGGTCGTTCACGTTTGCGCGGCCGAGCCTCGGGAGCTGGGTGAGCTACGGGCTGGGGACGGAGAACCGGAACCTGCCGTCGTTCGTGGTGATTGCGCCGCGGAACCCGTATGCGGGCGGCCAGGTGTGGGCCAGCGACTTCCTGCCGGCCGAGCACCAGGGGACGTTGGTGGTGCCCGGGGCGGAGCCGGTGGCGAACCTGCGTCCGCGGGTGGTGCCGGGTCGCCAGGAGGCGGAGCTGGAGGCGTTGGCGCGGATGAACCGCCGACACCTGGGGCTGCGCGCGGACGACCCCGCGCTGGCGGCACGCATGCGGTCGTTCGAGACCGCGTTCGGGATGCAGATGGAGATGCCGGACGTGTTCGACTTGTCGCGGGAGACGGACGCGACGCTGCGGTTGTATGGGCTGGAACGGGGCAGCACGAAGGGGTTTGCGTGGCAATGCCTGGTGGCGCGAAGGCTGGCCGAGCGCGGGGTGCGGTTCGTGGAGTTGATCGACGTGGGCTCGTCGGACAACTGGGATGCGCACGGGGACATGGAGACGCACCGGCCGTTGGCGCGGAACGTGGACCAAGCCATCGCCGGGTTGCTCAAGGACCTGCGGTCGCGCGGCATGCTCGACGACACGCTGGTGGTGTGGACGACCGAGTTCGGGCGGACGCCCTTCAACGCGGCGGCGGACGCCAAGGGGCGGGAGCATCATCACTGGGTGTTCTCGTCGTGGCTGGCGGGCGCAGGCGTGCGCGCGGGGAGCGTCCATGGCTCCTCGGACGAGCATGGCATCCGGCCGGCGCGCGACCGGGTCCACGTGCACGACTTCCACGCGACGATCCTGCACCTGATGGGGATGGACCATGAGCTGCTGACGTTCCGGCACGCGGGCCGGGACTTCCGGCTGACGGACGTGGCGGGCGAGGTGGTGAAGGGGGTGCTCGCGTGAAGGGGGCGCGGCGAAAGGGCCGGTCGTTGGGATGGGGAAGGTGGCTCCTCGGGCTGGCTTGCGGTGCGGCGGGCTTGGGCGGCGTGTTGCATGCGGAGGAGCCGAAGCTCCCGGCCGACCACGTCAACTGGCTCGGGCGCGCCACGCACAAGGGCCAGGTGACGGACGCGGACCGCGGGTGGTGGTCGTTCCGGCCGTTGGCGCGGGTGACGCCGCCGAAGGTGCGCGACGAGGCGTGGGTGCGGACGCCGGTGGACCGTTTTGTGTTGGCCGCGATGGAGGCCAAGGGCGTCCGCCCGGCCCCGGAGGCCCCGGTGCGGACGTTGGCGCGGCGGGCGGCGCTGGACGTGACGGGGTTGCCGCCGTCGCCGGAGGACGTGGAGGCCCTCGAGCGGGACGGGGCACCGGACGCATGGGGCCGCTGGGTGGCGCGGTTGCTGGCGAGCCCGGCGCATGGCGAGCGCTGGGCGCGGCATTGGCTGGACGTGGCGCGGTTCGCGGAGAGCTCCGGGTTCGAGCACGACTACGACCGGCCGAACGCGTTTCACTACCGCGACTTCGTGATCCGCGCGTTCAACGCGGACCTTCCGTTCGATGACTTCGTGCGGTGGCAGTTGGCGGGGGACGAGCACGACGCGGGCAACCCGATGGCGATGATGGCGACGGGGTTCCTCGGGGCGGGCGTGTTCCCCACGCAAATCACGGCCAACGAGGTGGAGCGCACGCGCTACGACGCCATGGACGACATGCTGGCGACGACGGGCACGGCGTTCCTGGGGTTGACCGTGGGGTGCGCGCGGTGCCACGACCACAAGTTCGACCCCATCCCCGCGCGCGACTACTACCGGCTGCTTTCCACGTTCACGACGACGGTGCGGGCCGAGGTGGACGTGGACATGGATCCCGAGGGTTATCGGCGGGCGAAGGCGATTCACGACGCGGAGCGGCGACCGCTGGAGGAGGCGTTGAGGCGTTACGAGGCGGACGTGTTGCCGGGGCGGTTGGACGCGTGGGTGGCGTCGGGCGGGCCGGCGCGGCTGGCAGAGCCGGCGTGGGAGCTGGTGGTGCCCACGGAGGCGAAGAGCCGGGCGGGCGCGATGTTGCGGCCGCTGGGCGACGGGTCGTTCCTTGCGGAGGGCAAGAACGGCGACACGGACCAGTACACGTTCGTGTCGCGGACGACGGCGCGGGGCGTTCGGGCGCTGCGCGTGGAGGCGCTGGCGCATCCGTCGATGACGCGGGGCGGCCCCGGGCGCGCGGACAACGGCAACATCGGGCTCAGCCGCGTGCGGGCGTGGGTGCGGCCGGCCTCGGGGGGCGAGAAGCGGGAGGTGGCCTTCGGGAAGGCGTGGGCGACGTTCGAGCAGAACGCCGGCGGGCTTTCGGTGACGTCGGCCCTGGATGGCGAGCGCACGACGGGATGGGCGGTGGATCCCAAGTTTGGCGAGGACCATGCGGCGGTGTTCGAGCTGGCGGAGCCCGTGGGGTTCGAGGGTGGGACGGAGTGGGAGGTGCGGCTCGAGTTTGAGTTGAACACGCGGCACAACATCGGGCGGCCGCGCTTGTCGCTGGGGCGCGGCGGGGAGCTGGCATTGAAGGGGGCGGTGATGCCCGGGCCGGTGGCGGAGGCGTTGGCGGCGTTGCGGGCGGGCCGCGGGCTGGACGCGGGAGCGCGGGCCGCCTTGATGGCGTGGTGGCGCGTGGAGGACCCGGGTTGGCGCGAGGCTTCGGGCCGGTTGGAGGCGCACGTGAAGGCGGCCCCGAAGCCCTCGACGACGAAGGTGCTGGCCTGTGCCGAGGGGTATCCGGCGGTGCGGATGCACACGCAGGGCGGCGACTTCCTGGAGGCCACGCATTTCCTGAGGCGGGGCAGCACGGAGCAAAAGGACGGGGTGGCGACGCCGGGCTTATTGTCGGTGTTGCTGCGCGCGCCCGAGGATCGGTGGACATGGCGGCCGCCAGAAGGGGCGCGACACACGGGTCGGCGGCGGACGTTGGCGGCGTGGTTGACGGACGCGGACCAGGGCGCAGGCCACCTGGTGGCCCGGGTCATCGTGAACCGGGTGTGGCAACAGCACTTTGGGACGGGGCTGGTGGCGACGCCCAACGACTTCGGGACGCAAGGGGCGCGCCCGACGCACCCGGAGCTGCTGGACTGGCTGGCGGGCGAGCTGGTGCATGGCGGGTGGCGGTTGAAGCCCTTGCACCGGCTCATCCTCGAAAGCGCGACCTATCGCCAGTCGGCGGCGGTGGACGCCATGAAGCGCGCGTCGGACCCGTCGAACGCGCTGTGGTCGCGCTGGACGCCGCGGCGGCTGGAGGCGGAGGCGTTGCGCGACGCGATGCTGGCGGCATCCGGCGTGCTGGACCCGGCGATGTATGGCCGCGGGACGCTGGACCCGGCGACGCGGCGGCGGAGCGTGTACCTGACGGTCAAACGGAGCCAGTTGGTGGGGGACATGGTGGCGTTCGACGCGCCGGAGCCGCTGACGAGCCAGGCGCGTCGGCCGGTGACGACCGTGGCCCCGCAGGCCCTGCTGCTCATGAACGGGCCGCATGTGCGATCCTGGGCGGAGGCCATGGCGCGGCGCGCTGGGGCCGGGCGGGATGCCGACGAGGCGGTGGCGCGTCGGATGTACGGGCTGGCCTTGGGACGGGATCCGACGGCGCGGGAGCAGGCGGCGGCGCTGGCATACGTGCGTGGTCGCGGGGCGGCGGACGGTGGGGCGCGCGTGCGGGCCTGGGCAGACGTGGGACAGGTGATCTTTGGACTCGATGAATTCGCGTATCTGGAGTGAGGGGCGGCTGAGCCGTCGCGAGATGTTGCGGCGCGCGGGCAACGGGGCGGGCCTGCTGGGCCTGGCGACGGTGCTTTCGGACGCGGGGTTGCTGGGCGGCCGGGCGCGCGCGGCGGCGCTGGACCCGACGGCGCCGCGTCCGGCGCATGCGCGGGCGCGGGCGCGCAACGTGATCTGGCTCTTCATGAACGGCGGCCCCAGCCAGGTGGACACGTGGGACTACAAGCCGGAACTGGAGCGCAGCCATGGCAAGGAGCTGGCAGGCTTCGACAAGCGCACGGGCTTCTTCACCGAGTCGGTGGGGCCGTTGATGAAGTCGCCGTTCGCGTGGGCCCGCCACGGGCAAAGCGGCACGTGGGTGAGCGACCTGTTCCCGCACCTGTCGCGGCACGTGGACCGGATGGCGTTCCTGCACTCGTGCCACACGGAGTCGAACAACCACAGCCCGGCGTTGTTCATGATCAACACCGGCTCGACGCGCATGGGGTTCCCATGTGTGGGGTCATGGGTGACGTACGGGCTGGGATGCGAGGGGAGGAACCTGCCGTCCTTCATGGTGATGAGCGACCCCTTGGACCGGGGCTTGCCGAAGGGGCACGCGAGCAACTGGGGCGCGGGATTCCTGCCCGGGGTATACCAGGGCACGTGGCTGCGTCCGAAGGGCGAGCCCATCGACAACCTGCGGCCACCGGCCGGCGTGGATGAGGCGGGGAGAAGGGCCCAGCTCGACCTCCTGGCGGAGCTGGGCCGGGAGCATCGCGAGGCGTCGCCGGTGGCGGACGAGCTGGCGGCGCGGATGGAGAGCTTCGAGCTGGCGCACCGGATGCAGTCGGCGGCGCCGGAGGCCTTCGACCTGGGACGCGAGCCCGAGGAAGTGCGGCGCCTGTACGGGCTGGACCAGTCGCATTGCCGGCATTTCGCGGGGCAATGCCTGATGGCGCGGAGGCTCATCGAGCGCGGCGTGCGGTTCGTGCAAATCTACTCCGGCGGGATGGAGAACCAGCGGAGCTGGGACGGCCACGAGGACATCACGGGCAACCACCGCGGGTTCGCGCGGGAGACGGACCAGCCGGTGGCGGCCTTGATCGAGGACCTGGCGCGGCGCGGGCTGCTGGACGAGACGCTGGTGGTGTGGGGCGGCGAGTTCGGGCGGTTGCCGGTGTCGCAGAAGGGCTCGAACCCGGGCCGGGACCACAACCCGCACGCGTTCACGTACTGGATGGCGGGCGGCGGCGTCCGGGGCGGGGTGCACCACGGGGCGACGGACGAGGTGGGGCACAAGGCGGTCCAGGACAAGGTGAGCGTGAACGACCTGCACGCGACGATGCTGCACCTGCTGGGCCTGGACCATGAACGGCTCGTGTTCCGGCTCAACGGCAGGGACTTCCGGCTGACGGACGTGGCGGGCGACGTGGTGAAGGCGGTGGTGGGATGAGCGGCGGACAATGAGAGAATCGGGTCGCGGCCTGGGGGCATCCGGGGCAGGCTGCGGCGCAGATGGAAACGGAAACGACGCTTCGGAAGACACCCCTTCACTCCGCCCACCGAGCACTGGGCGCGCGGTTGATCGAGTTTGGCGGCTGGGACATGCCCGTGCAGTACACGTCGATCGTGGACGAGCACCATGCGGTGCGGCGCGCGGCGGGCCTCTTTGACATCTGCCACATGGGCGAGGCGTGGGTGCGCGGCCCGAGGGCGGAGGCGTTCCTGAACTCGGCGCTCACCAACGACGTGCGGAAGCTCGGCGTGGGCGACGCGCAGTACACGTTGATGTGCCGGGAGGACGGCGGCGTCGTGGATGACCTGTACGTGTACCGGACGGCCACGGAGGAATACCTGCTCATCATCAACGCATCGCGGGCGGACGTGGACGTGGCATGGCTCCAGTCGCGCCTCGCCGCCTTTCCCGGCGGTGGCGTGGAGGTGGAGGACGCATCCGGAGACATGGCCGCCGTGGCCGTGCAGGGACCCTCGGTGGCGGCGTTCATCGCGTCGGTGTTCCCGGGCGCGTCCGGTGGCGGCAAGGCGGTGGCGTCGGTGTTGGACCTGAAGAAGAACGAGCTGGGGCGGTGGTCGTTCGGTGGCGTGGAGGCGTGGGTGGCACGGACGGGTTACACGGGCGAGGACGGCTTCGAGGTGGTGGTGCCCGCCGGGGCGGTGGAGGCGGTTTGGGCGAGGCTGCTGGAGGCGGGGCGCCCGCATGGGTTGGTTCCGGCCGGCCTGGGCGCGCGCGACACGTTGCGGACGGAGGTGTGCTACCCGCTTTATGGGCACGAGCTGGACGAGGCGACAACGCCCATGGAGGCGGGGCTGGGGTTCTTCGTGAGCCTGGACAAGGGGGAGTTCTCGGGACGCCCCGTCCTGGCACGGCAGAAGGCGGAGGGCGTCAGCAAGAAGTGCGTTGCGTTTCGGATGACGGCCAGGTCCGCCCCGCCGCGGCCGGGCTACCCGGTGTGGGCCGGGGGCGAGAAGGTGGGGGTGGTGGTGAGCGGGACGCAGAGCCCGTCGCTCGGCGCGGGGATCGGGATGGCCTATGTGCCGCAGGCATTGGCGACGCCGGGGACGGCCTTGGAGGTGGAAATCCGGGGGACGCGACATCCGGCGGAGGTGGCGCGGAAGCCGTTGTACAAGAAGTAGTGGCGCGACCCGGACCCCGAGCCCATCAGCGCCGTGAACGAGCCCGAACCCACGCCCGCTGCGAAGGCTGCGGCGCCACCGGCGACAACCGGGGCTCCGATCGTGCGGGTGCGGTCCCTGTCGAAGGTGTACCGGCAAGGGGACATCGACGTGACGGCGTTGAACTCGGTGTCGGTGGACATCCACCCCGGCGAGTTCGTGGTGTTGATGGGGCCGTCGGGGTCTGGGAAGTCCACGTTGCTGCACATCGTGGCGGGGATTGACCGGCCGACGTCCGGGGAGGTGGAGGTGCAGGGGATCAACGTGGGGAACCTGGACGAGTCGGACCTGGCGGAATGGCGGAACCAGTACGTGGGGTTCGTGTTCCAGAGCTTCAACCTGATCCCGGTGCTGACGGCGGCGGAGAACGTGGAGCTGCCGCTGATGCTGACGCGGCTGGGGCGGGCGCAGCGGCGGGAGCAGGTGCGCGCGGCGCTGGAGCTGGTGGGGTTGGGGGACCGGATGCACCACCGGCCGGACCAGTTGTCCGGCGGGCAACAGCAGCGGGTGGCGATTGCGCGGGCGCTGGTGACGGACCCGGTGTTGGTGGTGGCGGACGAGCCGACGGGGAACCTGGACGCGAAGTCGGCGTCGGACGTGCTGGGGATTTTGGCGACGTTGGCGCGGGAGGCGGGGAAGACGGTGATCATGGTGACGCACGACCCGAAGGCGGCGGCATACGGGACGCGGAGCCTGCACCTGGAGAAGGGGGAGATCGTGCGGTGACGACGTGGACGTTCATCCTGAAGAACGCGCTGAGGAACCCGCGGCGTTCGTTGCTGACGGTGTCGAGCGTGGCGGTGAGCGCGGCGTTGCTGACGAGCATGATGACGTTGCAGCGGGAGCTGACGGTGCCGCCGGAGTCGGAGGGGGCGTCGCTGCGGATCATTGCGCGCAACAAGGTGTCGTTGGTGCAGCCGTTGCCGGCGCGGCAGTTGGCGGAGATCGAGCGCATCCCGGGGATCGTGGCGGTGACGCCGTTCACGTACTTCGGGGGGCAGTACAACGACGAGGAGTTCACGAGCTTCGCGCAGTTCGCGGTGGAGCCGGTACGCTTCCGGTCGTTGCTGGTGGAGGGCCGCATCACGGAGGGGGACTACGACGCGTGGGTGAAGGACCGGACGGGCTGCATGGTGGGGCGCGACACGATGAAGCGGTACGGGCTGAAGGTGGGCGACCGGATGAAGTTTCGCGGGACGTTTTACCCGTGCGACCTGGACCTGCGGATCGCGGCGGTGTTCGAGGGGACGGTGGACGACCGGGGGGTGTTCTTTCACCACAAGCTGCTGGACGAGCTGACGGGCGATCTTGGGACGGTGGGGACGTGGTACCTGCGGGTGGAGTCGGCGGAGAAGGTGCCCGGGGTGATCGCGGCGATCGACGGGCGGTTTGCCAACACGGCGGCGGAGGTTCGGGCGGAGAGCGAGCGGGCGTTCCAGATGGGGTTCGTGGGGATGCTGGGGAACGTGGCGGCGCTCATACGCACGGTGAACGGGGTGATCGTGTTCACGCTGGCGTTGGTGTCGGCGAGCACGATGAGCATGGCGATCCGGGAGCGGTTCCGGGAGATGGCGGTGTTGAAGGCGCTGGGGTACAAGCGCCGGGACCTGCTGGGGTTCATCCTCGCGGAGGGGTTTGGGTTGTCGGTGCTGGGCGGCGCGCTGGGGATTGGGGGCGCGTGGGCGGCGTGGACGTTGCTGGACATCCAGAAGCTCACGGGCGGGATCTTCATCGTGTTCGAGGTGACGCCGCGGATCATGGCCACGGCGGGGCTGGTGGCGGCGGTGCTGGGAGTGGTGGCGTCGCTGGGACCAGCGATCTCGGTGGGACGGATGAGCGTGGTGTCGGGGTTGAAGACGCTGGATTGAGGGGCGCGCATGGGGACCACGGGCGAGGCATGGGGTTGGTTGGGGTTGATCGCCGGGGTGGCGGCCGCGTTTGCGCTGGTGGCAGGCCTTGCGCGGCTGGCGGGGCTGCCCATCCAGTACAACCTGCGCAACGTGGTGGTGCGGTGGCGGTCGTCGGTGGCGACCGTGCTGGGGATTGCGGCCGTGGTGGCGGTTTTCGTGGCCTTGCGGGCGATGGCGCGCGGGATCGAGGCGAGCTCGGCGAGCACGGGCGACCCGGACAACCTGCTGGTGGTGCGCAAGGGGTCGCAGGCCGAGAGCGGGAGCCTGGTGACGCGCGAGCAGTTCCGCACGATCGAGGCGTTCGAGGGGATCGCGCGGAACACGGCGGGGCGCCCGGTGATCTCGGCGGAGGTGGTGGCGGTGATCTCGGCGGCGCGGGCGCAGGGGCCGGGCGAGGCCAACACGTTGTTGCGCGGGGTGACGGCCTCGGGGGTGGAGCTGCGCCCGCAGGTGCGGCTGGTGGAAGGGCGATGGTTCGAGCCCGGGCGCCGCGAGATCGTGGTGGCGCGGTCGTTGGCGCGCCGGTTCCGGGACTTTGGAATTGGGGGCGAGGTGAAGGCAGGCCGTGCGCGGCTGCGCGTGGTGGGACACTTCGAGGCGGGCGGGAGCGCGTTTGACTCGGAGGCGTGGATGGACGCGGACGAGGCGCGCACGGTGTTTGACCGGGAACAGTATTCGAGCCTGCTGCTGCGCCCGGCGGGCCCGGAGCAGGCTCGGGCCTTGGTGGCGCGGATCGAGGGAGACCGGCGGTTCTCGCTCCGGGCGGAGGGCGAGGTGGACTACTACTCGAAGCAGACGATGACGGCGAAGCCGATCAAGTACATCGCGGCGGTGCTGGGGGTGGCGATGTCGGTGGGGGCGGTGTTTGCCGCGATGAACACGATGTATGCGAGCGTGGCGGCGCGCACGCGCGAGATCGGGACGCTGCGGGTGCTCGGCTATTCGCGCCGGGCGGTGGTGGCGTGCTTCATGGTGGAGGGGGCGTTCCTTGCGGCGGCGGGCGGGATGGCGGGGTGCGCGCTGGCGCGCCTGACCGACGGGCTGACGACGGGCACGCTCGACTTCCAGTCCTTCGCGGAGACGGTGTTCCAGTTTCGCGTGACGCCGGACCTGATGGGCCTGGGGCTTGCGTTTGCGGTGTTCATCGGTCTGGCTGGCAGCCTGTTGCCGGCCTTGCGTGCCGCGCGGACCCCGGTGATTTCAGCCTTGAAGAGCGCATGAGCCAGGACCCCCTCGAGAGACTTCGGATTGCGTCCCACGACAAGCGTCGCCGCGGTGGCCCCCTGGGCTGGATCGTCGGCGCAGTGGTCGTGGTGGTGGCGGTGGTCGCGTGGCTGGCCGTGCCACGCCCGGGCGACAACCAGCGCACGCACACCTCGTCGAAGGACCTCCAGATGAAGTCGGGGACCAATGCCGCAGCGGGGCCGGCAACGGCTTCTTCGTCCGCGCCCGCCACGGCGTCGGCGTCGGCCGGGCGCGTGGAAGGATCGGCGTTGACGGCGCAGGGCTACATCGTGGCCCGCGAGCGCATTGAGCTGAGCCCGCGCTTCATGGGGGTGGTGAAGTGGATCGGCGTGCGCAAAGGGGACTCGGTGACCAACGGCCAGGTGGTGGTGCGGCTGGACGACTCGGAGTACCGCGCGCGCATGGCGGAGAACGACGGACAGGTGGCGGTGGCGAGGGTCGCGGTGGACAAGGCGCGCATGGACGTGCGCCGCGCGACGGACCTCGTTCGCGGGCAGGTGGAGATGCAGAAGGTGCTGGATGACGCCGGCCTGGCACTGGCGTCGGCCGAGGCCACGCTGCGGCAGGTGGAGGGGGCACGGAGGCTCCTCGAGACGTGGCTGGAATGGTGCACGATCCGATCCCCGGTCACCGGCGTGGTGCTGGAGCGGATGGTGGACGCGGACGAGTTGGTGACGCCGCAGTCGTTCGGCAGCGGGCGCGGCCCTTCGACGTCCCTGCTGGCAGTGGCGGACCTGGGGGACTTGCAGGTGGAGGTGGACCTTGGGGAGTCAGACCTTGCGAAGGTGAGACTGGGGCAGCGTTGCGTGGTGACGCCGCAGGCGTACCGGGATCGGCGCTATGAGGCGACGGTGGCCGAGATTGCCCCGGAGGCGAGCCGACAGAAGGGGACGCTGCAGGTGAAGGTGAAGGTGAAGGCCCCCGACCGTTATCTGACGCCGGAGCTGAGCGCGGACGTGGACTTCATTGGCGGCGCTTCGGCCCCGTAACCGGCATGTCCCCGAACTGCGCCTGCCAGCTTGCGAAGGCAAGGCTGTCGGCCAGAAGGGCCTCGACGGCCGCGAACAAGGGCTCGGGCCGGTGGAACCCGGACAGGACGGCGCGGTCCCCGATGTCGTTTTCGAGGACGAACGCGGGGCGTTGCGTCGCGCCCAGTTGAAGGAACTCATCGGTCGTCTCCCGGATGCGGCGACGAACGCCCTCGGTGTCGGCGTGGACGGCGAGGAGGTCGGGGTCGAGGCCCGTCGCGGCTGCGGCAACGCGCGCGGCGTCGGGGATGCGGGACAATGGACGACCCTCGACCAA
The DNA here is from genome assembly GCA_964430505.1 of uncultured Akkermansia sp. Classification (GTDB taxonomy): domain Bacteria; phylum Verrucomicrobiota; class Verrucomicrobiia; order Limisphaerales; family UBA9464; genus UBA6176. The sequence continues at coordinate 27,488 of CAYSGH010000010.1, read as the reverse complement.
GGCGGCATGGGCGAGGGCGAGGCGGGCGCGATCGTCCCCGGCTTCCAGGTCCCGTGCGGCCTCGGCGACGAGGTTGGGGGCGGAATAATCGCGGACCCCGTCCTCAAGCCATCCGCTGGAGAGGCGATGGGTGGCTCGGGTGATGATGCCGGACCGGCGATAGAACGCGTCGCAATGCTCGCGGCTGGTGGCGATGCCGGACGGGTCCATGAGGGCGATTCTCCACTCGAACGCGACCTCGTCTCGGTGCCGTTGTTGGAGGGCGACCCAAGCGGGCTCAGCCCAGTGACACCAGGAGGAGAGGACGTCGAGGTAGTAGGTGGCGGACAACGGAGGCGCGGCGCTCATGGGCGGGAGGGTCGCGGGGCGGATGCGGGCGTCGCCAATCGAATGTTGCCGAATCCGGGGCCGTCGGAGCGGAGGGCTTGTTTGACACCGGGGCGAACGACCGGTGTAGGCTGCGGCCCGCGTTGCATGAACCGAGTTGCCTTCCTTTCCACCGCATTGTTGATCGGCCAGGTGGCCGTGACCGCCGCCGACCCCGTGGACTTCAAGCGCCAGGTGCGCCCCATCCTGGAGGTGTACTGCCTGAAATGCCATGGGGACGAGAAGCCGAAGGGCGGGCTGAACCTGGTGACGCTGGCGGGGGCGTTGAAGGGCGGCGAGGACGGGCCGTCCATCGTTCCCGGCGACCCGGCGAAGAGTCCGTTGTACACGACGACCACCTTGCCGCCGGACCATGACGACGTCATGCCGCCGAAAGGCGACAAGCTGACGAAGGCGGAGCAGGACACGTTGAAGGCGTGGATTGAGCAGGGGGCGAAGTGGCCGGAGGAGATCAAGCTTTCGCAGAAGGAGAAGGTGGACTTCGTGAAGCACGTGGCGCCGATCATCGAGGTGCATTGCGTGCAGTGCCACAAGGAGGGCCACGCGAAGGGCAAGCTGCGCATGGACGTGAAGTCCGAGTTCTTCAAGAGCGACGCCATCGTGGTGGGGGATGCCGAGAAGTCGAAGGTGTACACAACGATGGTGTTGCCGGCCGACGACGAGGACCTGATGCCCCCGAAGGCGAAGGGCGGGCCGTTGTCGAAGGAGAAGTGCGACGTGATCCGCAACTGGATCGACCAGGGGGCGGTTTGGCCGGACGGGTTGGTGCTGACACAGAAGGAGCCCACGAGCCTGCTGGCGCGGGACGACGCGGCGATGCTGCAGGCGATCCATGCGAAGATCGTGGCGACCAGCAAGGAGAAGGCCGCGTCCGACATGACGGCCTACACCGGCAAGGTGCCGGGCACGGACATCACCTTCGAGATGCTGGCGATCCCGGCGGGCGAGTTCACGATGGGCAGCCCGGCCGGGGAGAAGGGACGCAAGGCGGACGAGGGCCCGCAGCGGAAGCTGAAGATCGAGCCGTTCTGGATGGGCAAGACGGAGGTGACGTGGAACGAGTACGAGGTGTTCCAGTTCCCGAGCATCGAGAAGGGGACCAACGTCCCGACCGAGCGCGTGGACCGGGAGTTGCTGATGAACTTCCCGGACCTCTTGCCCACGGCGGCCAAGCCCGGCCAGAACCTGTACACGGGCAAGGAGGCGGATGCGGTGAGCCGTCCCACGACGCCGTACGTCGAGATGAGCTTTGGCATGGGCAAGGACGGTTTCCCGGCCATCTCCATGACGCATTACGCCGCAACGCGGTACTGCCGTTGGTTGTCGGCCAAGACGGGTCACTTCTACCGGCTTGCGACCGAGGCGGAGTGGGAATACGCGGCCCGCGCAGGCACGACCACGCGGTACTTCTTCGGCGACGACGAGTCGAAGCTGGACGAGTACGCGTGGTACTTCGCCAACGCGGATGGCAAGTACCGGAAGGTGGGCACGAAGAAGCCGAACCCATGGGGCCTTCACGACATCCTGGGCAACGTGGCCGAATGGGTCATGGACGGGTACGTGGACGATTACTCCAAGGTGGGCGACCGGGCCTACGTGGCCATCGACACCGAGTATCCCAACGTGGCCCGGGGCGGTTCCTGGGACGACGACCCGGAACTGCTCCGCTCGTCCGCGCGCAAGGCCTCGGAGGCGGCGTGGAAGATGCGCGACCCGCAGTTGCCCAAGTCCAAGTGGTACCTGACGGACGCGCAGTTCCTGGGGTTCCGCGTGGTGCGCCCGCTGAAGGTTCCGGAGACGCCGGAGGAGCTGGGCAAGTGGTGGCCGGCCTACCCGACGAAGCGCTAGGCAGGCGGCCTTTGCGCCCGGGTGCGGCGCGTCCGGGCGTGCCGCCACGCACGACCCGGACACGCCGAGGGAGGACGAGGCCCTGATTCCGTCGCATGGGGGCTACCGGAGGCTGAAGAGCTTCCAGGTGGCCCAGTTGGTGTACGACGTGACGGCCCGGTTTTGCGACCGATACATCGACCGCCTTAGCCGCACGCACGACCCGATGGTCCAAGCGGCCCGGAGCGGCGTTCAAAACATCGCCGAGGGCAGCCAGGCCAGCGGCACCTCCAAGAAGACCGAGCTGCGGCTGACGAACGTCGCCCGCGCCAGCCTGGAGGAGCTGAAGCTGGACTATGAGGACTTCCTCCGTCAGCGAGGCCTGAGGCAATGGGACCGCAACGATCCCCGCCGCCGATCCCTCGTGGACCTCCGCTGCACCACCGCCGACGCCGTCGCCGCATGGGTGAAGGAGCAACGGGAAGCGGGGGATGGACGGGATGGACGGGATGGACCGCATGGACCGCATGGGGTAGGCGAAGGGCCTAGGGCGGGCGAGGTGGGGGAGTCCATGGAGTCCATCGAGTCCATCGAGTCCAACAAGTCCATCCCCCCCGCTTCCACGCCAGGTCGGCCGTCGGGCGGGACGTACGCGGAGATTGCGGCCCATGCGGCGTTGGTGTTGGTGGAGGTGGCTTGCAGCCTGCTGGGCCGGCAACTGGAGGCCTTGGGGAGAGCGTTTGAGAAGGAAGGGGGCTTCACGGAGCGCCTGTTCAAGATGCGGAGGCGGCGACGGGGCTTTTGAGGCATTCCTTGGCGCGGGCGACGGTGCCCGGCAGCATCGACCCGCAGGAGCAACGAGGATGCAATGCGCGGGCACAGGCGGGCTGAGGGGATGGTGGCTCCATGAGGGGCGACGCCAAGGCGTGGCCGCCATCGCCGGGTTGCTGTGGGCGCTGGCCTATCCGGAGCCTGGCGTTGCTGGGTTGGCATGGGTCGCGCCGGGTCTGCTGTGGCACGCGGCGGCGGGACAACGCGCCGGGGGGGCGTTCCGGACCGGGTACGTGGCCGGCCTGGTGCAATCGTTGGTGTCGTTGCGATGGTTGTTGAGCATCCCGCATCCGGTGGGAGCGGTGGCAGGATGGCTGGCGTTGTCCGGATACTGCGCGTTGTACCCGGGCCTGTGGTTGATGTGGGGCGCATGGGTGCGCGGCTCCGGGCAACCCGGTGCCGCCGACGGATGGAGGTCCGCCGCCGAGCGGCATGCCTCCATCCCGTGGCATCGCAGGATGCTCGTGCCGATGGGTGCGGCGGCGGGTTGGGTGGCGTTGGAATGGGTCAAGGGCTGGATGCTGACGGGCTTCCCGTGGAATGCACTGGGCGTGACCCAGTGGCGTCAGGTGCCCTTGGTCCAGTTCGCGAGCGTGGCCGGGGTGCATGGGCTGAGCTTGTTGGTTTGCTGGATGTCCGTGGCGTTGGCGGGCGCGGGGGTCGTCCTCCTGTCCCGGCCGAAAGACCGATGGGGTTGGATGGCTGAGGTGCGGCTCCCGTTGCTGGCGGTGCTCGCATGCCTGGGGGGCGGGTTCCATCGGGTCATGGAAGCGCGACGGGTGGAGCGCGAGCGACCGCCCCGGATGCTGCAGATGGCATTGGTGCAACCGTCGATCCCGCAGACGTTGCTGTGGGACCCGGCCGAACGGGACCGCTCGTTTGGGGTGGCAGCCCGGTTGACGCGCGCGGCCTTGGCCACGCGGCCGGAGGTGGTGGTGTGGCCCGAGGGGGACTTTGGCCTGGGACGGGACAACTTCGCGTCGATGACGGCGGAGTTGTCGCGGGCCGGGGCGGCCTGGGTGTTCAGCGCCAACGACGAGGGAAGCGGGCCGGACTCCGGAAAGTTTTACAACGCGGCCTTCGCAGTGGGCCGGGATGGGCGATTGGCGGCAACGTATCGGAAGCGCCGGCTGGTGATCTTTGGCGAGTACGTCCCGCTGGCGGGCGTGTTGCCGTTCCTGAGGCACCTGACACCCATCGGGGATGGGTTTTCGGCCGGCGTGGAGCCGGTGTCCTTCGACCTGGCGGGCGCGTCGGCCGCGCCGGTGATTTGCTTCGAGGACATCTTTCCGCACGGCGTGCGCGGACACGTGCGGCCGGGGACCGACTTCCTGCTGGAGTTGACCAACGACGGCTGGTTTGGGCGGGGGTCGGCGCAGTGGCAACACCTGGCGAACGCCGTGTTCCGCGCCGTGGAAAATGGCGTGGCCTTGGTGCGGTGCACCAACAACGGCGTGACCGGTTGGGTGGACGCCACCGGGGTGGTCCGGGAGCAACTGGGCGAGCGTGGCGATTCGGTGCATGCCGAGGGTTTTGTGGTGGTGCGGGTGCCGGTGGGGCTGGGTGGGGCGGGGCGAACGGTGTATGCGCGGCATGGCGACGTGCTGGGCTGGGGCTGCGCGGCGGCGGCGTGCTGGATGGTCATCCGGGCGCGCCTTGCGAGAAAGGTGGAGGCATGAAGGAAGGCGAAGCCGTGCGGTCGTTGGGCGACGTGCTGGACGGGGGGTGGCGGCTGTTGGGCCATGCAAGCCGAAGCCCAGGGCATCCGCTTCGCACCCCGGTGGTGGCAACGGCAGGGGACGATGGCGGGGCGCGGGTGGTGGTGCTCCGCGGGGTGGACGCCGTGGCCGGGGACTTGGAGTTCCACACGGATGCGCGGTCTCCCAAGGCCGCGGCCCTGCGACGATCGGCGGCGATGACGTGGGTGTTTTACGACCCATCGACGGGCGTGCAATGGCGGGCGCGTGGCGACGGACGGTTGCACGCCGGGGATGACGTGTGGCGGGCGGCATGGGAGCGGGTGCCAGCCGCATCGCGTGCCAACTACGGGTCCGACGCCGCACCCGGGGCGGCCTTGGAGGCGCCGCTGGAGGCCATCGACTTCCGCGATGTGGGGCCGGCCCACTTCATGGTGGTGCGATGCCGGGTGGAGTGGCTGGACTGGCTGTGGCTGCGGCCGACGGGAAACCGGCGGGCGCAATGGGTGCGGGACGGTGCCGTTTGGCGCGGGCAATGGGTGGCCCCGTGATGGGGGTCCCGACTGGCGACAGGCATGGGTGATCACCGCGTGAGGCACGCGGCCGACAGACCGAGCGGGCATGGAGGGGCACCCGGAATGGGCCGGGAGTCGGGGCTCGCGTCGAAGGGCGCCGCCGGGGCAATTTGGGCGCGTGACGTGGCCTCAGTTGGCGGGCTTGGTGGTGTTGGCGTACCTGGCGGGATCGATCCCGACGGGGTACCTGGTGGCGCGTGCGCGCGGGATCGACATCCGGGGCGTGGGCTCCGGCAACATTGGCGCGACGAACGTGTTTCGCATCCTGGGCAAGGGACCGGGGGTGTTCGTGCTGTTGGCGGACGCGTTGAAGGGGGCGTTGGCAGTGATCCTATTGCCCCGGTGGTTGGGCGGGGATGCGACGGATGCACGGCAGCAGGCGGCCTTGGTCGCCGGCGTCTGCGCGGTGCTGGGCCACAACTTCACGTGCTGGCTGCGGTTCAAGGGCGGCAAGGGGATTGCGACCTCGGCGGGCGTGTTGGCGGCGTGGGCTCCCCTGCCCTTCGTGGCGACGCTGGGCGTGTTTGGGGTGGTGTTGGCGGCGTCCCGGTACGTGTCGCTGGCGAGCATCCTTGCGGCGGCAGCGCTGCCGTTTGCGCAGGCCTTCCTGCCCCCTCGCCAACGGTCCCTGGTGTGGATCAGCGCGGTGTTGTCAGTGCTCGCGATCGCGCGGCATCAGGCGAACATTCGTCGGCTGATGGCAGGGACAGAGCGGCGGTTGGGGCAGGCCAAGGATGCCAAGTCGGGGGAAGGGAACGGGACGCCATGACGCTGACGGTGGTGGGTGCCGGGGCATGGGGGACGGCGCTGGCGTGCGTGCTTCGGCACAACGGCCATGCGGTGCGCGTCTGGGGCCACGACGCGGCGACCTTGGAGGCGCTGGCGCGCGACCGGGTTCACGCGAGGGCGCTGGCCGGGGTGAGCCTGCCCGGGGACATGGAGTTTCAACCCGACTTGCACGCGGCGCTGAAAGGCGCGGACGGGGTGGTGGTGGCAGTGCCCTCGGCGGTACTGCGCCAGGTGGCGCGCGGGATGCGGGGGTTCGGCGGGGTGGTGGTGAGCGCGACGAAGGGCATCGAGGCGACGACGGGCCTGACCATGTCCGGGATCCTGGAGCAGGAGCTGCCGGGAACGGTGACGGCGGCGTTGTCGGGGCCGTCGCTGGCATTGGAGGTGGCGCGCGGGGTGCCCACGGCGGTGGTGGCGGCATCGGCCGATGCGTCGGTGGCGCGGCGGGTTCAGGGGTGGTTTCACCGGGCGTCGTTTCGCGTGTACACGAGCACAGACCTGACCGGGGTGGAGCTGGGGGGGGCGCTGAAGAACGTGATCGCGATCGCGGCGGGCGTGTGCGACGGGCTGGGCTTCGGGGACAACTCGAAGGCGGCGCTCGTGACACGTGGGCAGGCGGAGGTGCGCCGGTTGGGCATGGCCCGCGGGGCGCGAGGGGAGACGTTCGCCGGGTTGAGCGGGCTGGGCGACCTGATGGTGACGTGCTTTTCGCGCCTGAGCCGGAACCGGTCGTTTGGCGAGAAGCTGGGGCGCGGCGGAAGCGTCCGTGAACTGCTCGCGTCGGCGACGTCGGTGGTGGAGGGGCATCCGTGCGCATTGTCGGCCCATGAGCTGGCGGTGCGCCTTGGGGTGGATGCGCCGATCATCCGCGAGGTGCACGCGATGTTGTACGAGGACAAGGAGCCGCGTCGTGCGGTGCAGGATTTGCTCGGACGGGACACCAAGGCCGAGGACTAGCCGCAAGAGCGGAAACGGAGAGAGAGGGAACGATGACAACCAACACCGCCGCCGTTCGAGTGCCGGGGACAACGGCCAACCTGGGGTCCGGCTTCGACGTCCTGGGCATTGCGCTGAGGCTCTACAACCGCGTGGTCGTGACGCGCGTGCCGGGGAAGGGCGTCCGCATCGTGTCGCCGATTGCGGAGGAGGCTCGGGCTGGGGCGACGGAGATGGTGGCCGAGGCGGCAGCGGCGTTCTTCCGTGCGACGCGTTCGCGTTCGTTCGGCTTTGAGATCTCGATCACGGGAGACGTCCCGGTTGCGCGCGGGCTGGGATCCTCGACGACCGTGTTGGTGGGCGCTTTGGCCGCATTGGATGCGTTGACGGGTTCTGGTTTGGGCAAGGAGGGGGTGTTCCAGTTGGCCAACGAGCTGGAGGGACATCCGGACAACGCGGCCCCTGCGACCTTTGGGGGCTTCACGGCGTCGGCCCCAGCAGGGACGGGGGCGCGCGTGGCGCGATTCCCGGTGTCGGCCAAGGCGCGTTTCGTGGTGCTGGTGCCGGGCTTCGAGGTGCGCACGGCGGATGCGCGGCGGTTGCTGCCGTCCGAGTATCCGAAGGCGGACGTGGTGCATGCGCTGGGGCGGGTGGCGCTGATCACGGCGGCGTTTGCGTCCGGGAACCTGGATCAACTCGCCGGGATGTTTGACGACCGGGTGCACCAGCCGTGTCGGACCCCATTGATTCCCGCGTTGCCCGAGGTGATCGCGGCCGGCGTGCGTGCGGGGGCGGTGGGCGGATGGTTGTCGGGCTCGGGCTCGACGATCGTGTGCCTTGCGACGGGAGATGCCGCTCCGGTTGCCCGTGCCATGCAACGAGAATTGCCGGAGTCGCAGGTGCACGTGGCGGCGGCGGACCCGACGGGATATCGGGTGGAGCGAGCGCGGCGATAACGGGGCCGGCGGCGAAGGGTCAGGGCCGCTGGGGGCGATTGCGGGCGACGTCGATGAGGTTGGTGTTGGCAACGCCGAGTTCCTGAAGCGCGGCGTTGAAGTAGAGGTCGGTCTTGATGGGCTTCTCGCCGTCGATCGGGTGGGTGGCCCGGGCGCGCTCGATGTCTTGGATGCCGAGGATGTCGAGCGCGACGGGGTCGGTGCTGAAGCGGAGCTGGTTCAGGGCGACGGCGTAGTGAAGGAGGGTGCGGTCCTCGCCGCGGTACTGGCACAGGAGGGCGTCGGAGACGCCGAAGGCGAGCTTCCCGAAGAGCTCGTCGAGGGCGCAGATTTCCGGGAGCGCCTCGGCGAGGCGCCACGCTTCCTGCTCGAAGCGAAGGGTGTTGTCCACGGCTCCCAGGGACAGGTTGGCGAGCTGGCCATTGAGGCCGAGGTGGTTGTGGTTCAGCAGGGGCGTGACGAGCACGATCTTGGTGACGTCGCGCGTGAGGAGCTTGGAGACGTGGGACCGCTTGCCGGCATCAGCGCGGTCCCGGCGCGAATACTCGAGGTCGCCGATGAGGAGCCGGCCCACCGTGGCGTTCTCATAGGCGTGGTCGGCGTCCCATCCCATTTCCTCGGTGGCAGCCCATCGGACCCCGAGCTCGTCGGCCAGCTTGCTGTAGCCGGCCAGGATCATGTCGCTGGCGCGCTTGTCCCAGAGGACGACCTGGCGCGGGGGATGGCCGGCGGCGAGGAGGGATTGGACGAGGGCGCGCACGACGACGGGGCGCGTGCCGGTGACGGGGCCCGGGGCGGTGCACAGGCGAAATCCGACCACGTCCTTGGGCGCTACGAAGCGGCGCCACGCGGCACGGGTGTCATTGGTCTTGCCGAGGGCTTGGAGGCCGCGCTGGACCATGTCGCGGACGGTGGATTCCACGGGCTCGAAGGCGCGAGTGGCTTCGATGTCCTCGACGACATGGACGGTGGCGCGTCGGTCGTCCCCGGCCGCCAGAAGGCCGAGGGCGGCCAGGAAAGAGAGAACGGAAGCGATGAAGCGGAGCGCCATCGGGGCGAGCTTACGTGGGGAGGCGGGGTGGCGGCTAGGGCGGGAGTTGTGGGAGGGGACGAAAACGCCCGGCCTTGGGAGGCCGGGCATGGCGTGCATCGCTGGCCCGTCGAAGGCTTACTGGCGACGGCGAAAGAAGAAGAGGCCGCCGATGCCGAGGGCGAGGAGGCCGTAGGTGCCGGGCTCGGGGACGACGGTGACGGCGAACGCCTGGATGCCTTGGTTGGCGCTCATGGCGTAGAGAACGGGGGAACCGTCCTCGAGCGAGCCCCAAGCGACGGAGCCGACGCCGTTGCCATTGCCGGCCAAGGTTCCGGTCGTGTTGTTGCCGGTGGTGAGCAGGGTGATGGCAGCGGGGTTGGTCACGTCATAGACACGGACCAAGGAGGAGGCCGTGTCCACGGTGGCGAGGAGTCCCATGCCGGCGATTTCCGTGTAGGACAGGGGGCGTTCCGACGCGGAGGTAGTTGGGGCGCTGAGGAGCAAGGTGCCGGCATTCCCGGCGTACTCGACGAGGCGCCAGGTGCCCCCTTGGGTGCCCACGACGAGGTTGTCGTCTGCGAACGCGAGGCCGAGCCGAAAGTCGCCGGTGGCGGTGCCTGGGACAGCCACGGCAGTGGCGTTGCCACCGGAGAAGGATGCGAAACCTGCGGAGCCCGTTCCGCTCGCCACGATCACCGTGGAATCGCCCGAGCCCCGGACGGCGAACGAGTCACCGATGCGGGGGAGGCCGGGATTGACGTTGTAGGCGACGGTAGGCTCGTCGGATTCGTTGGCCCACTTGTACACCTTGAAGGGTGAAGACGCCGCCGTGGTGAGGTTTCCCACGTAGATGGCCCCGTCGCCCCCAACGCCCACCATGTTGACGGCGAAGGTGCCGCCGGTGATGCCGGTGGTGTTGAGGCTGCCCACATCCGCCCCCGTGGTGCGGTCGAGGATGCGGACATTCACACCGCCCGCGCGGGAGACGAGATAAAGACGGCCATTGCCGAAGGCGAAGCCGCGCTCGTTGTTGCCGGTGCCGAGGAACGAGTAGCCGCCTTCACCCGGGGCGAGCCAGCCATCGCCGCCACCGAAGCTGGTGAGGGGGGCCAAGGTCACGCCCAGGCCGGATTGGCCCAGCAAGGCGGACGGGAGAAGGACCGGGAGGAACACGGCGCCAAGGCGCTTCAGGGTGGATGTCTTCATGGCTTCTAAAGGGGTATGCGCTGCGACGATGAAAGAGGGGTGACGAAGCCCGGTCAATCGACTTTTCAAAGGGGATGACAAGAAATGTTCATGGCGTTCCGGCGCGGTGCGGCGCGGCGCGGAGGACGGTTGATCGGGTGCGGCATCAGCGGCGCGGCGGCACGGTGGCCTGGAGCCTCAGCAGGTCGCGGTCGCCTGCCTTGGTGGGCGCGGCGGACGAGTAGGCATCGGGCGAGGCCTTGTAGGAGCGCTCGACTTCCTTGGAGGCCTCCAGAATGCGGGGCCCTGCCCAGCGCCAGACCTCGGCATGGCCATCGGCGAAGGACAGGACGCCGGCCCCGTTGTGGCGGCTGGCGGGAAGGTTCCAGAACTGGGCAACGCCCGTCCCGGTTGGCTCGATCCCCAGGGCGCCGTTTTGGATGCTCCACGCGTCCTCGTCGATGAACACGGACGCCTGCGCAGGGGGCGGGGCGAGGATTTGGTCCGTGCGGTAGACCGGGGCCGGGATCTTGTCCGGGTTGAGGTGCGCCACGCCGGTTCCCATGGAGATGCTCCGGAAGCGGGCCAACTGGGGGCGTCCGCGGACGCGCGAGCGGTCCGAGGGGCAGCGGTAGATCGCGAGGGAACGGTTGTAGGCGAACAGGCACCCGAGTTCGATGTTGCGGGGTGTGGCATCGGTCTTGGCGTCCCCTTGGATCCACGAGCCGGCGAGGCTGACCTCGCCAGAGGCCTCGTTGGGGGCGAGCCAGCCGCGGCTGTCGTCGGCGTACATCTGCCACGCCAGGGTGAGCTGGCGCAGGTTGTTGAGGCAGGCGATGCCCTGGGCCTTGGCCTTGGCCTTGGACAACGCGGGGAGAAGCATGCCCGCGAGGATCGCGATGATGGCGATCACCACGAGCAACTCGATCAGCGTGAACCCCTCGCGGCGACGGCCGGCGAGGGTGTGGCCTGCGAGAAGTCCGAAGCCGGCCTGGCGGGTGCCGTTGCCACGGCGGGGGCCCCGTACATGCAATGGAAAGCCAGTCATGTCGCGCCCATGCCACCCGAAGCCGACCATTCCGTCAAAGGCCCGGGATGGCCGAGTAAAAGGCGGCCTCCGCCGTGACCGGCACCATGACGTCGGCCGAACCCGACGCGGGCAAGGTGACCGTGGCCGAGGTAGTGAAGGCCCCGGTGATCGTCGTCGCCGACTGGATGCGATAGGTGGCTCCGGGGGTCCCGCGAATGGAGAGGGTGGCCTCGGCGGGCGACGCGAGCCGCAGGGAAAGCGCGGCCGGGCCGGCCGGCGGGGTGGCGGAGAGCGAATAGGCTTGGATGCCGTTGTTGCTGTTCAAGGCGTAGGCGCGGTCCTTGCCCAGGGCGACGGCCCCGGTGCCGTTGATGTTGGGCCGGTCGGACAGGATCAACTCCTGGTCCACGAGGGTGGGCTCGGCCGCTACGGCGAGGTCGAGCAACTGGAGGTTGTCCGGGTTTTCAAAGGCGATGCCGGCGAGCACCGATCCGTCGGCGGATGCGCCGAGCGGCCCGACGGCGGTGGTGACGATGGACGCGGGAAAGGATTGGAGAATCGAGGACGCGCCGGCGGCGAGGTCGTACCCGAGTTGCACCAAAGGCTTGCCGGTGGCGGTGGCCCAGAGCGTTGAATCCTTCCCAAAGGCGAGCCCGAGGCCCACGTCGCCCGCCGCGAGGCCTTCGGGGCGAAACACCTTGGCGACCACGGTGGCTCCCCCGTCGCGGACGTTGAGGATGGCGAACGCGCCGCCGTTGCGGGCCGAGAGGGCCACCTCGGTTTGGTCACCCGCGCCGCGCACGGCCATGGCGTCCCCCCAGCGTTCGGCGACGGCGAGCTCGGGAATTTCCGGGAGGAGCACGGGGACGGACTCGGGCGAGTCGTTTTCCCAGCGGTACAGGCGGAACGCGGTCGTGGAGCCGTCCAAGGTGAGGTTGCCCACGAAGACGACCCCGTCGTTGGCCACGCCAACCTGGTTGACGGCGAAGGTTCCGCCGGAGACGGGGGTTTCATCGCCGAGAAGCATGCCCAGCTTGTGCTTTTCGGCGCCGGTCTGGCCATCGAGCACGACGACTTGGTTGGAGCCGGACCGGGAGACGAGGAGGACGTTTCCGTTGAGGGCGTTGAGGGCGAGGCCCCGCTGGGTGTTGTCCTCATTGAGGTAGGGACGGCTGCCCGGTGCCAACGACCAGAGCGGCTGGAGCCGGGCGGACGACACGGGTTCCCTCACCGTGAGGATGGCATCACGGCTGGTGACGGACCCGGCCGCGTTGGTGACGACGACGGCGTAGGTGCCCTCCTGCGCACGCGTGATGCCGGAGAGGACGAGCTGGGAGGAGGTTTTCCCGGGCAAGGGCTGCCCGTTGAAGGACCACTGGTAGGCGAAGGGCGGCGTTCCTTGAACCGCCACGGCCAATGCGAAGTCCGCCCCGGCATAGACGGTGGCCCCGGCCGGTTGCGAGGCGATGGAGGGCGGGTCGGGGACCACGGGCTTCTCAACCTTGGCGGCGAGAAGGCCGTTGTTGGTGTCGAGGGCGATGATGCGGTCGCCGGAGAGGCCGACGGCGGCGGTGCCGTTGCCGTTGCCGTTGCTCGTGGGAAAGGGGAGGGCGGAGCCGAGGGCGACCGGGTTGGCGGGGTCGGCGAGGTCGTACGCGGCGAGCGTGTGGGAGACGTAGTTGACGGCGGCAAGGCGCGTGGTCTGCGGGTCGTAACCGATGCCAGTCACGCTTCCAGAGACGACGGTGGTGGGGATGGTGCGCAGGGTCTTGGCGGTGCCGGCGACGGGGTCGAGCTGGAACTGGGTGAGGGGTTGGCCCACGGCCTTGGCCCACGCCGTGTTGCCATCGCCGAAGGCCAGGCCGAGGCCGATGCGTCCGGCATTGTCGCTGGTCAAGACCTTGGGGGTGAAAGTCTTCCCGTCCTGGGTTTGGAGCAGGAGGAAGTACCGGCCGGAACGGGCGCTGAGGAGAAGCTCGGTTTGTGCGCCGGACCCCCGCACGGCCAGGGCGTCCCCGAAGCGCAGGTCGTTCGCACTGCCCGGGAGGGCGATGCCCTCCAGGGGATTGCCGGAGTAGGCGAGCTCAACAGGCGTCTCGGGCTTGTCATCGGCCCAGCGATAGATGCGGAGGGGGCCGGTGGTGACGTTGCCGGCCAGATTGGCGGCGAAGATGGCCCCGTCGTTGCCAGCCCCGACGAGGTTCAGGGTGAAGGTGCCCCCCGAGATGATGGCGTCGCCGTTGGCGTCGGTGGCGAGGAGGGTGCGTGGGAAACCGGTGGCTGCGGCGCCGTCATCGCCGGTGGCGCCGTCGAGGACATAGATGTTGGCGCCGCCGGCCCGGCTGACGAGGAGGGCGTTTCCGTTGGCCGGGTTGATGGCGGCTCCGCGCTCGGTGTTGCCGGTGGAGAGATACGGACGGTCACCGGGGGCGACCTTCCAGAGCTCGACGAGGGAGCTGGCGAGCAGCGGGCCCTGGAGGAGGGACAACGCGGCGAAGGCGATCGCCAGGGTGCGCAGACCTCTGGACGCGACGGGGAAGGGACGGGACGCAACGTTCATAGGCTCGTGATCCACAAGAGTGGCGGGAGCCTGCCGTGGGTTGGGGTTCTTGCAAGGCCGGGAAAGGCCGCGTTGCCATGAGGACCGGGTGGTGGCATGGACCACGGGGTGAGGGATACGGGAAGGGCTTGGAGGAACGTGGGATGCCTTGCCGGTTGGGCGGCGTGGTTGTTGGGCGCGTCCATGGCCCGGGGCGCGGAGTACCGGGGTTGGTGGGTGGATGCCTTTCGCCCGGGGATGAAGTCGGCGTCCGAGGTGGCGCAGTTGGTGGCGAACGCGCGTCGGGCGAACGTGAACACGCTCGTGGTGCAGGTGCGCCGGAGGGGGGACGCGTACTACGAGTCGGCCTTGGAGCCCAAGGCAACGGACGTCACCCCCGCGACCTGGGATCCTTTGGCCGAGTTGCTGCGGTTGGCGCACGACACGACGGGGGGCAAGCCGCGGCTGGACGTCCATGCGTGGATCGTCACGTACAACATCTGGAACCGGCAGACGAACGTCCCGACGCAGCCGACGCATCCGTACCGGGTGCGGCCCGGCTGGCTGACGCAGGATGCCTCGGGTGCGCTGTGGGACGGGTCGAACTACGCCTTCGACCCGGCGCATCCAGAGGTCCAGGACCACACGGTGGCGGTGGCGCTGGACCTGGTGTCGCGGTACGCCGTGGACGGCCTTCACCTGGACTACATCCGCTACAATGGCTCCCAGTGGGGGTACAACCCGGTGGCGGTGGAACGGTTCCTCCAGCGCACGGGACGCAGCACGCGGCCGGCACCGACGGACCTCTCGTGGAAGCAGTTCCGGCGCGACGAGGTGACGGCATTGGTGCGGCGGGTGTATCTGGCCGCGACCCGGGCGCGGCCGCTGGTGCGGGTGTCGGCGGCGACGATCACGTTTGCGCCCGGGATCAGCGCGACGTCGCAGTGGCCGTCCTCGGCGGCCTTTGGCGAGGTGTTGCAGGATTGGCGGGCCTGGATGGAGGAGGGCTTGATCGACGTCAACATGCCCATGGCGTACTTCCGGCAGGGCGCGAACGGGGCGGACTGGTCGGCATGGAGCACCTTTGCGAAGAACCACGGATACGGCCGGCACGTGGCGCTGGGGGTGGCGACGTACCTGAACACGCCCGTGGATTCGTTGACGCAACTCCGGTCCACGCGGGCACGCACCTCCCTGGGGGGCGGCGCCGACGGGATGGTGTTGTACTCATATGGGTCGCCGGCGAGCGATGGGACGTCGATTGGGGCGTGGGCGGACGCGCTGCGCCAAGGGTTGGCCGGGGATGCCTTGCCGCCATTGTTCGCGTCGCCGGACGTCGTGCCGTCGATGCCCTGGAAACACGCGCCGACGAAGGGGCACGTCCTGGGCCGATTGCCTGGGGCGGACGGCGTGCCGGTGACCTTGAACCGGGCGGGGCAGCGGACCCTGCGGACGGACGGGAACGGATGGTTTGGCGCGGTGGGCGTGGAACCGGGCGAGGCGCGCGTGACGGCGACGTGGTCGGGGGAGCGATGGGTGGGCCTGGCTCGGGTGACGGCGGGTGCCGTGGCGGAGCCTCGATGGTGGCGCGCGGGCGCCGACGACGACGAGGATGGCGTGGGGAACGAGGAGGAATTGCTCTGCGGCACGGATCCGGGCGCGGCCGCAGACCGGCCCCGATGGGGTGTTGCGATGACGGCTGGCCGACTGCGTCTGACATTGCCGACGGCCCCCGGCGGGAGGGAGTTCGTGGTGTGGTCGGCGGACACGATGGGCCCCGGGGCAACCTGGCGGGAGGTTCGGCGCGTGGCGACGTCCCCGGGGATGCGGGGCGTGGACGTGGACGTGGAAGTCTCAGGTGAGTCCGGCGCGGCGGGGTTTTTCCGGGTTGAGGCGCGTTGGGCTCCGTAGGCAGGCCCAGGGGTCGGCGGGCAGCGGTGGGGAGGGACATTTTTTGTCACCCTTCCCAAGATCCGCATGGCGGTGATAAACCGTGCGGCGGGATGGCGGCCGACGCGGTGGGGGCGGTCGGGCACGCGAGTGAGTCATGGGAAGGAAGCGCATGAATCTACCGGCACATGAATTGGTGGTGCAGCGGGCGGACCTGGAGGACGCGCTGCGTTTGATACGGAGGCTGTGCCGTCCCAAGAAGGGCGAGGAGGCGTTCCTCAGCTTCGACGAGGCGTGCCTGCACATCGAGTGCGGCGGGATGGGCGTGACCCCGCCGGCGCGCGGACGATGGGCGGGGCAGGTGCGAGTGGATGCAAAGTTCGTGGTGGGGATGTCGCGGTTGATGCCGGTGGTCCCGAAGGGCGGGCCGGTGGTGTTTCGATTCGAGGAGGGGCGCCTGCACGTGGGGAATGCCTCGACGAAGGCGCGGGTGCAGGAGGCATGGAGCAAGTGCATCGACATGCCCATGAACGCGACGCGCTTCGACTTCCTGCTGCTGCGGCACCAGCATTCGAGGGAGGACATTGAGTCTGCGGGCTATGCGGGGTCCGTGGCGGAGGCGGAGGAGTGGGCGGACCGAAAGGTGGTGCATGCGGCGGATTGCCTCGCCGAATTGTCGGTCACGTACGAGCAGGTCCGGAAGCTGGTGGCGACGAACCTTCGGAAGCGGGCGGCGGGCGGGAAGAGGAACAAGGATTGACGCTGGCGCGGCTTCCGGTTGGAGTTTTTGCCCATGAAGAACGTTCTTGCCGTCGTCCTGATCGCCATGGCTGCCATGGGCGGCGCGGGCTGTTACAAGACCCAGGAGGGTGGCTACCGGGCGGGCGTGCCCTTCTCGAAGGACACCATCGAGAGCCGTTACGAGAGGCCTGTTGCGCAAGTCTTCCAAGCCGCCAAGGCCACCTTGGCCTACAATGGGGCGCTCATCGCCGAGGTGGCTTCCACCAAGGCCGAGGGCTCCGCCCAGACGCTGACCGGGCGCGTCAACGGTCGTTCATTGTGGGTGAGCGTGGACGAGGTCGAGCCGCGCATCACGCGCGTGCTCGTGCAGGCCCGCAAGACCGGCGGCATCGGTGACGTGGACCTCGCCGCCGAGATCGACAAGCAGATCGCCCTGCGCCTCCGCTAGCCCCCCGGGCCGTCCGGAGCCATGGAGCCCGACGCCATCGTCCCGCGCTTCATGGCCCATCTCTCGGCCGGTTGCGGATGCTCGCCCCGCACGGCCCGCAACTACTCCCACTCGCTGCGGGAGTTCGCCGCGTGGCACCAAGGGATGCATGGCAAGCCCCCTTCGTGGCCGTCCATCCAGCGAGAACACCTACGCCTGTTCCTCCGCCACCTCGGCCGGCGCGATCTGGAGCCCGCGACCCTTGCGCTCCATTTCAGCGCCCTGCGGACGTTCTATCGTTGGCTTGTTCGCGAAGGGCTCGTTGCCTCCAGCCCCGTGCGCGGCCTGCGCCTGCCGCGCGTTCGACGGGGCCTTCCCCGGTTTGTTCCCGAGACCGACATGCCCCGGCTCCTGGCGGCCCCTCTCCTGGAATGGGAGCGGCTCCGCGCATCCTCCGCGAAGCCCGACGAGGCCATGCGCACCGCGGAGGCGGCCCTGTTGCGTGACGCCGCCGTGTTGGAGCTCCTGTACTCGTGCGGCCTCCGGATCAGCGAGGCCTGCGGCCTGAAGGTTGCGGGCGTGGACATCGCCGGAGCCCGCGTGCGCGTCCTCGGGAAGGGCAACAAGGAACGCGAGGTGCCCGTGGGCGGGCCCGCGATCCATGCGTTGGAGCGCTATTGGACGGAAGCCCGGCACCCGCGCGATCCTGCGAGCCCGGCCTTCCTGGCCACGCCGGGCGCGTCCAAGGCCGTGGTGCCCGGCGAGATTCAACGGCGTCTCAAGCGGTACCTTGCCGCCGCCGGCCTCGATCCCAACCTCACGCCCCACAAGCTCCGGCACAGCTTCGCCACGCACTTGCTGGATCACGGCGCGGACCTTCGTTCCGTGCAGGAATTGCTGGGGCACGCCCGGCTCCAGACCACCGAGGTGTACACCCACGTGACCGCCGCCCGCTTGAAGGCCGTGTACGACGCCGCCCATCCCCGGGCCTGACCCGTGCCAGGGCCCGCCGCCCCTACGGCTTCGCGTCCAGCCTGCGCAAGGTCACCCGGGCCACGCGCATCCCGTCCAGGTCCTCCACCACCAACTCGTGCCCGGCCACCTCCACGCGCCCGCCGCGCCTCGGGAACCCGCCCAGTTGCTGCGTGATCCACCCGCCCACCGTCGTCACGTCCGTGCCCTCCACCGCCTCGCCCACCAGCTCCGACAACTCAAACAACGGCAGCGTCCCCTCGAGATCCCACGAACCGTCCGAGCGCCGCGACATGCGGGGCTTCTCGTGGTCGAACTCGTCCTGGATCTGCCCCACGAGCTCCTCCAACACGTTTTCCAGCGTCACCAGCCCCAGCGTCCCGCCGAACTCGTCCACCACCACCGCCAGGTGCGACTTCCGGTCCAGGAACAACCGAAGCAACGTCTCGAGCCGGGCCGTCGGGGGGACGTAGAGCAACGGCCGCGCCAACGGCACCAGGTCCAGCCCCGTCCGCGCCCGGTCCCGCGCCGCCACCAGGTCCTTGAAGTGCACCACGCCGCGCGTGCGGTCCACGTCGCCGTCCTCCGCCAGCGGGAACCGCGAGTAGCGCGTCCGCTCCGCCACCCGCAGCAAGTCCTGCATGGGGTGCCGGTCGTTCAGCACCACGACGTCCCGCCGGGGCGTCATCACCTCGCGCACCACACGGCGCTTGAGGTCGAACGCGTTCAACACCAGGTCGCGCGCAAGCCCGGACTCGCCGTCGGCGGTGCCGCGCGCGGCCAGCATGAGTCGCAGCTCCTCCTCGGAGTGCTCGCCCTCGTGCCCGCCGCTCGCATGAATCCCCAGCCATGCCAGCACACGAAGCGAGGCCACGTTGAGGAACCAGATGGCCGGGTACGACATCCAGTAGAAGGCCTGCAACGGGAACGTGGACCACAGCGACGTGGGCAACGGCCGCTTGATGGCGATGAACTTCGGGGCCTGCTCGCCCACGACGATGTGCAGGAAGGTGATGAGCGAATAGCCCACGACGAAGGACACCGCGTGGCGCGCCCGCTCGGATCCCACGCCCGCCCATGCCATCAACGGCTCCAGCATCGCCGCGAACGCCGGCTCTCCGATCCAGCCCAGCCCCAGGCTCGCCAGCGTGATGCCGAGCTGGCACGCCGACAGGTACGGGTCCAGGTGCCCCACGATGTGCCGGGCCAGACGCGCGCGCCGGCTGCCACGGTCCGCCAGCGGCGCGAGCTGCGTGTCCCGGATCTTCACCAGCGCGAACTCCGCCGCCACGAAGAAGCCGTTCAACCCCACCAACGCCAGCACCGACGCCAGCTTCCACAGGATGTCCCACGGGTCCGTCACGGCGAGGCCTCCCCCTGGCCGAACATCGCGCGCAGGACGTCCCACAACGTGACGATGCCGCGCTCCAGCCCGTCCGGTCCCAGCACCACGGCGAAGGGCTCGCCGCCCCGTTGCAGCCGCCGCAACGCCTCCTCCACGCGCATCGAGTCGGACAGGAACAACGCCGGCCTCAGGTGATCCTCCGCCCGCCCGGTCGCGCCCGCCTCGCGGCACACCATGTCCGACAACCGGACGATGCCCACGATGCGCCGTCGCCCGGCCTCCCCGCGCCACACGGGCACGCGCGACACGTTGCGTTCCCGGCACAGCCGCAGCACGTCGCCGATGGCGGTCCCGGACTCCACCGTGACCGCCGCGTCCATCGGTCGCGTCAGGCGCGCGAGCGTGGCGTTCTGCAGGTCCAGCACCCGGTTGATCACCGTCTGCTCCGTGCGCGACAACGACCCGCCCTGCTCCTGCATCAAGGCGCGGAATTCGTCCCGGTTGCCGAACAGCCGGCCCGTGTACGCCGAGCCGCGCGTGACGCGCAGCAGCCCGCGCGCGAACCGCTCCGTCAACGCCACGAGCGGGGCCAGCGCGAGGTGCACCCCGCGGAACACCGGCACCAACGCCAGGCACAGGCGGTCCGGAAACCGCCGGAACAACGTCTTCGGCAACAGGTCGCCCGCCACGTACAACACGAGGCACACGGCGGCGAAGCTCGCCCAGAACCATCCGGGATGTCCCGCCAGCCGCCCCTGCAACCACGCCACCAGCAAGCCCGTCGCCACCAGGTTCGACAGCGTGTTCCCCACCAGGATCGTCCACAGGAAGTTCTCCGGCCTCGCCAGGTAGCCCTGCAACGCCATCGCCCCGGGAC
Organism: uncultured Akkermansia sp.; assembly: GCA_964430505.1. GTDB lineage: Bacteria > Verrucomicrobiota > Verrucomicrobiia > Limisphaerales > UBA9464 > UBA6176. The sequence goes on along the minus strand of CAYSGH010000010.1, from coordinate 7,451 downwards.
GCCCCGCCCGCACCCACGCCCGGATCCGCAGCGGGCTCAGCGCATGGACGCCCGCCTCCATCCCGGACAGGAAGGACGACACGGCCAGCGCGCCCCCCAACACCGCCCATTGCCAGTCGCCGCTCATGCCCCGCCCTCCTTCATCGCCTCCACCACCACCTCGCGCACCCGGCGCTCGTCCGCCTCACGCACCGTCAGCCGCAGCCCACGGAACATCCACGACGTCCCCGTCGCCGGCACCACCTCGGCCAGCTTCACCACCAGGCCGCCGACGGTGTCCACGTCCTCCACCTCGCCCAACTGGGGCAGTTCGCGCCGCAGGTCCTCCAGCCGCATGGTGCCCGCCACGCGCCAGCGCCCCGGCCCGAGGCGCTCGCTCACAAATCCCGGGGCCTCGCCCTCGCCGCGAATCGGCCCCACCACCAACGCCAGGATGTCCTGCAACGTCACCACGCCCGCCACGCCGCCAAACTCGTCCACCACCACCGCCATCCCGCGCCCCTGGCGCTGCAACGCCTCCAGCAGTTGCAGCAGGTTCATGCTCTCCGGGACAAACGACGGGAACTCAATCGCCTCCGACAAGTCCAAGTCCGGGGCCAGGAGCAATGTCCGCGTGTTCAGCACGCCCACGACCGTGTCCGGCGTGTCGCTGTACAACGGGATGCGCTGGAAGCCCGCCCGCCGCGCCGTCGCAAGCATCTCCGCCAGCGACGCGTCGTCGCGCAGCATCAGGACCTCCCGGCGCGGCCGCAGCACGTCCCGCGCCGTCCGCTGGTCGAGCCCGAGGACCTGCACGAGGATCTCCTTCTCCGAGTCCCCGAGCGTCCCTTGCTGGTGTGCCAGCTCCAGCAACTCCGCATACTCGTCGTCGGACAGCCCCGCCTTCGCCTTCGCTGCCCTCGGGATCACCACGCCCAGCACGCCATCCACCACCCGCTGCGCAAGCCGTTGCAGCGGACCCGTCAACCGCACCAACCCTTCCAACGGGCGCGCCAGCCGCAGCGCCCACGCGTCCGGTTGCCGCACCCCCAGCGCCTTCGGCGTCACCTCGCACAGGAACAAGGTCACCGCCAGCACCACGATTCCCGACACCACCACCGGCCAGCCGCCGGCGCTCGACGTCACCAACGCCAGCGCCACCAGCAAGGCGTTCGCCGTCGAGTTCCCCAGCACCAGGATCGCGAGCAGCCCCGACGAGTCCTCCAGCAACCGCACCACGGCCGCGCCCCGCACGGGGTCCGAGTTTGCCAGCCGACGCGCCCGCCACAGGCCCAGCGAAAACATGGCCGTCTCGGCCAAGGCAAAGACGAAGCTCGCCAGCGCCGCCGCCACGAACAGCGCGCCCGCCATGTAGGGGGAAAGTTCCAATCGCCCCGACCCTTCCCAAGCCCCGGCAAGGAATCAATCCGCCGCCGGACGCCCCAGCGTGAATGTTCCCCGGTCGAACGGGCTGTCGTATCCCGACTCCAGCCGCCGCGCATCGACGTGGCCGGCCGTGCGGATGGGCACCCCGAACACGCGCCTTGTGCCGGAGAACACGAACACGCCGTTCGTCCACCCGCCCTCCAACCGCGTCGAGAAACTCCCGGAACGCGTGCCCCAGCCCGCATGGAAGCGCGCCCGGTACCGGCCGTCGTCCTCGCGCCACAACACCGCCCGCAACGGGCCGCCGTGCGTGTTGTTCGTGTTTTGCCACGTGCCCGCCCACGCCCCGGCCACTTCCCTGGGGTCTGCTGGCATCCCATCGCCGGTCCGGGCAGCCTTCCAGTCCTTCTCGAACGAACGACAGCCTGTCGCCGCCAGCGCGCCGGCCGCCAAGACGGCCCATGCCACCCGGCCTGCGCCGCGTTCTGCCCTGCCGCCACGCCCCGTCCCGTACATGGCAGGCCTCAACGCAGGAAGGCCTCGTGCAGGCCACCGTCGACGCCGATGACCTGCCCTGTTGTCTTGCTGAGGCGCTGCGTCACCAGGAGGAAGTACGCCTCCGCCTGGTCGGCCGGGGTGATGGGCGACTTCGTCAGCGTCCGGTCCGCGTAGAACTGGGCCAGCTTGCGCACCAACGACTCCGTCGCCTCGTCGTCCGTGTAGGGAATGTTGTACTTGGCCAGCGAACCAATCACGCGGTCGCGCGGGAACATCGCGCTGCCCTGGACGACGGTGGCGGGGGCGACGCCATTGACGCGCACGAGGGGTGCGAGCTCGACGGCCAGCTCGCGCACCAGGTGGTTGGCGGCGGCCTTGGAGGTGTCGTAGGCCACCGATCCCTTCTTGGACACGACGGCGTTCGCGCTCGTCGTCAGCACGAGGTTGCCGCGCAGGCCCTGGGCGCGCCACGTCTTGGCGGCCTCGTCCCCCACGAGGTAGCTGCCGGTCACGTTGATGCGGAACGTCAGGTCCCACTTCTCGTCCGGGATGTGCCCCGACGTGTCGCTGGGCACGAAGATGCCCGCCGTCACGCAGATCGAGTCGAACCCGCCGTATGCCAACGCCACCCGGTCGAGCATGGCGCGGATGCCGGCCCGGTTGGTGATGTCGGCCGCGAGGCCGATCGCGGGGCCGCACCCGGAGATGCCCGAGCCCGCCACGCCGATGCCCTGGCCGAGCTTGGCGGTGATCTCCTGGGCCGTGGCCTCCGCCGCCGCCGCGTCCAGGTCCACGCACACGATGTGCGCCCCCTCACGCGACAGCCGCAGCGCCGTCTCGCGCCCGATGCCGCTTCCGGCCCCGATCACGATGATCACCTGCCGGGCCAGCTCCTTCTCCGGCGGCATCCGGCGAAGCTTCGCCTCCTCCAGCAGCCAGTACTCGATGTCGAACGCCTCCTGCTGCGGCAACGCGATGTAGCGGTCGATGGCCTCCGCCCCGCGCATCACCTCCACCGCGCAGTTGTAGAACTCGGCCGTCACCCGCGACTCGGACTTGTCCTTGCCCCACGCCACCATGCCCACCGACGGGATGAGCACGACGGTCGGGTTGGGGTCGCGCATGGCGGGCGAGTCCGGCCGGCGGCAGCGCTCGTAGTAGGCGGCGTAGTCCTTGCGATACGATTCCAGGCCGGCCTTCAACGATGCCTGCAACCGCGCGACGAAGGCGTCGATGCCCGCGTCGCTCGTGTCCGACAAGGGCTCGGCCAAGGGGACGTACAACGGCTTGATCTTCGTGCGCAGGAAGTGGTCCGGGCACGACGTCCCCAGCTCGGCCAGCCGGGGCGCGTCCTTCGAGTTGACGAAGCGGAGGATGGCGTCGTCGTCCTGCACGGTGGCGATGAACCGTTGCCTTTGGCTGACCTGCCCGCGCAGCCAGGGCAACAGCCGCGCCAGCACCTTGCGCCGGACGTCCGGCGCGAGGCTGGCATGCTGCGCGCCCCCGAACGCCGCCGCGTCCCCGCCCTTCGCGGTGTACTGGGCCTCGATCGCCTCCGACGCCCGCTCGATGTACGCGAGCGTCTCATCGTAGCACTCCTTGTCGTCGTCGGCCCACGAGATGAAGCCGTGCTGGCCCATCATGATGGCCCGGACCGACGGCTGCGTGCGGCAGATCTCCTGCATGGCCAGGCCCAGCTCGAAGCCCGGGCGCATCCAGGGCACGTAGGCCATCCGGCCCCCGAAGATCTCGCGCGTCAGCTCCTCGCAGCGGGCGCTCGCGGCGATGGCGATGACGGCGTTGGGGTGCATGTGGTCCACGTGGCGCCCCGGGATGAAGCTGTGCAACGGGGTGTCAATGGAGCTGGCACGGGGGTTCAGGTTGAACGTCGCATGCGTGTACATGCCCACCATGTCGTCCTCGGCCCTGGACTTGAGCCCCTTGTCCGCGCGGGCCGCGTAGGATCGCTGCAGGCCGATCAACCGTTGCTGGTACAACGACGAGAAGTTCTCCAGCGTGCTCGTGCGCAGGTCGCCGCCCGACCCCTTCACCCACAGCACCTCCACCGTCTCGCCCGTCAACGGGTCCGTGGCGGGCAGCTTCGACGACGTGTTGCCGCCGCCGGTGTTCGTGATCCGCTGGTCGCTCCCGAGGCAGTTCGAGCGATAAACGAGCCGTCCCACCGGGTCGAGCGTGGCCGCCTTTGCGTCGTCCCACAGGTGGTTCACATGCCTAAACGTCTTGGTGCCCATGTTCGTCGTGTAACGTGAAGAAAAGGCGCGCCGTCCCGCCATCCCGAGGAACGAAGAATCCGGCGCGCCGGGCACGACCTTCGCCACCCGCGCTCCCGGACGGCAACGATGATTTTCCGGACCGCCGGAGACGCACCGTGCTGCGCACGCAACCGGACCGGCCCCCGAGCCCGGATGCGGCATGGGACGGCGGCGTTCAACCCGCCGCAGCCACCCCTTCCCCTTCCCCTTCCCCTTCCTCTTCCCCTTCCCTGGCCGTCGGCCTCATCCAACCAGACGGAAGGTTCGGCCGACGACGACGACCAGGCGGTGGGGTGTCACATGGCGTGCCCATCCCACCCTCCATGCGGCCCAAGGCGGCAACAGGCACGGCCACGGCCACGACCGGCACCGTCGCGGCGGGAAAATCATTGGCCCGGCCAGACGTGGGCTTGCGACGGAGCGTGCACGGAGGCTCGCGGAACCGTGGCCGGGTCCTGGCCCTCGCGAGGAGAGACTCCCTTGCCGTTGCGCGGTCCTGGCTGACCCCGCCGGAGTCCAAGGCATCCGAGCCAGGAGCGGGCGAGGTCGCGGCATGGCGGCCTTCGCCTCCTCGGGGAGCGGGTCGCAACCGAGGGCTGGCACCCTCGTGGGGCATCCAGTCGGCAGCTTTTTCCATGCACGCCGATCGTTGCATCACCGTGCCGATGCGGGCTTGCGGCGCACGACATCAGGGCGCGCCGGTTGACTCCGGCAACCCCGGCTGGTTCCCCTTTCCGGATGAATCCCTCCTGGGCTTGGTCGCGGGACGTGGCGTGGATGGCGGCGGCGGTCGTGGCTCTAGCCACGGCCGGGGCGGCGCGCGGGGAAGAGTTGAAGAAGGGCAACAACGCGGCGGCAGAACCCCGGACGCCGGAGGAGCAACGCCGGTCGTTTGCGCTGCCCGAGGGCTTCGTCATCGAGCTGGTCGCCAGCGAGGAGACCGGCCTGCCCAAGCCCGTGACGGTCGCATTCGACGACGCCGGGAGGCTGTGGTCGGTCACGGCGACGGAGTACCCGCGGGACAACGACCCGCAGGCGTGGGATCAGCCGGGCCGAGACCGCGTGGTGGTGATCGACGCCCCGCACCGGCCGGGGCCGCACCGGGCGCGGGTGTTTGCGGACGGGTTGGTGTTGCCGATGAGCGTGTTGCCCCGGGGCCGGGGGGCGGTGGTTGCTCACGGGCCGGAGATCGTGTTCCTCGACGACCGAGACGGCGACGGCCGTGCGGACGCGCGGACGGTGTTGCTGAAGGGGTTTGGAACCCAGGACACGCACACGATGCCGCACCAACTGGAGTGGCTGCCGGGAGGCTGGATCGCCTTCTCGCAGGGCGTCCTGAACAACGGGACGGCCGTCACCGCCACGGGGGCGCGCGTCCACTTTGACCGGACGGTCGTGGCGCGGTTCCGGCCCGACGGGTCGGACCTGCGGGTGATCGGGACGGGGCTGAACAACATCTGGTCGTGGGTGCAGGACCGCGGCGGGCGGGTGTTCTTTCACGAGGCGAACGACTTTGGGTATGCGGTGGTGCCCTTCGAGGAGGACACGACGTACCCCAGCTTCATCGAGCGGCGCGTGCACCCGGACTCGCCGTACCATCCCCCGACGACGCCGAACCTGAACCTGGGGGGCACGGGCTTCTCGGGGTTGGCGTTGAGCGACGACCGGGAGGGTTCGTTCCCGGCGCCGTGGCATGGGTTGTTCTTCGTGGCCAACCCCATCACGCGCCGCATCAACGCGGTGGCGGCAACGCTGGGGGCCGACGGCGTGCATCGGTTCGAGCAACGGCCCGACCTGGTGGCCACCGACGACGAGTTCTTCCGGCCGATCGCGGTTCGGTTCGGGCCGGATGGCTGCCTGTACATCGTGGACTGGTACAACCGGATCATTTCCCACAACGAGATCGCGCGGGATCACCCGGCGCGGGACAAGACGCGCGGGCGGATTTGGCGGGTGCGGCACCAAGGGATGAAGCGGCGCGACGTGCCGGATGTTGCGGCGGCGCGGGACCGGGCGCTGATCCGGCACTTGCAGGCCCCCGGCACGTGGGAGATGCGGGCGGCGTGGCATCAGGTGGTGGCGCGCCAGGCGCGTTCGCTCGCCCCGACCCTCCGACGCATCGCGGGGGACGCGTCGCGCCCCGACGACGTGCGCATCCATGCGTGGTGGTGCCTGGAGGGGTTGGGAACCTGGGACGAGGCGTTGTGCGCAGGATTGATCCAGGCAAGGAGCGCGGACGTCCGGCACGAGGCAGTCCGTGCGTTGGCCACGTTCCGGCCGCCCATGGAACGCGTGTTCGCCTTGATCCAGCCACTGTCCGACGAGCCAACGTTCCGCGTGCGCTACGAGGTGCTGCGCGTGCTGCGGGACCGGGCCAAGGAACTGACCGGCGATCAGGCGGCCTGGCTGGAGCGTTGGCGGACCCGACCCGACCTGTCCCGCACGGTAAAGGGCTGGGACCGAAGCTACCTTGCACCCGGCGGCACCTACGAGGCCGCCTTCCAGAACCTCCTCGTGCAGATGATCCATGAGCAACGGGCGGGAATCGTGCGAACCTCGGTGCCGAGCCGCTTCACGGGTACGGTGGCCACGCAGCCGAAACGGGCGGCGGCGGACGTGGCGCGCATCGACGAGCGGGTGCGTGGCTGGACGACGGCGATCCAAGCCGCAAAGACCCCGAACCTCGACCGCGGGAGGGATCTCTTCGAGAAGAGCTGCGCCGTGTGTCATGCCGTGCGGCGGACCGACCCGGGCTTTGCACCGTCGTTGGCGGGGTCCAAGAACCGGTCCACGGAGGCCATCCTGACGTCGGTGCTGGACCCGGCGCGGGCGGTGGAGGGCGTGTTCCGCCAATTTCGGGTGGAGACGAAGGGCGGCGAGGTGGTGGATGGATTCATGGGCGGCGAGACGGCCGAGGCGGTGACGGTCCGGTTTGTCGGCGGCACGAGCCGGATGATCCCCGTAACGGAGATCGCGCGGGCGGGCTACGTGGAGGGGTCGTCGGTGATGCCGGAGGGATTGATGGAGGGGTGGGACGAAGGCCGCATGGCGGACCTGGTGCGGTTTGTGCAGACGCTGGAGTGAACCTAGAAACGGCAGTCGAAGAGGATTTCAAAACGAGAAAAGGGCCCTCCCATCCGGGAGGATGGGCTCGCGGGCAGGAACCCAAGGGCTCACCCGGCGAGTGAGGTCGTGGTGGGCTCGACGCGGCTGAAGGCCGGGTCCCCTGACCCGGCGCACCGGGCAAGCGGCATCGCCATCGCCGCGTGAGGGCACGCGGCCATACGCGTTAACCTAAAATCCTTGCTGCACCCG
>CAYSGH010000009.1:0-85213 GCA_964430505.1 uncultured Akkermansia sp. | reverse complement strand
CCTTTCTCCGGAGGTCTCGTTCCTTTCTCCGGAGGTCTCGTTCCTTTCTCCGGAGGTCTCGTTCCTTTCTCCGGAGGTCTCGTTCCTTTCTCCGGAGGTCTCGTTCCTTTCTCCGGAGACCTCATTTCTTTGTCCCGAGGTCTCGTTCCTTTGTCCGGAGGTCTCAAAACGTGCCAGCGACTTTTGGTTTCCTTGTTCGGAGACCTCATTCCTTTCTCCGGAGGTCTCGTTCCTTTGTGCGGAGGGTTCGTTCCTTTCTCCGGAGGTCTCCGGTTCTAATGATTGTCGCTTTTTGACCACGGGTCGTTGGCGTGCCGGTTGTCAGGGTCGCCCGGTCCTCAAACCTTCCCACCCGGGCGGATGGGTGGATGGACTGCCATCCAAGGGCTCCCCCTGCGGCAGGCGAGGTTCTGGTGATCTCGGAATGGCCGTAGGCCGTGTCCCCTGACTCGGCGCACGGGAGATGCAGCATCGCCGCCGAGTGAGGACACGCGGACTCGGGCCGGCACAACCGCCGTTTCCCGGGTCACAACTTCACCCTCCCCGCCCCCGGACGTTGCCGATAGCCTTTGCCCATGCTCGACGACTCGGTGGGCAAGCTGAAGCGGTTGAAGGCGGACGTCACGGCGTCGCTCAAGGACGACACGGCGGCGACGTTGGCGGCGCATGAGTCGGCTCCGTTGAGCCGTCCGGCGCGCTTCGCCCACTTCTGGGGATTGGTGGGCCGGTTCTTCTGGCGCAACCGTTGCCAGGTCCGCGCCTCCGCCCTAGCCTACACCACCCTGCTCGCGCTCGTCCCCTTGCTCGCGGTGTCGTTGACGGTCGCATCCCTTGTCTTCGACGCCCGCAGCGACGCCTCGCGCCAAAAGCTCGCCGGGATGCTGGAACGGGTCGTGGACCAAGTCGCCCCCACGTTGGGCTTGTCCGACGCCGGCGCTGCATCGGGCACGGCCGATCCCGGGGCGCTGCGTCGTGCGGAGATCGCGTCCCGCATCCTGGACTTCGTGGGCAACATCCACTTCGGCACCATCGGAGTGACGGCGATGGTCGGCTTGGTGTTCGTCGCCATTTCCCTGCTCCGAACGATCGAGGCGGCCTTCAACGACATCTGGGGCGCCGAGCGCGGCCGAGGTTGGTTTGAGTCCGTGATCCTTTACTGGGCCGCCATCACCCTGGGTCCGGTCGTTCTTCTCGTCGCCACCACGTCGGGCTACCTCAACGCCCTCGCGGGAAATGGGTCGGGGCTCCTCCAAAAAATCCCGGGTGCGGCCCTGTTGCAGGCGCAGTTGCTGCCGGTGCTGGTCGTCTCGATGGCGCTGGGCCTGCTGTACAAGGTGATGCCCAACACCCGGGTCCAATGGCCCGCCGCCATCATGGGCGGCCTCGTGGCCGGCTTCCTCTGGTGGCTCAACAACCGTCTGGGCGTGTTCTACAACACCCGCGTCATCACCTACTCGAAGATCTACGGGTCCCTCGGCGCCGTCCCCCTCTTCCTCCTGGGCTTGTACTTCACGTGGATGATCGTGCTCTTCGGATCGCAGGTCGGGTATGTCTTCCAGAACCGCCATGCCTACCTCCAGGAACGCATGGCCGAGCGCGTCCACCACCAAGCCCGCGAGTTCGTCGCCCTCCGCTTCATGGCCGAAATCGGGCGCAGCTTCGACCGCGGCCTTGTTTCCCCTTCCAGCGAACACCTTGCCACCTCCCTCGCCGTGCCCGCGCGGCTTGCCTCCCAAATCCTGCACGCGCTGGCCCACGCCAACCTCGTCGTCGAAACGGCCGGGGCCGAGCCCGGCTTCAAGCCCGCACGTCCCCTTGGCAAGATCACCGTCGCCGACATCCTCGCAGCCCTCCGCACCGGCCAAGGCTCCAGCCTCCCCACGGCGGCGGATCCCACCCGCCCCGTGGTCGCCGCCGAGTTCGACGCCGTCCGCGCCGCCGAAGCCACCCATGCGGGCCGGGTCACCTTGGCCGACCTCGTCCAGCGGCTGCCCGGGGCGTGAGCCCAAGGGCGCGACGGCTTTAGGCAAACACGTGCCCAGGGACGTCCTCGACGGGCAGCACCTGTTCCGCCCGCGTCTTGAGGTTCTTCACCCGGGCCACCAGCCCGCCCGCGTCGCGTTCCAGCCGCACCGTGTGCCCCGCGCCCATTTCAAGGGCCCGACGGAACTGCTTGTCCCCCTTCATGGCCACCAGGCTGTAGTCCACGGCGACCCCGCGGTCCCGGAGCCGTTGCACCACCGCCAGCGACTCCGGCCGCAACGCCTCGTCCTCGACCAACACCACCACGTCCACCGTCGAGGCAAACGACGGCAACCGCCCCCGCTCGCGCAACAGCAAGGCCAGCACGACGTCGCCCATCCCAAAGCCAATCGCCGGCATGTCCGACTTTCCCCCGCTGAGCGACCGCACCAGGTTGTCATACCGGCCGCCGCCCGCGATGGCCCGGAACTCGCCCTTTCGGTCGAAGGCCTCGAACACCACCCCCGTGTAGTAAGCAAGGCCCCGGATGACGCCGTAGTCGATCTTGACGTAGTCGCCGAGCCCTCGTGCACGCAGGTTGCCGAGCACCCCCTCCAGCTCCGCCGTGGGCTCGCCCGCCGCGATGAACTGCCGCACCGCCTCCAGCGTCACCCCCGTGGGCTCTAGCCGCCGCGACAACGTCGCCTCGTCCTCCCGCTCGATCTTGTCCACCGCCTGGAAGAACTCATACGCCTTGCCGTCTTGCCCTCCCTGCGTCTCGAAGAACCCCTGCCAGGCCTTCCGACTGCTCAACCGCACCACGAAGTCCTCCGACGTCAGCCCCAGCCCGCGCAACACGTCCACCAGCAACGCCACGATCTCCGCGTCCGCCGACGGGTCCGCCTCCCCGAAGATGTCGCAGTTGAGCTGGAAGTGCTCCCGCAGGCGCCCCTTCTGCGGAGCCTCGTACCGGAACAACTGCGGCATCGCGAACCACTTGATGGGCTTCTTGTAGGCCCGCTCCGCCGACGCCACCATGCGCGCCACCGTGGGCGTCATCTCGGGGCGCAACGCCACCGCCTCGTCCCCCTTGTCCACGAAGTTGAACAACTGGCCCACGATCTCGTCGCCGGACTTGGCCGTGTACAACGCCAGCGGCTCGAGCGGCGGCCCGTCGTACTCCCGGAACCCATAGCGACGCGCCACCCGCCTCCACGCATCAAACACGTGCTGCCGCACGTCGCAGCTCCACGTCTCGCTCGGCGGCAATGGCTCGGGATAGAACTCCCGGAATCCCTTCAATCGTTGCATTGTCCCCGCAGCCTAACCCAGGCCGCCCCCGCGCCGCAGCATCGAGATTGCCGGAAGCGCGGCCCGCTCATCACTCCGCCACCCGCTGAGTCGCGCATGCAATCCCAGCTTGAGCCGGCAACGATCTTGCCACGCCCAGTTAAAGCGAACGCCACGCCGTCTGGTGGCAGAGATTCTGTACCTCACCCAAACCTCGTCTCAGGCCTCTTCATGTCCGAACGGACGGCCTCATCGGTTGGGCGTCCCACGCGAGGGCGTCCGTGGAGCAAGAGGTTCATGGGAGGAGGACGATGCGGTGCCCGGAGGCGAAGGATTGTTGGATGCGGGGCCAATCTCTCTCAAGACGGGCGATCAATGCAGCCGTGCGGCAATTGCCCATGCGCACCCACAGAAACCGACCGACGTCGCCGTCGCGATGGGCCAGGTGGAAGAAGTCTTCATCTTTCGAAATCACAATTCGCATCTCCCCCAAGGCATGGCTCCAAATGCCGATGTCCGCCGTGGTGTCGAGCCCGAGGTCAAGGACGTGCACGGCATCGGCTCCGCGACCGGAGAGCCAGCGGGCTAGGGCGACGGGAAGCTGGTTGTCCACCATGAACTTCATGTGCCCGCGAGGACGACATGGTCCGCCTGGCGGGCGGAATAGAGCAGCGCGGCCCGAATGTCCTCGGGCTCAAGAAATGGGTAGTCGCGGAGGATTTCCTCGTGGGAGGCGCCGGCGGCGAGAAGCTCGAGCAAATCCATGACCCGGAACCGGGTGCCACGGATGCACGGTCGCCCGCCACACTGGCCGGGTTCGACGGTGATTCGATGGGCTATTTCCATGGCCGCAGAATAATTCGATGACGGGAGCCTTGTCAGCAGGGTTCCACCCCGCCCATGCCCGGGCGGTGCCTCCCGTTGTTGTCGGGATTCCCGAGACCGTTGTGGAGGGCTCCGCGCAGGGAGCACGGAGGTCCCCGGCCGACTCTCCATGCTCTCGCCTTGCGGGATCAGCCCGGTCCACGCATCCGGCTCACCGGTCACCGACCACCTCGGGATGCACGGTCGCCCCGGTTCGTTGCGGGTCACCCGCGGCAGCCCGGAGGCAAGACTTCGTACCCAGGGCCTGTCCTCACGCGGGGGCTCCGCGGACATTTTCCGCCTCCGGCCTTGGAACGAAACCCCGCCCGGCCCATGCTTTTGCCGAACGCGATTCCCACCCCATGAATGTCACGCGCCGCCAGTTCATCCGTCATGCCGCCGCAGCCTCCGCCCTCGCCTGGGGCGGCGTCGCCCACGCGGCCACCCGCAAGCTCTCCCCCAACGAAAAGCTGAACCTCGGCATCGTCGGCGTCGCCGGTCGCGGCGGCGAGAACCTGGCGGGCGTGCGCCACCAGAACATCGTCGCGCTATGCGACGTCGATTCCGGCCGCCTCGGCGCGGCCAGCAAGCAGTTCCCCGGCGCCTTCACCTGCTCGGATTATCGCCGCCTGCTCGACCGCAAGGACCTCGACGGCGTCGTCATCTCGACCCCGGACCACACCCACGCCGTCATCGCCATCGCCGCGCTCCAAAGTGGCCGGCCCGTCTATTGCGAGAAGCCCCTCACCCACACCGTCTCCGAGGTGCGCCGTCTCGTGGAGGTCGCCCGCAAGTCGAAGCTCCCGACCCAGACCGGCAACCAAATCCACGCCACCGACAACTACCGCCGCGTCGCCCAGCTCGCCCGGTCCGGCGTCATCGGCGACATCCACGAGGTCCATCACTGGGCCGGCTCCGCCTGGGAAACCAAGCCGCTTCCGCCCGCCACCCCCGTCCCGGCCGGGCTCGACTACGACCAATGGGTCGGGCCCGTCACCTGGCGCGACTACAGCCCCGAGTGGGTCCACTTCAACTGGCGCCGCTGGTGGCACTTTGGTGGCGGCACGCTGAGCGACTTCTGCTGCCACCACATGGACCTCGGCGTCTGGGCGTTGGACCTCGGGTTGCCCGATGTGATCGAGGCCGAGGGGCCGGAGCCCGACGCGCACTGCGCCCCGCCGTGGCTCAAGATCCGGTACGAGTTCCCGGCCACGGCCGCGCATCCGCGTCGGCGGATGTTTTGGTACTCAGGAGCCAAGCGCCCGGAGGTTCCCGGCACGCCGGACCTGTCCAAGTGGGGCGGCGGGACGTTGTTCGTGGGCTCCAAGGGCATGCTGTTGGCGGACTACGGCCGGTTCCAGCTCCTGCCGGCGGAACAGTTCAAGGACGCCGAGATCCCCGCGCCGGACTTCCCCAGCTCCGTGGGGCATCATGAGGAATGGATCCGGGCCGTGCGTGGCGAGAACCTGGCGTTGCCCCGCTTCCAAGCGCTGGGCCCCACCAACTCGCCGTTCGCCTACGGGGCCGTCCTGACCGAGCTCGGCCTCCTCGGCAACATCGCCTTCCGCACCCGCAAGCGCATCGAGTGGGACGCCGCCAAGATGCGGGCCAAGGGCGTGCCCGAGGCCGACCGATTCATCCACCACGAGTATCGCAAGGGTTGGAAGCTGGGCTGATCCTGAGGTGGAGGCCACGCCATGAGTGCAGGCACGACTGCCCCGGCCGGGGGCACCCCCCAGGCTTCCGCCGCGCCGCCCCTGTCCAAAGGCCAGGTCTTCATCCGCCGCCTGGCGAGCACCGTGGCGCTCTGGTCCGTGGTCTTGACTGCCATCTTCTCGGGCAACGCCTTCGTCCGCGAGTGGGTGTTCCTGGGCCTGATGCTGCTCCTGGCAGGGGTGGGCCTCGTCGAATTCTACGCCTTGGTCGAGAAACGAGGCCTGGTGTGCTTCAAGTCCTGGGGCGTTGCCAACGGCCTCCTCCTCATGGCCGCCACGTTTTACTACGTGACGATCTACCAACCCGGACACGCGCACCGCGGCCTGCCGTCGCGCGCCAACGACTTCGAAACCTCCGTCCTCATCCTCTTCGTCCTCGGCCTCTGCGTGCGTGAGTTCGTCTCCAAGAAGAACCAGTCCGTCGGCCTCACCGCCATCTCCACCACGCTCCTCGGCCTGATGTACGTGCCGTGGCTGCTCAACTTCATCCAGAAGATCAACTTCTTCCCCGGCATCGATGGGCGCTTCTACGTCCTCTACTTCATCCTCGTCACCAAGTTCAGCGACGTTGGAGCCTACTGCGTCGGGTCCCTCGTCGGACGCCACAAGATGATCCCCCGCATCAGCCCGGGTAAGACCTGGGAAGGCTTCGCAGGGGCCATCGTCGTCTCCACCGGGGCCAGCATCGCCTTCGCACACCTCGCCGGGCCGCGCCTCGCGGGCATGACCACCCCCCATGCCGCCATCCTCGGCGTCCTCCTCTCCGTCGCGGCCGTCATCGGCGACCTCATCGAGTCCCTCTTCAAGCGCGAGGCCGGCGTCAAGGACTCCGGCCGCTTCTTCCCGGGCATCGGCGGCATCCTGGATCTCCTCGACTCCCTCCTTTTCAACGCGCCCCTCATGTACCTCTACCTGCGCCACGTCCTGACGTGACCGCACCCCGGGGGATCGCCCGACCTCCCATGGCATCCCGCACGTCATGAGGAACCCCATCGCGGCATGCCGATTCGATGGCAGTCGCAACGGATCGCACGGGGGCGACAGGAACGCACCGAGCCGCCCGGTTCGTCGCATCCCGTCACTCCATAGCCTGCGCAAGAACCCGCTTGCCAACGTCACCGCCGACGCCAGCGAAGCCAGCCAGCCAACGCGACCAACCCCATCCCCGCCACCACGGGGCCAGCCTTGGGCTCTGGTACGACGCCCGTGAGGGTCAACCTCCATGATCCAAGAAACGGCAGTTGGGCAGTCTGTAGGCCGCGCGCCCTCACGCGGCGATGGCGATGCCGCACGGTCCGCCACGGGTTCAAAGTCCTGCCAAACATACGGAGCCGAAGCCTCCAGCGTGCCCTGCATACGGTACCGTCGTCCCGGGACCCACTGCCCGTGAACACGCGGTCCACGCCTTCCACCGCGAGCCCCACTGCATTCGGTTGCACGCCCACCCCGCTCGGCACTGTCTCCAGCGCCGTCACCAGTCCCCACGCCACATTCCCCTGCCCATCCGAAACCTCGTGCCCAAAGCTCCCAAGCCCGGCATTCCCGCCCTCTGCCACGTCCACCGCAAACCCACTCAGCCCAAGGCGAACCCACGGCCCCGCGCACGACGCGGCCACGCCTCGCCCCACCCATCCGCTGGAGCCGACTCTCCCTTCATCCCTCAGTGCACTTTCACCCGGAAGAACCTCCGGTCCTCTGGCGTCGCGCCCTCTGCCACGCGCACCTGGATGGGCTTCACGTCGTCGGCCAGAAACTGCGTTCGCTCCCCTGCGGTCGCCGCGTCGCCCGACAGCGCAAAACTCACCGCCTTCCATCCGTTCATGTCCGCCGACGCCTCCACCGTGTACGTCCGGCCCCGCAACGCGAGGAACTCCAGCACCGAACGCCCGTTCTCCACGCCCTTGGCCGTCAGGACGAAGCCATCCGCCGGGTCAAACGCATACGTCCCGGCCAGGTATTCCTTGAGGTTGCTGATCCCGTCGCCGTCGTCATCCGCGTCCGGCCGGACGTCCCTCGGCGCCCCGTTGCGGCCCATGGCGGCCAGCAGCATCCGCTCCCATGCATCCGGCAACCCGTCGCCGTCGCTGTCCACGCCCAGCGTGAGGTCCACGCGGGCGGTCTTGCCGGGCTCGGCCACGAGGCCGTTCACGCCGGTCATCTCGATGGGCACGTAGTTCACCGTGCCAATGCGGACCTTGAGGGTGAAGGCGGCGGCAGGGAACAGGGCGCTGGGCTTGTAGCGGGCGGCGGTGAGCCCGCTGTCCATGGGGACGGTGAGCTGGTAGTTGCCATCGACGCCGGTGGTGGTGCGCACGGTGGCGGCGATGGCGGGGCTGCCCGGGATCTCCAGCACCACGCTGGACTTGGGCAAGGCCAGGGGGTTGCCCTGCTCGTCGCGCACGACGCCGAACAAGGTCTGGTGCGGCGCGGGTGGGAACGCCTGCGAGGAAGGATTCCCAAGGGCCAACGAAGCGATGGCCACCACGGCCACCGCAAGGGGATTTGCAGGCCCTTGGGAAAGCATCTTGCCGAGCCCAAATGCCGGGGCCCTGCGGTAAAGGATCGCAGCACGGTGCATGGCGTGGGACGTGGTTTCCGGTTTCATGGAAGGCACGGCTAGTTGCCGGAGTAGGAGTAGGTGACGAAGTGGATCTTCACGTCCTTGACCGTCTGGAGGAACCGGTCGAGGCCCTCCTTCGGGTTGTTGAGGAGCGAGCGTCCCGGGATCACCAGCTTCCATTGGCTGTTCCAGACGGAACGACCGACGAGGCGGTTGCTGGTGAACTGGGAGCGTTGGAGCGTCCCGTTGGCCGTGTAGAGGTTCGGCGAGAACACCGCCGCCGTGGACACCGGCCGGAAGGCCTGGTGCTTGCGCATCTCAAACAAGGGCTCGGTCAACGAATCCGCCGACTGATACAGCTTCTTCGTGGCGTACTCCGACGCGCCGATGTTGAACGGCATCGGGATGGCCAGGTCCTGCACCAGCCACGAGCGAATCGCGCTCGTGTCCCCCAAGGGCGGGCTGCGCATGGAGTCCACGCCCACGGGGATGAGGTAAATGTAGGGCGTCCCACCCAACGCCAGAGGGTCCAGGAACGCCGAGTCCGGGTCCGAGGGCGACGCCCCGCCGTTGCCGCCGTTCGCGACGGGGTTGTCCATGCCCCGGTACCCCTCCAGCGCGACGCCCAGCCCAAACACCTTCGTGGCAAAGGCCGTGGGGCTGAAGTTCTTGTCCCCGGCGCCATACGGTTGCCCGAAGAGGTTCAGGCCGTTCTCGATCGTCGTCCCGAACTCGATCACGAGTCCCGGCACCGGCAGGCCATCGCCGGCGTCAATCTGCATGCAGTGGCGGCGGATGTCGGCGTCGGCCAAGAGGTCGCCGCGGTAGGCGCGGTTCAGCACGTCCTTCCAGGCCGGGTCGCCATCGGCCGTGGGCACGATGCGGAACTTCCCGGTGCGCAACGACGCCGTCGTGCCATACGCGTCCGGGTTGTTGAAGCCCAACCGGCCGCGCAGCACGTCCCAGTCCGCCTTCATCTCCGCCAGCGCGCTGGAAAGGCCGGCATCACCGCTGTTGCTGCCGGCGAACTGAGGTTCCCCCGCCTTCATGACGCCGAGGGAACGCGATGCCGTGATGCGACGAACGAACTCACGGCCCGCCGAGGTCCCCAGCAGCCCTGTCTCATAGTCGTAGGCATTGGCAGCCATGAGCGCATACCGCGACGCCAGGTCCAGCAACGTCTTGTAGCGCTCGAGCTTCTCGTTGCGGAACACCCGGAAGGCCGCGTCCCGCGTCCGGTAGCCTTGGATGACGGATGCCGAATGCTGGCGAAACGCCTGGCGCTCGGCTTGGATCCGGTCGCCTTCCGCGACCACAGCGCGAACCGAACGCTTGGATTGATCGTAGGCCAAGGCGGCGGCGTTGATCTCGTGAAAGCGCTTCTGGGATTCCTCCACCATTTGGTTGAACTCATGCGACCAAATGAAAACCTCGGCCCTACGGTCGATCACGTCCGACACCTCGAACCGAAGTCGCTCGGCCAGCGTGTCCTGGATCTGCCGGAGGCTCTTCACCAACGTGTCCCGGAAGATCGTCACCTTGTCGGTCACGGACTTGGTGGTTCCGCCAGCGGCCTTGAGGGCCGCGCGGCCTGCCGACGTCAGGTCCCCGCCCGAGGCCACGCCCGCGATGAACGTGCTTGGGAGCGCCTCGGCGACGCCATCCGCAGTCAGGATGATGTCCTCCTTGATGTTGTCCTGGACCAACTGGAAGATCTCATTGGCAAACTCAGCCTTGGAGACGATAAACTCGCCGGCTTGGATTGTGTATTCCATGGCGCGCTTGGTATCCCAGTCCCGCCTGTTCACCTCAAAGTTGCGGATATACTTGATGAGGCTGCCTTGGTCGTTGGCAAATCCGTTGATCATCTCCGCCAGCGCGCCGTGCGCGTCAATTTGCCTGTTGATCGCCATCTGCATCTTCCCGGGCGACCGTCGCACGCCCTTCCAATCCTCCGGCTTGGATTGGAACCCATGATCCCCAAGGCTAAAGCTGAAGTAGAGCTTCGGCCGGCTGTTTTCGATGAACTCGCCGTTGACGTAATCTACGATTTTGTTGGTGGCCACCACGATTCCCCTGCCCCAACTGGCCTTCTGGCGCAAATCCACCGCCTTGTACGTGATGAACTCATGCGAGGACGTCGCATAGTCGTCGGCCAACGTCTTCAACGGGATGTGCCACTCAGTCGCCGAGGAGTAGTTCCACACGTCCGGGAAGTCGAACTCCTCGCTGTCCACAATGCTGTAGTTGATCAGGTCCGGGCCCTCGTACCCCTGCCTGTACGTCTTGCCGGGCCCAATGTCGTCCGGGTACGGCGTCCCGTAGATCTCAATCAGCGCGTTCGTGTACGCCCGCTCCTGGTTCAGGATCGACACCTGCAGCTCCACCAGCGAGTCCTGCTCCGATCGCATCATGCGCGTCACGTCCTTGGCGTCGTCAAACGCTGCAACGGCATTCCTCAATGCCCGGATCGCACGCTCGTACACCTGCTCAAAGTGCGTCCCGTTCTGCGCCGCGCCGATCTGGTTCGGGTTGAGGTCCAGCACGAGCCCGCCCTCGGAGATCCCCAGCGGCGACAGCCCGCCCTCGCAGTTGTCCACCGCCGTGTTCAGCCCCGTGGCCAACACCGTCAATTCCCGCAGCTCAGGTACGGTCGTCCGGTCCACCTTCTGGATCCCCTGGTGGTTGGGGTCCGGGTCCACCGCCGGCAGGATCGCATTCCCCACCAACCAATTCAGCAACGTCCCCTGCGCCACCCGGCTCGCCCAATGGTCCGCGCCCCACGCCTGCACCGGGTGGTTGGTCGTGCCCGTCGCCGTGTCCACGTAGCCACGCTGGCGATTCTCGCGCGTCGGAGAGAGATGCCCCCAGCCCGCGCCTCGCACCGACTGGTGGTCCTTCCGCCACGTCAGGTCGAAGACCTGCCGCCCGGCCCGCGCCAACGCCGCCGCCGCCGCCGCAAACTTCCGCTCATCCTGATAATCCACCGACACGGGCTTCCCGAGGACGTTTACGGCCTCGATGCGGGGGACCCAGTCGAAGTTCGAGTTCAGCAGCAGCGAGTAATACCCCTTGATGGCCGTCAGGTAGTGCCCGTAGGCATCGCCATGCCCCTGCGGGAACATGTGGGCCGCATCCGACGCGTCGACCACCCCATCCGCCGCCGTGTCGGACTTCTCCTTGATGTTGTAGTTCAGCGCATAGATGACCTCGCCCGAGTCAATGCCGCGCGTGTAGTTCCACACCATGCGGTTGTACACCGGCGCCACCTCGACCCCCGGCAACAGGAAGTCGTCCCGCCCGCGCAACAGGCCCAGCTCCTCCTCCAGCAACGTGGGCATCTGCCCCTTGAAGCTGAACAACGACGTCGCCACGTCCCCGTACGTCTTGTCCGCCGTGCCAATCCCTATCGTCGGGTTGGCGGCGTCCGCCCACGCCTCGTTGCCCACGAGCATGTACAGGTCGCTCAGGTAGCCCGCCGCCAGCAGCAAGGCGTCGTTGGCAGGGCCGTAGTTGTAGCCCGCCTCGATGCTCATGGACCGGCCACGCCGCAGCACCGTCTCGTAAATCTCGATCAACCCGTAGTTGTTGATCGTGTCGAGATTCAGCGCCACGTCGCCCTCCCAACGCTTGCCCGCCTGCGTCAGCAGGCTCACGTCCGTGTTCACCTGGTTGTTGAACAGGTCGTTCACCCGTTGGTTGAACGGATTGATCCCTGCCAGAACCCGCTTGATCCAACCCTCGGCGAGGGCCGGGGCCGTCCATGCCGACCAGTCGGCATCCGTCGGGGTTTCCTTGTAGAGAGGATGGTTCGGCGACATCGGCCGATACCGCATGACCACGTAGTTGTCCCCGAGTGCCTGCACCCCGGCACCGCCAATCGTCACCCGCGGGATGTTGGTGCTGATGGTCTGCAGCGAGAGATAGCGCGACATGGAAGCGTCCACCTGCGGCGGGAGGCCATCCACGGGCGCGGCAATCTTCCATTCGTACTCGAACTCATCGTAGCGCGCGGCCATGTCGCCCGTGAATTGGAAGGTCACCAACTCGCTCAGCGGGTTGGACGACAACTGGACCTTCACCTCGCCGCGGTTGAGCCCGCCGCCCACCCGAAGGACGTGCATGGAGACAGGGTCCCCGGGCTTCGTCCGATCCGTGCCGCTGGCCTCGATGAGCGTCACGTAGCCCGACCCCGGCCCGGTGGCACTCAAGGCGTAGCTGTCGACGGGGATGTTCGCATTGCGGATCTCCGCCAAGTCCTGGACGCCCACCGACACCGTTTGGTCCGGGTCGGGGATGTAGGTGCCCGGGACATCCGGGTTTTCCACGAAGGTTTCGACGTCCGTCGAGAGGGTGCTCACTAGGAAGGCCCATGCCTGCCGGCCCTTTTCGTCCGCCTCGGGGCACAGGTTGATGACGGCCTCCAGGTCCTTTCCCCTCAGGACGTTGGGCATCAGGTAGCTCTCCCCAAAGGCCTCGTCCTTGAACTCCCCTTGGAACACCAACTGCCCCCGCTCCCCACGGACCGGATCGAGGTACACCCGCGTGGACAAGTGGGGCGGGAGGTTGGGGAAGTAGTATTTCCCCTGGTACAAGGTCTTGAAGACGCTGTCGGGGGCGATTCCCACATTCGGAAAGACCCCGTCGAAACGGCCCTTGAAGAGATTCGTCAAGATTTCCCGCGTCGCCGCAATGTCCGAGACCTTGATCCGCGTGGCGTCATGCAGCACGGCGCTGACCACCTCGGCCCGAAGGTCGGCGGCGATGCTTTGCTGGTACAAAACATGGGCCGTCTTGAAGTCCCGCACTCCGGGCAATCCATACGCTGGCTTCGCCAGCGTTGCCGCAAAGGGAAGCGTCGGCACGGGCTTGGTGCCATCCTTGGGATCGCGCTCCGGCCAGAACGGCCGGTACACGATGTCCAGCGACGGCGTCAGCTCGGAAGTCGGGTCACCCACGTACGCCCCGGTGACCGGATCGATCGGGCGCAGGTAGGGCACGATGGCTCCCACCGCGGGCGGGTTCACAATTCCCGGCCAAGCGAAGCTGGCTTCGGTCTTGTAATAGTACCGCATCGTGAAGCTGTTCGACCCATTGGGTGACTTCGCCAGGAACGGCGGCCGGTTGGTAAAGGTCACCACGCTGCCCGTGTACCGGTTGGTGCTGATGATCGCCAAGGCAGGAGGAACGGACGCGGTGCCCGACGCCACCACCTGCAAGATGAACTCGTTGGTCACCGAGCTCAGGTCATACAGGTCCCGCACCGCGTAGCGCACGGTGAAGTTTCCCGCGGTCCCGGAGGGCGGAGTGCCCGCCACGCCGAGGCCGTTGGCCACGATCCATGGCGGACCCCCTTCGACCGTCAGGGCCATGAACTCATCTTGGCGGGATGCATGCACCGGGACGTGGAACGCCGTATTGGCCACCACTCGCACGGTTCCGATGGGCTCGATGGTCCCGGTCGAGGCCTGATAGGTCCCGGCCATCACCGCCGGTAGTCCGGCGTGCGGGCCGCGATACACCCACATGTCGTGGTTGCGGTCCTTGAACACGAACTTCTGATAATGGCCGAAGATGTTCGTCCCGTCGGTGTTGTTCCAGCCCCCGGGCAAGTCCTGCTCCGCAAGGGTGGGCTCGTAGTTGCGGCTCAAGGCGGCGTCGCCCGTGCCCACGATCGGCTTTTGCAGGAAGGGCAACGGCAACGGAGCCTGCATCATCTGGCCGGCGGGCACCGGATAGTCGAAGACCCAGCCCACCTCCGGCTTCTCGCGTCGCACCTGGAACACCCCCATGGACGGACGCCCATCAAACGCCCGATAGGACACCAGCACGAACGGGTGCGACGAATAGCCATCGCCGGGTGTCGTGACGTTCAGGTCGTCGCGCGTGGCATAGGGCGTGCCACCGCTCATGATCGCGTGCTCCTCGTTGGGGTTGTAGCCGGCGAGGGTGGGATCGTTTTGGTAGTAGATGGACCCCTGGGCCTCCGCCACGGTGGCATCGATGCCGCCCAGCTTGCTGGCCAGCACGATCTCCCGGGGCGATGACGGCCACACGATGGTATAGCGACCCACCGCCGAGGGCCAATGGACCGTTGGGAACCCGGCGAGGTTGTTGCCATTGTTCAGGCCGGCCCGACTGGAGCCAGGGCGAAACCACCAAACCTCAAGGCGGTTTTTGCCGGGGATCGCGTTGATCGGGATAATCGAGCCCTTGGCCGCCGCCTCAAATCCGGCCACGAACGGGTTGATGTAGGAGGCCACGTCGTAGGAATTGCCCTGCTGTTCCCGGAGGTAGCCCGCAAGGTAGGGATCCTCCGCCAGGTTGCCCGGCTCATCCTGGGGCGCCACGATGCGCCGGCCCACGGCCACGGTCTCGTTCACCACGCGCGGTGCCTGCGACGGGACCGCCCACACCAACGTGGAGCCGTTCCATGCCGTCAGGTTGGTAACAATGGGACTCCCCGCATAGTTGGTGGACCGCAGGTTCCCAATGAACCAAGAGAAGACCCGCTCGAAGGCGACGTGGTTCCCTGTGTTGTACCGCAACAGAGATCGATGGGCCGGCTGGGTTGCGTCCAGGACGCTGACAAAACGGGAGTCAGCGAGGATTTGGGCACGGGGACGATCCAACGGATCCTGGTATTCCAGCGTGGGAACCACCATGGGGTCCAGGACGACCCCGGTGTCCTCCGCCTCCTTGTCGTTGGCCACCTCGGGCCGGACGTAAAGGCTATAGCGTTCAATGTCAGCCGGCCAACGCTGCTCGTATCGGCCGAAGTACTTCGGCCAACGGATGCCCGCCACGCCGGTCTCCATCCAATGGACAAGGTAATCGTTGAGGTTCTGGGTCTCCCGGGTGGCATAATAGGCCGTCCGCCCACCGGAGGCATTAATGTCGCGGTAGGCGAAGCTCGGGCCGCCCACCTGGGAGATCGGCTCCGGGTCCAACTGGCTCAAGGATCCATCCAGTGGCGGGACGATGCGTTCCCCCAGCTCCACCTTCACGTCGAGCGGGATGGGCTGCTGGGTGACATCCACGATTTCGAATCCCAGATGCGTGCGAAGCCCGTCGCCCATGGGATCGCCCAGCACCTCGAGAAACACGCGTCCCTCGGCATTGTAGGCGTACAACTGCCCGATCTGCTGCTCGTACCAAAGGGTGCGAAGCTCCTGCAACGTGGCATTGGTGCTCCCATCCACCGGGCTGGTAAAACCAATCCCCTTGAACTCCGAGGCCACGGTCCGGGGAAACGCCGCGTTGTACACGATGTTGATCGCGCCCACCCGGGCCGTCGGCACCTGAATCGACTTTCCCGTCCCCTGGTAGGACTTCTGCGTCCAGTACATGTTGCGCGGCGGCTTCACCGGCACGCCCGACACAATCGGGCGATCCGTGAAGAGCAGGAAAACGTTTGCGCCGCTCGTCGTGAAGCTCTGCGTGCCCTTCGTGTTCACGTAGTCGGGCTTCGTCGCCTCCGTGTAGGGCGTCGCCTTCACCCACGTGATGTCGATGGGACCCGATTGGATGGCATACACCTTCCTCGCGTGAGGACTCCAATAATAGCCCGCCCCAGCGTGGTTGTTGGTCGTGAAGGGCTCGTCCAGCCAATAGGTGGCCGCCTCCACCGGGGACAACTGCACCCCGCGCTCGTCCACCGTCGGGGGCGCGATGACACCGCCGAAGAAAATGGAACTCCGCCGAACCAAATACGGGTTCGCCACCATCGCCCGGCGCTGGATCACCACCGTCTTGCCCGTCTGGTCGTCGCCCCGCGGCAACCGCATCGCCTTCGCCACTTCCAAGCCATAGGCGGTCGTGTTCGCCGACATCACCCCCGCCGCCTTCACCGCCGTCCACCGCGCCGACGTCAGGCCCGGCGTGCCGCCCACCACCAGCAGGCCCCGGAACTGACCCGGCGTCGCCGGAACCGGGATCCCCGTCGATTCATTCCCCGCCGGACCCCGCCCGTCCGACCCCGGCGGCACCCCCACCGTCCGCGAGATCGGCACGCCGCGAACGCTCTGCAGGTTCGGCGTCGAGGCGGACTCGCGATACTCGAAGGGGAGCGTCTGGGCATGGGCCGTCCAAAAGGCGGAACACGCTGCAATCCCGAGGAGAACCAAAGGCAGCACGGCTGGATTGGGGCGCATGGCTAAGGGGGATGGACTGTAATTTGGGACGCGAGCTGAGAGGGTCGCGGGCACGGCCTTCAATTGGCACCGACCAAGATGAAATTGAACCCTGCGTCCAGGAAGTACCATCCGCCATTAGAATCAACGGACCTGATGTGAACCTCAAAGCTGTCGTAGTTCATGCCATAGGCAAAAAATGCGACTGCGTCCGAATAGAATGAGTCGGAAACCGTCGCGACGTATGCACCCGCTCCCATTACGCTAACGGCGCAGACCGGATACGGCCTGCCGGAGAATGGTGTCGTGAGGGTGACCCGATATCGCCCCTTGCTAATCCGGGTCACGGAGTGCTCAGGTTGATCAACTTGTTCCGCTAAGTTTTGCGTCCCGGTGTCCCAGTAATAGCGACCTGCGACCACCCGCAGCACTTGGGATGCATGCCCCGAGGTGGCGAGTCCCCTACCCATCACCAAAGCGTTATTCGTAATCCTCAGCGAGGAGGCTGTGATGGTCCCAGACGCCGTAATGTTTGGCACATTGAGCCCGTTGGCCGCCGAGATGGAACCGGCGGTGATGGACCCCGCCGTGAGGTCATTTATCACGGCCAGGGTGCCGGCCGTCAGACCATTGGTCACCGTGACGGCCCCAGCCCTGAGGACCGGCGTGGTGATGTTGGTGGTGCCGTTGAGGATGCCGGCCGTGACGCTGTTTGTCGCGGTGATGGTCCCCGCCGTGAGCCCATTGGCCACAAGCGAGCCGCTCACGGTGACCGTGTTGCCTGAGCTGGTCAGGAGGTCCGCGCCAGTCGTCTGGACCAGCTTGACCGCGCTCGCCGCCAGGTAGGCGTAGGGCGACGACAGGAAGCGCACCCGAGGCAGGATGTCCACGTCGGTCCCGCCCGACCCGATCCCCTTCACGGTGACCCCGACAAAGCGGTCGGAGGCGGTCGCGCCCGTGAACAAGGAGGAGAACACGATGCCGGCGTTGGGCACGCCGGTGACGGCCGCGCCCTCGCCCAGCAAAACGCTGAAGTACCCCTTGTCCACCGTCACGGTCTGCTGCTCGCCCCACAGCAGGTTGCCGCCCTGCTCGGCGTCATAGATGCGGAAAAGGACGTCATAGGCCTTCGGTGCCGAATTGCCCAACGCGGTGCCGTCGGCCCCCGTCAGGAATCCTTGATAGGTCATGCGCTCGGGGGGCTTCGGGGTCGCCTGCGCGAAGGCGGCATCGCCCAGGTACATGGCCGCCACGAGGGCCATGGTGGTCAACCAAGCGCCCTTTCGCGCCACGGTGTCTCGGATCGTCTTCATGTTTTGTTTTCCCTGATCGAAATGGGGCTGAAATGGATGCATTGAAAGCTGCCGTCGAGTGCCTCAAGGCACCGCGCTCATCACCGGGGTCGAGCTCAGCCGGTTGAGGACGAACTCACCCTTCATTTCGAAGTTCCGCGTGTCCGCATTGCCGCCGCCGCGGGCCAGCCCAAGGACGCGAACCCGCTCCGAATACACCCCCGTCATCGACTCTCCCACCGACGTCCGCGCGGCGAAGTGGTCCGCGGGCGGCGTGATTTGCAACGTGATGTCCCGCACCACCGTGTACGACTCCGCACCCTGCGGAACCGTCTGGGTGAACCGCGCGTTCAGGTTGTCGTGGTCTGGGTGGTACGTGTGGACGAACGGATTGGACATGCCGTCGTCAAAGCGGTTCGTCACGGAGGTCGTAATCGTGGCCCCCGCCACCAAGCGGTTGCTAAAGGGCCAACCCGCGTTGGCCGTGGTGAACGGCAGATGCGGGGCGCTGATCCGGCGCGCGCTGGCCCGATGCCGGGGGTCCAGCGAGGCCTCGCTTCGTGCCACCACCGCATTCGTCTGAAGGTCCAAACCCGTAAACACACGCTGGTATAACGTGGCCGCCCCGGCCGCAGGGTTGTGCACGATCACCCGCATCGGAAACGGCGCCGCCACCCCCGTCATCGAGGTGTCGGTCGAGGTCACTTGGTACTTCCCGTCGGCACCCACTGCCGTCTGGCCATCGGGATCCTTGGCATACTTCTTCAGGTATTGGCCCACCTGGTTGATCGCCACGCCCCCAACCCAAAGGCCCGTCGTGCCCCCCACCAACGCGCTCACGCCCATGTCCACCTGCGATTGGCCCGCGCCATCGCTGAACTGCAGCACGCCCGCAAACAAGTCACCGACATTGCCCGACATGTCCGCGCGATCCGCACCCAGTACGATCTCAACGCTGGAACCGTCCGCCCCGGCCGCCGCCAGTGTCCACGTGGACGGCGTCCCCGGGGCGAGCCGCGTGTAGGCGTAGGCCCCGGTCTCCGTGTCGCGCGTGCCCCGGATCAGAAGCGGCACCACACCCACCACCACCGGTTGCCCCGCCGGGGCCGACTCGGAGGCCTTCAAGGCCAAGGTCAACGTCAATGGCGCCGCGGTCAGGTTGTTCACGCGGATGCCGGAGCTGCGCAACGCGTCGCCGAACTTGACCTCGCCCGACGCCGAACCAGCCACCTCAAACGGCCCGAAGTAGCGGTTGAAGTAGTCCCCCGACTCGATCCAGAACGCCTCGCCCCGCCGCACGGGCGTCGTGCGCGGGAAGAACACCAGGCCCGGGTTGTTCCCGCCCAGCGCGCCGCCCACATAGCGATAGAACTTCGCGTTCGACCGGAACTCGCCGGGGCCTCGCGCCAGGAACGCGTCGAACATCGGCGGCGCGCCCTGCGGCGTGGGGAACCCCAGGAAGTTCAGGCCCGACGTCGTCCACGAGTACCGGGGCGCGACGGCCTTGCCCTTGAGGGGCCACGTGTAGGTGGAGACGGAGGCCTTCACCTTCACGAGATAGGCCGTGTTGGGCGCCAGCTTGCGCAGCGCCGAGTTCTCGCCCTGGACCCGCGTCCAGCTCGTCCAGCGGCTGTCCGTGCTGGCCGGCGACTGCGGGCTGTCCACAAACTGCTGCGCCGAAAGTTCCGGACGCCACATCCAGACCTCCTCGATGGCAAACGACGGGTCCGTGGCCACCAGCTCGTCGAGCGTCGCATGGCTGGGGTCCACGTGGAGGAACAGGGAGTTCCAACCGGCCTTCAGGTCCACGGACTGCGTGAGCCACTGCGCCCGGGCGACGCCGGGCGCGAGCGCGCCGAGGGCCAGCGCCATGAGGGCGGCGGGCAACAGGCGGGGCTGCGGGGAGACGGAGGACCCTGTTGACGGCGTTGACCGCGTTGACCGGGTCCGTGAGGTCAACGGGGTCAACAAGGTCCCCGCCCGCCGCTGCCCCTGCCCCGCTTCCCCGCCGCCTGCTTGCTTCGTGTTCGTCATCTTCGAGTCCTCCATTCAGGGCTTCCGGTACAGGTACCACGCCGCCTCCGGCACCAGCCGCTGCACCGTCCCCAGCGTCGTCACCGGGCTCCCCGCCGATTGCCCCCCAAAAACCACCAGCTCGTTGCCCGTCCATGCGGCCGCGAAGTTCTTCCGCGCCGTCGGCGTCCCCGTCCCGCTCACGTAACGCCATCGGTTCGCCCCCGGGTCATACGCGGCCCCCGTCGAGAGCGCGCCGCCCGCGTCCTCGCCCCCGAACACCAGCATCTCCCGCCCCGTCCAGAACGCCACGTGCCCCCACCGCGGCGACGGGGCCAGCGTCGTCGGCAACGTCGTCCATGTGTTCCCCATGGGGTCATACGACGCCCCCGTGCCCAACGCGCCGCCGCCCGACTTGCCGCCCCACACGATGAGCCGCGACCCCGTCCACACCGCCGAGTGCCCCTGGCGCGGCGACGGGGCGTCCAACGTCGGCAACGCCGACCATGCCCCGTGCGTCACGCCGCCCGTCATCGGCAACGCCGCGCCCGTGTCCAGCTCGCCCAGTTCATTGGCGCCCCCGAACACCACCACCCGGTCGCCGCACCACGTCGCCGTGGCGAGATACCGGGCCGAGGGCGCGCCCGCCGTGGGCAACGGGTCCCACAGGTTGCCCAGCGGATCGAAGGACGCCCCGTCGTTGAACAGCCCGACGTTGAAGTCCACGCCCCCGAAGATGACGAGGCGCGCGCCGGTCCACGCGCCGGCCTGGCCCTCGCGGGCCGAGGGTGCGCCCGACAGCGTGATGGGCGACCACGAGCGGTTGGTGGGGTCGTAGATGCCACCGGTGCCCAGGGCATCGGCGTCCTTGCCACCCCACACCAGCAAGCGTTCGCCGGTCCAGGCCAAGGTGTGGCCGCGACGGGCGGCGGGGGCGTCCTGCTCCGAGATGGAGGTCCAGTTGTTGTTGCCCGGTTCGTAGGCACCGCCGGTGGCCGTGCGAGTTCCGCCCGAGACGCCGCCCCACACGAACATCCGGGTGCCCGTCCACGCGGACTCGTGGCTGTGCCGGGCGCTGGGTGCGCCCACGGACGATCCCGTCGTCCAACTGGGGGCATCGAACCCCGCGAACTGGACCAACCCTTGGCTGGTCAGGGCGAGGTCGCCGGCAATGGGCGACGCGATCACCAGGCCGCCCGGAAGCGCCGGGGCGACCAATGCGGACTGCGGCGGGAGCGCGGCGGTGATTTGGGCGACGCGATTGGAGAGGGCGTTGACCTGGGCCTGGAGGTCGGCCTGGGTGGCATAGACGCGGTCGGAGAGGAAGTTGCTGGAGGTGAGGACGTCGGGGATGCGGGCGACGCTGGGGGCGAGGCGGGCGTCGGGGACGGTGCCGGAGAGGATTTGGGAGGCGTTGAGGTTGAGGAGGCCGGAGCCATCGACGGTGAGGGGCGGGAGGTTGTTGGTGGCGAGGGTGCCGGAGACGCCGGAGGCGGGGACGGACTGAGCGGAGGCGGCGGAGCGTGCGAAGAGGGACTGCGGGGTGGCGGTGATGGGACGGCGGGGCGTGAGGAGGGTGTGGGAGGATGCGCCGTTGGTGCGGACGGAGATTTCGAGCCAACGAGGGTCGCCGTTGAAGGCGGAGGCTCCGAAGTCGAGGGAGAGGTTGAAGAGGCCATTGGTGACGCCAACGCCCAGGGCGGTGGCGGTGGACCCGATGGCGGACCCGCCCGAGATGGCGGGAAAGAGCTGGACGGAGAAGTCGTAGGTGCCGTTGGCGGGGCGATTGGAGACGGCGAGGCGGCCTTGGTAGGTGAAGGCGGAAGAGGCTTGAAGCGGGGCGAGGATGGCGAGGGCCATCCAGAGCGTGGCCCAACCCGTGATCCATGACGCCATGGAACCACCCCCGCCGGTGTTCGCGAGCCGAGCCCCGAATCTGTTGTGAAAGCGCATGCGCAAGCCTTGGGACGCACGCGGAGTGCCTGACACGAGGCCGACATCCACGTCCGTCCACCCTTCGCATCGCATGAGGACGGCATTTCCTTACAGACGATCTTTCCGAACTGGAGGGAGGCCGCGATGGGGTGCGGCAGACAAGGTCCTCGGAGCCCAACCAGGACTCGCGCCTGAAGGAAAAATGGCAGGGCCGTCCCATCGCGGGCCGAAGCCACGGGACCGAGACGGCCTTGCGATGTTTTCCATGAGGGAATCGCCGACGCACCCGAAAGCCGGGGCTTCTTGGCGGGCGGCCTACCCACCGGGACGGTCGCAATTCCCTAGTCTGCCGAACGGGATGCAGTCCGGGAACGGGTGCGGCGGACGAGCTCCTCGGAACCCAGCCAGGACTCGCGCCCATCGGAATCGAGGGTGCGGCCGGCCAACGCCTCGGCCTCGCGCAGGAGGACGTCGGGACGGTCCGCACACGGCTCGAGGTTCCAACGTTGGACGAGGTCGGGCGCACTCAGGGTGACCAGCACGTTGGAGGAGGAGATGCCGGCCCACCACACGGCTCCGGCATGCGACAGCGGCGGGGTGACGGATTGGCCCGAGGCGGCGTCGTAGGCACGAACCGTGCCGCCGGAATCACGGGCCAGGATCCATCGCCCGTTGGGGCTGAAGGCGACGCGCTGCCCGGACCGGGCGATCTCGGGGCCGCCCAGACTCCGGCGATGGCGAGTGCCCAGTTCCAAGACCATGGCGGGGCCCATGTCCGGGCACAGGAGCAACCGGCGCGTGGGGGGGTGCCAGTCATGGACCTTGGCATTGCCTAGGCCTTCCCGGGGAATGTCCATGGGCTTGCCAACGCGAAGATCCCAGGCACGCGCCGAAGCAAGCCCCACCGTCACCGCGAGGACATCCGACCCGCCCACGAACGAAAAGCCCGAGACGGAATCCTCGACGGCGGCATCGATGCGCGCGGGTGCGGTGCCGTCCCATTCCCGTACCGTGAGCCATCGACGGACGCCATCCCAGGCCACCACCATGCGGCCATCCGGGGACAGCACATACGCAATGGGGAGGCTGGAGGGCTTGCCCACTTGCTTCTCGACCCGTCCCTCGCTGGGGTTCCAAGCGCGGACCACGCCCAACTCGTCCACCGTCACCAGTCGGTCTGGCCGGGGAAGTTGCAGGTCCACCACCGTCACCGGGTGGGGGAGGCGTCGATGCACCCATCCGCCCGGCCCACGTGCCAGCCACAGGATGTCGGCACGGGCGCCAGGCTCCGACGAGGCCAACCCATCGACCACCCATGCATCGCCTTCGGGCGCCGAGACGACCGTCACCCCCGACACGAAGGCAATTCCGTCGAGAAGGGTCGTCCACGACCCGGAGGACGCGTCCATGGCGACGATGGCATGGCGTTGATCACGGGCGGCGACGGTAACGAGGGTGTCGCTGCGGACGTTCCATGCGGCGTGCCGCCCATTCCAAGGGTCGCTCCGGGGACGCACCAGCCCCCAATGGCCGACGCCGGCGGACTGCGCGGCCACGTGGGCGTCGCCGTGCCGGTCCCAGACCCGGACGACCCCGTCCTCGCCGGCCGTGAACCATGAGCCGTCCGAGGGGTGGAAGCCGGTCCAGCGGACCGCGCGCGGATGACGTGGAACGGGAGCCACCAGGCGCCCGTCCTCCATGCTCCAGACGTTGGCCTCCCCGTTGATGTGGCCCACCAGGAGGCGCAGCCCGTCCTGGCCCATGGCCCAGCTCCGCCAACGGCCGCCGCGCAAGGGCAGGTCACGGAAGGCGCGCGCGCCATCGGAGCTGCGGAGCACCGAGAGCTGGTTGTCATCCGAGGCCAGCACGACGGACTGGCCATGGAAGGCCCCATGCTCCAACAGGCTTCCCGCGCCGCCGACGCGCGAAGGCGGCAGGCGCCTCTGCCCCGTGGCCACGTCCCACCACTCGAGGGTCCGCGTCCGCGACTCATCCTCCGCCAACGTCACCAACGACCGTGAGTCCGCGCCCCACGACATCGCCCGGACCTGCCCTTGGACGCGAAGGGGGGCGCCCGCCGCCACGCCCTCGGGAACGCGCCAGACCCGCACGGTTTGGTCCCCCGAGCCCGAGGCCAGGAGGCTGGCGTCCGGGCTGAACACCAACGCCTCCAGGGAGGCCGAATGCCCTTCCAGGCTGCGCCGCGCCGCGCCGCCGTCGGCACGTCCCAGCCCCACGCGGAAACCCGAGTCCGCCGTTGCCAGCCACCGATGGTCCGGGCTCGACACCGCCCAACCCACGCCTTCCCAAGCGGCCGCCGTTTCCCGGCCGGTGGCCAGGTCCACCCACCGGACGAAGCCCGTCGCCTCCGACGGCTCCCGGAAGGCCGGCACCTCGATGCGGGAAGCCGCCCATCCGAGCGTGCCTTCGCCCGTCATCTCCACGTGGACGGGCCGGTCCCCGCATCGTGTCGGCCCGTGGATCATGCGGCCGCTTACTGGGTCCCACACCACGGCAAACCCGCGGTCGTCGGACGTCACCAGCTTGGTTCCATCGGGGCTGTAACCGACGGAGAACAACCCGCCGCCCACGGGCAACACCGTGCGCAACCTCGGCATCCGCGCCCGAATCTGGCCTGCCAGCACCCGCTCGGGCCCGACGGGACGACCGCGGGACTCCTTGGATGCAATGACCTGCGCCAGCCAAACCAGGGCCATGGCGTCGTCCCCGTCATGCATGGCCCGCAAGGCGGATGCCAGGTGCATCTGGGCCACCCGTTGCTCCTGTTCATCCAGCCGCGCCCGCCTGCCCGACTCAATCCATGCGGCCCGTTGCCATGCCCACGTCCCCCACGCCGCCATGCCCACCACGCCCGCCGCCACCGCGAAGGCCATCGCCCGGCGGCGCCGACGCCATTGATGCCTCCGGCGCACGGAACCACCGGACGCAATCAGGGCGAGGTCGGAGCCCAGTTCCTCCGCCGTCCCATACCGTTGCCCGGGAACCGCCGCACAGGCCCGAAGCAACACGGCATTCAACTCCCGCAACACCCCGGCGTCCGAACCCCCGTCCATCGCGTCGCACGGCCTCGGGAAGTCATGCCGCCGCTGCCCCATCCCCGCCTCGTACAGCACCATCCCCAGGCTGTAGAGGTCCGCCTGCGCCGAGTTCGGGCCCTCCGGTGGAATGTAGCCATCTGTTCCCACGAACGACCGCGCCTCGGACTGCTCCACCACGAGCCCGATGTCCGCGAGCTTGGGCTGGCCGCCCACGAACACGATGTTGGAGGGCTTCACGTCCCGGTGAATCAAGCCCGCCCGATGGAGCCGCCCGAGGGCAGAGGCCAGCCGCAGGCCCAGTTGGACGCAGCGCTCGACGTCCAAGCGTCCAACCTCCAGCAGGTCCGAAGCCAGCGTGCGCGGCCCATACGTCACCGGGTCCAGTGCGCCACCGCGGGACGACGCGTCGTCCGCCAGCTCCATCACGTAGAAAAAGTAGCCCTCGGCGTCGTTCCGGCCCGTGTGGAGCACGTCCACGAAGCCCTCATCCTCGCGCGACAACGGCTCGAAGCGCTGCACCCCGGCAAACTCGCGTTCAAAGGGCCGGGAATCCAAGAAGAGGTCCCGTCGCACCACCTTGACCGCCCGCCACGCCCCCAGCACGGACCGCGCCAGCCAAACCTTCCCGTGGCTGCCCTCCCCAATCACTCCCAACACCTCGTGGTCCGGAATTCGAGGCGTCCAGTCCTGTTCCAACCGCAATGCTTGCCATGGCTCGCGTCCCGCCGCCATGTCCCCCTCCTAGCCGCAGGGCAGCCCCGCGTCGGACTCCTTCCGGACCTGCTCCACCTCCCGCTGCAGGCGCGCCATCAAGCGATGCCGGACCACGTACACCTTTGCCTGGCTCACATCCAGCATCCGCGCCACGTCCGCCCCCGCGCGCTCCTCCAACACCGCGAGGTGAAAGATCTGGTAGTGCTCCGGCGACACCGCCAGCCGCACCCGCTCCAGTGCCCGCTCCAGCACCATGCGCTTCCACTCCTCCTGCCACGCGGCATCCGTCGGGTCCGGCGCCGCCAGCTCCATGCCCGCCAGCCCCATGCCCGCCTGCCCCAAGTCGTCTCCCGCTTCGCCCTCGAAGCCAGGCCCAACGCCGGCCCCGTCACCTTCCAACCCATCCAGCGCCCCCAACCGATCCTCCCGGCCCCGCCGCCGGATCTGGTCCGAGATGCGCAGCCGGGCCATCCTCCGGACCCAGCCCTCGAAGCTGCATCGGCCCGGCTCGTACACGAACTGCGGCATCGCCCGGGCCACGGACAAGGCCGTCTCCTGCACCACCTCGTCCGCCTCATGCGGCCTCAACCCCGCATGCAAGGCCACGCGGTGCACCATGCGCCCGTAGCGTGACAGGAACTCCCCCCACGTGGTCTGCTGACGCCAATCCTTAAGACGATCCACGAACGACGCACGCGTCGCCGTTCGATCCTCCCGCCTTGGAAGCACCCCTTGCACTCCCCCCATGCTTTCCATGGCTGCCGATTTTGTCCATAGCCTCGGAACCCCTGCACGCCGTCGCCCATCACAGCCGCCCCGTCCGCAGGAACTCGTGTCGCACCGGGGCCGTCACCCGGTGCCCCGCCGTGGAAACAAACGTCAGCGTCCCCGGCCCAAACTCGATGTCCCGAACCTCCTCGAAGCCCGCCGGGACGCGCACAACGCCCTGGATGTAGTGAACGGCCGTCGGGCGATCCTTCGACAGATCGACGGCCGTCCGCACGCCCTCTCGGGTCAGCACGTTCGGCCGGCTGGACGCCGCCAACCCATCCGCCCAATGCCCCGTGATGTCCTCGATGCCCACGCAGTGGTTCCGTCCCAGCCACGGCGCGCCATGGCGACCATGGTTCTCGATCCACAGCAACGTGCCGGCCAGCACCGCCGGATCCTTGAGCGCAAACCACACCCAGCCCTCGTCCCGCCGCGTGGCCGTCACCCACGCCCTCTCGCCCGGCTCGTTGACCAGCAACACCAAGTCCGCGTGCCCCTTGCGCGCCGGCAACGACCCAAGGTCCGTGTCCGGCGCACCCTTCCATGCCATCGGAACCTTGCGCAGGTCCGTGAACCGCGCCCCCACCTCCAACGCCTGGTACTCGCCCTTGGCCGGGTCGCTGAACAACGCCGGAGCCACCATCCCGAACCGAAGCGGGCTGGCCGAAATGCGAAACACCCCCTCGGCCTCCGGCATCGCCAGCGTCGCGTGATGCCCCAGCGGTGCCGGGCCTTCAAACCCCTCGATGAGATGCCGGCTGTACACCACGTTCTCCCCATCCACGATCGACAACTCCTTGGTGACACGCCCAGGACGCGCCTGCGTGTCGATCACCGTCGCCAGCGTCACCACCGGCCCGCGACGCACCTGGCTCACGAACCGCCACCGCGATCCCGCCGTCTCCCCATGCGGCGGATGCTTCTCACCGCCCACCGCCGCGTCGTTCCCCCCAAACGGCAGGCAAAAGAAGTCGCCCCGCAACGGCACGAGCACCGGCACCGGCAACTCCCGCTTCTCCCCTTGCCACGGCGAGACATGGTACGGCTGCACCGGCTTCGCCGTGTCCCGATAAAAACGAACCGGAGCCATGTGCCCGCCCAGCCGGGTCAGGGCGACCTCAACGTTCGCGTTGGAAAGAATCCAGCTCGGCTGCGACGCCACCGTCCGCACCGTTTCGGCAGCGACACGTTGGGGGATCAGGAGCACGCCCAAGGCAATGCCCCAGGCGACGGGTTTCAGGCATCGAAGGCTCATAAGAACGGGAGTGTGGCGTCACCATCCCGATGTTCTCCCCACGCGCCAAGCCGGGAATCCATCGACGGCTCCCAAACCCCGCGTCACGCAGTGGTCCGTGACATGGGAGCGGGATGCGGGGAGCGAACCGGTCCCGCAAGGCGGTGGCCCGGGGGATGCGGCCGGGGACGGCCGCGCTCCCGGCGTTGAGCCAGCCACCACGTTTTCGGGAACACCGACCACTACGGGATGCACCGGCACCCAAAGCCCACCCGCATCCGTAGGCCGCGTGCCCTTACGCGGCGTCCCGCCCCCCGCCTCTCGCCCCCCGCCTCTCGACTCTCCCCCCTCGCTTGGTGCCGCCGGCGGGACTCGAACCCGCACTCCCTCGCGGGAAGGGGATTTTAAGTCCCCTGTGTCTGCCATTTCACCACGGCGGCACGGCCAGCCCGTGCGCGCAGGATGGCCACGGTGCTTTGACATGGGAAGGAGTTCCCTTCCCGGGCCGACTTCAAATGCGGACCTTGAAGGCCTCGTCCTTGCGCAGGCTGCGGCAGAACGCGGCCATCAGTTCCGGGATTTTCTCGAGATCGCCCAGGTGCACGACCTCGACCGGCGAGTGCATGTAGCGGTTGGGCAGGCTGATCAAGGCGCTCGGGATGCCGCCGCGCGTCCAAAAGATGACATCCGTGTCCGTGCCCGAGCTGGCGGACATGGCCTCGTGCTGGAGCGGGATGTTGCTGGCGGCGGCGACGGACTCGAGCCGGGCGACGACCTCGACGTGGTTGCATCCGCCATGGGTCAGCGCCGGCCCCTTCCCGAGCCGGATCTCGCCGTGCTGGCGAGGGTCCACGGTGGGGTAGTCCGTCGCATGGGTGACATCCACGACCAACGCGGCCGCTGGATGGAGCGAGTACGCAATTTGGCGCGCGCCCAACAAGCCCACCTCCTCCTGGACGTTGGCCACGGCGCAGATCTCCCATTGCAGCTCGGCGGCGATGGGCTGCAAGAGGCGCAGGGTCTCGGCCACCGCCCAAGTGCCAATCCGGTTGTCAAAGGCGCGCGCCACGGCGAGGTCGCCCCGCAGGACGTCGAACTCGTCCGACAACGTGATGGGGTCGCCAATGCGGACGAGCTGGAAGGTCTCGTCCCGCGAGGCGGTGCCGATGTCGATGAAGAGGTCGTGGATCTTGGGAGGCTTGGGGTCGCCCTCGGCCTTCATCAGGTGCGGGGCCACGTTGCCCACCACGCCCTTCACGGGGCCGTTCCGCCCATGGATGACCACGCGCTGGGCCTTGGTGATCGCCGGGTCGATGCCGCCCGTGCGGCGCACGTGGATGTAGCCCTCCGTCGTGACGTAGGACACGGCCATGGCGATCTCGTCCGCGTGCGCCGCAAGCATCAGCCGGGGGCCGGCCCCGGGGTTGAGCGTGGCCACGCAGTTGCCATAGGCGTCGGATTCGGTCTGGACGGCGTGCTGCTTGACGCGGTCGAGCCACGCCCGCAGGCCGCGCGTCTCGTGGCCCACGGGGCTGGGCGTGTTCACCAGGGTGCGAAGGAACTCAAGGGATTCGGAGCGCATGGGCGTGGAGGCTATGGAGGCGAATGGGGAATGGCGAGCGGCGAGCGGCCGGCCCCGGGAAGCTCGAACGGTGGCACGTGAGGGCTCGCCCTATTCCGCGGATACAACGACCTCGCGCGCCCCCGACGTCACCGTCGCCACCGTCCTCCGGCCGCCCGGCCAGCGAACCTCCAGCCGCTCGGCCGCCCCCGCGACCACGACCGTCGAAAGGTCCACCGACCCCGCGCCCGTGGCACCATGCACTTCGTGGGCCGTCCCCATTCCAACACCCGTCGCCGACACCACCCGCACCACGGCCCCCAGTCCCAACGGGTTTCGCGGCGGTCCCTTCAATCGAACCCTCAATCCCGGCGCACCCAACTGGTTCAGGAACAACCGAGTGTCGGCGCCCACCTGCGTGTCGATCCAATCCATCCGCCCGTCGCCGTCCATGTCGGCCACGGCGCACCCGCGTTG
This sequence comes from uncultured Akkermansia sp., assembly GCA_964430505.1. Classification (GTDB taxonomy): domain Bacteria; phylum Verrucomicrobiota; class Verrucomicrobiia; order Limisphaerales; family UBA9464; genus UBA6176. The sequence goes on along the minus strand of CAYSGH010000009.1, from coordinate 55,634 downwards.
CTCGCCATGCACCAGAACGCCGGATTCCGCCGCCTCCATGGGCCGGAACCCACCCGCGCCATCGCCCAGCAGGACCGCGCCGCGGCCGGCGTCGCACCGGGGCCACTCGATGCGCATGCCCATGAAGTTCTGCGCCAGCAACAGGTCCGCCTTCCCATCCCCGTTGGCATCCGCCACGGACACCCCCATCAACGGAGCCCACTGCGCCACGTCCGGCAACGGCCGCGCCTCCCACACGTCGCCACGATTCAGGAACACCATCGACGTCAACGTCCGCGCCTCGACGACGGACGCGGGCCTGCCGATGGCGGCTAGCACGTCCTGGAGCGACGCGGCGGCGAAGGCCGCGTGGGTTGGGAAGCGTTCCGCCAAGGCTGGGAACGCCATGGACAGCGGGCGCAGGCCGCGACGCGGCACCTCGAACGGCCGGTCGGCCGGGCTCCATGCCTCCACCACGTCCACGCCGCCGGAGCCCACCAGGTCGCCATGGTACAAGCGCACGGCACGGTCGGCGCTGGCCGTGTAGCCGGTGTTCAACCCCCAGTTGCCCGCGACCAAGTCCATGCGTCCGTCCCCATCGAGGTCGGCCGCCGCCACGCACGTCCACCAACCCGTGAGCCGGGACAGGGGCGTCGATTCACCGGACGCCATCCGCACCACCGGGTCCCACGGCGCGAGTTGGCCGCGACGGTTGCGCCAAGCCTTCAGCGGCCCCCATTCGCAGGCGAGCACCAGCTCGGGAAACCCGTCGCCCTCAAGGTCCGTCCACACCGCGCCTTGCACCATCCCGGCCGACTCCAGGCCCGGGACCGACACCTCGCTCGCGCCGACGCCGTTGGACGCGCCTTCCTGCGTCCCCTTCCAAACCCGCGAGGCTCCCGACTCCGGGTATCGCCCCGGCATCACCCTCGCCCCGAGGAACACGTCCAGCACGCCGTCGCCGTCCATGTCGGTCGTGGCCAACGCGCCCAGGCTCGCTGGGAAGGACGGATCGATGGCAATGGGCGTGCACTCCATGCGCAGGCCATCCGACGACGGGCGCAGCTGGACGAGGCCGGAGGCGGCGGGCGCGGTCTCGTAGTTGGAAACGGCGGCCAAGAGGACCGGCGTGCCGTCGGCATCGGTCCACGATGCCATGCCGCCCATGTCATCGGGGGCCACCCAGTCGCACGCGATGGCCTCCATGCCACCGCCGACCTTGATGCGACGCACGCCCGGTGAACCCCCGCGCGCCGCTCCAACCACGACGTAGGGCCGGGCGGGGTCGGCCGAGGGAAGCCATGCCACCGAAGGACCGGCGACGCTCAGCTGCCGGTGCAGGAGCGGTTGCCGCGCCAGGTCGTCGAACAACTCCTCGCGATGCACGTGGCCCATGGCACCGGAAACGTCGGCGAACAGGGGACGCGGCTTGGGTTCGGCGGGCGACGGGATGTCGCGCGCGTCGGCCTCGTCGAGCGTCACAACGGTTCCCGGCGCGGCGTTGGTGAGGCGGCTGACGCGTCCGCTGCGCCAGCGCACCTCGACGTCGAGGGACTTGGCCTTGCCAGCGGCAAAGGTGCGAGTGGCGTCGTCACCGGAGAGGTAGCGGCCGCCGGCGGTCACCTCGGTTTCCTGGGGGACCGGGCCGCCGAGGACGCGGATGCGGGCATTGATGCCGCGCGAGTTGGGAGCCTTGCCTCGAAGACGCACGGCAAGGCGCGGGGCAGCGGAAGTGTTGCGATAGAGGGCGGGTCCGTCGTTGAGGCGGTTGACCACGAGGTCCAGGTCGCCGTCGCCGTCGAGGTCCCCGAGCGCCGCCCCGACATGGAGGTTGGTGTGAACGAGGCCCCATGCCTCGTGGGATTCATCGAAGCGCCACGAACCTCGGTTGCGAAAGGCCCAGACCGGGGACGGGAACGACGGGTACAGAAGCACGTTGCTCGCCTGCTCGCCGCGTCCGGACGCCTGGATGCGGGCCAGCGTGTCGCGGTCCTGCACGTCATGCACGGCGCCCGCCGCCACCAGCACGTCCTCGAACCCGTCGAGGTCCACGTCGAGGAGGAGCGGTTGCCACGACCAATCCGTGGCCGCCATGCCCGTGAACTCCGCCACGTCGCTCCACGTGCCGTCGCCATTGCCGCGGTACACGACGTTGCGCGGGACCTCGGGGCGATACTCAAAGCGCCCGGGAAGGTTGGGGATGAAGCGGACGCCCGTGAGCGACCGTTGGCGCCGTTCCCAGGAACGCGGCAACATCTCGACGGCCATGAAGTCCAGGCGCCCGTCGCGGTCCAGGTCGCCAAAGTCCGCGCCCATCGATGCGAAGGCGTACTTCCTCAACGCCAGGCGCGGCGCCTCGCGGAAGCGGCCGTCGCCCAGGTTCAGCCACAGGCGGTCCGGCGACTGGAAGTCGTTGCACGCATACAGGTCGGGGTGGCCGTCGCCGTTCACGTCGCGCAGCACGGCCGACAACCCGAAGTCCGCCGGCGCGGGCTTGGGTTGCCCTTGCTCGTCGAGGAAGGCGTCGGTGCCCCAGGCAACCCGGGTGAAGCGCGCGGGGCCGTCGTTGCGGTACAAGGCGCCGGGCTCGCCCACTTCTTCCAACTGCCCGTTCACCACCCGCAGGCGCGCGGCGTGCGGGCCGTCGATCACCCAGCGGCCGTTCACCTGCCGCACCTGCGCGCGCCCGGCCCCGGATCGCAGGATCGGGAACGACCCGTAGTTGGCCACGTACAGGTCAATGGTGCCGTTCCCGTCGATGTCGCCCGCCGCGACCGACGTGCTGCCCGTGGCGGCGGCGAGGCCGGAGGTGGCGGTCGCGTCGGCGAAGCGCGCCTTGCCATCGTTGAGGAACAGGCGCGGCCCGCCGCCCAGGGTCGTCACCACGAGATCCAGGTCGGCGTCGCCGTCAAGATCCTCCATCAACGCCCCGGTGGAGAGCGCCCCCGGCATTCCGATGGCAGACCCCGCCCCCGCCTCCTCGAACCGCCACCCACCCCGATTCAGGTAGAGGCGGTTGGTGCCGTCGATGGCCACCAGGAACACGTCGCAACGCCCGTCGCCGTCCACGTCCCCGAGCGCCACGCCGGAGCCGTTGAGGAGGTTTTGGTTCCGTACCAGCGACTCGGGAGCCACGCGGTTGACGAAGCCGACCCCAGCGCCCGCCGCGGGGACCCGCTCGAAGCCAGCCTTGCCGCTTCCCGCGTCGTGCAAGGGCGCCACGACCGTCCCGGCCAAGGCGACGCCGACGGCCACACATCCCAACGATCCCAGCGCCCACGCCGCCCACCTTGACCCTTGCGTCGCCCTCATGGCTTCCCCTGGTTCAACAGCAACAAGGCGTTCACCCCGTTCGTGCGCCAACCCGCCGCCAACCCCGGCGGGATCGCCACGGCGGGCGGGCCCTCGCAAAAGCTTCCCAGCAACAGGTCGATGTCGCCGTCGGCGTCGATGTCGCCGGCGTCCATCGTGAGCCAGCGCCCGAGCGTCGCCTCGCGCACCGTCTCGCGGCGGAACCGCAGCCCGCCCTCGTTGCGCAGCACCAGGAACGACTCCTCCGGCGCGCGGGCGTAGTCCGGGAAAAAGGAGATCACCGCCAGGTCCCGGTCGCCGTCCCCGTCGAGGTCGCGCGCCAGCGCCTTGAACGCGCCGTTCACCGGCTGGAACCACGCCTCCACGAGCCGCATGGAGCCGTCGTTCCGAAGGATCCGCACGCCGTGATACCGCTTGAATGGCGAGGGGTACTCGCCGTTGTCGCCATTGCTCAGCACGACGTCCAGGTCGCCGTCGCCGTCCATGTCCACCGTCTCGAAGTGCACGGCGCCAAAGACGGGGTGGAATCGCAGGAGGACGCGCACGTCGAACTGGCCGCGGCCGTCATTGACGAGCCACAGCAGTTGCTCCTGCGACTGCGCCATCAGGACGAGGAGGTCGAGGTCGCCGTCGCCGTCGAGGTCGCGCGCCTCCGTGCACACGGCACCGGGCCGGTCTAGCAGTTCATGGGAGCGCCATGCGCCGCTTGGCAACGCCTCGTGCCACGCCAGCCGCCCGAGCTGGTTCCCAAACCCATTCACCACGAGGTCTGGCAAGCCGTCGCCATTTAGGTCGCAGGGCACCGTCATCACGGGCCGCTCCAATCCCTCCAGCAGGCCCGTCGCCTGGCCCTGGGCGGACAGGCGCACGACGCGTCCCAGCGGCACGTCCGATGGAAACACGCTGCCCACCAAGGTGGTCACCCAGCCCTCGCCCCATCGCGCCACGTGCGTCGGCGCGCCCCCCGCGTTCCATGCGCCCAGCGGCCGCCCCAAGGCGTCAAACCGATGCACGGCGCCCGAGCCCGCGTCGCCGATCCAGGCCTCGCCTGGCCGGGCACCCAGCGTGGCCAGCGTCGTGCGCGGCACGGAGCCCGGCAGGCTCAACGGGCGAGGGTCAAACTGCGTGGTGACCACGGCGACGGGGCGCGGCGTCTCCGGCTCCAACGCCACCTCCGGCGCGCGAGCGGCATAGAAGGCCGTGATGGCGCGCCATTCCTCCTGCGACACCACCGGACCGGGCGGAAACAACCCGGATTCCTCCAGGCGTCGGCCGTCCGGACGCCCTTCCGTCTTCAGCCGCGCCACGCCGAGGAACGGGGCCATCTTCCTCAGCGCGTGCTGTTCCCACGTCCTGCGATCCAGCAGGTCCGGCTCCGGAAACACATGGCACGCCCCGCAATGCTGTCGCGCCAGGGTTTCGCCTTCCTCAACAACCCCCGCGCGGGCCACGCCGTCATGGGCCACGAACATGCCCAGCACGCCCGTCACCGCCCACGCGTGCGCCCCTCGAAGCCGTTGAAGCAAGAACCCGCGCATGGCCTTCCGTCCGCCCATCAATCCCCGGCGACGTCCGCACCGGGCGACGTCACGTCACCCTTTGCCATGCACCGATGCCGGCGCGACTCGCCGTGTTCGTTCCCGTGGTTCACGGCCCCATCCAACCAGCAAAGCGCCCCGGCCGGAACAGCGAAGGCGCAGGAGCGGGTTCCCTCATGGCCTGGATCACCCTCGTGACGCCGCCATCGCCAGGTCCATGGCCCCCGGCCGGCGGGCTTGCTGTAGGCCACGTGCCCTCACGCGGCGGCGGCGATGCCGGATTCCCCGTGCCGTCGCGTCAGGGCACCCGGCCTATTCCCCCTGGCCGAATCCATTGGGTGCGAACACCGATTCCCTCCCGAGACATTCCGGTCATGGCCACGAAGCGCGTCCAATGGGGCAGCACGCCCGGAGGGACGGAGCCGCGCGGCGGGATCGCCCCAAGGAGGTTGGACCAAAACTCGTTGGCCGGCTCGACCCGGCTTCCGGCGCGCGCGACCTCGCGGACCACGTCCTCGCAACGTTCCATGCGGGCAAGCCGGGCGATCCTTCGAGGATCATTGCCGCGTGCGCCCAGCATGGCGGCCCCCATGCGAAGGGCGGCCGGCGACCATTCCAGCCCGCCGTGAAGAAGACCGATGGCGAGGTCCTCGTTGGATATCTTTTCCATGCCAGGGTCCACCACGGTCCCGCAGGCCATGCCCTCGTAGTATCGACAGCCCCTCTGGATTGCGAGTCGCATCAAGGAGTGGGCGTCGGGAAACCCCAAGGCTCCCAGACGCCTGAGAAGCGCGGAACAATGGCTCGTGACGCCGAGCCGACCGGACAAGGTTTCCACCGCGACAGACTATGGAAGGCCCTCTTTGACTTCAACGCGCCCGTCGCCCTGCCCTCCGTCGTCCCCGGCCCGTCCCAGCCCCCCTCGCCGGCGTCCCCCGGGGTCGCTCACCCCTCGGTCGCGGCGGGCGGCAAGCGCAAGGCCGTCGCAACCGGCGGGATCTCCAGGAGTTCCTTGCCGGGGGCGGCGCCGCCGAGGCGGGCGACCTTCTCGCCCTGGGGCCGCACGCGGCCCTCGTAGCTGCCGACGGCGTCGTTGTACGCATCGTTGGCGGTCTCAAGGCCCTTGCGGATGCGGGCGAGGTGCTCGGCAAGCTTCGCCACCCGCACGAACAACTCCTGGGCCGCCGCCGCGATCTCCTGCGCGTTCCGCGATTGCTCGTGCTGCTGCCAACTCACCGCCACGGAGCGCAGCAGCGCAATCAACGACGCCGGCGTGGCCAGCAAGATGCGCCGCTCCGCCGCCCACACGATCAGGTCCCGGTCGCCCTCCAACGCGGCGCTGAACAACGACTCGGCCGGCACGAACAACACGACGTGGTCCAACGCCGCCGGGAACTGCCGGGGATAATCCCGGTCCGCCAGCGCCTTGATGGTCACGCGCAGCTTCGCCGCGTGCTCCCGCAAGGCCTCCGACCGACGCGCCTCGTCCGCCGACCCCAGGGCATCCAGGAAGTCCAGGTCCGGCACCTTGGAGTCCACGACGATGACGCGCTCGCCCGGCAACCGGACGACGAGGTCGGGCTTCTTGTCGCCCTCCTGCACCTGGACGTCGAAGTCGCAGTGCGCGCTCAGCCCGGCGGCCTCCACGACGCGGCGCAAGGTTTCCTCGCCCCAACGCCCCCGGGCCTGGTTGGAGCCCAGGACCACCCGCAGGCGCTGGGTCTCGCTCGAAAGGACCTGGCTTTGCGAGGCCAGCGACTTGAGCTGCTCATGCACCTGGCCCAAGGCCGCCTGCTGCTGGGACTCGGACTGCTGCAGCCGCTGCTGGTAGGCGCGCAGTTGCTCCTCGAGCGGGCGCACCAGCGCGGCGATGCGTTCCTGGCGTTGGCTCAGGTCGCCCTCGGCGCTCGCCTTGAACCGCCCCATCAACTCGTTTGCCATCTCGATGAACCGCGGGTTGTTCGCCGCCAACGCCTCCGCCGCCGTCGCCTTGAACTGGTCGCGCAACGCCAGCAATGCCCGGTCGCCCGCCTCGCGCAGCTCCCGGACCGCCGCCTCGTGCCGCTCCTGCGCCTCGCGCGCCTGCTGCACGTGGAACCGCGCCTGGTCCTCCAACCGCGCCCGGGCCGCCTCCGCCTCCGCCCGCGCCGCCGCCAAGGCCGACTCCAGCGCGGCCGCCCGGTCGCGGGCCGCCGCCTCCGACGTCCGAGCCCCCGCCATGTCCAAGGCGATGGCTTGCGCACGCTGCTCGGCGGCCACCCGGCTGGCCTCGGCCGCCGCCTTGGCGGCCCCGGCCTCGGACACGGCGGCCTGCAAGCGACCCGCCTCGGCCTGGCTTGCCGCCCACTGCGTGCGCAGCTCGCCCTCCAGCCGCACATCCGATCCGGGAGCCTTCAACCCCCTCGCCACCCAGCCCGCAGCAAAGCCCACCACCGCACCGGCCAAGCCCGCCACGGCATAGTCCACGAACGCCATGTCCCGAGCATGAACGCCGCCCGGGATGTCGGTCACCACCGAACGTCAGCCCCCCATGCTCGTCGTCCCCTCAGTGGGAACGACAACAGGCTCCACCGGCCATGTCCGGGCTCACGTAAGGGATGCCCAACGCCATGCCCCGCAGCACCAGCAACACGCCCACCAACGCAAGCGACGTCGGTGTCAGGGCGGATAACTTCAGCCGCCACGCGGTCGGCAACGCGCCGCCGCCCAGCCCCAACCCCAGCATCACGGGCATCGTCCCCATCCCAAACAACGCCATGGTCCCCATCCCAGCCACGCACCCGCCCGTCGTCGCCGCCAAGGCTGCCGCCGCATACACCAAGCCGCACGGCAACAGGCCATTCACCATCCCCAAGACGCACAGCGATCCCATGGTTCGCCGACGCAAGATCCATCCCAGCCACCCCTTCACCCGCAACGTCCAACGTCCCAGCCAAGCCGCCGGCCTCGCCCAGGCCGCTGCCACCAAGCCCGTCAAGACCAGCACGCCCGCCCCCAGGGACACCCAGCGTTGCACCCCCGCCATCGACAACGAATGCCCCAAGGCACCCGAGGCCGCGCCCAGCGCCATGTAGGTCGCCACCCGTCCCAACTGATACAGAAGGCGTCCGCCCACGAACCCGGCCATCCCACGACCCGGGTGCGGCAAGGCCAGCGCCAGCGGGCCACACATCCCCGCGCAATGCAGGCTTCCGGCCAATCCCAAGATGAATGCCGCCCACGACATGCCCATGAACTCAGCGCCCCAGCACCACAGCGTCCTCCAGGTGATATTCCTTCCCGCCGGATTCCCACCGCACCCGCACGCGCCACAACCCCGGCCCCAATCCATCCAAGGACACCGTCTGTTCCCCCGCCGCGGAAGGCACCAGCGGCAGCCACCGGTCCGATCGCGCGTCCGACGGCCGATACAGCGTCACCCCTCCCTGGACACCCGCCGCCACGTGGCGTTCCGGAACCAGGACCAAGGCCCGGCGCCCCACGGCATCACATGCAAGCCCCGCCGAGGGACCCAGCTCGCGGGTCCGTTGCAGCCGACCCAACTGTACCTGGTAGCGGATCTCCTCCTCGTAATAGTCCGGCCGGACAAGGTCCATCCGCTGGCTCAGGGCAAACGCGATGAACGTCGCCACGCACGCGATGAATGCCCCGAAGAAGGCGATCAACCCCAACGGCCATGGCTCCCACCGCCGCTGCGGCTGCAACGCTCCCGACACCCCCCGCAGCCCAACCTCCCCCATCGTCCCCTGCCCCATCATTGTTGTGTTCATGTTGGAAAACCTTCCTCCACATCCTTGCCAAGCACCCCGCACCCCGCACCCCGCACCCCGCACCCCGCTCCTCGCTCGCCGCTCCTCGCTCCCCGCTCCCCTTCACGCCCCCGGCCCCACAAACACCGTCTGGACCCGTTCCAGTTCCCGTTCGCCGGAGAAGATCCCGATGACCAGCGGCGTGCGTCGGCCTGCAAGGCGCGACGCCTCGATGTCCACCACCAGGGAGCGCTCGCCCAGCCTCTCCCTTCCCACGACGAAGCCCTCCCCGCCCGCCAACTGCACGCGCCCCTCCACGTTGAGCAGCCGGAAGGAAACCGGGAGGTCGTGTGACGACTTGTTCACCACCTTGACGGTGTAGAGGTTCGCGATCCTTCCGCCGGGCATCTCCTGATAGAGTCCGCCGGGCGCGCGCAGGAGCAGCGTCTCGACGTCGGAACGCGTGAAGACCAGGAACGCCAGCAACGATGCCAGCGCCGCAAGCAGGGCCGCATATCCCGCCATCCTCGGCGTGAACCGCAAGGGCGCGCCCGTCTGGATGCCGTTCAGCGAGGCATGGCGCACCAGCCCGCGGGGTCGCCCTACCTTGTCCATGATGGCGTCGCACGCGTCGATGCACGCCGTGCAGTTCACGCACTCCATCTGGATGCCGTCCCGGATGTCGATGCCCGTCGGGCACACGGCCACGCACTGGCGGCAGTTGACGCAGTCGCCCAGACCGGATGCCTTGCGCGATGCCCCCGTGTCGCCCTTCCGCCACGGCCCGCGGCCCTCGCCCCGCACCGGGTCGTAGGCCACCACCATCGTGTTCTCGTCGAGCAGCGCGGACTGGAAGCGGCCGTAGGGGCAGATGAAGGTGCAGGCCTGCTCGCGGAACCGCGCGAAGATCGCGTAGAAGAGCAGGGAGAACAGGATCATGAACGTCAGCCCGGTGACGTGCCGGGACGGGGCGTCGCGGATGATCGCCAGCAGGGCGTCGCTGCCGATGATGTAGCTCAGGAGGAGGTTGCCCACGCCGAAGGACAGGCCCAGGAAGAGGGCATGCTTGAGCCCCTTGCGGGCGACCTTCCCCACGGTCCACGGAGCCGCGTCCAACGCCTTCGCAACCGGCCCGTCGCCCTCGATCAGCCATTCCACCTTCCGGAACACCATCTCCATCATGATCGTCTGGGGACAGGCCCAGCCACACCACAGGCGCCCGAACGCCGTCGTGAAGATGATGATCGACGTGAGGAAGACGAGCATCGCTACGGCAAAGATCACCGTGTCCTCGGGCCAGAAGATGAAGCCGAGGATGGAGAACTTCCGCTCCACGATGTTCAGCATCAGCAGCGGGTTGCCGCGGATGCGCACGAAGGGGCCCACGACCATCACGGCAAGCAGCAGCCACGAGAGCCACGTCCGATGCCGGTAGAACCGCCCGGAGGGCCTCTTCGGGTAGAGCCAGCGGCGGCTGCCGTCCTTTTCCGCCGTGGCCAGGTGCTCGCGGAAGTCCCGCCAGTCCACGTCCCGGGCCGGCGCGGCCGCAGGCTCGCCCGGGTCGTCCGGCGTCCCGGCTTGCGGGCGCGTCGGCCCAAAGCCGCGGCCGCGGGCCATGCCGGGCTCGTCTTCCTGAAGCTTCATGGCGTGGCGCGGCGAGGTCGCGGCGGTTCACTCGAACTCATTGGGCTTGTCCGGTTGCTGCTCGTTCTCCGGGGGCTTCGGGTTCGGCGGCCTCGTGCCCCGGAAGCCCTGGATGTAGGAGGCCACCGCGTAGATCTCGGACGGCTTGAGCGTCTCCTTCCACGCGAGCATCCCCTTCACGGTCACGCCGTTGACGATGATCCGGAGGTTGTCCTCGAAGCGCGGCCCATGGATCCAGTAGTCGTCGCACAGGTTGGGGCCCACCTGCCCGCCGCCATCCAGTCGGTGGCACGGCGAGCAGTACGTGCCGTAGGTCTGGCGTCCCCTTGCAAGCACGTCGGCGTCCTTCGAGGGCTTCAGGCTCACGAGGCTGGCCTCGAACTTCCGCTGGGCCGCGAGCTTGGCCTGGTTGCCCACCTCCATCTCGGCCGTGTACTCGGCGGCCTGCAGCGTGCCCATGTTGAACACGTGATAGTACAGCAGGTAGCCCGTCGCGTGGACGACGCACAGGACGAACATCCACACCCACCAACGCGGCAGGTCGTTGTCCAACTCCTGGATGCCGTCGGCCTCGTGGCCGTGCAGCAGGAGGTCCTTGTCCCCCTTGGATTGCTGAGGGTCAATCATGGGAAGCCTCCTTCCTCGGCGCGCCGGTGCCGTCGGCGAGTGGCAACGCGCCCATGGCGTCCAGGAACGGGCGGCGCAGGCGCAACGCCCACGCCAACGCGAGGGTGAACACGGCGAAGAAAAGGAGGACGGACACGACGCCGTACAGGCCGACGCCGCCGATCTCCATCAGTGAGTCCTTGATCATGTCAATGAAGCGATGGGTTCAGGGTTGGAGGGTGGCCACCTGGCCGGCGGAAGCCCCCGGCTTGATGTCGGTCCCCAATTTTTGGAGGTAGGCGATCAACGCGATGATCTCCGTGTCGGCGGCCGGGTTCTGGATGCCGTTGGACTTGAGGTTGCCCGCCACCTTCGCGGCCTGGGCCTGGGCATCCTCTTGCGCCGTCGCTTCCGCGCCCTCCGGGTAGGGGACGCCCACCTTCCGCAACGCCCCAATCCGTGCAGGGAGCGAGGCAAGGTCGAGCTTGCTCGCGTACAGCCACGGGTACGGCGGCATGATCGAGCCGGGCGACATCGAGCGCGGGTCCTCCATGTGGTTGTAGTGCCACGCATCCGAGTACTTGCCCCCCACGCGGTGCAGGTCCGGCCCCGTCCGCTTCGACCCCCAGAGGAACGGGTGGTCGAACACGAACTCGCCCGCCTTCGAGTACTCGCCATAGCGCTCGGTCTCGGACCGGAACGGCCGGATCATCTGCGAGTGGCAGCCCACGCAGCCCTCGCGGATGTAGAGGTCACGGCCCGCCACCTCGAGGGGCGTGTAGGGCTTGACCGTCGAGATCGTGGGGACGTTGGACTTGATGAGGTACATCGGGACGATCTCCACGGCCCCGCCGACCAGGATGGCGACGGCGGAAAGGACGGTGAACAGGAAGCCCCGGGACTCGAGCCAGCGATGGCCGGTGCCGGCCGGGTGCGCGGCGGCGACATCCGGCGTGAGCGCGGGGGCCTGGGCCTCGACGTCGGGCACAAACCGTCCCGCCTTGGCGGTCTGGTAGAGGTTGTACGCCCCGATCAGGACGCCCGTGATGTAGAGGGAGCCGCCGATCGCGCGGAGCTGGTACATCGGCACGAGCTGCAAGACGGTCTCCAGGAAGTTGGGGTATTGGAGGAAGCCATCCGCCGTGAACTGCTTCCACATCAGGCCCTGGGTGATGCCCGACCAGTACATCGGCACCGCGTAGAACATCATGCCGAGGACGCCCACCCAGAAGTGCGAGTTGGCCAGGCGCAGCGAGTAGAGGCTCGTGTTGTAGAGCCGCGGGATCAGCCAGTAGAGCATTGAGAACGCCATGAAGCCGTTCCATCCCAGCGCCCCCGTGTGCACGTGCGCGATGGTCCAGTCCGTGTAGTGCGACAACGAGTTGACGCTCTTGATGGAGAGCATCGGCCCCTCCAGCGTGGACATGCCGTACGCCGTCAGCGCCACCACCATGAACTTGAGCATCGGCTCCTCGCGAAGCTTGCCCCATGCCCCGCGCAGCGTGAGCAGGCCGTTCAGCATCCCCCCCCACGACGGAGCCACCAGCATCACCGAGAACACCATCCCCAGCGACTGCGCCCAGTCTGGCAACGCGCTGTACAACAGGTGGTGCGGACCCGCCCAGATATAGAGGAAGATCAACGCCCAGAAGTGGATGATCGACAGCCGGTACGAGAATACCGGCCGCTCCGCCGCCTTGGGCAGGAAGTAGTACATCAACCCCAGGAACGGCGTGGTCAGGAAGAACGCCACCGCGTTGTGCCCGTACCACCACTGCACCAGCGCGTCCTGCACGCCCGCGTACAACGAGTAGCTCTTGAACCATCCGGCCGGCACCGCCAGCGAGTTCACGATGTGCAGCACCGCCACCGTCACCGCCGTCGAGATGTAGAACCAGATCGCCACGTACAGGTGCTTCTCGCGCCGACGGGCAATGGTCCCAAAGAGGTTCACCGAGAACGCCACCCAGACGAGGGTGATCGCCACGTCGATCGGCCATTCCAGCTCGGCGTACTCCTTGCTCGTGGTCAGGCCCAGCGGGAGCGTCACCGCCGCCGCCACGATGATCCCGTTCCAGCCCCAGAAGTTGATCCAGCTCAGCGCGTCGCTGAACATCCGCGCCTTGCACAGCCGCTGCAGCGAGTAGTAGATGCCCATGAACATCGCGTTGCCCACGAACGCGAAGATCACCGCGTTGGTGTGCAACGGCCGCAGACGGCCAAACGTGGTGTAGGGCAGCGACAGGTTCGCGTTCGGCAGGAACAACTGCACCGCCGCCAACAGCCCGGCGCTCATCCCCACCACCGCCCAGATCACCGTGGCGATCGCAAACGCGCGCACCACCCGGTTGTCGTATCGAAACGTCTCAATTCTCATTCGATCTTCCCTTGTTCATTCGTGAAATCGTCCCGCCCGCCGCCGCGTCGTCGTCCACGAGGATGCGCATCGAGGGCGTGCACGTGTCCTCGTACTGGCCCCGGCGCACCGCCCACACGAAGGCCCCAAGGAACAGCCCCGCCATCACGAGGCTCAGCGGTATCAAGAGCAGGATCACGCTCATGGACGCATACCCTCCATGGCCCGGCGCTGCGCCGGATTGGCGGTGTCCAACGCCACCCCTTGACCCGCCGCGCCACCCGATGTCCTGCCCAGCCCCTCCTTGCGGCCCGCACGCTCCGCCAGCCCGCACGCCACCAGAACCACCGTCGCCGAGCTCAACGGCATGAGCACCGCGCACACCACGGGCGACAACCATCCGCCCGCCGCAATCGCCAGCCCCACCACGTTGTACGCCGTTGAAACCCCGAAGCTCCACCGCACCACCCCGGCCACCCTTCGGGCATACGCCAGCACCGAAGCCAGCCGCCCCAGCTCCGCCCCCGGCAGGATCACGTCGCTGGCGGGCGAGAACGACGCGATGTCCTCCACCACCGCCACGCCCACGTCCGCCTGCCGCAACGCCCCGGCGTCGTTCAGGCCATCGCCCGCCATCAACACCACGCGTCCATCCGCCTGCAACGCCTGCACCGCCCCCATCTTGTCCAGCGCCGCCTGCCCAAAGCGCAGGTCGTCGGCCGCCGGGAACAAGGGCGCCATCAACGCCCGCTCCCGATCATTGTCGCCGCTCAGCAAGCCCAGCCGCATCCCCATCCCCCGCAGCCGCGCCAACAACCCGGGCATCGCCTCACGCAACCCGCCCCCCGCCGTGAACTCGCCGCGGTACACCCCGCCCCGCGCCACCACCACGCGGCTGCCCGGCCTCGACGACTCCGGCACCGCGACGCCTTCGCAACCCACCCATGCCGCCGACCCCAGCCACCATGCTTCCCCGTCCACCCACCCGCGCACCCCGCACCCTTCCACCTCCTCGAAGCCCGTCACGGCCTTCGCCGCGACGACGCCCAGCCCGGTCGCCACCCGACGAGACAATGGATGCGTCGAATGCGACGCCACCGCGCGGATGGCCCCGGCCTCGGACGCCTCCAAGGCCGCGCCATGCCACGTCAACTCCCCGGCCCCGGCGGCCGTCAGCGTGCCCGTCTTGTCAAAGACCACCGTGTCCACCCGCGCCAACGCCTCGATCACCTCGGGGTTCCGCAGAAAGACGCCGCTGCGCGCCAGGACGCGGACGGCCGAACCCAGCGCAAAGGGAGCCGCCAAGGCCAAGGCGCATGGGCACGCGACAATCAACACCGACACGAACGCCTTCAGCCCGCGCGCCGCGTCGAACGGTGCCCATGCAAGCGCCGCCCCGACGGCAATCCCCAGCACGATCCACGTGAACCGCCGCCCATATCGGTTCGTCCAGGTCCCCAACGTGTCGTCCTTCGTCTTCCGGAAAACGTCCTGGTTCCACAGGTCCGTCAGGTACCCTTGGCTGACCGGCTTGGTGACCTCCACCTCGATGCGGCCGCCCCGTTGACGGCCGCCCGCATGGAGCACCTCGCCGGGCAGCCGCGACACCGGGTCCGCCTCGCCCGTCACAAAGCTGTAGTCGATCCAGGCAGGCCCCTCGACGAGGCGAGAGTCGGCGGGGACCAACTCCCCGTGGCGGATCACCAGTCGGTCGCCCACGGATACCTCCGCCAACGCCACCCGTTGCTCGGCCCCTTGGCGGATCCGCAGCACGGACAACGGGAAGAACGACCGGTAGTCACGGTCAAAGGACAGGCGGTCGAACGTCTTCCTTTGGAACACCCGCCCGATGTTCAGGAAGAACAACAGGCCCGCGAGGCTGTCGAAGTACCCGTGCCCGCGGCCGGCCGCGACCTCCCATGTGCTTTGGCACCAGATGGCCACGATGCCGGCGGCGATCGGCACGTCGAGGGTGACCATCCGTCGCCGCAGCGCATGCCAGGACGCCGCCCAATAGTCGCGCGCGCTGAAGGCGACCACCGGCACGGACATCGCCAGGCTCAGCCAGCCAAACATCCGCTCGAACCCCGGCCCGCTGAAGGCATCGAGCCCAAGGTACAGCGCGATGCTGAACAGCATCGTGTTCCCAAACACAAAGCCCGCCACCCCCGTCTGCAACCACAGGCGTCGAGCCACCGGATCCTCCGGGCGGCGTTCCATGTCCGACAACCGCAGCTCCGGCGGGTACCCCACCGACGCCAGCAACGCCACCACCTCGGACAACCGGACACGGCCAGGGTCGAACTGGACGACCACTTGCTTCCTCGGGAAGTGGACAGTGCATGAGCCGACGCCGGCCTTGAGCTGGAACAGGTGTTCCAGCAGCCAAACGCACGCGACGCAATGGATGGCCGGCAGATGAAAGGTCGCCCGGGCATTCTGGCCATCATCAAAGTCGATCAAACGGGCCCGCACCCCCGGCGTATCCAGATAGGCATACGCGTCGTCGTCCACCGGGTCCATGGCCCGCGCCCCGACCCGATCACCCATCTCGTAGTATCTCGAAAGCCCCGCCTCGCCGAGCAGCTCGAACACGGCCTGGCATCCATGGCAGCAAAAGGCCTTGCCATCCCGTTGGCTCGCCCGGCCGCCGCAGGGAGTCCCGCAATGGAAGCAGTCCACGCCCTCGGGCGTCGCCCCCATCCATCCCATCGTGCTGGTCGCCGTTGCCTCCATGCCCGTTCCGTGCGGGCAACACCTTCCCCTCGGCCAAGGCCCCGCTGCTGGCACTCCATTGCCCAATCTCGGCCCGAGCTTGCAGCGAGGTCCACGGCTCGCCATGGCGGCCCATAACCCTCAAGCCAGCCGCCCGCCCGGCCCTGCCCGAGCGTCATTCCCCGTCAGCGGTTGCAGGAGCATGGATCCTCCCAGCCATCGCGGGTCCACCCGTCTGTCACGGCAGGGAGCCAGGGCCTCTTCCCGTGCCGCGCCGGAACAAAGGCCAGCGCCGTTGTGGAAGGCGCCGCGCACGATGCGGACGCGGATGACCACGATGCGAAGGGCCCCGCCGCTTCATGGCGCGGGCGAGGGCAACGCGTTTCCAGGGAGGAATTGGCCCGTCTCGGGCTCGCGTGCGGCCACGTCCGCCCCCGTCGCGTCCCGGCTTGTTTCTCCCCCGAAAACCTTGGGGCAACATCGTGATCGCAACGAGCTGATGGCTGGCGGATGCGCACCGGGTTGGTGTTGGATGCAGCCATGCACTGCACCGCCATGGATCCTCGGAGGCCTCAGATGTCGCGCCGACGCTTCGCCACCGGATTGCTTTCCGCCGCCTTGGCCGCAGGCGTCGCACCCGCGGTGGCCACCGGGCAACCCGCGTCGCGACGGGTCCGGGTCGGCGTGATGGGCCTGGGCCGGGGAATGGACCACGTGACGGCCCTGCTCGAGGTGCCCGGAGCGGAGGTGGCCTGCGTGTGCGACGTGGACGAGCGACGTCGCGATGCCGCCGCGCAACGGGTGTTTGGCAAGACCGGTCGCCGCCCGGGCTCGGTGGCCGACCTCCGGCGGATGCTAGACGACCGGGAGATCGACGCCGTCAGCATTGCCGCCCCGAACTTCTGGCACGCCGTGGCCGCCGTGATGGCGTGCCGCGCCGGGAAGCACGTGTACGTGGAGAAGCCCGGCAGCCACAACGCGCACGAGGGGATGCGGCTGGCGGCGATCGCGGCCGAGACCGGCCGACTGGTGCAGCTCGGGACCCAACGACGCAGCTCGCCCTCCACGCGCCAGGCCATCGAGGAGCTGCGGTCCGGCGTCATCGGGCCCGTGCGCGTCGCCCGTTGCCGCTACGACAACGCCCGCGCCAGCATCGGCCGCGGCAAGCCCGCGCCCGTGCCGTCGTGGCTCGACTACAACCTCTGGCAGGGGCCCGCGCCGTCGCGGCCCTACCTCGACAACGTCGTGCATTACCAGTGGCACTGGCGCTGGCACTGGGGCGGCGGCGAGCTCGCCAACAACGGCCCCCATGCCCTGGACATCGCCCGATGGGGCCTCGGCGTGCAGTTCCCCAGGCGGGTCACGGCCAACGGCGGCCGCCTCCACTTCGACGACGACCAGGAGACGCCCGACACGTTGACCGCGCACTTCGACTTCGGGACGGCCGCGATCCTCTGGGACCATTCCAGTTGCCATCCGCGCAAGGGCGACGCACCCGGCTTCGTCACGTTCTACGGCGATGGCGGCCTCCTCGCCCTGGAGGCGTCGGGCTCGTACCGCGTGCTGGACGCGTCGGGCCGGGAGGTGCGGTCCGTGAAGGGCGGCTACAATGACAAGGCCCACTTCGGCAACTTCGTGGACGCCATTCGCGACGGCGCGGCGTTGAACGCGCCGGCGTCGGACGGGGCGCGCAGCGTGCACCTGTGCCACCTCGGCAACATCGCCTGGCGCACGTCCGGGGCCGTGGACGTGGACCCGGCCACGGGCCACCTGCACGGGGCAACACGGGCGCAACGGAGGCTCTGGTCCCGGGAGTATCGCCGCGGTTGGGGCATCTGACGCGTCACCCACGCGACGATGGCCACGCCAGGTCAGCGGCCCATCGACTGGATCAGGCGCCGGATCTCGGAGAGCCGGGCGGACGCGGACTTCTTGGTGAGCCTTGGGAAGTGGCCGCCCACCGTGACGAGCTGGCCGTGGCGGGTGAGCTTCACCTTGCCTTCCGTCACCTCGATGGAGGAGACGCCATGTGCCGCCGCCACCAAACGGAGGTCGGCGACCTCCAGCAAGCGCTCCACGGGGGCGGGCAACGGGCCAAAGCGATCGCGCAGCTCGCGCCGCAGGGAGGCGAGGTCCGTGGCGGAGGCGGCATTGGCCAGCTTCCGGTGCAGCTCGATGCGCTGGGGCGCCTCGCGAATGTAGTCCAACGGCAGGCACGCGGGTTCCCGCGTCACCGGCCCGCCGGGTTCCTCGAACGCCTCGCGACGCCTGCGGGATGACACGGTGGCCACGTCGTCGTCGCGTGGGACCTCGATCCGAATGCGAGGCCCCGTCACGCGGACGGCGGACGGGTCGTCGGCGGGCGACGGGTCCGACGTGGGCGCGCTGGCGTTGAACTCCAGGAAGTCGATGCGGGTGCGGACCTCGATGCGTTCCTTGGGGACCTCGCCCTTGAGGGCCGCGACGGTGCGCCCCAGCAACTGGCAGTAGAGGTCGAAGCCCACGGCGGTGATGTGGCCGGATTGCTCGGAGCCGAGGAGGTTGCCCGCGCCGCGGATCTCGAGGTCGCGCATGGCGATCTTGAAGCCGGAGCCCAGGGCCGAGTACTGCTTGATGGCGGACATGCGCTTGCGCGCCTCGGTGAGGAGCTGGGCGTGCCGGGGCAGGAGGAAGTAGGCGTAGGCCTGGTGCTTGTAGCGGCCCACGCGACCCCGCAACTGGTACAGCTCGCTCAGCCCAAAGCGGTCCGCCCGGTCGATGATGATGGTGTTGGCGTTCGGGATATCGAGGCCGCTCTCGATGATCGTCGTGCACACCAGCACGTCCGCCTCGCCGTTCACGAACCGGGTCATCACGCGCTCGAGGTCGTCCGGGTCCATCTGGCCATGGCCCACGACGATGCGCGCGTCCGGGACCAAGGCCTGCAGCCGCGAGGCCGTCGCCTCGATGGTCGTGACCCGGTTGTGGAGGTAGTACACCTGCCCGGAGCGGTTCAGCTCGCGTCGCACGGCGTCCCGCACGAGGCGTTCATCATGGTTGGCCACCACCGTCTCCACCGGCAACCGGTCCTGCGGCGGCGTCTCCAGCGTCGAAAGGTCCCGCGCCCCCGTCAGCGCCAGGTACAGCGTCCGCGGGATGGGCGTGGCGCTCAGCGTCAGCACGTCCACGGTCCGGCGCAGGAGCTTGAACTGCTCCTTGTGGCGCACGCCGAACTTCTGCTCCTCATCGACGATGACGAGGCCGAGGTCCTTGAATCGGACGTCGGCCGACACGATGCGATGGGTGCCGACGACGATGTCCACGGTCCCGGCGGCGGCCGCCTCGATGACGGCCCGTTGCTGGCGCGCCGTGCGGAACCGCGACAGCAGCTCGATGCGCACGGGATACTCCGCCATGCGGTCGCGCAGGTTGTTGAAGTGCTGCTGGGCCAGGACCGTGGTGGGAACAAGCACGGCCACCTGCTTGCCACCCATCACGGCCTTGAACGCCGCGCGGATGGCGACCTCCGTCTTCCCAAAGCCCACGTCGCCGCACAGGAGCCGGTCCATCGGCTTGGGGGATTCCATGTCCGCCTTGGCAGCCTCGATGGCACGGAGTTGGTCCGGCGTCTCCTCGTACTCGAAGGAGGCCTCGAACTCGCGTTGCCAGGCCGTGTCCGCCGAGCAGGGATGCCCCGTTACCGAGGCCCGCTCCGCCTGCACCGCCAGCAACTGCGACGCCAGGTCCCGGACCGCCCGCTGCGCCTGCTCCTTCGCCTTCGCCCAGCGCGTCCCCGAGAGCGTCGAGAGCTGCGGGCGCGCCTTGCCCGCGCCCACGTACTTGCTCACCAGGTGGGCCTCGGCCAGCGGCACGTAGATGCGCGGCGCCTCCGCGCCTGGGGTCGATGCCGCGTACTCGATGACCAGGCACTCCTCCCCGGCTCCCGCCCGGCCCGGATCCTCCCCGCGACGCCGCACCGGCGAGGGCAGACGCGACAGCCCGCGATACACCCCAATCCCGTGCTCGAGGTGCACCACGTGGTCGCCCTCGTCGAAGTCGTTGAAGTCGATCTCGAACACGGACCGCACCGCCTGCGCGTGCGGCGACTTCATCCGGCGCGGCCTCTGGACCTTGTACCGGCCGTAGATCTCGGCGTCCGTCACCACCACGAGCCCGGCCGACGGCACGAGGAAGCCCCGGCCCAGCAGGCCGATGTGAACCGGCGGCGGCGTCTCGCCCAACCCAAACTCGCCCCACAACTCCAGGAACCGCTGCCGCTCGCCCGCGTGCCCGCAGAACACGTGCACCTCCTGTCGTTGCCGCTGCCAACGGTGAACCTGGAGGAAGAACTCCCGCCGCTGGGCCTCCGCCACCTGGGGTTCCGGCAGCGTCGCGCCCAGCGGCCGGTAGGCGTCCAGGCCCTTCCATTGCATGGACGCGGACGTCGGCGCCGCGCCGGCCCCTGTCCCGGAGAGGCCCCCCGTCCCGGCCACGTCGTCCGCCTCCACGACATCGGAAGCGAGCACCTGCGCAAGGCCGCGGGCGCGAACCCCGTCCTCCACGGCATCCCATGCCAAGACGAAGGGAGATCCCTCGGGCACCTGTTGGGAATAGGACAACGCCTGCATCCGCAGCCCGTCGGGGTCGCACCACACCACCACCGTGTCCTCCGGCAGGTAGTCCACCAAGGATCCCAACTCCGGAACGGGGCCCTCGCCGCGCGGCTGCAACAACCCCAGCTCGCCGGCCGGAGCCAACGACACCTCCTCCACCGGCTCGCGCGACACCTGCGCCTGGGGATCAAACTCCCGAATCGACTCGACCTCGTCCCCGAAGAACTCGATGCGCACCGGCCAGGGCGACGGCAACGGCCACACGTCCACGATACCACCACGCCACGCCAGCTCGCCCTTGCCCGTGACCTGCGTCTCGGGCTCGAACCCCTGCTCTTCGAGCCACTCGATGAGGTCGAGCGGGTTGCAACGGTCGCCCTTGCGCACGCGCCTCAGCCGGGAGCGCAACGCCTCGACCGGGAACGTCCGCTGCATCAGCGCCGCCGCCGTGGCCACGATCAGCCGGGCGGGGCCGTCCTCGCGGTGCTCGCCCAGCAAGGCCAGCAACGTTCCCAGCCGCTCCGAGATCACGTCGGCATGGGGTAGCTTTCGCTCGTGTGGGAGGACTTCCCAGGCCGGAAAGAACCACGGGGTTGGTCCCGGCACGACCCATGTCGAGGCGTCGGCGTGCACGGCCTCCTGGGCCTTCACGCCCTCCACGACGGCGAGGATGGTGGCCCCGGGCCGGGCTTTGGAGAGCAGGGCAACGAGGTGTCCCCAAGCGGCCGACGTGACGTGGTCCAGCGCGAGCACGTCGCCCCGTTTGGGAGCCGCGCGAAGCGCGTGCAGGAAGGATTCCGGGAACAACCCATCCGGCCTGGGCGCGCTCGTGTCCATGATGCGGGGGGCCGGGGTGGTGAATGGGTCGGGATCCGTCATCAACCGACGGCTCGCAACCTCGCGCGCAGGGCTCGCCGGCAGGGCCTGGAATGGGCGCCCACGAAGGTCAGGCGGGGCCCGTGCACGCGGGATGCACGGACCCCTCTGGACGGCATCACGACAGCTTCGCGAGCAGTTCCTCGTTGGTCTTGTACTTCCGGAGCGCGCCCTGAAGCGTCTCCATCGCCTCGACCGGCTGCAGGTCGGTCATCATGCGGCGCAGCTTGCGGATGGCCTCGAGGTACTTCGGGGGGAAGAGCTTCTCCTCCTTGCGCGTGCCGGACTTCGGGATGTCGATGGCCGGGTACAGGCGGCGCTCGGCCAGCTTGCGGTCGAGGATCAGCTCCATGTTTCCAGTGCCCTTGAACTCCTGGAAGATGAGCTCGTCCATGCGGGAACCCGTGTCGATCAGCGCCGTGGCAAGGATCGTCAGCGAGCCGCCCTCCTCCACCTTGCGCGCGGCGGCGAACATCTTGCGCGGGATCTCGAGCGCCCGGGCATCCACGCCGCCCGTCATGGTCCGGCCGGAGCCGCCATGGACGGAGTTGTAGGCACGGGCGACGCGCGTCAGGGAGTCGAGCAGCACGAAGACGTCCTTGCCGGACTCCACCATGCGCTTGGCGCGCTCAATCATGAACCGGCTCAGGCGCACGTGCGTCTCCAGGTCCTGGTCGTTGCTCGAGGCCACCACCTCGGCCTTCACGGATCGTTGGAAGTCCGTGACCTCCTCCGGCCGCTCGTCGATGAGCAACACCAGGCAATGAACGTCGGGATGGTTCGTGGTGATGGCGTTGCAGATTTGCTTCAGCACCGTCGTCTTGCCCGTCCTCGGCGGCGCGACGATCAGGCCGCGCGTGCCCTTACCGATCGGCGTCACGAGGTCGATGATCCGCGTCTCGAGCAGGTCGGGCGCCGTTTCGAGCAGGAACTTGTCGATCGGGTCGATGGTGGTGAGGTTCTCGAACCGCAGCGCGTGCAGGTATTCCTGGTAGGGGCGCTGGTTCACCTCGAGGACCTCCCTCAACTGCGGGCTGTTCCCGCGGTGCGGCGGGTTGACCGTGCACTTGATCTGGCTGCCCTCGCGCAGAGCCAAGCGCTTGATCGAGTCCGGCGTGAGGAACACGTCGCTCGGCTTCGGCGCAAAGTGCGCCTTCGCGGAACGCAGGAACCCGAAGCCCTTTTCCGAGATCTCGAGGAATCCCTCGTGGATGACCGGCTCGGCTTGGACCTGCGGCGGGCCTTGCTGTCCGCCCCGCTGTCCGCCACCGCCACCACCGCCGCCGCCGCCGCCGCCGCCGCCGCCGCCCCGTCCACCCTGATGGCGATGACCGCCATGGTGCCGGTGCCCGTCATGGCGATGGCCACCACCGCCACCCCCTCCGCCACCTTGCGGACGACGGTCACGGTCGCGGTTGTCGCGGCTGTCTCGGGCGTCCCCGACGCGGTCGCTTCCACGATCCCTCACGTCACGCGTGTCTCGTGAATCCCCAACGCGATCCCGCGCATCCCGATCTCGGTCCCGGTCCCGGTCGTCGCGCACGTCCGAGGGGCGGTCGCGGTCACGGTCCCGGTCGTCGCGCGGGGCAACCGACCGGTCACGATCCCGGTCACGATCGTCGCGCGGGGCCAGGGAACGATCCCGGTCACGGTCGTCGCGTGGGGCCAGGGAACGATCCCGGTCGCGGTCACGGTCGTCGCGCGGAGCTGGGGAACGGTCCCGGTCGCGGTCACGGTCGTCGCGCGGAGCTGGGGAACGGTCCCGGTCACGGTCATCGCGCGCATCCAAGGGACGGTCGCGTGGGTCGCGGTCCCGGTCGTCACGCGGGGCCACCGAGCGATCCCGGTCGCGGTCATCACGCGGATCCGGGGCACGGTCTCGAACGTCGCGGCTGCGGTCGCGATCCCGATCGCGGTCGTCGCGGGGAGGTTCGGCAGACCGGGGAGCGTCTGAACCCCTCGGCCGGTCGTCGCGGCCGCGATCATCACGCGGGCGATCGTCACGCGACCGGTAATCTCGGTCGCGGTCACCCTCGCGCTCGCGGGGCCGATCCGGGTAACGATCTCGGTCCCGGTCCTGGGAACGGTCTCGTGGGGCGTTGGTGGCGGGGTCGCCGGCATTCCCGGGACCTTGGGCGCCCTGAGACTGGCTCGGCGCGGTGTTCTCGTTGCTCATGACAATTGCGGACTTGGTAGGCGCCGGAAGAGCCCGAACCCAAAAAGGCGGCGAAACGCTAAGCGGGGCCGCAGGAACAAAGACTTGGGGAAGCCATCCTCCGGGACAGAAGCCCGGGGCGGTCGAACTATCGGCTTCCGATTCCGTACACTGACGGTCCCCGATCCGCAACGAGTTTTCTTGACCCGTTGCTTGTCGAATCCATGAACGATCCGAATGGATCGGCGGGCAAGGGCCACGCCCACGGGATACCCGTCCCGCGGGCGCCGGCTCCCGCCATGGGGTCATTTCGGGGGGAAATCTCCGAGGTTCCTGCTGCTTTTCCCTCGTGACCTGCTTGAAACCATCCGAGGTGCTCCGGGCTCGCAACCAACACTTGTTCCCCACCCGGGCCGAAGCTGTCCTGAAAAGGTCGTTCTTTGCCACCCATGAGGCCGCCTGTCTCGCCGGCGCAATCCAGCAACGCCCGGCTGGTTCCTGAAGTGGGGGTGCGGTTGCATCGCGCTGGGCATGTTGTTGGGCACACGGCCCGTTTGTCGCAACCCGCGCCCCGCTTCCCGGTTCCCGGAGTCCTTTCTCGCACCCGCCCGACGTTCGAAGGAGGCGACGCCGTCGCAGGGCCGGGGCAAAACCCGGTGGAAAGCGCGGCCCAACCCGGATAGCGTCCGCCGATGCAAGCATCCGTTCCGAGGGCTTCCTGGATTCTTTTGATTGCGGCGCTGGCGGACGTCCACGCGGGCAACTGGCCTTCTTGGCGCGGTCCATCCGGCAACCAAGTCTCCGCCGAGACGCGTCTCCCGCTTCATTGGTCATGGTCTGAGAAGGGAGGGACCAGCAACATTTTGTGGCGAACCGAGCTGCCCGAGCCCGGCAACTCGAGCCCGGTCGTGTGGGGGGACCGGATCTTCCTGACGCAGGCCCGCGAGGATGGCGCACGCCGTAACCTGATGTGCTTCGACCGGCGCACGGGCCGCCTCCTGTGGGAGCAGGGCGTCGCCTTCGAGGGACAGGACCCGCGGCATGAAACCAACCCGCATTGCGCCGCGTCCCCCGTGACGGATGGCAAGATGGTGGTCGCCAGCTTCGCGTCGGCGGGCATTGCCGCGTACGACTTCGAGGGCAAGCGGCTGTGGCTCGCCAACCTCGGCCCGCAACGCCACAACTGGGGTCAAGGTTCCTCGCCGGTCCTCCACGGCGACGTCGTCCTCGTGTACCACGGCCCGGGCAAGGACTCGGCGTTGGTCGCCCTCGACAAGGCCACGGGCGTCGCACGTTGGAAGACCCCCATCCCCGAGGATCAACCGTCCGAACGGTTCGACGGGTTCGCGGGCAAGTCGGACGGGATGCTGGGCTGCTTCAGCACGCCGTTGGTGGTGCGGGTGGCGAAGGGTCCCAACCTGGGCCGCGACGAGGTCATCCTGCCGGCGTCCAACCGGCTGCTTGCCTTCTCCGCCGCAAGCGGCCAGCGCCTCTGGTGGAGCGAGGGCATGAACCCTCTGGTTTATACCTCCGCCAGCTTTGGCGAGGGCAAGGTCCTGGCCATGGGCGGGTACTTTGGCTCCACCATCCTGATTGAGCCCGGCGGCGACGGCGACGTCACCGGCAAGCGCCTGCACTGGGAACGCCGCGCCAAAAAGCACCGAATCGGCTCCCCCATCCTCCTCAACGGCCACGCCTACCTCAGCACCACCGACGGCTTCGCCCAATGCCTCCACCTCGCCAGCGGCAACCTGCTTTGGGAGGAGCGCTTGCCATCCTCCGGCGCCGACGGGGCCACGTGGTCGTCCATGACCCTGGCCGGGGACCGTCTCTACGTGGTCAATCGTTCGGGCGACACGATTGTCCTGCGTGCGTCGCCCGTGTTCGAGAAGCTGGCGTCCAATCCCGTGGGCGAGTTGTCCAACTCCACCCTTGCCCTGTCGGACGGCCAGGTCTTCCTGCGCACGCACAAGGCCCTCTACGGCATCGGAGAGGGCGCTCCCGCGTCGCGCTAGCCGCCCCACGCATCGCCCCATGCTTGCCCTGACCGCCTCCACAGGAGCCGGGCCTGTTTATTGGGCCGCATTCGCCGCATTCGTCGTCGTCGCCCTGGCGATCGACCTCGGATTGTTCCACCGCACCAGCCGCGAGGTGACGTTTCGGGAGGCGGTGGGCTGGACGTCCGTCTGGGCCAGTGCGGCGATGCTGTTCGCGTTTTGGGCCGGGCCACGGCTCGTGCCCGCCTGGACGCCCGCGTGGACGACGTCGTTCGTCACGGGCTACCTCGTCGAGTTGTCCCTCTCGATGGACAACGTCTTCGTCATCGCCCTGATCTTCTCCTACTTCAAGGTGCCCAAGTCCTGGCAACACCGCGTCCTCTTCTGGGGCATCCTCGGCGCGCTGGCCATGCGCGGCGTCATGATCTGGGCCGGAAGCGAGCTCGTGGAACGCTTCCACTTCATCCTCTACCTGATGGGCGCATTCCTCGTCTTCACCGGGGCCAAGATGGCCCTCTCGGGGACCGACGACGACGGATCCTCCCTCGAGGACAAGGCCGTCGTCCGCCTCGCGCGCCGCCTCCTTCCCTTTACCAACACCTTCGACGGCGAGCGCTTCACCACCCGCGTCGAGGGAGCCCTCCGCTTCACCCCGCTCTTCCTGGTGCTGCTCGTCGTCGAGACCACCGACGTCGTGTTCGCCCTCGACTCGATCCCGGCCATCTTCGGCATCACGTCCGAGCCCTTCCTGATCTTCACGTCCAACGTGTTCGCCATCCTGGGCCTGCGCTCGCTCTACTTCGTGTTGGCCAGCGCCATGGGCTACTTCCGTTACCTCAAGTACGGCCTGTCGCTGGTCCTCGTGCTCATCGGGTCGAAGATGCTCGCCGAAACCTGGCTGAAGCGCTGGCTGGGCGAGCACCTCACCAACGTCTCCCTCGCCGCCGTCATCACCATCATCTTCGTGTCCATGGCCGCCTCCATGGTGGTGGCATGGCGCGAGCGCCAGGAAGCGGGCCGTTCCTAGCCTCGCAGACGCGCCTCCCCCAAGCTTCACCATGCGCTTCCGCTGGGAGACGTCACCGCCCCGTCCGCTGGAATCCCGCCTCCTGCAGCAGGCCCTCGGCATTCGCGAACTGACCGCCACCTGCCTTCTCGGGCGCGGCCTCGGTGATCCCGTCGACGCGGCGGCGTTCCTGTCGCCTCGCCTCAAGGACCTCGCCGATCCCCTCCGACTCCCCAACGTCGGCCCCGCGATCCAACGCCTCCTCCAAGCCCGCGCACGCGGCGAACACCTCACCTTGTTTGGCGACTACGACGTTGATGGCGTCACGTCCGTCGCGCTTCTGACCCAGGTGTTCACCGACCTTGGCTGGTCCGTCTCCCATTACCTCCCGGACCGCTTCAAGGAGGGCTACGGCCTCACGATGGCGGCCGCCCGCAACTGCCACGCCGCCCGGCCCGCCCCGTTGCTGCTCGCCGTCGATTGCGGCTCCACCGCGCGCGAACCCGTCCAATGGCTCGCCTCCCAGGGCGTCGATGTCCTCGTCCTAGACCACCATCAACCCGGGGACGCCCCCGCCGAGCCCGTCGCCCTCGTCAACCCGCAGCTCGGCCAACACGACCAGGAACTCTGCTCGGCCGGCCTTGCCTTCAAGCTCGCCCACGCCCTCCTCAAGGAAGGCCGACGCCAGCAACTGCCCGGCTTCGATGCCTACGACCTCCGCCCGCTCCTCGACCTCGTCGCCTTGGGCACCATTGCGGACCTCGTCCCCCTCGTCCGCGAGAACCGCATCCTCGCCACCGTCGGCCTCCAACGCCTCGGATCGTCCCGGCGCCACGGCATCGTAGCCCTGAAGGAGGTCGCCGGCGTCCCCGACGACGTCCGCGTCGATCACGTCGGGTTCCAGCTCGGCCCGCGCCTCAACGCCGCCGGGCGGCTCGACTCCGCACGCCGCGCCCTCGACCTCCTCCTCGCCTCGCACCCCGAGCCCGCCCGCGCCCTCGCCCAGGACCTCGACCTCCACAACCGCGAGCGTCAGGCCATCGAGCGCACCATGGCCGACGACGCCATCGCGCTCGTCCGGTCCCGGTTCAACCCCGAACGCGACTACGTCATCGTCGAGGGCCACCTCCTCTGGCACGTCGGCGTCGTCGGCATCGTCGCCTCGCGCGTCCTGCGCGAGTTCCACCGGCCCACCCTGATCATCGGGGGCGAGGGCAATGAATGGCGCGGCTCCGGCCGGAGCATCCCGGGCTTCGACCTCGCGGCGGCGCTTCGTGGTTGCGACGACCTGTTGGTCAAGCACGGCGGCCACGCCATGGCGGCCGGCGTCACCGTCGCCCCGGAGCGGATGGACGACCTCCGCGAGCGCCTCAACCGCATCGCCCGCGCCTCCCTCGCGCCGGACCTGCTCGTCCCGAGCCTGCGCATCGACGCCACGGCACCCCTCTCGTCCCTCGACATCCCGGCCGTGGAGGAACTCGGCCGACTCGAGCCCTTCGGCCAAGGCAATCCCCCGGTTCACCTGCTCGTCCCTTCCCTCCGCAACGCGCGTCCGGCCCAAAAAATCGGCAAGGAACAGCAACACTGGCGCCTCTCCATCACCGACGGGCGCACGTCCGCCGACTGCCTCTGGTGGAACGCCGCCGAGAAGCCCGTGCCCACCGGCGACTTCGACCTCGTGGGCGTCCCGTCCATCAACGAGTTCAACGGCCGCAGGTCCGTCCAGTTCAAGCTCCTCGACTGGCGGCCCTCGCAGGCTTCCGCCTGAAACCGACGGGGTGTTGCCCCGACTTGGGCTTCCCCGGCCCGCCCCGAATCGCCTGCGGCCTACCCGCACGCCTCGGCCGCGATCGCGCGCGCCGCCGCCACGGGGTCCGCCGCCGCGTAGATCGGGCGGCCCACCACCAGCCACGACGCGCCGGCTGCCATCGCCTCCCGGGGACTCAGTGTCCGCCGTTGATCATCGGCCTTTTCGTTCCCCGTCCGGATGCCGGGCGTGACCAACTGCACGTCGGCGGGAAGAAACGACCGCAGCCGCGGCAACTCGAGCGGCGAACACACCAAACCCGGAACGCCCGCGCCCACCGCCAGGCGGGCCAGATGCTCCACCTGAGCCTCGACGCCCGCCGCGACGCCCGTCTCGGCTAGGCTCGCGTCGTCGTGGCTTGTCAGCACGGTCACCCCCAGGACCAGCGGCGCCGGTTGCCCGGATGCGGCGGCCGTCTCGGACGCGCTGGCCACCGCCGCCCGCATCATCGCAGCGCCCCCCGAAGCATGGAGCGTCAGCATCTGCACCCCCAACCGCGTCGCCGCCGCCACCGCCTTGGCGACCGTGTTGGGGATGTCATGGAACTTCAGGTCGAGGAACACCCCGACGCCGTCCGCACGGAGGGTCCGGACGATGTCCGGCCCGGCGCTGACGAAGAGTTCCTTGCCCACCTTGACCGCACCGACGTGGGGTCCCACGGCCCGGGCGAGGGCGAGCGCCCGGGCGGGATCGGGAATGTCGAGGGCAACGATGACGGGGTTGCGCATGCCCGGGAGAGTCCGGAACAGGCCTGACCAGTGGAAGCGGCAAATCGGCAGGGTCCCCACGTGCAGGGCCACGCCTTGCCCTGCCCCACCCGAAGCCATCCAAGTCCGTCACGATGCATGGCGTGCCATTCCATCCGCTGGCCTGCGCAGCGCCGCAGCCCTCGCCGGGAAAATGCGGCTTGCCTCGCTGCGCATTCGGGTTTTCCGTTGGGGAAACCGATCCCTCCGCGCCTCATCGCGACCCCGATGCGTCCGGAACCTTGCACCGACTTGCTGGCCGAGGGGTGGCATTCCCGGGTGGACATGCCTCCTCCAAGGACGTCGTCAAGGGCTTCGGACGCGCCGCATTGGTTGCGACGAGACACGGTGGGATTCGATCCCGGAAAGCCGGGTGACAGCGCGAACACAGCGTCATTCAACGAAGCAACACACCATGAACCTAACCATTGAACAGATTCGCCGTGCGGACGCCGCACGCCGGATGTTGACCATCGGCCTGGGCGCGCACTTGCTCGCCGGGGCCGCCATCGCCCAGGAATCCACCAACGTGGCCCGGCAGACCATCACGGGAACGCGCCTGTCGGCTGCCGAGGTCGAGGGTGCCCTGTCGGTCACGGCCGTGGACACCACGACGCCGATGAACGCCGGCTTCCCGACGATCGGCGACATCCTGCGCGTCAAGCTGCCGCAGCTCGCGGGGCCTGGCATCGTCAACGAGGCGTTCGCAAACGGCGGCGACGGCAGTTCGACCATCTCGCTGCGCGGCCTCCCGGCCAACGCCACCCTCGTCCTCGTCAACGGACGCCGCGTTTCTACCGAGGACCTGAACCTGCTCCCCGAGGCCGCCATCGAGCGCATCGACGTCCTCAACGACGGCGCGTCCACCATTTACGGCAACGACGCCGTCGCGGGCGTCGTCAACGTGGTCCTGCGCCAGAACTTCAATGGGCTGCGCATCTCCTCCTTCTACGGCAACACGTTCGACACCGACGTTGGCCAGCGCCGGTTCCAACTGCTGTGGGGCACCTCCACGGAGAACACCTCGGTGGTGTTCTCGGCCGACTACTCGGCGGCCAACTCGATGTTCTCCGTGGACCGCGAGCGTTCCCGTCCGCTGCCCAACGCCGTGTCGGGCACGTCCAACCCGGGCTTGTTCTCCAACCCGAACCCCGGCGCGGGGAACACGCCCTTGCGCTGGCGCCTCAATGTCACCCCGGGAATGGCCATGGGCCTGACCAACGCCGCGCAAATCCCTGCCGCGTTCAACCCGCTCGCGGTGATCAACACGGCCGGCCTGTCCGCCACCCAGCGCAACGCCGCGCGCGACGCCGAGGAAGCCCGGCTGAACGGCCTGCTCGGGCCGAACTCGCCCGTCGTGTATGGCCCCAACGCCGTCCTCTTCCCCGGCGGCCAACCTGGGTTCCCCTTCGGCTTCTACACTCCCGTGTACCGCCCGTACGAGCGCTACAACGCCAACGCCTCCATCACCCACAAAATCTTCGGCGAGAACCTCGAGGTGTTCGCCAACTCGTATTACGTCCGCAACCAATCGTTCAACCAGCTCGCGCCCTCGCCGCTCGCCGGCCAGACGCTCCCCTCCAGCAACTACTGGTACAAGGAGCTCTTCGGAGCCGCCGCCACCGGCCCCCTCCGGTTCAGCTATCGCCCCGTCGAGTTCGGCCCGCGCCAAACCTTCACCGACTTCGAGACGTTCCATAACGTCTTCGGCCTCAAGGGCCGCATCAACGAGTCGTCTTGGAAGTGGGAAACGGCCTTCATGTACGACCGCACCTCGGTCGTGGAGCGCCAGACCGGCGGCGTGGTCGGGGCCAACTACGACAAACTGCTCGCCGACGGCACCCCCAACGCCTTCAACGTCTTCGGATACACCCCCATCGGCGGCGTGTCCCCGGTCGTCTCCGGCCAAACCCTCTCGACGCTGTCTGGCACGGCCTATTCCTACTCCGCCGACAGCATCTTCCTCGGCGACGCCCACGTGGGCGGCCAGGTGTTTGACCTCCCGGCCGGTGCCGTCGAGGCCACCATCGGCGGCGAATACCGGCAGGTGAAGGGCTCCTTCGAGCCCGATGTCGCCATCCAAAACGGCCTCATCCGGCCGTTCAACGTCGTGCAACCCCTCATCGCCTCCCGCGACATCCACTCGTTCTTCGGCGAGGTGTCGATCCCGGTGCTGAGCAAGGACCAGGACGTGCCGTTGGTTCACTCGTTCAACGTCGCCACCTCCGGCCGTTACGAGAGCTTCTCCGACGTCGGAGTCACCGGCTACAAGCCCGCCGTCAACTTCCGTTGGCAGCCCATCGACAAGCAGCTCACCATCCGCGGTTCCTACGCCCAAGGCTATATCGCCCCGGGCTTCGGATCCCTCTACCAGCTCCCCGGCCAGGACTTCACGGAGCTCTTCAACCCGGTCACCAAGGAGCGCAAGCAACCAGAGGAGGCCGTCCTCACCATCGGCAATCCCCGGCTCAAGCCCACCGACTCCGAGACGTTCCTCATCGGGTTCGTCACGTCTCCCGACAAGCTCAAGGGCTTCACCACCGGCGCGAGCTATTACCGCATCCAACAAACCGGCATCCCCTTCGCCTCCGCCCAGTACGTCGTCAACCAGTGGTTTGCCAACGGGGCCGACACCAACCCGAACAACCCGTTCGGCGCGAACGCCGGCATCAGCGCGGCCAACCCCCTCGGAGCCCAGGTCGAGCTCAACGCCCTCGGCGACCTCTACCAGGTCCGCAACGTCGGCGCGATCAACTCCGGCACCCGCACCACCGACGGCATCGACATCCAGGCGGGCTACGAATACAAGACCGACGTGGGCACGTTCGGCCTCAATGGCAACGCCACGCGCATCCTGACCTTCGAGCAGGAGAACTTCCCGGGCTCCGGCGCCGTGGGTTACCTCGGCAAGTACTGGGCGCCGGGCGCCGCGCTCGAGGACGCCGGCTTCCCCGAGTGGCGCTCCAACCTCACGTTCTCGTACCAGTACGACCGCTACACCTTCGCGTTCGCCTGGAACTACACCGATGGCTACCGGGAGAACGTCAACGGCGGCATCTCGCCTGCCGACTTCGACCCCAACAATCCCGACAACGCCGGTGCCCTCGCCGACGTCCCATCCTACCAGACGTATGACCTGCG
The DNA here is from genome assembly GCA_964430505.1 of uncultured Akkermansia sp. Classification (GTDB taxonomy): domain Bacteria; phylum Verrucomicrobiota; class Verrucomicrobiia; order Limisphaerales; family UBA9464; genus UBA6176. The sequence goes on along the minus strand of CAYSGH010000009.1, from coordinate 23,415 downwards.
CCTGACCTACCGCATCCACAAGGTCGAGGCCGACTTCACCTTCGGCATCAACAACCTGCTCGACGAGGCCCCGCCCCAGGTGCAGAGCACCTTCGGCGACGGCTATGACCGCCGCCTCACCGACATCCGCGGCCGCCAGTGGTTCGTCCAACTGAGCCGCCAGTTCTAGGCCGCTCCGGCTCCATCCAGGCCGGTCCCGCTTCCAGCGGGGCCGGCCTTTTTCGTTCCGTCCGAGCCCTGGAACGTTACTCCGGGACCGACTTCTCGCCGCGTCGCCCTCCGTAGCGAATCCACTTCTCCACCTCGACCGCCACGAAGACGACCACCCCGACCACCGCCACATGCAGCCATGCGTCGAGCCGGATCGGGGCCGTGTGGAACAGGCGGTTCATCGCCGGCAGGTAGGTGAAGAGGACCTGAGCCCCCAGCATCGCCACGATTCCCGGCGTGATCCACGGGTTGGACCACCAACCCAGGCGGAAGAACGGGCGCGTCAGGGACCGGCAATTCAGGAGGTAGAACACCTCGACCACCACGACGACGTTGACGACCACCGTGCGCGCCTCCGCGACGGTCATCCCCATGACGGCCTGCTCCCACCAAAACAGCCCATGCCCGGCCGCGCCCATCAGCAAGGCCACCAAGCCCGTGCGCAAGACCAGCGCGCGCGTCAGCAGCGGCTGACCCGGAGCCCGCGGCGGACGCTGCATCAGGCCCGCCTCCCGCGGCTCGAACACCAGCGTCAGGCCCAGCAGGATGGCCGTGGCCAGGTTGATCCAAAGCAAGTGCACCGGCAGCGCCGGCAACTCGAGCCCCGCCAGCACCGCCACCAGCATCAACATGGCCTCCCCGACGTTCGTCGGCAGCGTCCAGACGATGAACTTCACCAGGTTGTCGAACACCGACCGCCCCTCCTCCACGGCGGCCTCGATCGACGCGAAGTTGTCGTCCAGCAACACCATGGAGGCAGCCCCCTTCGCCACCTCGGTGCCCGTGATCCCCATGGCGATGCCAATGTCCGCCTGCTTCAGCGCCGGGGCGTCGTTCACGCCGTCGCCCGTCATTGCCACCACATGGCCCCGGGACTGCAACGCCCGCACCAGCCGCAGCTTCTGCTCCGGTGCCACCCGCGCAAACACCGCCGTGCCTTCCACCACTTCGGGCAGCCTCGCCTCGTCCATCCTCTCCAACGCCTCGCCATTGATGGCCTCCAGGCGACCGTCCGGCCCCATCGCCCCACGCAGCCCAAGCTGGCCCGCCACCGCCACCGCCGTGCCCGCGTGATCCCCCGTGATCATCTTGACCGCGATCCCCGCCTGGTGGCACCGGCGCACCGCGTCGATGGCCTCGCGCCGCGGCGGGTCCATCATGCCCTGCAACCCCAGGAACGTGAGTCCCTCCTTCACGTGCTCGTGCTCCAGTTCCCCGTGTCCATCCCCCACGTGCCGCCGGGCAAACGCAAGAACCCGAAGGCCCCGTGACGCCATCCTTTCCCCGGCCATGCGCACCCCTTCCCGGTCCAAGGCCACCTCGCGCCCGTCCGCCCCCAACATGCGGTCGCACCGGCCCAACACCCGGTCCAACGCCCCCTTCTTGTAAATGACCCTCGGATCCGACGCATGCAGCGTCGCCATGTACATCAGGTCGGACTCGAACGGGATGACGTCCAGGCGCGGCGTGGCGTCGTGCGTGGCCGCGTGCACGTATCCGGCCTTGTGTCCCGAGACAAGCAACGCCGCCTCCGTGGGATCCCCATGAACCTTCACCCGGCCGCCCGCCTCCACCGCAAGCCACGAGTCGTTGCACAGCACGCCGGCGCGAAACGTCTCCGCAAGCGCCACGTTGCTCGCCACGTCACAGGCCACGCCCGCATGGCGCACCTCCCCGTCCAGCCGGTAGCCGTCTCCCGTCACGCCATACGACTCCCCATCCGCCCACGCCTCCCGAACCGTCATCTGGTTCTCTGTCAAGGTCCCCGTCTTGTCGGAGCAAATCACCGTGGTGCCGCCGAGGGTCTCAACGGCCGGCAGGCGCCGGATGATCGCCTTGCGCCGCGCCATGCGTCCGACGCCAATCGCCAACGTGATCGTCACCGCCGCCGGCAATCCCTCCGGAATTGCACCCACCGCCAGCGCAATCGCCGCCATGAACATGTCGTCCGCAGGCCGTCCTCGGAGCCATCCCACCAGGAACATCACGGCCGCCACCACCAGGATCACCACGACCAACAGGCGGCTGAACCCCCGGAGCTTTCGGGTCAGCGGCGTCTCCATGTCCGACGCGCCCGCAATCAACGACGCAATCCGGCCCGTCTCCGTGCGGCCGCCTGTCTCCACCACCACGCCCTCGGCCTGCCCTTGCGTCACCCACGTGCCCGCATGGGCCATGTTGCGCCGGTCCCCCACCACCGTCCCGGCATCCAGCAGCCCCACGTCCTTGCTGGACGGCACCGACTCGCCCGTCAACGCGGACTCGTCGCAGCGCAGGCCCTTCACCGACACCAACCGCAGGTCCGCCGGCACTCGGTCCCCCGACTGGATCCAGACGACGTCGCCCGGGACCAACTGCTCGGAGTTCAACTGGAGGCGCACGCCGTCGCGACGGACCGTGGCCATCGTCACCAGCATCCGGGACAACGCCCCGATGGCCTTCTGCGCCTTGCCTTCCTGGATGTGGCCCACCACGGCGTTCACGACAACGACCCCGAGGATGACCCCCGCGTCCACCCATTCACCCATCCACGCGGCCTTGGCGCCGGCTGCCATCAGGACATACACCAACACTTGGTTGAACTGCCCCAGGAACCGCAGCCACCCCGGCACCCCGGCCGACGCCGTCACCCGGTTCAACCCATGCACCCGAAGGCGCGCCGCCGCCTCCTCGGAGCCAAGGCCTCGTTCCACGGAACTTCCCAGCTCGCCCACCGCGTCGTCCGCCGCCATCGCATGCCATGGGCGCCGTTGCTCGTCTTTCACGCCCCACCCTATCCATGGCGCCAAACGTCCGGAAGGACGTTGTTCAAGGACGACAACACATCAGGGGGCACGACGACGCCACGATGGGCGGCAGACACAATGCGCGCTGCCCCAGGAACGTGCCCTTGCCATGAGGCGTCGCATGGACACGTTTTCCCCGGATGCTCCGCATGGCGACCTTGATTCGTTCCCAGCTTGGACAGGTCCTTCGTGCCATCGCACCGTTGGTGTGCGCGGTGACGTTGCTTCAGGTCTCCCTGGTCCGCGCGCCGCTCGCCCAGTTCGCCCAGTTCCTCGCCGGGTCATGCCTTGCCGTGCTGGGGATGCTCCTGCTGCTCGCCGGGATCGATCATGGCGTGTTGCCCATGGGGCGCTACGTGGGCGCCGAGTTGCCACGGCGGGGCTCCGCATGGCTCATCCTCGCCGTGGCCGGGGCCCTGGGCTACGTGACCACCGTCGCGGAGCCGGACGTCTTGATGCTCACCGGGCAAGTCCAGAGGGCCGGCGGAGCCCGTCTCCAAGGCCCGTCGCTGGGCCACCTGATCGCGGCGGGCGTCGCCCTCTTCTCGGCCGTCGCGCTGTGGTGCATCTCCCGGCAAATGACCATGACACGGCCGCTGGCCATCGCCTTCGCCCTGATCGTCCTCGTGTCCCCTTTCTCGGACCCGGGCCTCCTGCCCCTCGCCTACGACGCCGGCAGCGTGACCACCGGCGTCTTGTCGGCACCCGTGCTCATGGCGCTCGGCCTGGGCGTCAGCTCGGTCATGGCCCGCCATGCGCGCGCGTTGGATGGCTTCGGGCTCCTCGGGTTCGCCTCCGCCGGACCCATCCTCGTCCTCCTCGTCTTGGGATGCCTCCGATGAACGAGCGACCCCTTCTGGAGTGGGTGGCTGAAACGGGCCGGGGAGTGGCGATGGCCGCCACGCCGCTCTTGGTGCTGTTCCTGGTGTTCCAAGTGGCCTTGCTGCGACTGCCCCGCAAGGAGGTGGTCCGCGTGCTGGCCGGCACGTCGATGGCTGCGGCGGGGCTCTTCGTGTTTCTCGTGGGGGTGGAGATGGCCTTCCTGCCCTTTGGCACGCTGGCCGGAAGGGCCATGGGTGCCCTGGGATCCCCTTGGATTTCCCTGCTGGCAGGCACCACGCTCGGCTTTGTTACCGCATGGGGCGAGCCGTCCGTCCGGATCCTCGCGCACGAGATCGAGGCGGCCTCGGGCGGCTTCATCCGCAGTTCCCTCGTCGTGCTGGCTGTCTGCCTGGGCGTCGCGGCGTCCGTGGGCATCGGCCTGATGCGCATCGTCCTCGACGTGCCCGTCGCCTACTTCCTCGTGCCGGGCTATGCCATCGTGCTGCTCGTCATGTGGGCCAGCGACAAGACCTTTGTCGCCATTGCCGCCGATGCAGGCGGCGTCGCCACGGGCCCCTTGGCCAACAGCTTCCTCCTCGCCCTCGCCATCGGGGCCGCCTCCGCCCGGGAAGGATCCGACGCCGTCTCCCATGGGCTCGGCCTTGTGGCGTTGATCTCCCTCGCACCCATCCTCTCCATCCTGGCCCTAGGCCTCGTCATCCGCTTCAAGATGCGTCATTCCCAACCCACGTCATGAAGGCATCCCTCATCGTCACCATCGTCCGCAAGGGCTGGGGCACCACGGTGCTCGAAGCCTCCGTCAAGGCCGGCGCCCGGGGCGGCACCGTCATCGGAGGCCGCGGCTCCGGCATCCACGAGCAAGGCAAGCTCTTCGGAATGCCCATCGAGCCCGAGAAGGAGGTCGTGCTCACCCTCGTCCCAGAACCGTCATCCGAGTGCATCCTCAACGCCGTCGTGGCCGCCGCCAACCTCAGCAAGGAGGGAAATGGGATCGCCTTCGTCGTCCCTGTGGACCGCGTTGTCGGAGCCGCCCACTTCAGCCCGCCCAGCCCAACCGATCCCTTCACGCCCTGACACCGCCCTGCGGAGCGTCAGCGCGCCGCTTGGGGAATGAACCGGGGCCAAGCCCCGCCCCAACAGTTCCTCCCGCCGCTCGGGGCTTGGCCGGGTTCTCAGCGGAGCCCTCATGAATGGCGCCGCGCGGTCCTGCACCGTGCGGGTGCACCCCGCCGCCTGACTCGCCCGCACCAGGCGTCAACGCCACAAGCCCGGCTCTATCCCAGGGAACAGGTTGTCCGCGTCCTCAACCTTCGCCAGCCAGGCCTCGTCCATGACCTCGCGCCCCATCGCCATGGCCTCCAATCGGTCGAACCGCCCGACATGCGCCTGGAACCGCGCCTCCGCGTAGGCACGGGCCGTGCCCATGCGGACCAAGAACGGCCAGTCGCTCGCCCAAGCCAGCATCCATTCCCGGGCCGCCTGCCGCAGGCAACGCCCTCGCGGCGACGTTGCGCCTCCAGCGCCCTCGCCCATGCAAGCCTCCGGTGCCCGCAACCAGTCGCCCAACCGACGGGTCATGCCCCGCAGCGGCCGCTGCATCCACGCATTCGACTCGTCCAGCCACACGGCGAGGTGCCCGCCCTCGCCCCAGCTCGACGCGACGGGCTGAGCAACCTGCGCGCCTTCGATCCACGCCTGCTGGTTCCCCAGCCATCCCAGCTTCAACCCTCGCGCCAACGCCTCGCGCGCCACCGCATCCAAAAACTCCGGCCCCTCCATCCACCAATGCCCGAACAACTCCGCATCATATGGCGCCACCACCAACGGCGGCGGGTCCCCGCCCTCACCAACGCCCCCGGAGCCCCGCCCGTCCAAGCGCCCGCCCAACCACCGAAGCCGTTCCCCCACGAAGTGCCGCGCATGTTCCGCCACCGCCTCCGACGCCGCCCCGGGATCGTAGGGCTCCTTCTCCAGGCCCGGCCCCGTCACCCGATGCAGCTTCAGCCCGGTGGGAACGCGTTGGCCCGTCCCGGCCGCATGGGGCTCCACAAAGCCCCATTCCGCGTCATCGGCGACGTCGCGGTGAAACTCCCGGTAGCGCGGGTCGCCCGGATACCCCACGTCACGGTTCCACACCTGCCGGGCGCTGCCGGGGTCGCGCCCAAAGCACGCCAACCCACGCGGCGTCCGGATCGGGGCCAAGACGCCACGTTCCGGCGAGGGCCGCGCGCCCAGCACCCCGTGCGTCTCGAGGATCGTCCACTCCACCCCAGCCTCCCGCAGCGCCGGTTCCACGTCGGGCGCATAGGCGCATTCCGGGAGCCAAAACCCACGCGGATGCCGCCCGAAGTGCCTTCGATGCTCCGCCACGGCCACCACCACCTGCGCGCGCACGGCCCACGGCGTCCCCGCCAGCAAGGGCAGCAACGCATGCGTTGCGCCGCACGTGATCAACCCCAGCCGGCCCGCCGCCTCCCAACCCCGCCACGCGCCGATCAGGTCCCCCCCAATGGCCTCCCACGTGCGTCGAACACGCTCGATCCGACGCCGCTGAAACGTAGCCGCCCTCTGCCACGCCGGCTGCAAGGACCGGCGCACCTCCTCGTCCCGAGCCAGCCGCTCCAAGCGCCCCAAATGCCGCTCAAACCGCGAAAGCAGCAGCTCGTCTGACAGCATCGCCGCCAACGTGGGCGACACCGACATCGTCCAGGAGCCGGGCACGCCGTCCCGTTCCCATCCTTCGAGCACCCACAGCAACGGCACGTGGCACTCGATGATCGCCTCGAACAACCAGCGCTCCTCCAGGAAGTCGTCGTGCGCCGGATGCCGCACGAACGGCAGGTGCGCGTGCAACACCCACGCCAACACGCCAGGGCAGGCCGGGTCATTCATGGAGTCGGCTCGGAGAACGGAACGGTTGCCGGGTCCCGCCGATGCACCGAGACACCGTGCGCCTCGCCCATGCGTTCACCCGGCCCATCCCGAGATCGGGTCGTTCGCTCCCGCTTCCAACGCGTGGGTTCCCACCCAGCCCGGGGTGGCCGTGCCGCGCATGAGACGCAAGCGAACCTCACGGCGCTCGCGACCGTCCGCCGCCACCGCCGCGGCGGGAACCCGGAAATCGCCGTCGGGCAGGAGCCACCGCACGCTGAAGGAACCGTCGGGACGCAACGCCACCGGACGCCCCCCCAGGGTCACGCGGGCGTCGGGCTCGGTGCTGCCGTGGACGATCACCTCCACGTTCACCGCAAAGCGAAACGATCCCGGGCCCGCCACGAAGGAGCCCGGCGCAACCCAGACACCGCTGGAAACCCCGTCGGCCCGCCCGCGTCCGTCACCCCGCCCATGCATCGCGGCCCGCATCGCCCGCTCGGCCGCCGTCTCCACGAGGTTGCCGCCAGCATCCGCCCATGCCGCGGAATCGCCCCGGTCACCCGCCTTCCACACCTCCCAGGTGCGACGAACCTCGGCCGACGGCGTCGGCGGGGCGTCATCTTCACGTGCCCCTGCCACAGGCGCTGCCGAATGCTCGGCGGCCGGCGGCGTCGGACCAGGGAGCGACACGGCCCCCTGCGGCGCCCGTGGAACCACCGGTTCGGCACCGGCGGCCGTGACGCTCTCGGCGGGCATCGCCGACGACACGGTGGACACAATCGGATGCCATCCGGACTGGAAGGAATCGTAGCCCAACTCCGCGACGTATCGCCGGCACGGATCGTCCACGTGCACCACGGCCGAACCCTCGTGCTCGGCGGCCGGCCGCTCCGCAACGACGCGTCCGCCCTCCGACGCTTCGCGCAATCGCACCCACCAACGGCCCCGCCCAACCTTTTCCTGCACCGCGGAGCGATGGGCCGGGTTGGCCGACCAATGCGCCACCCATGCCAGCGGGTCCCGGGGTTGCAGCCACACGTCATCCACCAGGCCCGCCGACGCCGCCCCTGCGCCGCGCGGCGGCCCGGCCGCGTCCAAGCGGCCCTCCGGCGTTACGCGGGGCGCGGAGGCCGCCACCGCGACGTCGGGCGACGCAACCGCCTCCGACGGCAGGTCGCCCTCGAACAAGATGGACGGCAGGAAGCCCAGCGCAGCGCGGCCTGGGCGCACGAACAAGCGTTGCGCCGGACCCGGGGCCGTCTCCCCCGCAGGATGGGCTGGCGCCGAAACCGCTCGCACCGGCAAGGGTGGAACCGCAGGGGGCGTGGACACCGCAACGACGGACGCGGCGCGCGTCTCAGACCCGGCGGGGACGCGGGGGCGCGGCGCTGGACCACGTGATGGAGTCGCCGAACGACGAGGCGGCGATGACAAGGGTGGGGCGGCCATGGAGGGCACCGTGCGCCGACGCACGCGCCACCCGAACCCCAGGGGATCCACGGCGCGGCGACCCATGCCCGCGCCCCGGGGACGCGCGAGGGCCTCCGGAACCGTGCTGCCCAGCGGTTGCCACGGCCGCCCCGGCAAGCCCTTCAACGTGGGGCAAGGCTCGGGACGAAGCTGCCGCGAATGCGCGGGGAAACGCACGGGGGTGTACCGTTTCGAGCCAGAAGGCAGGCGTGTGGAGCGCTTCATGCAAGACTCGGCCGCACGCAGGGAAACCCGCGGCCAACCCCGGTATGCGCCAGCCCCACAGGGTGCGCAATGGTGGATTCCGGGTCATCCACGGCCAAGGCCGCGGCGGCCTGGCCACCTTCACCCCTCCTCCACCACCGGGTTGGTCAGCGCCCCGATGTGGTCGATCTCCACCGTCACGACGTCGCCCGCCTTGAGGAACACCGGGGGCTTGCGCGCAAACCCCACGCCGTGCGGCGTCCCGGTGAGGATGACCGTCCCCGGAAGCAACGTCGTGCTGCCGCTCAGGAACGACACCATGGCCGGCACGTCGAAGATGAAGTCGTCGCAACGCCAGTCCTGCATCACGTCGCCGTTCAGCACCGTCCGGATGCGCAGCGCGGCCGGGTCCGGGATCTCGTCGCGCAACACGAGGCTGGGCCCCAGCGGCAGGAACGTGTCGAAGGTCTTCCCCCGGCACCACTGGCTGCCGCCATGGCGGATCTGCCAGTCACGCGCGCTCACGTCGTTGGCGCACGTGTAGCCCAGCACGTGCTCCATCGCGCGCTCCGGCGGCACGTTCTTGCACCGTTTGCCGATGACGACCGCCAGCTCGCACTCGTAGTCCACCTCGTCGCTGCGCAGGTGGCGCGGCAGGACGATCGGGCCGCCCGGGTCCTGCACCGCCGTCGTCGCCTTCATGAACAACACCGGATGCTTGGGCAGCGCCGCCCCGCTCTCCTCGGCGTGCCGTCGGTAGTTCAGCCCGATGCAGAGGATGTTCGGCGGGGCCACCGGGGCGAGGATCCGTACCGGGCTCGCCACCTCGTCCGTTACCTCAAACGTCCCGAACAGGTCGCCTCTCAGCAGCCTCGCCGTGCCGTCGGGAGCCACGGATGCGTGGTGGATGCCGCCGCGGGCGTCCTCGAATCGAATGATCTTCATGCGCTTGGAAGGCCCGAGTGAAGCGGCCCGGGCCGTCCTCGTGCAAGCGCTTCAATCCCCGCCCAGCCACCGCGACAACGCCGCCACCGCGCGCGCCCGGTGCGACAACCGCGCCTTGACGTCCGGCCCCAGCTCCGCAAACGAGCGCTCCTCGCCCGCCGGCACGAACAACGGGTCGTACCCAAACCCATGCGCCCCCGTCCCGGCGCGCAGGATGCGGCCCTCGCAGGCCCCCGCGAAGCAGCGCACCGCCGAGGGGTTGGGGTCCGCCACCGGCACCACCGCCAACACGCACCGGAACCGCGCCCCGCGCCGTTCGTCCGCGACGTCCTGCATCTGGCGCAGCAGCTTCGCGTTGTTGTCCGCGTCGGGGGAGTTGCCCGCGCCCCCGTGATCCAGCGCCGCAAACCGCGCCGAGTGCACGCCGGGCGCGCCGCCCAGCGCGTCCACCTCCAGACCGGAGTCGTCCGCCACCACCCACTCGACGCCGAGGTTGCACGCGTCGATGGCCAGGTAGCGCGCCCACGCCACGGCCTTCAGGGCGGCGTTGCCCTCGAAGGTGTCGGCCGTCTCCGGCACGTCGATGCGGGCCGACGTGTCGCGGAACGACAGCACGAGGTGGCGGCCGCCGAGCAGGTGGCGGAACTCGTCGATCTTGTGGGCGTTGGCGGTGGCAATGAAGAGGGCGCTCATGGCTGGCGTTCGGAGTCCTCGGAAAACCGGAGCGTGGCGCGCTCCCACGCCTCAACCAACTGGCGGAGGCGAGCGGGTTCCTTGGACGCGAGGTTGACCTGCTCCGCGCGGTCGTCGCCGAGGTGGTACAAGGCCCACTCGTTGGTCGCGGGGCGCCGTGTCACCGCCTTCCAGTCCCCCATACGCAACCCGCGGTTGTGCTCGTGGTGGAAGTAGAGGAAGTCGCGCGGCACCGGCACGTCCGCCGCAAGCGCCGCCGCCAGGCTCCGCCCTGCAAACGCGGGCGCATGCGTGGGCAGCACGGATGCCACCCGCGCCACCTCCAGCAGCGTGGGCACCACGTCCACGAGATGCGCGGGCGTGCGGCGCAGGCCGCCCCCCGTGGGAATTCCGGCCGGCCAATGGACGATGGCCGGCGTCGCCACGCCGCCCTCGTGCACCCACGACTTGTGCAGCCGGAACGGCGTGTTCGCCGCGCTGGACCACCCCGGCCCCAGGCACAGGAAGCTCCCCGCCGACCCCGGGGCCGCCTTGGGGTCGTGCCGGTCGCCGCGGTTGAGGAACTCCGCGCTCGCGCCGTTGTCCGACGCGAAGATCGTCAGCGTGTTGTCCCATGCGCCCATCGCACGCACCTGATCCAGCACGCGCCCGATCTCCCGGTCCATCCGGTCCACCATCGCCGCATGGATGGCCATCTTGGTCGCCTGGAACCGCTTCTCGGAGTCGGACAAGGGATTCCAAGGGACGGCCCGCTCCACCTCGGCCGGGTCCACCTGACGGCGAAGCTCCAACGCGGAGAGGTTCCAGTGCGGCACCACGCCGGGCTCCGACGGCGCGTTCTCGCCCCGGAACAACCCCAGCTCCAGCGTCCGCACCCAGCGCCGGTCCCGGATGAAGTCCCATCCCACGTCGTACCGGCCCAGGTGCCGCGCGATGTCCTCGGTAGGGGCCTGCAACGGGAAGTGCGGCGCCGTGAAGGCGAGGTACGCCAGGAACGGCCGGCCCCCATGCTCCCGTGCATGATCCCTCAGGAACCCCACCATGCGCGTCGCGTATTCCGTGGTGGTGTAATAGCCCGTCGCCGGGTCGGCCGGCGGGAGGGGTTGGTCGTCCAGCGCATGGCTCTTCGGCCCGAAGTTGCGGTCGTGGTCGTGCACCACGTACGAGCGGTCGAAGCCACCGTCCGCCACCACCTTGGGCGCGCCCATCACGTGCCACTTGCCCGCGTGGTACGACCTGTAGCCCGCCGCCTTCAGGTGATGCGGCAGGAGCCGGGACCACGTCGGCAACCGGCCACGCGGCGGGTCCATCCGCACCTGCTGCGGGTAATGGCCCGACATCAACGCGGCGCGCGAGGGCCAGCACCGGCCGGTGTTGTAGAACTGCGTGAAGCGCACCCCGCCCGCCGCCAGGCGATCCAGGTTGGGGGTGGGAATCTCGCCGCCATAGCAGCCGATGTCCGAGAAGCCCAGGTCGTCGGCCAGGATGACGAGGATGTTCGGGCGGTTCGTCGCGGCATGGGCCGTGCACGGCGCGGCCAACGCCCACGCGAGCGCCCACAGCGCGCCAAGGATGAGCCTCGCCCCCGCCGCCCGTGCCGCGCGCCACTCGCAACCCCAACGGTGAAGCCCGTCTCGTGCCTTCATGAGTCCGCGCGTTGTCTATCGGGCCAGACGCGCCCGTGCGAGATCGGTTTTCATGGGCCTTTCGAACGCCGGTCCACCCCCTGCTGCGAAGGGGTTCAGGGCTCGTTGCCGGGACGCCACTTGATGTTGCATCCCAAGCTGGGCACCTGGCGCGCCGACGGCGGACGCCCCTCCAGGATCGCCGCCACCGCCGCACGCACGTCCGCGCCCGTCACCGGCCGGCCGTTGCCCGGACGCGAGTCGTCCAACTGCCCCCGGTACGCCAGCTTCCCCGAGCCATCAAAGACGAAGAAGTCCGGCGTGCACGCGGCGCCGTAGGCCCGCGCCACCTGCTGCGTCGCGTCGTGGAGGTAGGGAAACGTCCAACCCGCGTCCCGCGCCTCGGCCGCCATGCGGTCCGGCGCGTCGGCCGGGTAGGCTTGGGCGTCGTTGGAGCAAATGCCCACCACGGCGACGCCGCGGGCGGCCAGGTCGCGCCCGAGCTCCGCCAACCCGGCGCGGACATGCCGGACGTACGGGCAATGATTGCAGAGGAACATCACCACCAGCGCCGGCGCGGCCACGAGGTCGTCCCGCCGCACCACCCTGTCGTGCGTGTCCAACAAGGCGAAGGCGGGGGCTGGGGTTCCGAGCGGAACCATCATCGAGGGAGTCAATGCCATGCCCCTCGCCTACCGGCACGAGGAGCGAAGGCCAGCGGGAATTCATGCATGGGCCAGGGCGAGTTCGCGGCTCATCGAGCCGCAAGGGGCGCAGCGCGGGCCTGTCCGTTCCGCCATGGATCCGCCCCGTGGCCCCGCATTCGCCCAGCGTTTTCCGTTGACCCCGACCCGGTGGAACGGAGAGAAGATGGCGAATCGTGCCCGACCACGGGCGCGAATCTTCGTTCGATTTCGCAAGGAAAGATCATGCCAAGGGGAGTAAGGGGGAGTTCCAAGCTGGCGGCGCCGCGCGTGGTGAACACCACGAAGTACGACGCGCACCACAAGGTCCTGAAGAACACGTACGGCACCTTCGCCGACCTGCGCCGCGAGCTGGCCGACTCGCGCGAGCAGGTCGCCGAGCGCGAGTCCGTGCTCGCCCAGCTCGCCGCCTGCGCCGACCCCCAGCGCGCCTACCTGCTCTTCGACGACTACCTCGAGAAGCTGGCCCTGCGACGGTCCGACTTCGGCCAGCACGACTGGTGGGCCCGCATCCACAACGCCACTGGCAAGGTCCGCATGGAGGAGGTCGCCATGCTCTTCCTTCGGTCCAACCGTTCCCTCCCCACCGAGCTCGTGCCCCACGCCAATTTCGAGCGCTTCGCCGAGGTCGAGCAGTCCGAGAAGGAGTCCGGCCTCGTGGAGGAGCTCGAGAAGTGGCTCTTCCCGCCCAACCACAGCCACCTGGACTCCCCGCGCGCCGCGCTCCGCGTCGTGTGCGAGCCGCGCCGCACGGCCGACGACGTCAACCAGTGGCGCCTCGCCATCCGCTTCTTCCTCTTCCGCACCCGCTCCGGCGAGAAGGAACGCGGGCTCTCCGACCTCTGCGAGCTCCGCACCCGCGCCGCCCACGAGGCCGAGCTGTTCCCCGCCGACGACTGGGTCGTCATCGACTGGCTCTACAATCATTGGCCGGAAAAGGTGAAGGAGGGCGAGACCCTCGTGCTGGACGGCCCGGACCTGCTGACGTGGCTGGCCAAGTTCGCACACGGCCAACGCCTCGAGTTGCCCGGGCAACCCACCGGGGCCGCCTTCATGGGCCGCATCGCCACCCTCCAGCCCCGCATCGAAACCCTCGACGGCGAGATGAGCTTCACCCACGCCCTCGCCCTCCCCGACGGCAAGTCCGCCTCCCTCCCCGATTGCCGCTTCTTCGTGGGCGAGCCGCCCCTCGTGCTCGTCGGCCACGAGTTCTTCGTCCTCCGCGACGCGCCGCCCGCGCGGCTCCTGGGATCGTGGGCGCAACGCCCCGTCGTCCCCGTCCGACGCCTCTCCCAGCGCCTCCTCACCGAGCTGCGCCGCATCAAGCCCCAGGGCTCCGCCTCCGCCGACTGGGGAGCCCTCTGCGAAACCCACGCCGCCAAGCCCCAGTTCGTCTTCGAGCTCGCCGACGAGGTCGTCCGCGTCCGCCTCCTCGCCATCAGCGAGCGCGACGGCTCCGAATGGCAATGGAACGGCCATGAATGGGCCCGCGTCGTCGCCCGCCGCGACGCCGAGGGCCGCCCCGAGCTCCTCGAGGACCCGCGCCTCTCCCCCGCCGTCGAGTGGCTCCAGCGCTCCGACTGGTTCACCCCGGAGCCGGGCCTTTGGGTGCTCGACGCCAACGAGCACGCCCTCTCCCAGCTCGCCTTCGCATGGCAGGATCGCCCGTCGGAGGCCGAGTTCCTCGGCAACCCTCCCTTCCAGCGCCTCTTCCTCAACCGCCGCATCGTCCGGCCCCGCATCGTCATCAAGGGCTCCGGCATCGACTGGCTCGCCGTCAGCGCCGAGTGGGAGGCCGAGGGCCTCAAGCTCTCCCTTGCCGACGTCCAACGCCTCGCCGCCGCCAACACCCGGTTCGTCAAGCTCCCCGACGGCGGCTGGGTCGAGATCGACGTCGATGCCAACCAGCGCGCCCACGAGACCGCCGCCACCCTCGGTCTCGAGGGCCTCAGCCCTGATTCCCAAAAGGCCTCCCTCCTCCATGCCACCCAGCTCGACGACGCCACCCTCGCCGGGCTCGGCTCCGAGAAGGCCATCGCCCAGCTCCGCGAGAAGCTCGCCGGCTTCAAGGGCGTTCCCGACACCGCCGTCCCCGACACCGTCAAGGCCGACCTCCGACCCTACCAGCGCGACGGCTTCAACTTCCTCGCCAACCTCACCCGCCTCCGCCTCGGCGGCATCCTGGCCGACGACATGGGCCTCGGTAAGACGCTGCAAACCCTCACGTGGCTCACCTGGCTCCACGAAACCACGCCGAAGAAGGACCGGAAGCCCTCCCTCGTCATCTGCCCCGCCTCCGTCCTCCACAACTGGCGCCGCGAGGCCGAGAAGTTCGTCCCGCACCTCAAGGTCCTCGTCCTCCAGTCCGGCCAGGCCCGCCACAACCTCCGCCGCCAAATCCCCGAGCACGACATCGTCGTCACCAACTACGCCATCCTCCGCCGCGACCTCGACGAGCTCGGCAAGTTCCGCTTCCGCGCCCTCGTCCTCGACGAGGCCCAGTTCATCAAGAACCCCACCGCCCAGGTCACCGTCGCCGTCAAGGAGATCGACGCCGACCACCGCCTCGCCCTCACCGGCACCCCGCTCGAGAACCGGATGCTGGACCTCTGGTCCATCGTGGACTTCAGCCAGCCCGGCTACCTCGGCAACCAGGCCAACTTCACCGAGACCTACGAGGGCAAGGGCGACGGCCCCGAGTGGGAGGCCGGCACCCTCCGCCGCCGCCTCAGCGCCAAGCTCCGCCCCCTCATGCTCCGCCGCCTCAAGCGCCAGGTGGCCAAGGACCTCCCCGAGCGCATCGAGGAACGCATGGACTGCGAGCTCGACCCCGAGCAACGCACCCTCTACCTCGCCGAGCTCCGCCGCAGCCGCGACCAGGTCATGAAGACCCTCCAGGAAAAGGGCGTCGCCAAGTCCAAGATGCACGTCCTCGCCGCCCTCACCCGCCTCCGCCAGATCTGCTGCCACCCGCGCCTCGTCGGCAACGACTGCGTCTCCGGCAAGACCGACACCCTCTTCGAGCTCCTTGAGCCCGTCCTCGCCTCCGGCAACAAGGTCCTCCTCTTCTCCCAGTTCGTGGAAATGCTCCGCATCCTGGAAAACCTCTGCCGCGAACGCGGCATCAAGACCCACATCCTCACCGGCGAAACCAAGGCCCGACAAGAGGTCGTCAACGCGTTCCAGGCCGACCCCGAGCCCTGCGTCTTCCTCCTCTCCCTGCGCGCCGCAGGCACCGGACTCAACCTGACCAACGCCTCCTACGTCGTCCTCTATGACCCCTGGTGGAACCCCGCCGTCGAGGCCCAGGCCATCGACCGCTCCCACCGCATCGGCCAAACCCGCACCGTCAACGCCTACCGACTCATCGCCCCAGGCACCGTCGAGGAGAAGATCTGGGAGCTCCAACAGCGCAAGTCCAAGGCCATCCAGGACGTCCTCGGCGAGGAAGGCTTCGCCACCAACCTCACCAAGGACGACCTCGAGTACCTCTTCAGCGAGGACTAGCACGGCCGCCAGGGTCGCAGGGAACCACGAAGAAGACCCTCAACTCGACACGCGATGAACCCAAACATGCCGTGGCGCGGATCCGTTGCCTTCCTCGCGATGATCGGGGTGCTGCTCGTCTTGGGGGCTCGCGTGTGATGGCCGGGGTGGGCCACCGACTGATGCCAAGCAACTCGATCTCGTCTCGGATCTCTTCATCCAAAGACAGGCGGCGCGGTGGAACAACGACGTCGCTTCCAGAAATGGCGGCTCGGCCTGCATGAAGGTGGTCGGCCGCGGTTTTCATGCGACCCAGCCAGGTTGCCTGGAAGATCCCAGGGGCGGGTTCTTGAGGGTCAATGATTGTGGCAGGGTCTTCACGGTCGATTTCACGTCGCACATCGACCGCACCGGTCAGCAGGTGACCCGCAATGACGGTCCAGGACAGCATGTTCGACGGGATGTCTTCACCCTCCACGTGCAATACACGAGGGACGGCGTGGTGGAGCGGTCATCGCGGAATTTTGACTAGGCACCGGCGCTTGCAGGAGCCATCGCGCGCACGTGGGGCCGGTCCCGATCAGCCGGTCCAGCTCTGCCTCGCACCCCACAGACGTCACGGATGGGGCGCGGCACGATCCCGCCCCCGTAACGCCCCGCGGGTCCGCTCGAACCGTCGCGTGTGCCAACGGCGTCACCCAAACGTGCCAACCCCTCCCTCCTATCCGTTCCCGCCCCGCAATGGCTCGCCTCCATGCCCTCGCCTTGTTTTCGCCATCGTTCCACCCATCACATCGCCAACGTCGGACCCCTTCTTGACTCCGGCGCGCTCGGCCGGATCCGGTACCTGTGCCGGTCTGAAAACACCGTTTCGGACATCGAGCTCCTGCGGGGCTGGGACCGCGGCTGGAGCCTCAACCTGCGCGGCAGTCTGCTCAACCTCACGGCGGGCACGCCTGCATCCGACGTCCTCGAATCCCTCGTGCCGGCACCGGCGGCGCCTTGAACCCAAGGTCAACGATTCCCGGTCCCCGCGCGCTGCGTGCACGCCACGGACGCGCGTTGGATCCATCACGTGACCGGGCGCAACAACGGGCGCATGCGCGTCCAGGCAGGACCCGCCCTCGATGCCATGACCTCGTCCGAGGTCTTCACGCTTCCCGATGCAGCCGCCATCTTCCAGCCACCTCCCAACCTGCGGCCATCAACGCGGCGTGGGGCTTCCAGGTCACGGCGGAGGCCCAGTCCGCTGGACCGTCACCGTGCACCCGCACCCGCGCCCGCACGCAGCCGGTACAACGCCTGGTCCGTCCGGACGTACAACGAGTCCCCCACCGCCGCCGGCGACGCCATGATCTTCCCTTCCAGCGAGTTCCTCGCCAGCAGGCGGAACCGACGGCCCGGCTCGATCACCGAAGTCACCCCGTCGCGGTCGCTCAGGTAAATGCGACCCTCGGCCAGCAAGGGCGACGAACAGTGGTTGCCCCCGAGCCGCTCCCGGTACACCTCGGCTCCCGTCCGCGCATCCAGGCACGTGAACATCCCCCCCGTGTCCGACACAAAGTACAACTCGTCTCCCACCAGCAGGGGCGACGACATGGTCGGGGCACCCTTCGCATACCGCCACACCTGCGTCCGCTCCCCGCCTTCCAGCCGGATCGCCTGCGCCTCCGACCGCGCGTAGCCCGTGCAGAGATACATGTTGCCGTGCCCAAACACCGCCCGGGACGACAACGAAAACCCAAGCTGCCCGTACTTCACCTTCCATTGCTCCGCCCCCGTCCGCGGATGGTACGCGTACAACCAGTCCGCGCCCTGCGACAGCAAGACCTCCTGGCCATCCACCCGCATCAAGGCCGGCGTCGCATACGACTTCTTTAATTGCGGGTTCGCGTTCATCACCCCCGAGCGGGCCGTCCGCCACGCCACCTTCCCCGTCGCCTTCTCCAGGGCCACCACCGACTGCGTGTCGCTGCCGTCCAAGTGGAAGACGAGGAGGTCGCCCCACAACACGGGCGAGCTCCCCGGGCCGTTCTCGTGCATGATCCGCAACTCCGTGTTCCGCCACACCACGCGCCCGTCCGCCGTGTCCACGCAGAACGTGCCGAACGTCCCAAAGTGGAAGTACGCGCGGCCCCGCTCCAGCACCGGCGTGGGCGACGCATAGCTGTTGAGCGTGTGCACCCATTGCGGGTCCTTCTCCAAAGCCAGCGAGAGGGTCCGCAGCCGCTTGCCGCTGCGCCGGTCCACGCACAACGCCACGAACTCAACCTTCTCCAACAACGTCAATGGCTGGTCCCCCGTGTTCGACTTCAACCGGCGCTGGACGTCCTCCGGGCGCGCTTCCGTCTCCAACGCCGTCGTCATCCATATCTGGTCGCCATCCATCACCGGCGATGACCACCCACGCCCGGGCAAGTCGGAACGCCACGCCACGTTCGTGCCTTCCCCCCAGGTCACCGGCAGCCCGCGCACATCCTTGCCCGCGTGCCCCTGCGTCCCAGGCCCACGCCACTCCGGCCACTCCAAGCCCGTTGCCCGGCACGAAACCCACGCGGCCATGAACGCGGCGGCTGCACCCCGCCATCTTGAAGACATAAGGGAAAACATCGGTCCCGATGCTGCCCAGTCATGCCCGGATTTCAACGCCGACCGCAGCCAACTTCCCGCCGCCCCCATGGAAGTCTCTCCCCGGACGCATCCTCGCTCCCGCCCCACCCTCACCGTGGTTCCAGCAAGGCGCGGACGCGACCCGGCGAGGACAGGATGTCGCACACTTGGGACATTTCAGCCATATTTTGGCACATTGCGAAGGCGCTAGCAGGCAAGCCAAGCACGGAGCCGAGCGGGATGCGATGCGACGGGGGACCCTGAGGAGCCACCGTCATGCGAACCCCAAGAAGGGTCGTCCGATCGGCAACTCCCCAAAAACAGGCTGTTTTTGTCTGGTTTCAAGAACCGTGCCGAAACGACCCTGTTTCCCATGGAATCCTTGCGCAATTTTTGTAGTAGGTTTGTCCATGAGTTGGCAAGCGGACTGCTTTTCTCCGATTCATGCCAATGAATGCCCTTTCGCGCGGGTCCCAGCGGCTCACGTTCGCCGCCCCGAAGACCTTTCGATTCCGCCCCACCCCACGCCCTCCCCGCACCGAAGACCCCACCTCCGCGGTCGCCGCCCGTCCCCGTCCCGCCAAGGCCGCAAGGAAGCCGAGCAAGGCCGCACCAGCAAACAGCCTGCCCAAAGTCGAGGTCCCGCGTGAGGCCGTCGATGCGCCTCCCCCCGTGCCATCGTCCGTGGGCGCCAGCCTGTCGGGCGACTTTGCGCTGCGCATGTACCTGCGCGAGATCGGCGAGGTGCCCCTCCTCACGCCGCAGCAGGAAATCGATCTCGCTGCGCGCATCCACAAGGGCGACGCCGCCGCTCGCGAGCACATGATCCGCGCCAACCTTCGCCTCGTCGTGAAGATCGCCCACGACTACGAGGGCATGGGCCTGCCGCTGCTGGACATGATCAACGAGGGCAACGTGGGCCTCATGCGCGCCGTCCAGCGCTTTGACCCGGCCAAGGGAGCCAAGCTTTCCACCTATGCCGCCTGGTGGATCAAGCAGGCGATCAAGCGCGCCATCGCCAACCAGGGCCGCACCATCCGCGTCCCCGTCCACCTCGTGGACCGCATCGCCAAGATCCGCCGGACCGCCATGCAGTTGCACGAGGAGCTGGGGCGCGAACCCACCGACGCCGAGGTCGCCGAGGTGCTGGGCATGAAGCGCAAGCGCGTCACGGAGCTTCTGGAGGCCGCCCAACGCCCCGCCTCCCTGGATGCACCGATCGGCGAGGACGACGACACCAGCTTTGCCGAGAAGGTCCGGGACGAGGCCATGTCCACGGCGGATGCCGCCATCCAGCAGGACCAGTCCCACGCCATGATCCGCGAGTTCGTGGACCGGCTCGATGAGCGCGAGCAGACCATCCTCCGCTACCGATTCGGCCTGGACGGCGGCAGCGAGAAGACCCTGGAGGAGGTCGGCCAGCACTTTGGCGTGACGCGCGAGCGCATCCGCCAAATCCAGAACGGCGCGATGTCGAAGCTCCGCCGATGGATCGAAAAGCGCGAGGCCCTGCTGGACCCGGACTTGCCGACGCTGGTGACCTCGGCCTGACTCGGGGCCATCGGCCGCAGCCCCCACCAACCGGGACGGCCCGGCGATTCGTGGTGTTTCCTTTCCGGTTGCACACGCGAACGCCGGGCCTGCCAATGGTTCGACATGGCAGCCGAAACCGCCCAGCAACGGGAACTGGATCCCGTCGTCCAGTTTTCCGTGTTCGTTCCCAATCGCATGGGGCGCATGCACGAGGTCGTCCGACGCCTCGCCGCAGCCCACGTCCACATCGTCGCCCTCTCCGTGCTCGACACGACTGACTCGACGATTTTTCGCATCGTGGTGGACGACCCCGACGGGGCGCGGCGCATCCTCGACGAGCATTCCGTGGCCTACACGGAGAACGCCGTCGCCTGCGTGGAGATCGATTCCGAGCAACGGCTTCAGGAAGTCTTGGCGGCCGTCGTCGAGGCCGAGCTCAACCTGCATTACACCTATCCCTTCCTGACCCGGCCGGGCGGCCGCTCCGCCCTCGTCATCAGCATCGAGCACCGCGACGTGGCGGAGGTGGCCCTCCGACGCCACCAGTTCCGGGTTCTGTATCAAGGGGACATCGCCCGTTGAACCCAACAGCCCCAGACGGCTTGCCCGACCCGCCCGCCCCCGCCTCGCCCCACCCCGTCCCTCAGCCTTCCCCCCATCGGCGTCGGCCCCGGTACCCGGGCACCCACCCACGGCGATTCGAGCACAAGTACAAGGAGCACCGTGCCCACGAATACCCCGAGGACGCGCGGCACATCGAGTCGCGCGGAAAGACCCTCGCGGGCGGCCATCGGCCCATCATGGTGGCCGAGATCCTATCCGTCCTGGCCCCCGCACCCGGCGAAACGGCCGTGGACGCGACACTGGGCCATGGAGGCCATGCGCTGGAGTTGCTCAAGGCCATCACGGCGGGCGGTGCCGCCGGACGCTTGCTCGGGCTGGACGTCGACCCCATCGAACGGCCACGCGCCGAGGCCCGCATCCGGGCGGCTGGGCATCCCGAGTCCCAGTTTGTCTCCGCAGGCTCCAACCACGCCGGCATGGCCGCCGTCATGGCACGCCTGGGATGGGAGGGGGCTGATGTCGTCCTGGCCGACCTGGGCGTCAGCTCGATGCAAATCGACGACCCGGCCCGGGGATTTTCCTTCAAGTTGGATGGCCCCCTCGACCTTCGGATGAATCCCACCCGAGGCGTCTCGGCGGCGGATTGGCTCTCGGGCGTGACCGCGCGTCGTTTGGAACAGGCCCTGTGGGAGGGTGCGGATGAGCCGCAGGCAGCGAAACTGGCTCGTGCCTTGGCCGCGGCACATGCGGAAAGGCCGATGCGGCGAACCGTCGAACTGGCCGCATGGCTTCGAGGTTGGGCGGGGCCGCACGTCGCCCGGGACACCTCCGACGGCCTGGTTCGACGCGTCTTCCAAGCCCTCCGCATTGCCGTCAACGACGAGTACAGCTCCCTCGCCATGTGGCTGCGCACGGTTCCCTCCCTGCTGCGGCCCGGCGGACGCGTCGCCGTCCTGACGTTCCACTCCGGCGAGGACAGGCTTGTGAAGCGGGCCTTCAAGGAGGGCTTGCTCTCGGGCGTGTATGCCGAGGCGCCGGACGAAGTCATCCGCCCCTCGCCCGAGGAACGACGCGGCAACCCGCGCTCCGCGCCGGCAAAGCTGCGTTGGGCTCGACGATCCACCACCCCTTGAAACATGGGACATCCCATGACGCCCAAGCGGCCGCACGCCGGTCGTGCCTCGCGGCTCACAGCCAAACACTTTGACGCTAATTGGGGCCATCCCTAGCCTCGACGGCGCGCAGGTTCAAAAAGGCCATTCATGATCGGACTGTTGTTCAAGAAGATCTTCGGTTCCCGCAATGACCGCGAGGTGCGACGCCTCAGGCAGGTGGTTTCGGTGGTGCACCAGCACGTCCAGCAACTCGCGGCGCTATCGGACGACGCCTTGCGGGCCAAGACGGCGGAATGGAAGGCCCGCTTGTCCGCCATCGAGGACGACGCCGAGCTGCGCCGGGAGTTGGACGCGATCTTGCCGGAGGCTTTCGCAGCGGTCCGGGAAGGGGCGCGGCGGCTGTGCGGGAGCAAGGCCCTAGTGCGCGGCCATGAGCTGCCCTGGAACATGGTTCCCTTCGACGTCCAGTTGATCGGCGGCATGGCCCTGCACCAAGGCAAGATCGCCGAGATGGCGACGGGCGAGGGCAAGACCCTCGTGGCCACGCTGCCCGTGTATCTCAACGCCCTCTCCGGGCGCGGCGTCCATGTCGTCACCGTCAACGACTACCTCGCCGCCCGTGACTCGGAGTGGATGGGCCACTTGTATCGCTTCCTCGGGCTGACCGTCGGCTGCATCCTCCACGACCAGCCTCCCAACGTCCGCCGCGAGATGTACGCCTGCGACATCACCTACGGCACCAACGCCGAGTTCGGTTTCGACTACCTCCGGGACAACGGCATGGCCACCCGCAAGGAGGAGCAAGTCCAACGCGGCCATTTCTTCGCCATCGTGGACGAGGTGGACTCCATCCTGATCGACGAGGCCCGCACGCCTCTCATCATCTCCGGCCCGGCCGTCGTCTCCGTCGAGCACAAGTTCCGCGAATACCGCGAACCCGTGGCCCAGCTCGTGCACGCCCAGTCGGAGCTGTGCCAGCGCTTCCTTCGCGAGGCGCTGGAGCTCCTCGCCAAGGCTCGGCCCGAGGATGGCTCCAATCCACCCAGGGACGCCGCCGACATGGAGTATCAGGCCGGCCTGCTCCTCTACCGCGTCAAGCTCGGCCAACCCCGCGCCGAGGGCCTCCTCCGCGCCTTCGAGGACCCTCGCAACCAACAGCTCGTCCAGCGCGTCGAGGGCCTCCTCCTCGCCGACCAATCCAAGAAGGAACTCTACGCCCAAAAGGAAGAGCTCTTCTTCGCCATGGAGGAGAAGTCCCACGAGGCCGACCTCACCGAAAAAGGCCGCTCGTACATGTCGCCCTCCGACCCCGACGGCTTCGCATTGCCAGACCTCCCCACGCTTTACCACCAAATCGACACCGGGCCGGAGTCGGACCCCAAGAAGCGCATGGAGGCCAAGGCGCAAATCCAGGCCCAGTTTGAGGAACGCGCCTCCACCATCCATGCCATCTCGCAGTTGCTTCGCGCATTTTGCCTGTATCAACGCGACGTCCAGTATGTGGTCCAAGACAACAAGGTGATCATCGTGGACGAGCACACGGGCCGCCTCATGAGCGGACGGCGCTGGTCCGACGGCCTCCACCAGGCCGTCGAGGCCAAGGAGGGCGTCGAGATCGAGCGTGAGACCCAAACCCTCGCCACCATTACCATTCAAAACTACTTCCGGCTCTACTCCAAGCTTGCGGGCATGACCGGGACCGCCGAAACCGAGGCCCAGGAGTTCTTCGACATCTACAAGCTCGGCGTCCTCA
>CAYSGH010000008.1:0-90471 GCA_964430505.1 uncultured Akkermansia sp. | reverse complement strand
TCGCCGCGTGAGGGCACGCGGCCTACAGACTGCCCAACGGCCGTTTCTAGGTTGAACTGCATTTCCGGGATGACCCGAGGATGACCTGGCTCGCGCGGCCCGAGTCCCTGGGATACAACACTCCCCATGCAGCGCGCTTGGAAGCGAATCGGACTCGCCCTGTGGGGATGCCTGGCCCTGGGAACCGGGCTGCCCGGGGCACAAGCGGCCGCCCCGGTCCCGCAATGGATCTGGGGCGAAAAGGCAAGCGACGGCGAGATGCGGTTCTTTCGCCGCGTCCTCGAGCTGCCCGCGCGCCCGCGCAAGGCGTTGCTCACGGTCGCCGCCGACGACCAGGCCGTCCTCAGCGTCAATGACAAGGCCGTCGGCCAGAACGATTCCTTCCAGCAGCCCACCTCGGTGGACGTCTCGCGCCTGCTACAAGCCGGACGCAATGAGCTGTCCTTGGTCGCCCGCAATGGGACCGGACCGGCCGGGCTCGTCGCCCGGCTCGAGGTCACGCTCGCCGACGGGCGCTCGGAGGCCATGGTCTCCGATGCGTCCTGGGAAACGTCGGCGGACGGCGCCACCGGATGGACGCGGGCACGTGAGCTTGGGCCGCATGGCATGGCCCCGTGGGGCGAGGTGCTCAAGATGCCGGTGGCGACGCCGGCATCGGCGCTGACGGTGGCCCCGGGGTTCCAGGTGGAACTGCTGCGAAGCGCCGAGTTTGGCGAGGGCTCGTGGGTGAGCCTGGCGTTCGACCCCAAAGGCCGCCTCTGGATCTCGCCGCAGGGGTCCGAGCCGTTGCTCCGGGGCACGTTGCAGGACGGGCGCCTTGCGTCGCTGGACCCGGTGGACCTGCCCGTGCGCGCCGCCATGGGAATGCTGTGGGCCTTCGACAGCTTCTACGTCAACGGCCGCGGGACCAACGGCCTCGCGTTGTACCGGCTCCGTGACACCAACGGCGACGACGCCCTCGACGCCTGCCAGGCGCTCCACGCATGGAAGGGCGATGGCGGCGAGCACGGACCCCACGGTCTGGCCACCGATGGCACCAGCCTCTTCGTGGTCAACGGCAACTTCGTGGACGTCCCCGCAGGCGTGGCCCCGTCGTCGCCCGTGCGCCACTACGCCGACGACGTCGTGCTGCCGCGGATGGAGGACGGGCGCGGGTTTGGAAGCGGGCGCAAGCCGCCGGGTGGCTACGTCCTCCGGATGCAGCCGGACGGTTCGGGCGCGGAGTTGTTCTCGGCCGGGCAACGCAACGCCTACGACCTCGCGTTCAACGAGGACGGCGAGCTGTTCACCTTCGACAGCGACATGGAATGGGATTGGGGCACCCCGTGGTATCGGCCCATCCGGGTCCTGCATTGCTTCGCGGGCGCGGACCATGGCTTCCGCGAGGGCTCGGCGAAATGGCCCTCCGACCTGCCCGATTCCGTGGGTCCGGTGGTGGAGGTGGGGATCGGCTCGCCGACGGGCGTGGCCTCCGGCAAGGGGGCGCGATTCCCGGCGGCCTATCGCCGGGCGTTGTACGTGATGGACTGGAGCTACGGGCGGATTCTCGCCATGCACCTTCGGCCGCAAGGCGCGAGCTACACCGGAACCTTCGAGCCCTTCGTGCAGGGCAAGCCTCTCAACGTGACCGACCTCGCGGTGGGGCCGGACGGTGCCATGTACTTCATCACCGGCGGCCGGGGAACCCAGTCGGGCCTGTATCGCGTGTCGCACGTGGGCGCGGGCCCAGACGCCACCGTGGATCCGACGGCAGGCCCGGTGGCGGGCGCCGCGGCGCGGGCGCAACGCCGCGAGCTGGAAGGGTGGATGCGCGTGGTCGATCCGGAGGCGTTGGGCCATATCTGGGAGGCGCTGGGGTCCGACGACCGGGTGCTGCGTCACGCGGCGCGGGTGGCATTGGAACGACAGCCGGTGGCGTCGTGGCGCGCCCGGGCGTTGGCGGAGACCAACGCGGTGGCGGGACTCGGAGCGCTCATGGCGCTGGTCCGGGTGGGCGCGACGGACGACCAAGCCGCGATCCTCAAGGCGCTGGCGAAGTGGCCGTTGGACGGGCTGGGCGAGGAGGCGTTCGCTACAAAACTCCGGGTCATCGGCTTGAGCCTCGCGAGGCAAGGGATGCCGGGGGACGACCTGCGCACGATGGCGTTGCAGAAGCTGGGGCGGCAGTTCCCGGCGCGTTCCTGGCGGCTGAACCGGGACCTGTCTGCGCTTCTCGTGGCGTTGGGATCACCCGACGTCGTGCGGCAGGCCCTCGAACTGCGGGACCGCGCAACGACGCAGGCCGAGGCGTTGCACTACCAGGCCACGTTGCGGCTCGCCACCAACGGCTGGGACATGGGCCTTCGCCAGCGTTACTTCGCATGGTTCCACCGGCGTCCCGCGCTGGCCCGGCTGGAGGCCGAGTCGCGTTGGTTTGGGGACGTGGGCCAAAGGCCGGCCAACGGCGCGAGCATGGACGGCTTCCTGAAGACGATGCGGCAACAGGCGCTGGCACGCGTGCCAGACGACGAGAAGGGGCCGCTGGCACCCTGGGTCACGGGCGCGGCGGTGACGAATGGGTCCCCAATGGCGGCTGTGGTCTCGGCGGCGGGAGGACCCGGCAAGGCGCGGGCGTTCGTGAAGCATTGGACCACGCCGGATGTGGCCGGGCTTCTCGGCACAGGCGACGTGTTGCGCGGGAAAGGCATCTGGAGGGAAGCCCAATGCGCCGCGTGCCATCGCCTCGGCGGCGAAGGTGGCGCCGTGGGACCAGACCTCACGGGCGTGGGCTCGCGCTATGCACGCATCGACATCCTCAAATCGATCACGGAGCCGTCAGCGGTCGTCAGCGAGCAGTTTCAGGCGACGTTGTTCACGCTGCGCGATGGCGGCACGGTGGCCGGCCGGGTCACCGGAGAAGCCGGAGGCTCTGTACAGGTCTTGGTGGACCCTGTGGCAGGAACGACGCGAACGCTGCGGCTGGACGAGGTGAAGTCCAGGGAGGCGTCGCCGGTTTCCATGATGCCAGAGGGCTTGATGGACCATTTCACCGCACAGGAGATGGCGGACTTGGTGGCGTATCTGGAACGCCCGGGGAACTAGGATCCCGCATGACCCAAGAATCGGGGCGCCAGGGCCCCCAGATTCCAAGGCCGTCGCGATCCACTTGGGATCTGCCTTGGCGCGAGCCAAAGGTTGGGTCCCATGGCGCAGCGCACGGCGACCCGACATCGATGCCGCCACGTCAGGGCACGCGGCCTCGCAACACGCATCCAAGCCATTAGGCTCATGGGGTGGGCCTGTCCCCAAACACCCGCCCAAGCTGCCCGTGGAGGGCATCCAAGCTTCCCTCCGACCAAAACACCTTTCCTGCCGCCTGCATCTTGGCATCCATCGTCCATTGGGTGGCATGGCGCGCGTCGATCTCCGCGTCGCTCCAACCCCGATTCCGAAGCCGCTCGCGCTGCGTCAAGCCTGAGCACGCCATCGCCATCACAACATCGAACATCCCCTCGTAGTGCTTCTCGAAAAGGAGGGGGATCACCACCACGGCCCTCGGCAGGCCTTGCGTCTCCAATTGGTTCAGGCCAGCCATCCATGCCGCCTGGATGCGAGGGTGCAAGATGGCCTCAAGGTCCCGGCGAGCGGCGGCATCTCCAAAGACCCAGCGCCCCAACCTTGCCCGATCCAAGGTGCCATCAGGGAGCAGGATTCCCTGCCCAAACCGCCCAACGATGGCCGCCAAGGCCTCTTGGCCAGGCTCCACCAGTTGCCGGGCGAGGTCATCCGTGTCGATCACCGGGATTCCCTGGTCGGCCAGCCATGCAGCCGCCGTGCTTTTCCCGGACCCGATGCCGCCCGTCAGTCCAATGCGCGTCATCGCCCGATAGCAAACGACCGCCCGTAGGCGGTCGGCGCTGTTTTATTGGTCGAGCATCACGCGGTAGGCCCGCATGACGGAACCCTCGGGGATCGGATCCCTCACCCAGAGCGTCTGGTTGACGGGCAAGGGATTGGAAACGCGTTGCAAGGTCTTCCAAGTGCCGTCCAGCGAGGTGGTGTATTCCACCGTGTAGGATTGGAGCGGGGCGGCATCCCAGGTCACCCGGAAGCCCGTGCTGCCGTCGTCCACGACAGCCACGTTCTCAAGCTGGAACTTGTCGAACGGGCTGGGATCGAAGGCGTTCACAATTCCGTCGCCATCGGAGTCCACCGTTGAACTAAAGCGCAGGCTCTGATGAACCGGTTGTGACAACCCCTGCACCGTGACCCACTCGCCGCCACCCCGGACCTGGACTTGCCTGAACCGGCCACCGGTCAATGCGGCTGCCGCCTCAAACTTCGCCGGGTCGAGCGCGTTGGTTCCACGATTCACAGCCGTGTAGTAAACCGTGTAGCCAGGGTCCGTGACCAACTCCGTAAACAAAACCACTCCGGTTGCGTTCGTCGTCACCGCATTCGTGGAAAGATTCAGGGTTCTCACGTAGAGGGCGCCCGGTCCCCCGTCGCCCTTGAAGCGAACGCCCGAGAATGCAGCGCCATCGATCGTCAGGGATGCCACGGAAGACCCGTCGAAGGCCGTAGCCGAGGCATTGCGATCCGCGCCCGGCCACACAACCTCGGCCTCCTGATACGCGGGAACCTGAAGGTTCAGGATCAGGTTTCGGGCCTCGACGCTCGCCGGAAGGCCGTTGAGCGCGATTCGATAGGCCGCGTTGATAGCCGCCCCGTTCGTCTCAACCACAAATGCATGGCTCGCAGACAGGTCCACGGACGGAGCCGACAGCACCGTGCCCTCGCCCAAGGTCAGGGACTCCGCCTTGGCTTGGAGCTGGTAAAGGGCCTTCACGTTCCCCGGCAGGTTGACGCTGGGAAACTCGCTGTTGGCCGGAATCACAAGGGCAGGGTCCACAATGTTCGCCCGAGCCCGAAGCGACAGGTTCTTGGCCTCCAACGTCACGCTTCCACTCTCGGCTCGAATCACGCCGTTGGTCCCAACGGAGAGCTCCTCCGCCTTGAGATAAATGGTGCCGGAGCGGAGTTGGCCATTGTTGGTGATGTACCGGAGGCCGTCCGCCGAGCCGTTGCCCAGGGCAATCGTATTGGAAACAATGACGATGCCCGTGTTGACGAAGGTCTTGAGCTTCGGGGCGGTGCTGGCATCCAACGTCTTGCTGGCAAGGTCGCTGCCCTCGTTGCCGCGGATTTCCAGGCGGCCGTTGATCGTCAGGTTCTCCGTGTCCAGGGCCGCAATGCGCGTCACGGAGAGCGAGTCGCCAATCGTGATGTTGGTGCTGCTCAGCGAAAGGTCGATCACCGGGGTCGGGAACGTCGGCGTGATGTCCGCGTCCACAAGCATCACATGGTAGGTGGCAATCAACTCCACCGTCGTCGGCGTGCCAGGAGGGTCCTCGGGGTTCGTGGGAGGAGGGGGAGGCAATTCCACGGACGTCGTGTTGGTGAACGTGGTCGAGAGCAGCGTCACCGTGCCCGCCATGCGCTGAACCCTGGACTGGAAGACGCCGCTCAAATCCATGTTGCCCGACCTCGTCGCCAGGTTGGCGTCGATGAAGGGGGCATCGATCGACGCGTTCTTGGTCGAGACCAAGTCGCGCGTGCGAAGGATCACCGGCCCTTGGCCGCGGATACGAGCCCGCTCCAAGTTCAGCTCGTCCGCATCGATCACCAGCCGACCCACGTTGTTCGTCGGCGAAATGTCAGGAATCGACGGGCTCACAGGCACCCGTCCCGATCCAAACGAGAGGTCCATGCGGTAGGCCATGTACCCGTTGGTCGAGATTTGGTTCGTGTAAGGGATCGGGTTGGTGAGGCCGGGCCCCGTCCATGCCGTGAGCAGGTCGCGACGCATCGCAAATTGGCCCGTGGGAGCCACGCCCAGCAAGGCCGGACGCAAGGTCCCGAAGAAATTGCTGAGGGCCGCATTGAATGCGTTGGTGTTGGCCGTGTTCGCCGCCGTGAAGGGACTGGGGACGTTCCGGGTCGTCGCGCGCGACACCGTGAGGTTCGTCGGGCGCGATGCTATCCCCGTGAGGCGGTTGGTCAGGTAAATGCCTTGGGGATCCGGACCAAAGCTGTTCACGAAGATCAGGCTCACCGCGTCATCCGCACCAGTGATGTTGTTGGTGGACACGCCCGTGATGCGAAGCGTGACCAACGGGAACGGGTTGGCCGCACCCGGGACGGGGGCGATGGCGGCGTCCACCAAGAGATTCGTCGAAGCCCTGCGAACCATCACGATCGTGAATGACTGGTTCGTGGCAGGATTCGTGGCGGTCGCGGAGGCCGCATCCGGGGCCGATGTGCTCCAAACAAAGGGAATGATGTCGCGGTTCAACCGGTTCGTGCCGGCACCCCATTGGAAAACAAAGGGCCTGCCGCCGGTGCCATCGGCGTTGACCACGATGGACTCGTTACCCACCGGATATCGGGCCGTGCTCGTGACGTTGGTCACGGCATTGGTCACCCCGGCGGAGACCACGCGATTGGTGGTAAATGCCAACAAGGCACCGTATCGAAAGCCCGCAACCGAATAGCCCCAATGTACCTCGCTGGCACCCGGGATCGGGTCGAAGCCACCATCAATGCCGGGATCATCCGGAGTCTGGTCCGGCGGCGGGTTCACTCCCACGATGGAGCGAGCAAGGTCCACCTTCTTGCCAACGATGGCCACTTGGCCGCCAGCCGATCCAAACAGGGCGCCACGATTGATGATCGTGTCCGCATAGATGTTCAGGTAGCTGTCGGGCGCGGAGCGATAGGGACTCGAAATGGAGTTCAGGATGGCATCCCGCTGGTCGGCGCTCTGCTGGCCTGCCGGCACGCGATTGAGGAAGTTTTGGTAGGCATTGCGGGCGCTCACCAGCCCATCCACGGCCTCGATGCGGCCACTTGGGGCGTTGGAAAACACCAACGATGGCCTCCGCAGCCCGTCGGCACCGATGTACTGAAAGCGGATGCCAGGCTCGGCAAGGATCAGGCCGGAGTTGTAGTAATAGTCCGTGGACTGGGTGTCATAGGGTCCCAAGACGGGTGTCAGCGTCATGAAGCCGCGGTTGTCAAAGACCGTGGCATCAATCTGAACCTCGTCTGGGACTGATCCAACGTTGAGGTAGAGGGGCGACGTCTGTGCCATCAGGGATGACACAAGGGCCGGCGCGGCTGCGAGGAGGGCGAAAACTCTTTTCATGCGTTGCATCTCAGTTGCGGCCGCTACGAACGATCGACTCGATCATGCGAAGATTGACCCGGCCAACGGGAAAGACGACCGGCGCGTTTGTGCCGCCGTCATAGGAGCCCCAAATGAATGAGGTGAATCCCTGCTCCTCGGTCAGGTTGTCCGTGGCATTGCTGTTCAGCTCGGCCAAGCCAACGCGGGCAAAGTTGATCACGATGCCACCTTGGATGGTCCCTGGACCCAACGGCGCGACCTCGGAGCCCGTGGTCGCGTTGTTCATGGTGTTGAGTTGGCTGTTGTTGAGGAAGTTCTCGTCACCAGTGCGGCGGACGGCGATGGGAACCGGAATCCCGGGGTCGGCCGTGCCAAGGTCGCCGGCCGAAAAGATGATGTCGGGAGTCGTCAACTGCCGTTCCACGGTCTGGTTCCGAAAATTGCCGGCGACACCGTTGGTAGAGTAGGTGTCCGTATAGCGCACCACGACCGGCCGTCTGAAGCTGGCCAAAAGCTGGTTGCCGATGTCGCCACGAACCAACCGAACCTTGTCCACGCCGCGGCGAACGGCCTGGTTGACGACCGTTCCAACCACGGTGTTGGTGCCACCGCCAAATCCAACCCCGTAACTTGGGATCCACCCGTTGCCACCTCCACCACTGGAGATCACGTCCACCGGGCTGATGCTCTTGGCCGTTGCCCCCGGCGGAAGGGTTTCCACCGCCACCGTGCCCGGGTGGTAAAGGTAACGAAGGCCGCCGACGTCATCACGCGTAAGGCCAGTGACGAAGGCTCCCCGCGCGATCATCATGCGGTTGACGCGGTCATCCACCAGGGAGTTGGAGGCGCCATATCCCGCGACCGACATGTTGGGTTCATTGGGGTCTAGGGATATCTCCGTGGCATCCCACTCATCGTCACCAATGGGTCCAATGCGATAGGTGTAGAGCGTCTCGTTGACGAAGGAGCTGGGAAGCAACGTGAACGGGTCGTAGTTCCGGCGGAGCGTCAGGAAGCTGCGGACGACGTCGTTGGGACGGTTCACCTTGCGCAGCGTCCACGTGTAGCGCTCCGGGCTGGTAAGACCCAATTGCACGACCAACTCACCCAAAGCCCATGTCTTCAGGTCCCACAAGCGGAGCCGCCGTGCCGTGTGGTTGATCCGCGAGGTGGTCAGCGGGTAGTCGGCGGGATTGATCTCGGACGCCGGAGGCAGGTCGTTGAGGATCTTGATGGCTGCCTCGACGGCATCGATTCCCGGTTGCCCAAAGAAATCAACAAACGTCTGGTCGAATCCATACACCACGACGGGCTGGTTGAAACGGTACTGCTCGCCGGGCGTCACGGGACCGCCGATGTCGCCAGGCTGGAGGTAGCCCAAGTCCGCCGTCATCCACGGCGCCACGGGGCCCACGAGCGAAAAGGCCTGGGTTGCGACAGGCATCAAGCCTGCCAGGGCGACCGCCGCGAGTTTCTTGGAAAGGAATTTCATGTTCAGCGGATGCGATTGACGCGGAAGTAGCTGTTGGCAGAGACGCCGGGAGCAACCAAGGAGTCGGATTCCGCCGGGGCGAACCGGAATCCACCCACGTCCGACCATGTGTTGAGGTCTTGGGAAGATTGAATTTGGTAAACGCCGCCCATCTTGGTCTTCCACGTCAGCAAGGTTCCCTGCTCGGTGGAGCGAATCCCCACGGCCAGGTTGTCGGCGGGATCCTTGGGATTCGTGCCCCCCAGGAACTCGTTGCGGTCGCTCACGCCGTCGCCGTCGGAATCCACGTTGGGCTTCGGCCAAGCCAAGGCCTGCGTGCCGAAGTGGCTTGCCTGCCAATCGTCGGGGAGCCCGTCGTTGTTGGCATCCTTGCCCCAAGACTTGCCCTCGCCTGCTGCAGACCACTCGGACCGGCGGCCGTCGGGGAGCACATAGGCCACCTGAACCTTGTGAACCGAGGACGGGAGGACGTCGGGCGATTCCCAGAACGCCTGGGTGGTCTGGAAGATTTGGGTGTCGTTGAGCGCCACCTCGTAGCGGGCGATTTCAACGCCCTGCACCGGTGCCCAAGTCGCCTTCACCTGCCATGATGAGAGCCCGGAGACGATGGGCGCGGGAAGCGCCGCCAGCGGCTGGGCCACGGCCGCGAATCGCTGAACGGCGATTTCCATGCCATCGTCGATCCCACGCCAATCCGTCCATGCCGAAACGAACGTTCCATCCGGCGTCACGGCGACGGTGGGATGAAGTTGCTCCTCGGCGGTGACGCTATTGACCACGAAGGAGCCTCCCTGGGGGAGCCCCTGCTTGCTCAACATGCGGGCGCCAACGCCGGGGCCCGATCCATCCATTTGCGTGGAGGACCAAACGGCCATGACGTCGTTGCTGGACACGGCCAGGCGAACATTCGTTTGGTCGCCCTTGGTTTGGTCCGAAAGCCGAGCCTCGTTGCCCAACGGGGTGCCTTGGGCGTCAAAACGCCGGAAGAAGGTCGTCCAACGGGGTCGGTCCTTGATGGTCAGCAACGCGAGGGGCGCCTCGGGATCCTGAACGCGAGACCAAGCAATCCAAATCTCATTGCCCACGGAGGCCATGGCGGGCATCGACGCGGGCTCCACACCCACGTTGGCGCGGGCGATGGAACCGACCGGGGTTCCATCAGCCAAGAAGCGACGGAAGTAGATGTCGGAACGCTCGGCACCCGCTTGCAGCTCGGACACCCAAGCCAAGGCGAAGCCGCCTGGCGTGGCGGTAACGGCCGGCGAACGTTGGTTTCCCGACGTGTACTCGTTGGCAAGGGCGACTGTCCCTTCGGGGCTGCCATTCCGATCAATCCGCTGGAAGGCAACGCCCGCCATGTCGCCGTCGAGGCCTTGGGCGGTCCAAACCAGCACGGCTCCCCCATTGGGCAACGAACAAGCCACGGGGTTGCGATTGTCGCTCGAGCCCACCGGCGAAAGCTGCCGCTCGGGTGTACGGAACGTTCCGTTGGGACTCAGGATGCGATAGCCGATCTTTTGGAAGCCGGGCCTGCCGGTTTGCCAAACGAACAGGCTCGCGCCATCGGCGAGGGGGATGACCTGCGCATTTTGTTGCTCGCCGACACCCACCTCATTGATGCGGAAGCGCTCTCCACGCACCGAGCCCGAGGCGGTGAGAAGGCGCGCGGAAATGCCTTGGCCATCGCCGTCGGTGGCGTTGTCCTCCCATGCCACGACTCCACCGGAGGAAGCCATGGCGATGGAGGGGCGGATTTGGTCCCCGCTCATGCGGGACAGGATGAATTCGGTTCCCTGACGGGAGACCTCGGCTTGGGCGGAGGCGCCCAATCCGGCAAGGGCGATGGACGCTGCCGCCCTCAGGAGGGCACGGCGAGCGGTCGCCTTTGCGTGGGGATTTTGCGGGTGGGGCATAGGCGCTGACCTTTGGTTGATGCCGCTGGAGCGATTTCCGGGCCAATCCAATTACTTGGCCGCCGACTGGGCAGGGATGCTGTTGGGATCGACCGGGAAGTTCTCCGGGGTATGCACGCGCTTGCCGGCCGGATCGATGATCGTCGGCGTCACAAAGATCACGAGGTTCTTCTTCGCGTTGTTGGCAGCCTCGCTCTTGAAGAACCGCCCGAGGATGGGGAAGTCGCCCAAGACGGGGATCTTGTCGCGGGTCTTCTTGACGTCCTCGGCGATCAGGCCGCCCAAGACCACCGTCTGGCCGTCCCACACGATGGTGGACGTGGTGACCTGGCGGATGCGGAATCGTGGGAGGGGCAACCGTGCGCGCACCGGGGCAACGTTGGCTCCGGTTTGGACGGGGACGAAATCACCCGGGTCATCATAGCCGATGAACTCGGCGTAAGCCGGGATGATGGACATTTGGATGGAGACATCGTCGGCGTCCACGTAGGGGATGACGTCCAGCGTCGGTCCGAAGGGCAAGGGCTGGGTGAAGTAGTCGAAGCCAACGGTGGGTTGGACGATGGGGTTGAAACCTGCCCCGCCGCCTTGCTGTGCGATTCCTTGGCCGCCTTGGGCTTGGTTGCTGTTCAAACCGAGGACGACGCGACGGACGTCAGACACCTTAATCTGGGCCTGGCGGCCGGAAAGCGTGGTGACCTTCGGCGCGGAGAGCAGGTCCACACCGTCACGCTGTTCCATGGCGCGAATGACAAGCCGGAACTGCGGGTCGGTTAGGATGCCGCTGAACGTGGCCAGCGTGGGAATGGCAGACTGGTTGCCATCGACGTTGCGAAGGCCCGTGGTCAGCTTGCCGTCGCTGCCTTGGACCGGGAGCGATGTGCCGGCGATGTCGGATCCGGGGAACGTGCCCTCGGGGTTTCCAGTGGAGGAACGACCACCATTGAAGGAGGGAGCCGTCCCGCCGGAAAGGCCAAGCCCTCCATTGCGCATCATGAAGTTGCCGAGGAACCAATCAAATCCGATGGCCTTGCCGTCGCTTTGGGTGATCTCGGAGAACTTCGATTCAATCTGAACCTGGGGAGGTGCCACGTTGAGGACCTGAATGGCCTGCTCGATGATGTCCAAGTCGGTCAGGGTGGCCCGTACGAAAAGGATGCCAGTGCGGTCGTTGAAAAACAGGGCCTTGGAGTCCTGCGTCTGGAGGGGTTGGCCATTGGCGCCGGTCATGCCGCCACCCATGCCACCCATGCCCATGCCACCCATGCCGCCCATGCCCATGCCGCCCATCCCGCCCATCATGCCACCGCCCATCATGCCGCCGCCCATGCCACCCATGCCACCCATCATCATCAGGGGGCTCATGGGGAACTGAACGCCGCAGGCAATGAAGAACTGCCGGACGATGTCTTGGATGCTGACCATCTGCTGGAATCGAGTGACGCCACCGATGCCGGGTCCGAAGCCGATGCTTCCACCCATGCCGCCGCCCATGCCGCCGCCCATCATGCCGCCGCCCATGCCGCCGCCCATCATGCCGCCACCCATGCCGCCGCCCATGCCACCGCCCATGCCGCCGCCCATGCCGCCGCCCATGCCGCCGCCCATGCCGCCGCCCATGGTGACCTCGACGTAGGGGATGGTGAACAGGCCGCCGCCCATCATGCCGCCGCCCATGCCGCCTCCACCCATGCCGCCGCCGCCCATGCCACCGCCACCGCCACCACCGCCACCGGCTCCGCCGGATCCGCCGTCAATGGGCAGAGGGAGGCCAATGACGGACTCCAAGCCTTGGTAGAAGGTGTTCGGATTGACGCGGAAGCGACGCGTGAAGAGGAGGTCCGCCTGCGGAGTCCTCTGCGTGAAGACGATCGCGTAGTCCTCGATGGAATACTTAATGGGCTTGTCAGCGACCTTGGTAATGGCGTCCAGCGCATCCGCGAGGCGGACGTCCCGCAGGCCGGGCATCAGTCGGATGTTGATTTGGGAAACATCGACGGGCTCGACGGGGGGCGCTGGAATCGGATTGCCCTGGGCATCCACCTGAGGCAGTTGCTGCTGCTGCTGGGGAATGTCCACGGAGGACGAGATGATGAAATTAAGGCCCTTGCGCTCCGGGTCCCGAAGGCGCGCTTGCTCCTCAAGGTTCTTGACCACCTCGCCCAAGGGAAGGCCCTCGATTTTCAGCTCGTTGAGCCGGATTCTGTCCAGCTTGTGGGATATCACCTGGCGGCCGCGGCCGGTGTAGATCGTGTTGGTACGCGCAAAGGGATTGGCTTCCGGAAGCTTGGATACGGGGGTATCCCAGCCGTACTCAACATCCACGATGCGGTCCTTTGCCGTCAGCTCGCGTCGGCGTGCGCCCTGCGCGTACTTCCGCTCGTCGATGAGGGCGAGGTAGTGATGGGCAGCCCGGCTTTCGGGGTTCAGCTTGAGCGCGGCGTGCAGCTCCTCGGTGGCTTGGTCGAACTTGCCGAGCTCATAGTAGAGCTGGCCGTTGTGCTCGTGGACGCTCGCGTCGTGAAGCTCCTTTTGGCGATCGGGGATCGTGGCGAGGGCGGCGTCCGACGGGGAGCGTCCCTTGATCTCCTCGAGGCGCTTGTCGTTGTCGCGCTTGAGCTGCTTGGCGAGGGAGTTGTTGGGATCAACGGCCAGAACGCGCTTCAGTCGGCCGTCGGCCTCCTTGAACTCGCCGGACTTGATGGAGTCATTGGCGAGGCGGAGGTACAGGGCGGAGAAGCCAACGGTGGCCTGCTTGCGCTCGGCCTCGGCGGAGGTGCCAAGTTCCTCGACGAGGGTCCACGCCTGCTCATAGACACGGGCAGCCCCTGGGAAGTCCTTTTCCTTCTCGAGTCGCTGGGCGGTCTCGAGGCTCTTGCGAAGGAGGATGGTCTTTTCCTGGCGCTTGATGGCGACCTCCTCGGCCACCTGGGTCGGGGACTGGCTCAACAACCCGTTGGCGGAGGCGCACACGAGGACGACGCTTAGGAGACGGGACGCGTTGGTCATGGGGATGTTCACTTTTGAGACTGAAAGACTTGGAAAGGAAACGGCTCGATTCGGTAACCAGCTGGAAAGACGCTATTGGGACGCAAGGACGGGGAAACGGGTGCGCACTTGATTCGGGGCCGAGACTACAAGTTCATCTTTTGCGATGGCAACAATCTTGTAGGTGGTGCCGCCGAGCTGGAGAATGTCCTCCACGCGACGTGCGAGATAGTCCCGTCCGTCGCCCTTTAGGTCGGCGGCATACCCGACCGGTTTACGGAAATCCTTTGCCCGTGACAGGATGAAGCGTTCACGGGTTTCAACGAGTTCACAGACGAGCTCGGTGGGGTCTTCCTTGGGGCCGCGAACCTCGATCAGGCTCAGGACGTTGTTCTTGGTGCCGACGTTAAGTGAAGTGATGACGGGCTGGCGCTTGGCAGGGGCCTTTTCGAACTCCCGCGCCACGGCGAATTGGTACCGGGGATTGTCGGCGACTCCAACAGGCCCTCGATAGGTAATGACGAGGTTTAGGGGAATAATGCGGAGGATGGAGAGGCCTGCGAGGCCCGCTTTGCCCTGCTTGCGCCGCATCGTGTCACCGGCCTTCTCCCAGGTTCCAGGGTTGAACGTGTTGTGCGGACCGTCGAGGACAACCTTGAGGGGTTGGGAGGAACGCACGACCACCATTTTTTGGGTGGAAAGATCCAAGGCAGCAATGGATGCGCCTTTCTTGACGGTCTTTTGGATCAACTGCTCGGCGAGTTCGTCCTTCACGGCGCCAACCTCCACGGTGAGGAGGAACACGACGACGGCGACGGCCAGCAACACGACGCTGAGGATGACCTTCTCGTAGTGTTTCTTGATGAAGTCCATGGTCGGGTTCGGATGGGGTCGGAACGTGGAGTCGTTGGAGGTACGAGGCGATGAACGATGGGTCAGCCCTTCCTGGGCGGCTTTGCCGTGCCGGGCTTTGCAACGACCTCTGGCGGCAGCTTGACCACGTCAATGTTGAGGGTCACCCGGATGGGCTTGTCGTCCAAGGGGGCCTCTCCGGGCTTGGGTCCCATCGCGGCTGCGGCAGGGCCCATCCCATAGCGGGATGCCATGCCGGGAGGCATTCCATAGCGCGATGCCATGGAAGGATTCATGCCCATGGCGGGCGTGGTGCTGGCAGAGGAGGATCCGTCCGTTGAGCCGCGCTCCACGTTGATGGATTTCACGACGAGGACGGGGTCTGCGTTGACCATTCCTGCCAGGACGGAGGCGAGTTCCGCGCTGAAGCAATGGAAGATGACCTCATAGGGCTGGATGGAGGCCCCGGTGATGGCATTCGTGGACTGCTTCTTGGTGAGGTAGTTGGAGGGCGGGTTGACGTCATTGGTGCCAACAGACACGCGGCGGATGCCCTCCAGCGCATGGATCTTTGAATTGAAGAGGACGTGGCAGATGTCCTGGATGTCAATGAGTTGGACGGTCAGCAGCGGAAGGGATTTTGGCGTGAACTCCAGTTGCTTCTTTTGGCCCTCGAAGGTGAAGGCAAACTTGCCATCGGCCGGCTTGGGCAGCTTGACGCCATTTCGATCGGCGAGGCGCTCCAACGAGTCGATGGTGCGGTCGAGGAGATTCTTGAAGGTGGCGTCGTCGAGGTTTTCAGGAAGGGGGGTGACCTTAAAGAGCGGCCGGAGGGATCCCTTGAAATCCTTGAGCTGCGTTTGGTGTGCGACGGCCGCCTTGATGTTGTCGTCCGTGGGGGCGGCCGGCTTGCGATCCACCAACTCGGAGAGCTTGGTGTTTTCCGAGGCCAACTCCTCGCGCGCGGCATTGGCGGCGCTGACCTTGCCAAGCATGTAGAAGATGCCGGCACCCAAGAGGACGATGGCGACGGCAAGGCCGACGACGAAGGGGACGTTGCGCTTGATCCAAGGCATATCAGAGGAGCTTGATGGGGCGCTTGAGCTTCACCTTGATGGGGAAGGAGAAGGAGGCTTCCTCCTCGTTGAGGTTGCCGTCGAAGCGGGTGCCTTCGGCGTCAAAGAGGGGGCTGGACTTGAGCTGGTTCTGAACCTCAAAGACCAGCTCGTTGTTGGCGCCCGTCTTCACCCTGGAAAGGTTCACGGCGCGGAACGTGAGGGAGACCGTGGCGATCTCGTTGGTCGAATTGGAGGTCTTGGGCTTCTTTGCGCCGCCGTCTGCATCACCACCGCCCTCGCCGCCGCCGCCCTCGCCACCCGCGCCCGTGCGAGGGAGGAGGCCGTACCGCTTCAGGAGGGCGGGATCCATCTTGTACAAGGAGGGCGTGGAGGCCGTTTCCTCCTGCGCCTGTTGCGCGGCGGGTTGGGTGGGCTCCGTGGTGATCAGCGTGTCAATCCAAACACCCACGGTTCCCGGGGCGGAGTTGAGTTTCTGACGTTGGGCTTCCTCGGCGGACAGGAGGATGCGCCGGAATTCGCCGAGGACATCGGCCCAGTAGGTTCGCTCCTCGAGCCAGCCGATGAGCTGGCTGGACTCATCCTGGGCCTGCTTGAGGGCTGTCTCCTCGCGCTGGAGGCGATCGGCCTTTTGGCTCAGCGGCTGGACTTGCTCTGCGACCTTTTCAAGGCCGGCGCGGCGGGCGGCCTCCACCCGGTCATTGAACCAACCGTAGGCGAAGACGCCCGCAACCAGAGCGTACGCGGCTGCCAGCAGGTACGGTTTCTTGCCATTGAACTCCTGACGCGCCCGCGCCGAGCGCGGCATCAAGTTCAGCTCGACCGGGCATTGCGCCACGTTGCGCAGGGCGAGGCCCACGACCTCGCCGAAGGATTGCGCGACCTTTTCCAAGCCGGCGACATCCACCGACGGATCGATCTCGATGGAGTTGTTGCGGAACGGATTGAAGACATCGACCGGCAGGTTGAGCTTCTCCGCGAAGAACTCGGCGGAATAGGGAAGCATGGCGCCGCCACCGGAAAGAAACACCCTCACCGGGGCGCCACCGCCCTGCTGGGTGCGGTAGAACTGGACGGTCTGATTCACCTGCAAGTGCAGGCGGGTGAGCACGTTGCGGGCCACCTTGGACACGGCGGCGATCCGCGGGTTGTCGGGTTCCTCATACGCCCCGCCCAAGCTCACGAATCCATCCGCGATCTTGATCTTTTCTGCCTCCGCCGGCGGGACCTTGGACTCGGCCGCGAATTCTTGGGTGATGGAGTTCGAGCCGATGGGGACATTGCGCGCGTAGATCCGCGAACCCTCCAAAAGGATGACATTGCTGCTCTTGGCGCCGATGTCGATGAGCAGGTTGCAACCCTCTTGGTCGCCGTAGTTGAACCGAAACGCGTTGCACAACGCGGCCATCGGGGCGTCCACGACGTCCATCTTCAGCCCGTTGGCCTCGCCCAAGGCGAACAGCTTCTCAATGGCGTCGGACTTGATGGCGGCGAGAAGGGCCTCCTGCTCCGTGCCGCCGGACGTTCCCACCAGGTGGAAATCCCACGACGCGTCCGCCACGGGAAAGGGGAAGTGCTGCTTGGCCTCGTACTCGACGATCTGCGAGACCTTCGCGGAATCCACCTGCGGCACCTTGGCGAACTTGGTGAAGATCTGGAAGCCCGGCGGGCACAGGTTCACCTGCTTCGATCCGAAGCCGCCCTCGGCCAGCACCTCGGCCAGCGCCTTCTTGATAATGTTCTCGCGGGCCGCGTCTTGCGCGCCCGCCAACCCGAGCGCCCTGACGCCGAAACGCAGCAACCGGACGCCGCCGCCCTCGGTGGGCTCGAACTCGGCCACCTTCAGGCTGCCCGCCCCGAAATCGATGCTGAGGAATGACTTCGACTTAAGCATACGCGCTCGCTCCCAGCCGTTTCCCCCGAAAACGACGCTTGAAGGCGGCGACGTGAAACGTCACGCGCCGCAGGCGTTTGAAGGCAACCCGGCTGAGCGTGGGCCGTGGTTAATGGAAAGCCCGTCGCGGGGTCAAACAAAAAGCCTGTCGCCCAACGAATTCCTGCCTCGACAACGGCGTCGCTTCACGATGCGCGCACCCTTTGCGGCGCGAATCCCACCAAGTTCCTCGCCACCCAGTCCGGCCCGTGGGCGGCCAGTTCTTCCACTCCAAAGGCGCCCGTCGCCACCGCCAAGACCTTGGCCCCGATGGCACGCGCGCACTGGATGTCCCGGGGCGTGTCGCCCACCACCAGCACGTCCTCGGGCCGTATGGACCGCCCGCGATGCTCCACCACGCGACGCAGCGCCGCCGCAGCCACCCCGTCTCGGTCCTCGTGGTCCTCGCCGTAGCCGCCCGTCTCAAACACCTCCCACATCCCATGTGCCCGCAGCTTCAGCTCCGCGCCGCGTCGCACGTTCCCCGTCAACAACCCCATCAACGGCGGCCGCTCCAGGGCCCGGCAGCCCTCGATGAACTCCCAGACCCCCGGGCATGTCTCCCCGGCATGCTCGGCGAGCATCCCCCGCAGCAGCCCGAGGTACGCCTCCAGGAACCGGCCCATCTCCGCCCGCGTCTCCTCCAACCCATGGTGCCGCAGGTACTCGCGCACCAGCGACGTGTCCGTCCGCCCGTGAAACACCATGTGCGCCGTCCCGCCCGGCAGCCCATGCAGGTCCGCCGCCGCGCGGGCAAACGCCCGGACCCCCGCGCCGCCCGTCCGGATCAACGTCCCGTCAATGTCGAACAACACCGCCTCCATTCA
Organism: uncultured Akkermansia sp.; assembly: GCA_964430505.1. GTDB lineage: Bacteria > Verrucomicrobiota > Verrucomicrobiia > Limisphaerales > UBA9464 > UBA6176. The sequence goes on along the minus strand of CAYSGH010000008.1, from coordinate 72,222 downwards.
CCGCACCCTTCCCCAGCACCCCGCACACGGCAAACCCCGGAATGCCCGCCGCTGCGTCCACCCGTCCGTCCGCCCTTCCCGCCTCTGCCGTGTCGTTGGACACGCGGCACGGCAAACCGATAGCCTCAGGCCCATGCCGTCACCCCACGTCGCCGTCCGTCGCAGGTCCCGCGCAAGCCTTGCCGAGGCCGGCCTGCTGCTCGTGGTGCTCGTCCTGGGCTTCCTCCTGTCCGTCGCGGGCGGCTCGGTGGAGCGGCCCCGGTTCGAGACCTTGCCCGACGGCACCCGCCAGCGCGCGCGCACCGTCAACGCGGGGGGCGAGGACGTTCCGGCGACCGATAAGGTCAACAAGTTCTTCAACGGCCAGAACCTGGCGCAACTCGCGAAGGACACCTCCTTCTTCGCCATCATGGCGGTGGGGATGACGTTCGTGATCGTCGCCGGCCAGATCGACCTTTCCATCGGCTCCATCTACGCCCTGTGCAGCGTGCTGGCCGCATTGCTGCTGCGGCGCTACGGGCCGGACGGCCCCGCCGCGGGTGCGGGCATGGACGCATTGGGCACGTGGGTTGCCGTGGCGGCCTGCATGGGCGTGGGCCTGGCCTGCGGAGCCCTCAACGGGGCCATGGTCACCGGCCTAGGCGTTCATCCGTTCATCATCACCCTGGGCACCATGGCCATCTATCGCGGCATCGCCTTCGTCGCCACCCAAGGGCAAAGCATCGGCTCCTTCCCCGAGCCCCTCCGCCGCGTCGTCGGGTGGCAAGCATTCGGCGGGCTGACCCTCACCCCATTGATCGTCACCGTCATGGTCACCGCCGTGGCGGCCGTCTTCCTGGCGCGAACCGTGCCGGGCCGACACATCTACGCCGTCGGCGGCAACGAGGTCGCGAGCCGCTTCAGCGGCATCCGGACGGGCCGGGTGAAGATCCTGGTGTTCATGGCCTCCGGCCTTGCGGCCGCCATCGCCGCCATCGTGCAGCTTGGCTACTACGGCGCCGCGTCGTCCAACGACGGCCAAGGCTACGAGCTCAACGTGATCGCCTCCGCCGTCGTCGGCGGCGCGTCCTTGTCCGGCGGGCGCGGCTCGGCCCTCGGGGCCGCGCTGGGAGCCCTGGTGATCCAGATGATCACCAGCGGCATCGTCATCGTGGGCATCGACCAGAACTACTCGCAGATCATCATCGGCATGGTGGTGGTGGCCGCGGTGCTGCTGGACCAGGCCAACCAATGGTGGCGCCGTCGCCAGCTCCTCGCCCAGGCCCGCTGACCCTCCCGGAGTCCGACACCGCCCGTGAAATGCCGTGCCTCAAGGGGCATGCGCGGGCTACCTTGTCGTGACGAGCAAGAACTCAATCATGGAACAATTGCCGACAGTCTATCTGAAGCCGGGCGAGGCCGACCGCATCATCTCGGGACACCCATGGGTGTACGAGGGATCGGTGCTTCGCGTGACGCATCCGCCGGGCAACGGCGACGTCGTGCAGCTCAAGGACCATCGCCAGCGGTTCCTGGGCGTCGGCTTGTTCAACGCCGAGTCCCGCATCCGGGTCCGCGTCTTGTCCGCCGAGCGCGAGGAGATCGACCGCGGCTTCTTCCTCGGTCGCATCCGGGAGGCGCTGGCGCTGCGGCGCCGGTACATGCCGGCAGCCACCTCGTTCCGCATCGTCAACTCCGAGGGCGACCAGTTGTCGGGCGTGATCGCGGACCTGTACGAGGACGTCGTGGTGTTGCAGACGTCGGCGCTGGGCATGGACCAACGGAAGAAGCAGCTCGCGTCCGTGCTGCAGGAGCTGTTGTCGCCGCGGGCCATCCTGGAGCGCAACGACATGGCGTCGCGCCGCTTCGAGGGCCTGGCGGACAGCGCCGGCTTGCTGGCCGGACAGGATCCCGGGCCGCTCCGGGCGCGGCTGAACGGCCTGGAGTTCCGGCTGCCCGAGGGAGGCGGCCACAAGACCGGGTTGTACCTCGACCAACAGGGGAACTACGACGCCGTGTCGCGCTGGGCCAAGGACGCCGACGTGCTCGACTGCTTCAGCTTCCTTGGCGGGTTCAGCCTGCACGCGGCCCGCGCCGGGGCGCGCTCGGTGCTCGGGATCGACCAGTCGGCCGAGGCCGTGGCAGCGGCGACGGCCAACGCGGCGGCGAACGGGCTGGCCGAGCGCACGCGCTTCGAGACGGGGAACGTGTTCGATTGGCTGAAGGCGCAGACGCTCGTGGCCAAGAACGAGCGGGTCGTGCCGCGGTTCGACCTCATCATCCTGGACCCGCCTTCGTTCACGCGCAGCCGGGCCGCCGTTCCCGACGCCCTGCGCGGCTACAAGGAAATCCACCTGCGGGCATTGAAGCTCCTGCGGCCCGGCGGCGTGCTGGCCACGTTCTGTTGCTCGCACCACGTGGACGGACGGTTGTTCGAGGACGTCGTGCAGGCCGCCGCCTTCGACGTCCGCAAGGTCCTGCGCCGCGTCGCCGCCTTCGGGCAGTCGCCGGACCATCCCGTGCTCCCGGCCGTGCCGGAGACGGAATACCTCAAGGGGTTCGCCTACGAGGTCGCCCGCTGATCCGCGCCCGCCATCGCCATGCCACGCAAGGCGACATCCCAATGGGACCTCGGGGGCGACCTGTTCGGGCCGTCGCGCACGGGCCGCCCGGCCGCGACGGTCACCGAGTTGACGGCGCGGGTGAAGGACGCCGTCGAGGGCGGGTTCGCGTCGGTGCGCGTGCGGGGCGAGGTCTCCAACCATCGGCTGCAACCCTCGGGCCATGCGTACTTCGTCCTGAAGGACGCGGGCGCGGCGTTGAACTGCGTCCTGTTTCGGGGGCAGGCGGCGGCGGGTCGCGGGGCGTTGCGGGATGGAGCCAGCGTGGTGCTCGAAGGAGCCCTCACGGTGTACGAGGCGCGCGGCCAGTACCAACTGCGCGTGTCGGCCGTGGAAGCCGAGGGCGTGGGCGCATTGCAGGCGGCCTTTGAGGAGCTGAAGAAGCGGCTGGCGGCGGAAGGGTTATTCGATGCCGCCCGAAAGCGCCCCATCCCCGCCTACCCGCGGGGCGTGGGGATCGTGACCTCGCTGGCCGGCGCGGCCCTCCGCGACGTGTTGCACGTGATCGGGCGGCGTTATTGCGGGATGGACCTGTGGCTGGTCTCGGCCCGCGTTCAGGGCGCCGGCGCGGCGCGGGAGATCGCGGCCGGCATCGAGCTTCTCAACCGCTGGCGCAACACCGGCGCGGCCGTCGATGTCCTCCTCGTGACGCGTGGCGGCGGCAGCCTGGAGGACCTCTGGGCGTTCAACGACGAGGCCCTCGCCCGCGCCATCGCCGCATCCCACGTCCCCGTGGTGTCTGCCATCGGGCACGAGATCGACTTCACCATCTCGGACTTCGTGGCGGACCTTCGGGCGGCCACGCCCAGCGCGGCGGCCGAGTTGCTGACGGCCGGCTACGTCGCCGCCGCCGCGCAGGTGTCGGACATCGCCGGGCGGATGCCACGGCTGGCGTGGCAGGAATGGGAGGCGCGCTCGGACGCGGCGACCGCCCTCGAACGCCGGCTGGCGCGGCTGCATCCACGACGCCTTCTGGAGGCCCAAGGACAGCGGTTGGACGACGTCCTGGAATCGATGCGAAGGGCCACGCAGCGCGCACGGCGGGACGCGGGCCAGCGGATGGAATCCGCCGCGCGCCGCCTCGCGGGCTCGCGACCCATGGAACGCATCATGCGCGAACGCCTGCGCCTGGAGGACCTTCGGCGGCGGCTGACCCTGGCGGCCGCCCAGGGACGCAGGCGCAAGTCCGACGCCGTCGCAGGGTTTGCCGAGCGGCTCCGCCTGCTGTCGCCGCAGTCCGTGCTCGACCGCGGCTATTCCATCACGACGAACGCCGACACGGGCGAGGTGGTGCGGGACGCGGCCACCTTGCAGGCCGGCCAACGAGTGGCCACGCGCCTCGCCCAAGGGACGGTGCACGGGGTGGTCACGCGGGTGGAAAGCCCTTAGGCCTCAAGCCCCGCCTCTCGCCTGCGCCTCCGCCAGGCGCGCCGCCAACGCGCGAAGGGACTCGGGCATCGTCTTCATCAAGCGCAGCAACGTCGCCATCGCGGCGCAGTCCGCCGCATGGGCGCGAACGGCGGCCTCGTGGGACTGGCGGTTCTTGACGCACACCAACGCGAAGGGCCGCCCGGTTGCATCGGTCGTGCAGTCCATGTCCAGCCGGTGTCGCGTCACCTCCGTCTCCACATGGGAGCGACGGTGCTGGGCAGCCTTGATCCGGAGAACGCGTTCGTTGGGGTCCCGAATGAAGGCCTGGAGCACGAGGCACTGCTCGCAGGTGCACCCCAGGCGGACGTCCTGCCGCCAATCCTTTGGCGGGACGGGCGGATACTCGCTCCGGGCAAGCAACTCGACCGCCGCCTCCTTCCAAAGCCACCGCGCTGCGTCGTCGCTCGCGCAGGCTCCGGCGGCGCGCCCGTCCATCCGCGCCAGCACCGGCACCGTCAACGTCACCGGCTCCATCAAGCCCGTCCCGACGAAGCGCCGCGCGGCCTCGACGCGGGACGGGGTTGCACCCGCCACGGCAAGGAACCCCAGGGCTCCATCCACCGTGGACGGCTCCAGGAACGGCTCCTTTCTCCGCAGCCATTCATGCACTGGAGCGTGCCGCCTCGCCCCCTCCGCCAGCCCGGGAATCGCCTCCACCAAGACGACCGCCGCCGCGCCCAACACCTCGCGCGCGGCGGTGTCCCCAACGAAAGCCTCCCTTCCTGCCAAACCACCCAGCAACCGCACCACCGCCGCCGGGCGCTCCGGGAACGCATCCCGTACAAACGCCAGCAACGACTCCCTCGAATCCGCGGCCCCCAACACCTCCATCGCCTGCACCGCCACGTCGGCGTCCGTCCCATGCTCCCCATTCAGGAAGACCGGCAGGAACGCCCGGACCAGCGCCGCGTCCCCGAGCCGTGTCAGCACGCGCAGCATCCGCGCCCGCGTCACCCCGGGGTCCGGCCGATCCCATCGTACATGGTTCATCCCTTCATCCCAGCCCTCGACAACTTGCCGGGCCACCTCCACGGCAGCCGCGTCGCCCGCATCCAACCGCTCTTCCAAGTGCGGCACGGCGCACCATGGGCCCACCTGCATCAGCAAGGACACAAACCGCCCGCGCGGCCACAGCACGACGGCCGCGCGGTGGTACGAGCGTTCATAGGTCGCGCCCTCGTTGCCCGTCGCCTCCATCAGCCGTTGCCGGTCTGGCGGCTCCCGGTCCAGCGCCCCGGCCGGAATCAACTCCCTCTCCCCCACCGGCAACTCTCCAAAGTCCATCGCCCGCCCGGATGCGTTGACCCAGCCATCCACCTTCAAGGACGTCTCCTGCGGCTCGATGATCTCGAAGCGGTCGTCCCGCACATCCGCACCCTCGTGCAGCTCCCTTTCCCGACCCCAGCGCGACCCCCGCCCGTACCGGGACCCTTCGTCGTTTGGGATGGCTCCTCCCGTTTCCTCGATGTGGACAATCCCCAGGTGCACCGCGCAGTCCGCCTGCGTCGCGGCGTCCCGGAGGACCTGCCCCCTTGCCGCGTCCGCCCCCTTCAACGTCCCAAACGACAACCCGGCCGGGCTGTACTGGTGCTCCAGGAGCCACGCCAGCTTCAGGGGCGGATGGGCACCCCCGAAGGCGCGCCGAATCATGGCAGCCACCTGTTCCGCCTGCTGGACGTATCCGGGCACGACCGGCGCCACGCCCGCATCCCTCGCATGAACCAGGTTGTACACCAGGCACACGCGATGCCCCTTCCTCACCGGCCGCACCTCATGCTCGCAATCGGCATAAAACGCGGCGAATCGAACCTCCGTGAACTCCGTCGCCGCCAAGTCCACCACCGCCTCCTGACCGCCATGTCGGATCACCAGCTCGCCGCCCTCGTGTTCCGACGGCAACACGACCACCAAAGTCCCAAACATTCCCGGCGTCTTTTCCGTGTCACGGTGCGCCTTGAAGAAGCCCCCTGCCTCGTACACGAGCAGCTTGTACAGCTCGGCCGTCACCGGCACGCCCTCGCACCCAAGGCCCGCCACCACCCGTCCGAGGATTTGCGGGAACGCCTTCAACCACGACGTGCCGCCCACTCGCACGCCATCCGCCGTCACCTGCCACGTGCGGCGAACCGACTCGTCAATCAGCGTCGCCTCCCCGCGCCCGTAGGGAGCCCGCGCCGCCTTTGCCATCACCTCGGCCACCTGCGTCCCAGGCACCGGAAACGACAACGTGCCCACGCCCTCCACCTCCACCCGCGGCATCGGCAGCTCCAGCGCCCCCTGCACGAAAAACTCCCCCGGCCGCTCCACCCCCGCCAACACCTTCTCAAGTTCCCCCATGTCCCGGTTGTACGGGATGCGGATGCGCTGGTTTGCCATGCGGCCAGCTTGCGACCTCAACCCCGGCCGCGTGGAGCGGAAACCGCATCCCCCATGCAACGTGGGGTTCGCCATCGAAACCACCACGCTCTCGCGAGGATCGAATGCGTTGTGCGCGTCGGCTTCACCCACTCCACCCCACCCTCCCGCCTCAAGCGCGGTGCCCCGCATCGACCTCATCCCCGCCCGTCCCCCCGTCTCTCCACCGGATGCAGGATGCCATCCAACGGCGTCCAACGCGGCCCAAGGCCCGACGCAAGGTCGTTCACCGGGTTCCGCATCCGGTGGCGGAAATACCACCCCTGCACCAAGCCCACCGGCAACCCCAGGCAACACACCCCGATCAACGCCGTCGGCACCGCCACCACCCCTACCAGCACCCGCGCCAGCGCCACCGTCAAAGAACGCGTCGTCAGCCCAATCCACGCCCCCGCATGCACCAGTCCCGACAACTGCGACACGTCCGCCAGCGCGTTCACGATCAGCACCAGGAAGAACCCCGAACCCAGGTCCCGGTCCGACGCCATACCCAGCCCGGTGCCTCCCACGAACCCCGCGCCATGGATCGCCATCAACGGCCCCATCCAACCCGACATCGCCTCCCGCCAAAACCGCGCCATGAAGTCGTCGCCGCCCACCGGCGTGGTCATCAACAGCTCCAGCAGCCCCGACGTCCGCCCCTCATGGAAGAACCGAGTGACCTCCCAGCCGTACAACGCCCGCTGCCACAGCGACGCCCCGGCCACCACGAACCCCAGCAATACCAGGGCGTCATCGGCAGGAATCCATGCATCGCCCGTTGCCCACTGGCCAATCGTCCACGCCAAGGCCAGCACCGCCACCGCGCCCCAGGCCGACATCGGCCCCAGCCACCGAACCCAGCCCGTCGCCCCCGCCACCGCCGCCACCCGTTGCTCGCCCGTCCCTGTCGCCTTCCCACGCGCTGCCCGTGGCCGACTCGGGCTGCTCGTCCCGTGCCGGGCTCCGCTTCCGCTTCTTCCAAGGTTGGCCCGCGCCCACGCGATGAACGCCCAGCCCAATGCGTGGCTTGCCAACAGGCCCGCCCACGCATCCGAGGCCGGGCGCCATCCACCCCCCACGTCCCAGGGCCGGACCTCGTACACCGGTGCCAGCCAGGACACGGCGCGCGCCACGCGCGTCCATCCCACCCATGACGTCCCATGCGCCACCCACGGCAGCCCAACATGCACGGCCAACCCCATTGAAGCCCCCAACGCCAACGCCGACATCGGATGCCGCGCCCGGGCCGACGCCGCCAAACCCATCGCCATCGACACAAACAAGACGTTCACGATTCCCGCCGCAGCCCATGCCAGGTCCGCCCACGTCGGCCCGCCCGCGAGGAACCCAATGGCCGCCACCGGAAGGATCGCCACCAGCACCTGTCCCACGAGCGCCCCCGACGCCAGCAGCTTCCCCAACAGGATGTCGGGCGACCCCAACGGCGTCAGGAACAGCAGGTCCAGCGTCCCCTCGCGTCGCTCGCGCGCCACGACGTCCAGCGTCGCCAGCGTCCCGAATACCATGGCCATGAGCGTGGCGAGGGTGACGCAGGCGTTGAAGTAGGACGTCCCGAAGCTCCCCGTGCCGATGCCCACGCCCGCCCCCCCCGCCGTCCCCATCCCCATCAACAGCGCCAACAACGGCCCGGCTGCGGCCACGCGGCTCCACGTCAACCAAGGCCTTCGCGACCATTGCCGCAGCTCCGCCTCGATGACGGGTCCGGGACGCATCAGGCGCCCTCGCCCCCATCTGAGGCTTCCCGGCCGCCCCGGGACGCGTGCCTCTGGTACGGCAGGGACGGCGGACGCGGGTCGCGCCACGGCGGGGCGCTGCCATCGCCCCCCTGCAACGGCTGGGCCACCCACCACCCGTCCCGGCGTTCCCATCGGCCGCGCACGCCGGCGACGATGTCGCGCACGGACAACGTCATCTTGTTCGAGGCCCACACGTTCAGGAGGGGTGGCAGCGCCAGCCCGATGCAACACACGTACTCGAGGAGCGTGGAGGCCAGCGTCACGAGCCCGAACGTCTTCGCGAAGGCCGCCATCGGACGACGTTCCGTCAGCGCGAACCACATGCCCACCTGAGGCATCGCCATCCATTGCAGCACCATGCCGATGCCATGAAGCATCACCCAGAAGGGGTCCAGCTTCACCACCGCCACCCCCACCCAGGCCACCCCCATCAACACCAACGGCCCGCCAAACCGCGCCCGCACATGCTCGGACACCGCCCGGCGCAGGTCCGCATCCCGCAACGGCGTGGACAGCAACAACTCCAGCGACCCGTCCCGGCGCGCCTCCGACAGGAAGGCCGTCGCCTCCCATGCCATCAAGCCGCGCAACACCACCGAGCACCCCAAAATCCAAGTCGTCGCCTCCGAGCCCCACGCCGTGACCGATTCGATCGCCAGGAGAACCCATGCCAACGAAGCGATGCCCGATATTGCCCATGCCGCGCGGCGCATGGCGGGAGCGCCGTCCAGCCACGCCCGCAAGGGGTCCCGATCCAGCCATGCCCGCGACAACGCCCTTCGCGGCGTCCCCTGTCCCCGCACCTCGGCCGACGACCGCCACTCGGCCTGCACACGCCATGCGGCCAGCGCAAGGAACACCCACCCGACCGCATGGGACGCCAACAGGGTGGAGCCAAAGCCCGGGCCGCCATCCGTGGGCGGCGAGGCGTCGCGGGCCACGAGGAACGCCATCCCGGGAGACAAGGCCCGGGGCCAAAGCCATGAACCACCTCCGAGGCCAAGCCCCAACGTTACCGACGCCAGCGGCCCCCCGAGGTGAACCACCGCCGTGATCCACAGGGCCGTCCACGCGGCGGCTCCTTGCCGCACGTTCATCGCCGACGCCGCCAACCCCGCCGTCGTGCCCACGAACAACACGTTCAGCAACGACAGCGTCGTCTTCCAAAACTCGTCGCCCGTCACGCCGCCCACGAACCACGGGATCGCCATGACCGGGAACACCGCTGCCAGCGCGTAGAGCGCGTTGAGGGCATGTGCCGCGAACTTGCCCGTCACCACGTCGAGCCCGTCCAGCTCGGTCAGGAACAAGAACCCCAGCGTCCCGTCGCGTCGTTCCATGCTGAGCGTGTCCGAGGTGAGGAACGCGCCCGTCCAAAGCGCCATCAACGCGCATCCCCAGGACAACGCGCCGAACACGAACCGCCCCCCCTGCCCGCCCGCGCCCGTCCACCCCACGAACCCGAGCATCAGCAACGTGAACAACGACGCCACCACCGCCGTCCAGACGCGCGCCCGCCGCATCCCCGGACGACGCGTCGCCGCCAGCAACTCGCGGTGTGCGACCGGGAGGAACGTCATCGTCGGCGCACCCTGAACGGGCCCCGACGGAACGTCCATGCCACGCACGGCCCCCCGCAATGTGGCCGAGGCGTCCCGGGATGGTGACGGGCCCCGGCGCTTGCAGTGCGGCAGGGGCTGGGGGGGCAGGGACCGTTGCCGGCTTGATCGATCAGAGTACCGTCCTACGCATGGAGACCGTCACTATTTCCCCCAAGTTCCAAGTCGTGATTCCCCAACGGATTCGCGAGTCCATGGGGTTGCGCTCGGGGGAGAAGGCACGGGTGCTCTGCTTTCGAAATCGAATCGAAATCATCCCCATCCGCGACGTCCGCTCCCTGCGCGGCTACCTCAAGGGCATCGACACGAAGGTCGTTCGGTAGGTCGACCGGCTGTGAACGTGGTGGATTCCTCGGCGGGGCTGGCCTACTTCGCCGACGAACCGTCAGCAGGCTTCTTCGCGGAGGCCATCGAGGACGACGAGTTGCTGGTGGTCCCCGCGATCTGCATCCACGAGGTCTTCAAGGTGGTCCTCAGAGAGCGGGGTGAGGACGCCGCCTTCCAGGCGGTGGCAGCCATGCAAAGGGGCGTCGTCTTGGATGTGACCTCGGAGGTCGCGATGGAGGCGGCCGCGCTCGGTATCGAGGAAGGGTTGTCGCTGGCCGACTCCATCATTTATGCGTCGGCAAGGCGGGTGGGCGCCACGCTGTGGACGCAGGATGCCCACTTTGAAGGGCGGCCCGGGGTGGCCTACCAACCCAAGGCCACGGGCTGACGCCGATCCCGTCGCCCGGACGGCGGACGGCGATGCGCCCACACGCCCTGCCCCGCCGCCCCCCATGCTTGAGATACCGGGCCATCCGGGGCACGGTCGCAGCCCAAGGATGAACCTGGTCCAGATCACGCCGGGCGCCGGCGGCATGTACTGCGGGAACTGCTTCCGCGACAACGCGCTGGTCGCCGCCCTGCGCCGCGACGGGCACGAGACCCTCATGGTCCCGTTGTACTTGCCCATGACGCTCGACGAGGCCTCGACCGTCCGCGACACGCCCACGTTCTTTGGCGGCATCAACGTGTTCCTGTCGCAAAAGGTCCCCGGCCATTCCTCGGCCCCGGCGTGGCTGCGTCGGTGGTTCGATCACCCGTCCCTCCTCAAGTGGGCCTCCGGTCGCGCCGCCAAGACCCGGGCCTCCGACGTCGGCGAACTCAACCTCTCCATGCTCCAGGGCGAGGAGGGTCGCCAGCAACGCGAGCTGGACGACCTCGTCCGGTGGCTCGCCGCCCGGCCACGGCCCGACGCCATCCTGCTCTCCAACGCCTTGCTGGCGGGATTTGCACGACGATTGCAGCACGACATCGGCTGCCCGGTCCTGGTGTTCCTCCAGAGCGAGGAGGCCTTCCTCGACTCCATGCCGGAGCCATGGCGGGAGCGGAGTTGGTCCACCTTGGCGGAGCGCGGCCGCGAGGTGGACGGCTGGATCGCGCCGTCGCGGTGGTTCGGGGAACGAATGATGTCACGGATGGGCTTGGGCATCGACCGGCTCCGCGTCGTGCCCAATGGCATCCACATGGCCGGGTACGACGACTTGCCCCCGCGCGCGCCGTGGATCCCGGGCCACCCGCTCACCGTGGGCTTCTTCGCGCGCCAATGCCCGGAGAAGGGCCTCGACATCGTCGTGGATGCCTTCGTCGAGCTGCGCCGGGACCCCGCGCTTGGGCACGTTCGGCTCAAGGTGGGTGGCGGCTGTGGCCCCTCGGACGAGCCCTTCGTGGCCTTGCAACGCGCGAAGCTGGAGCGCGCCGGGCTCATGCCGGATGCCTCCTTCCATCCCAACGTGAGCCGCGAGGACAAGGTCGCCTTCCTGGCGTCCTGCGATGTCCTGTCGGTCCCCGGCCGCCAGCCTGAGGCCTTTGGCCTCTATCAAGTCGAGGCCATGGCCGCTGGCACGCCCGTCTTGCAGCCGTCGGTGGGGCCCTATCCGGAAATCGTCCAGGCGACGGGTGGCGGGACGTTGTTTGGCGACCCCACGCCCGGGGCGCTGGCGGCGGCCTTGCGCGACCTGCTTCGACGCCCGGAGCGCCTCCGGGAACTTGGGGCCGCCGGACGCTCTGCCGTCCACGAGCGCCACACCGACGTCGCGATGGCCCGGGGCACCATCGAGGCCCTCCAGTCCCTGGCTCGGGGCAAAGGGGTCAGATCTTGACATTTGACATTTCGACGGGAAACGAACCCGGAGCGTCGAAATGTCAACATTACAGATCTGACCCCATTTGCCATATAGGGCCGTCCCCCGAAGCCGCGATGGGCTGACACGCAACAGGGCGGCCCCGTGGTGGTGAGGCCGCCCTGCTGGATGGAAAAGGCCCCCGGGCCCGCACGGGGGCGGGATGGCGGCGCGTTGTGCGGGGCTGCTAGGCCTTGGCTCCGTCCTCGACGGTCACCGGCTTGTAGCCGCCGATGGCCCTGAAGTAGAGGAGGATGAGGAGGTAGATGACGGCCATGGTGGCGGGGATGAAGCTATCCCACTTGAGCGTCATGCGGTTGCCGTCCACGTCGGCCTTGACGACGGCGGCCTGGACGGGGTTGCGGGTCTTGGCATCAACCTTCTTGGCGGCCTCGAGCTTCTGGCCGTCAATGGAGAAGGATTCCTTGAGGAAGAGCCACTTGGAGGGCTTGGCGGCCTTGTAATCGGCGAAAGCGGCGGGGTTGGCCTTTTCGAGGGCCTCGCCGGAGAACCGATCCTTGGCATAGCCGAGACCCGGGGAGCCAATCAGCCCGGCCGACATCATGCCCAGGCCGCCCATGATGGAGATGGCGACGGCGCCGCAACGCGGGAAGCGGTCGGAGGCGACGGCCAGCATGGTGGGCCAGAAGAACGTCTTGCCGATGGCATAGACGGTGAGGGCAAGGAGCGCGCCGGAGAAGGTCTCGACGGCGGAGACGAGGTTGAGGCCCACGCAGGCGAAGATGGCGCAGACGAGGAGGATGCCGACGGGCTTGAGGCCGAGCTTGTGCTCGATGAAGTGGCCGCAGAAGCGGAGCACGAACATGAGGGCGGAGGTGAAGATGAAGAGGTAGGTGGCCTCCTGAGGGGTCAGGATCGCGCCCTCGATGTTCTGGATCCAGCCGTCGGTGCCGAGCTCAACGGCCCCGACGAGGGCATGGACGATGAAGAGGACGAAGAGGAGGGGCGCGCCGACGGACCAACGGGAGGTGCCAGCGAAGCCGAGGAAGGCGACGGCCCCGACGGCGACGGATGCATAGGTCCAGTTGTCGCTGGCGAAGAAGGCGTTGCCGGTGAGGCCGTTGAGGAGAGGCCCGAGGCCATCCTTGAAGAAGAGGCCGATGAAGAGGCCGACGATGGCAGAGCCGAGGATGCCGACGTCGCGGAGCATCTCGCCGAGGCTGAGGCCCTTGGCGGAGGCCTCGGACTTCGGGAAGGCCTGGCCGAAGAACATGATGCCGTACACGACGGCGGGCAGGAGGAAGCAGCCGAGCTGGAGCTTCCAGCTTTGGTCGGCGAGGGAGTTGTGGATGAAGCCGCCGATCACCATGCCCGCAGGCCAGGACGCATGCAGGATGTTGAGGTAATGGGTGCGGTTCTTGGGGAAGAGAGTGGCAACGAGCGGGTTGGCCACGGCCTCGAGGGTGCCGTTGGCGACGGCGAAGAGGAACGTGCCAGACCACAGCCACACGAAGGCGGTCTTGGTATCCATGCCGTCCTTTGCGCCGAAGGTCACGAGGGCGGAGACGACGTGGAAGAGGAAGGCGGCGGCGACGAGCTTGCCGTAGCCGACCTTGTCCACGATGACGCCGCCGATGATGATGCCGAAGCAAAACCCGGTGAACCCGGCGCCGTTGATGAGGCCGATTTCCAGCCCGGTAAAGTTAAAGGCCTTCACCCAGTCGCCGAAGATGGCGCCGCGGATGCCGAAGCCGATGCCGGCCGCCAAGATGGCCATGAAGCCTGCCCACAGCAGGCGTTTTGCGTTCGAGGCGATGCCCTCGCTTGATCCGTTGCTCATGTTGATAGCTGCGTTGGTCGTTGAACGGGCACGGTCTCAACCCGGCGAACCTGCGCGGGCCACGGCCCCGGGCTGCTGCCAGCCCCGGCCGATTCCCCCGGTAGTTCGATCATTCCGTGTGTTGCCACGCCCATGGTTGCAAACGCGCGCCGCCGGGCCCGTCACGGGCACGGCGTAAATGCGCGGAAGTGCATCAGTGAATCGCGCCGGCGTCCCGTGGCGCAATGGAAAAGACACATGGCCCGGCAACGGACGAGCCGTGCCGGGCCATGCAGCGGAAGCCTGGGTCAGCGGGCCCCGCGGGGACGTGCGCGCGTCTCAGGAGGCCGCAGGAGCCTCGGGAAGCGGGGCGACGTCCTCGATGGTGGCGTTGATCTCGAGGAACTCGAGCACCTTGCCCATCAGGATGTCCTGGCGGATCTCGCCGGCCGCGTTTCGTTCCTGGATGGCCTTCACCATCTTCTCGGGCGTCGTGTTGTTCTGCTGGGCCAGCAAGAGCACGCGCTGCGTGATCTCGCGGTCGGACACCGACAACTTCTCCTCGGCGGCGATGCGATTGAGGATGAAGGCCCCCTTGACCCGCTCGCGCGCGCTGACGGCGGCGTTCTGGTAGATCTCGTCCTTCTTCCCCTCGATGAACTCCTTGGGCACGCCGCGCTGCTGGTTCTCGTTGACGATGTTGTACACGACGGACCGCGTCTCGCTGGCGACGATGCTCTCGGGCAGGTCGAACTCGACCTGGCCCATGAGGGTCTTGAGGAGCTGGTCGCGCACGGCCTTCTTTTGGCGCATGTCCAGCTCGCGCTGGAGGTCATTGCGGATGCCTTGCAGCAGCACCGCCATGCTGTCCGCCCCGAAGGACTTCGCGAAGGCCTCGTCGGCCTCCGGCAACACCTTCTGCTTCACGCCGGTGACGGTGACCTCATAGACCACGTTCTTGCCGGCCAGCTCCTTGTGGACGAAGTCGGCGGGCAACGTGAGCGGGATGGTGCGCTGGTCGCCCACGGAGGCGCCGACCAAGGGCTCGGTGAAGCCCGGGATGAACGAGCCGGGCCGCACGAGCACCCAGGAGTTCTCCTTCGACGTCAGGCCCAAGGCCGTGGGCGCCAGCGCGGTCAGCGGCTGGCCGTCGCACGTGCCCACGTAGCTCACAACGGCGACGTCGCCCTCCTGGATGGGGCGTTGCACGTCCTCGAACTTGGCCTGTTGCTCGCGCAGGATCCCGAGGGCGCGCTCCACGTCGGCATCCGTTGCCACGCGCAGCTCGCGCTTGGCCGCCAGGCCCTTGTAGCCCGGCAACGCAAAATCCGGCGCCACCTCCACCGTGGCCGTGAACTGGAGCGCCTGGTTGCGCCCGAACTGCTGCTCCTCCACGTCGAGCGTCACCACCACGCTCAGCTTCTCCTGCGCCGCCGCCGCCCGGAAGCTTTCCTCCACCAGCTTCTTGCGCGCCTCCTCCACGATCTTGGGCTCGAAGGACTTCAGGATCAGGTGCCGCGGGACCTTGCCCGGCCGGAAGCCCGGCAGTTGCGCCGCCTTCTGGAATTGCACCGCAACGTCGTCAAACGTGGCGTTGACCTTCTCCACGGGCACCTCCACACGGAGGAGCTTCTTGCACGGACCCAAATGTTCGACGGAAACGTTCACGGTTTTGTTGCCTTTTGACGGGTGCGACCCCGACGGATGTTGACGCTCGTTCCTCTTCCCGGCCGGCTTGGCCCGGTTCGGCAAAGGGAGCGGATGCTAGGAAGTTGGTTTTGACGGGGTCAAGGCGTTGTTCGGGGTAGTTGCAGGACGAAGGCAGGGGGATCCTGCATAAGCGATCCAAACGAAGGCTCTCATGACCTTCCACCCGGACGTGCGCGCTCGGCCAGGCCGGCCGGCCCGCCCCCCTCACGGCGTCAGCAGCCCCGCCGTGCGCAACTGCGCGGCAAAGGACGTCGTTCGGGCCGGGAAATAGCCCGTCAACAGCCGCGCCACCTCCGGTTCCCAGTGACCCATCGCCGTGTAGGCCTCGAACGGGCCCTCCTTGTACGGGTGCACGTCGCGCCGATAGCTCCCCCAACGCGCCGCCTCCGCCGGCATGGCGGGCCGCAGGACGTCCGCCAAGGCCCGATACCGTTCGCCCGCCTGGAACGCGTCCAACGCGCCCCCGGGCCCCAGGTGCTGCGCCGCCCGGCGTCCAAACGCCTCCCGGAATCGCGCCGACCCTCGCAACCGCTGGAAAATCCGGGTCGGGCTCTGGTCGTCGTCCGCGTCCAGCCGGTTGTCCCCCGGGCTTTCGAGGGTGCGTTCGCCATCCCAGACGATGAACCGCCACCGCCCGGCCGGGCTGCGGCGCCGGGCGGCGTACCAGTTCGAGGACCGGTCCCAGTCCGCGTTCGCCCCGTAGAGGTTCACAAGCATGAAGTCGATGAACGCCGGGATGTCCAGGATCCGCCCCACGGCCTCGCAATCTTCCTCGTTCGTGACGCCCGCGTTGACCCGCGCCATCAGCTCGTCCCAGGCCTTGCCATCGCCCGACAACACCTTGTCCGCATTGCGCGCGTCGTAGTCGTCCTCCTTGCCGCCCCAGGCCTGGGCCGCGAAGTGGGCATCGGGTCGCTCGCACAGGTCGTACACCCCCCAGTACAGGCCGTTGAGGAAGAGGTGCACGGGACGGCTGCGAGCGGCGGGATGGCCCATGGCGGCGTGCGTCGCGCGCATCCAAGGGTCCCGCAGGTAGTCAGCCGTGCGCCGCTCGGCGGCGTCCCAGTGCAGCCACGAATGGTTGTTGCCCGACCGCAGCACGATCTGGTCGATGGAGGCCGACCCGCGCCCAAACACCCGTTGCTTGAGCTTCGCCGTCCCATAACGCGCGCGGAACACCACCCGGAACGAGTGCTTCGGCGACTCCTTCGGCATTCGGTTCCATCCGCCTTGGATGCGAAGCCCCGCGTCCGCGCCGAACACCAACCCGCCGGGACCGCCATCAAAGAAGAGTCGCGCCCGGCGTTCCCACGCGTCGCCTGTCTCAGTGGGATGCGTGTACAGGCCGTTCGTGGCCCCGAACAAGGCGTCGGAGGGGAGTTCGATCCGGACATGCGGCAACGCAGCGAGGGCCCTGGCGACGACGTTGGATGCGGCGGCAGGGGCAAGTCCGGGCAGCTGGATGCCGTACCATGCGGGGGCCTTCCATGCCTCATGCGTTCCCCAGTCCTGGGGCAGCCCCCGGCCATCCTGTGCCAAGACGGCGGCCACGGTGGCCTGCGGATCCCAGCCCACTTCGGCAGTCGCGACCCATCCATGGATCACGCCCAGGACCAGGAGGAGACAACGTCGCGCGCAACGCACGGGGCGACCTTGGGCGTTGGATGCAGGAAGCCTCAAGCCCCCTTTCGCGGGAGCCACACGGTGAAGGTCGAGCCTTGGCCCGGCGTGCTTTGGACGGCCACGCCCCCGCCATGCGCTTCCACCACGGCCTTCACGAGGCTCAACCCCAGCCCAAGGCCGCGGCGCGACCGCGACTTGTCCCCCCGGTACAAGCGCGTCCAGATGCGGTCCGTCTCCTCCGGGGGGATGCCGATGCCGTCGTCGCGCACGCGGACGGCCACGCGGCCCGGCAAGGCGCCATCCTCCACCTCCACCACGACGTGCCCGCCGGCGTCGGTGTACTTGATGGCATTGTCCAGGAGGTTGGCGATGACCTGCCGCGTGCGAACGGGGTCCACGAAGGCGATGGCGGGTTCCCGGGGCAGGCGCGCGTCCAGCCGAACGTCCTTTTCCTGGGCCACGAACTCGTACAGCTCCGCCGCCTCGCGGGCGAGGTCGCGCAGGTCCACCGGGCGTCGTTCCAGGCGCATCATGCCCGCCTCGGCCTCGGCCACGTCCATGAGGGTGTTGAGCATCCGCAGGACGCGCTCGGACTCCTCCACGCAATCCGCCAGCGCCTCGCGCGCCTGCTCAGGGGACGAGCCCGGCTGCAACGCCAGCTCGGCCGTCCCGCGCAGCCGGGTCAGGGGCGTGCGCAGGTCATGTGCCGCGTTGTCGAGGGACTCCCGCATCGCCCGGATCAACGCCTGGTTCCGGTCCAGCACCGTGTTGAACAACGACGCCAGCTCGGCGAGGTCGTCCGTGTTGCCCGCCTTGGGAACCCGCGCCTCCAGGCGGCCCGTCTCCACGATGTCGCGCGCCGTGCGAACCACCTGCCGGATCGGCCGCGCCGCCCGGTGCGCAAACACCGCCCCGCCCACGAAGCTGGCCACCAGCGCGGCCGACCCCAGCAACACGAACGCCCGTCGCAACGGCTGGAGCAGCACCTGGCGGTTGTCGGTCCCGCGTCCCACCTGCAACGCCAGCCCGCCCGCCAGCTCCGTCGAGGCCAAGGCCAGGTCCCGCTGCGCATCCCTGGGAATGCGCAGGACCTTCTCGCGTCCCGCCACCGTCCCCATGCCGCCCGGCAACGCCACCTCCACGTCCCGGAAGCCCACCCACTCCGGCGGCACGCGCGCGAATGTCACGTCCGTCCCGCCTCGCCCCACCAACCGGACGAACAAGGATGTCTGGCCCGGGATGGCGGAGTCGCGTTCCACGGCCGCCTGGAGGCCGCGCACGCCCCCAAACCGATAGGCGTCGCCGTATTCCGCCAGCTTCTGGGCCAGGAAGGCGTGCTCGCGCTCCTCCAGGCTGCCGGCCAATGTCCAATAGAGCCCCACGAACAGGACCAGCACCGACGCGAGGAAGACGAGGCTGTACCACGCGTTCAGTCGCACCGCGAACGACCGCAGCCAACGCCCGCCGCGCTCCGACGCTTCAGCTTGGACGAAGGACATATCCCACCCCTCGCATCGTGTGCAGCCGCGTCTTGTCCGGGTCGATCTTCGACCGCAGGCGGTGCACGAGCACGTCCACGACGTTCGTCTGCGGGTCGAAGCTGTAGTCCCAGACGTGCTCGAGGATCATCGTCTTGGAGACCGTCCGGCCCGCGTTGCGCATCAGGTATTCCAGCAGGGAAAACTCGCGCGGCTGCAACTCCAGCACCTCGTCGCCCCGCCGCACCTCGCGCGTGAGGAGGTCCATGGAAAGGTCCCCCACCACCAGCCTCGTCGGCTCGCTCGTCGTGGCCGACGACCTTCGGATCAAGGCCTGCACCCTCGCCATCAGCTCGGAGAAGGCGAACGGCTTGGTGAGGTAGTCGTCGCCGCCCGCGTGGAGGCCGCGGACGCGGTCCTGGACGCTGGCCTTCGCGCTGAGGAACAGGACGGGCGTGCGAATGCCGGCGGCGCGGAGCCGTTGCACGAGCGCCAACCCGTCCATGCCCGGCAGCATCACGTCCACGACCGCCGCGTCATACGGGGCGGCCAAGGCCTGCTGCAGGGCCTCCGCGCCGTCCCGGCACGCGTCCACGGCGAACCCGCCCTGCCGCAGGCCCTTCCCGACAAACGAGGCGATCTTCGCGTCGTCCTCCACCACCAAGATGCGCACGGCGTTCATCCTGCCCGCAATCGCCCCCGGTTTGAAGGGGGGAACCCGCGCCCCGGCGCGCCCGGGCAAAGGGGTCAGATCTGTACCTTTGACATTTTGACGGCAAACGCGGCCTCGTTCACGTCGCGACAATGCGCGATGCGCCGTGCCCGAAATGGGCGCGTCCTCGGCACCAATCCCTTCCCCGCAGGCGGCATCCACCTGCGTGGCCCATCGAAATGTCAACTTTACAGATCTGACCCCTATGCCGGGTTCCGTCGTGGCCATGGGCGGCGGGGGGCCGCCGGGTGGATTTCGCGCGGGGGACGCAGTCGCGCATGGATGCGCAGGGGGCATCGGGGTAGGATTGGGGCACGGTGCGATTGCTGGACCGATACCTGCTGCGCGAGTTGATGGTGCCGATGGGCTTTTGCCTGGGGGGCTTCCTCGTGTTTTGGCTGGCGTTCGACCTGTTGGCGCAGGTGGGGAACCTGCAGCAACGGGGACTGGGTGCGTGGGACGTGGCGTGGTACTACTGCCTGGAGGCGCCGGACATGTTGTCCACGGTGTTGCCGGTGGGGTTCCTGCTGGCCTTGCTCTACGCGCTGACCCAGCACTCGCGCCACAACGAGATCACCGCCATGCGTGCCGCCGGGGTGGGCCTGTGGCGGCTGTGCATGCCGTACCTGGGGGTGGGATTGCTCATGGTGGGCGCGTTGCATGGGGCCTCGGAATGGCTGGCCCCGGAATGCCGCGTGCGGCAGGAGCGGCTGTTGCTCGGCACGGCGGCGCTGAGCGAGGGCGTGTGGCGGGAGCGCATCGACGTCGAGAACGCCACGGACCGCCGCGTGTGGAACATCGGGGCCTTCAACGAGGTCACGGGCGACATGCGGCGGCCACGGGTGCGCCTGTGGATTGGGCCGGGGGCGCGCCAAGCATGGATGGCGCGTTCCGTGGCATGGACAAATGGCGCATGGCGGGCGTCCGGCGTGACCGAGTCCCTGCAGCGGTTCGACGGCGACGCCCGCCCGCCCGAGGCCCCGAGGCCGTCGTCGGACTTCCCGCCACCAGGGAAGGTTCCGGGCGACCTTGCGTGGAAGGGCGAGCCATGGACGGTCTGGGTGCCCGTGCCCACGTGGGTGACGAACGCGGGCGTGCGCACCAACATCCCGGTGCCGACGCCGCAGCCGTGGCGCACCAACCTGACGGCGACGGGGCCCGACGGGGAGGCGTGGCGCGCGGCGGCGATGAACCCGGCCGGGACCTGGCTTTCGGACGTGCGCATGGAACGCAAGGCGGCGGCCGGGGCGTGGCGGTTGGTGATGGGGGATGCCGCGAACTGGAACGGGGGCGCCTGGGTGTTCACCAACGTGACGGAGTATGTGTTCCGGGGGACGAAGGACGGGGAACCCTTGCTGGCGACGGCGACCGGGATGGAGCTGGAGGGCGGGATGGAGACGCCGGAGTTGTTCCGTTCGGAGCTGCGGGTCAACGGGCTGCGGCGGGGCCGCGCGCTGCGGCGTCCGGAGCTGACGCTGCGGGAGATCGAGGAGTACCGGCGGATTCACCCAGTGTTGGCCCCGGACCTTGCGGCGACGCTCGACACGCAGTGGCACGCGCGCTGGGCGGCGCCGTGGACGTGCCTGGTGGTGGTCTTGATTGCCGTCCCGTTCGGGGTGACGCCCGGGCGCCGCAACGTGTTCTACGGGGTGGCGGGGAGCATCGGGCTGGCCTTCATCTACTTCGTGCTGCAACGGCTCGGGTTTGCCATGGGACAGAGCGGCGAGCTGCCCGGGTGGGCGGCCGCATGGATTCCCAACGCCGCCTTTGCGGCCTCCGGCGCATGGCTGACGTCGCGCATTCGATGAGCGCAGAGGCCCAGGGGACGTCGGCGGACGACCTGCTTCGTCGGCTCGGACGGGCGGAGACGCTGGCGCGCGTGAGCCGCGTCATCCACTCCACGCTGGAGCCGCGGGAGGCGTTGCGCGCGATTCTGGGGGAGGCCGTGTCCTTGATGCGGGCGAACTCAGGCTCGATTTGCCTGCTGAACCCCACGACGGGGCTGTTGGAGATCGAGGCGGAGGTGGGGTTGCCCGCCGAGGCGCGCGCCGTCCGGCTGCGGCTGGGCCAGGGCATCACGGGCTGGGTGGTGCGGACGGGCGGGGTTGCCCGTGTGGGGAACGTCTCGGGGGACCGGCGCTACGTCGCCGTGCGCACTGGGGTGGCGTCGGAGATGGCCGTCCCGTTGCGCGTGGGCGAGGAGGTGCGCGGCGTGTTGAACGTGGACTCGGACCGCAGGGACGCGTTCGACGAGGGCGACCAAGGATTGATGGAGGCGTTGGCGGAGCTGGCGGCGCAGGCGATCCGCAACTCGTGGTTGTACGAGTCGGCGCGGCAACGGGCGCGGCTGCTGGAGTCGTTGGTGCGGGTGAGCCAACGGATCAACTCGACGGTGAGCCTGGACGACGCGTTGCAGGCGATCACGCAGGAGGCACGGACGTTGATCGGGGCGAAGGTGTGCTCGTTGATGATGGTGGACGAGACGGGCGAATGGCTGGACCTGCGGGCGTGCCATGGGGCGGGAGCCCGATACCGGGAGAAGCCACGCCTCGCTATCTCGGAGAGCCTGCTGGGCAACGTGGTGCGTCGGCGCAAGCCGCTCCAGGTGGAGGACGTGCAGGCCAGCGGGCGGTACCAGCACGTGGCCGTGGCACGCGAGGAGGGGCTGGTCTCGATGCTCGCCGTGCCCTTGCTCTTCGAGGGTCGCGCCCTGGGTGCGCTGACCGTGTACACCGCGCAGCCGCACCTGTTCCCCGACGAGGAGGTCCGCACCCTGTCCGCCTACGCGGAGCTGTCGGCGCTGGCCCTGGAAAAGGCGCGGCTCTACGACCGGTTGATGGCGTCGGAGGAGGAGCTGCGGCAGAGCGAGCGACTGGGCGCGCTGGGCCTGTTGGCGGCCGAGGTGGCCCACGAGATCCGGAACCCGCTCACGGTGATGAAGATGCTGCATCACAGCCTGGGGCTGGAGTTCGAGGAGGGGGATCCCCGGGGGACGGACTTCCGCATCATGGGGGAGAAGATGGACCACCTGAACCGGATCGTGGACCGGGTGCTGGACTTTGCGCGGCCTTCGGAGCCGGTGCGGACGCAGGTGGACGTCAACGGGTTGCTGCGGGACCTGGGATTCCTGCTCCGGGCCAAGCTGAAGCACGCCGGGGTGGAGCTGGTGTCGCGGCTGGACGAGGCGTTGCCCCGCATCACGGGCGACCCCACGCAGCTCGAGCAAGCCTTCCTCAACCTGTCCCTCAACGCCGTGGAGGCCATGCCCCGGGGCGGACGGCTCGTGGTGTCGTCGCGCATCGTCCGGTCCGGCGACCGTCGGCAGCCCGTCGCCGTCGTGGTTCGGTTCCGCGACACCGGGGAAGGGATGTCTCCGGATCAA
Source organism: uncultured Akkermansia sp. (assembly GCA_964430505.1). Classification (GTDB taxonomy): domain Bacteria; phylum Verrucomicrobiota; class Verrucomicrobiia; order Limisphaerales; family UBA9464; genus UBA6176. Next base: position 49,568 of record CAYSGH010000008.1, on the reverse strand, counting down.
CGGGCTCGGCTGTTCACGTCACTGCTGGGCTCCACCAAGCCGCAGGGAAACGGTCTCGGGCTGGCCATCGTGCGGCGGATCGTCGAGGGCCACGGCGGGGTGATCCACACGTGGTCCGAGCCCGGTCGGGGCTCGGCCTTCACGGTGGCCTTGCCCGTGCGCGGGTGACCCGGCACGCCCCGGGGCAGACCGCGCGCATCCGTGTGGCTCAGGCCCCCGCGTGGCCGAGGTTGGCCAAGATGCGGCGCGTCGAGTAGGCGCGGTTCAACGTGTAGAAGTGAACGCCGGGCGCGCCATTCTTGAGCAAGTCCTCGATCTGCCGCGTGCAGTGCTCGATCCCGAACTCCGTCACAGCGGCGTCGTCGTCCCCCAACCGGTCCAACTGGGCCACGAAGGACGCCGGCAACCGCGCGCCGCACAGCTCCACGAACTTCTTGGTTTGCTTGCCGGACACGACCGGAAGCAGTCCCGGGATGATGGGGACGGTGACGCCATGCACGCGCGCCATGTGGTCTCGGAAGGCGTAGTAGTCCGAGTTGTCGAAGAACAACTGGGTCACCACGAAGTCGGCCCCCGCGCGCACCTTGTCGGCCAAGAAGGCCCAGTCCGCCGCGCGGCCGAGCTTCTGGGCGACGTGGCCCTCGGGGAACCCCGCCGTGCCAATGCTGAAGCCGCCCCGTTGCCGGAGGTAGGCGACCAGCTGCGACGAGTACTCGAAGCCGCCGGGCGTGGGGACGAACTCCCCGGTGCCGCCGGGTGGGTCCCCGCGCAGGGCAAGGATGTTGCGCACGCCCCGCCGCACGGCCTCGTCCACGACGCCAGCCACCTCCTCGCGCGTGGCATTCACGCAGGTGAGGTGCATCAAGGCCGTCAGGTCGTGCTCCTTTTGGATGCGCTCCACGATGCGCAGCGTGGAGTCCCGTGTGCTGCCGCCCGCGCCATACGTCACCGAGCAATAACCCACCGGCAACGATCGCAACGCCGGCAGGACCTCGGCGAACAACTTCCGCTCGCCCTCCTCCGTCTTCGGGGGGAAAAACTCGATCGAGAACGAAGGCCTCCCACCGGCGGCGTCCTCGACGTGGATGTCATGAATCGAGCGAATCATCGGGGGCATCCTGTGAAGGCGGCCCGATGGCGGCAAGCACGCTCGGGGGGTTTTCAGCGGTCCACGATGAGCCCGATCTCCCGTGCCCTCTGCAAGGCCTGGGCACGGCCCATGACATGCAGCTTCCGGTAGATGTGCTTGATGTGCGCACGGACCGTGAAGGGGCTGATGGCCAGCTCGGCCGCGATTTCCTTGTGGGTTTGCCCGGCCGCGACGGCGCGGAGGACCTCCCGTTCCCGGAAGGAAATGTCCTCGGTGGGCCGGGGCGACACGGAGGGGCCTAGGACGTCCACGAGCAGGCGCCGCGCGATGCGCGCGCTCATGGGCGCGCCCCCCTCTTTAATCCCCTCCAAGGCCGTCTGGAACTCATGGACCTTGGCCCCCTTCTCCAGGTAACCCACGGCCCCGGCCTTGAGCGCGGCGTACACCGCGTCGCGTCCGTCGTGGATCGTCCACACGACCGCCGGAATTCCCAGCGCCGATTCCTGGAGCCAGCGAATGAACTCGATGCCGCTCTCGCCCGGCAGGTCGAGGTCCACGACCAGCAGGTCGGCCATCGCCGGCCGGATCACGGCCCTGGCCTCCTCGGCGGATGCGAAGGCAGCGGCAAGCCGATGACCGGGTATGGCCTCCAACATGCGCGCGAACGTTTGCCGCAAGGAGGCACGGTCCTCAACCAAGGCGATGTTCATGCGGAAGACACGGACGGAAGGACATCGGTTCCAGGCCCCGCCTCGTTGGCGCGGGCTGCATCGTGGCCGGGCCACGGCACGACGAAGTAAAGCCGTAGCCCACCCCCGGAATCGAGCGTCATTTTCCCGCCCAGCTCCTCCGCACGCCGCCGCATGCTGCGCAGCCCCCGCCCCGTCCTGCCCCCGTCCGGGAGTCCGCGCCCGTCGTCCCGGATGGCGAGCAACAGACCCTCTTGGGATGCCACCACGCGCACCTCCACGGACGTGGCCCCGGCATGCTTGACCACGTTGGCAAGGGCTTCCTTGACGATGCGGAACAGGCCCAGGAAGAGCGGCCCACATGCCCGGGAACAGCCGCCTTCCGCCTGGGCGGACACACGCAGCCGAATGCCATGCGGCCCGAGCACGAGGTTTCCATAGCGCTCGAACTCCCCCGCGAGGCACTCGACGTCGGCCACCTGGACCTCCAGGGCGTCCATGAGGCTGCGCACCTCCAGCAGCGCCTCGTGGGCCATGGCGTCCAGGTGCTGGATCTGGGCGCGTTGCCCGGCGGCATCCGGGGCATGCAAGGCAAGGCTCGTGGTCATCTGAAGGTTGGCCACCAGCCCGCCCACGCCGTCGTGCACGTCTCGCAGCACCGCCTCGCGTTGCCGCCGCCACTCGGCCTCCGCCTCGGCCTTCTCGCGGCGCACCTCGCTTTGCCGGAGCGCCTCCGCCTTCTCGGCGCTTTCCAACGCCGCCACGCGGTCGCGCTCCGCAAGGGCCAGCTTGGCCGCCAGCCGCACATGCCGGACCCAATAGCCCGCCGCTCCCAACACCAGCCCAACGCCCGCCAGCCCCAGCCCCAGCCGAAACCACGTCGTCTGCCACAAGTACGGGTCGATCACGAACCGCGCCCGGATGGCCGTGCTGGCGGGCACGCCGTCCTCGTTGGCCGCCGTCACGTAAACCGAGTACCGCCCCGGGGGCAGCAACTCGTAGGACGCCGCCCGCTCCGGCCCATGGTGCTCCACCAGCAACTGGCCGTCCCTCTCCAGCCGAGTCCGCACCAGCACCTGGTCCGGCGCCGCATAGTTCAACGCCGAGAAGGCGACGCGGACCGCGCGCGAACCCGCCGGAAGCCGAATCTCCACCCCCTCGCTCCATGGAACCTCGCGCAACTCGCCGTCCGCATCGACGTGCCGCATCACCGTGGGGACCAACTTCGGGCCCCGGGGGTTCTTGGGGATCCGGTTGGGCCAGACCCATGCCAACCCGCGCGTCGTGGGAAACCACACCCTCCCGTCGCGCGTGGCGGCCACCTTGGGTTGCCGGGCAAACACCACGTGCCCGTTCACCGGCAGGCCCTCCCCCGAGTCCAACATCCGTGCATGGATGCGCCCCCCCAGGCCCTGCGCCACCCGCCGCGCCTCACGCTCCGAAACCCGCGCAATCCCCCGCGCGCCACCCAGCCATAACCACCCATGCTCATCCTTGAAGACGCTCGTCGGCGACCTTATCGGCAGCCCCTCGGCTTCCCCCACCCTTCCCACCCGCCCTTCGGGACTGATCCACCCCAGCCCGCTCCCCTGCATCCCCAGCCACATCCCGCCGTCGGACGCCGGGGCCATGCAACCCACCCCGGTCACCGGCTTGCCGTCCTTGTCTTTCACCGGGACGAATGCGCCGTCCCGGAGCTCCAGCAGGCCCGCCGGGCTGCACACACGCATCGGCCCGCCCTTCTCCTGCCCGAAGCCAAACACGGCGGGCACCCCATGCCGCGCCCAACGCCCCTGGTCGTGGCACAGCAAGTCCCGTTGCCCTGCCACCCACACCCGGCCCTGCTCATCCTCGAACAACGCACCGCGGCTCCCCTGCTCATCTCCGTCCCGGTACACCACCCGCGCCACCCCGTCGTCCAGGCGGAACACAGGCTGCCCAGGCCCCATGCCCGTCGCCCATACGTGTCCCCACCGATCCGCCAGCACGGCCTCCCCCACGGCAAGCATGGGGTCGTTCAACCCCTGAAACGGCGCGCCCGCACCCGGCACGTCACACCAGTACACCCCGCGCTCATGGGACGTCGCCCAAAGCCTCCCGTCCCGGTCAACGCTGGCCGACCGGAAGTTGTCCAGCCCCAGCCCCTCCAACTCCCCCGCAACCCACACCAGCTTCGGCCGCAACCGCGCCAGCCCGTCGCTCGCCGTTCCCACCCACACGTTCCCCTCGTCGTCCTCCGACACAAATCGCACGGACCGAAACTCCCGCCCTCCCCATCGATCCAGATGAGTCACCCTCGCCACGACGGCCTCCCCTCCGCCGTCCACGGCCGCCCCGCCCGACGCCGACAAATCCAGATGGTACAACCCCCGGCGCCAGCTCGGCACCCAGACGTTTCCAACGGAGTCCTCATGGAGCGCCCACGGGCTCTCCATCGCCCGGTCCAGTCGCACGTGCTGCACCACGCCGCCCACGCCGCCCACGCCGCCCACGCCCACCTTGACCAGCGAGGAACCCTTCACGAACCAAAGCCGCCCGTCCCGGGCCGGGCCCGCGGCCGAATCATCCCCCGGGTGCCCCTTCAGGAAGTCCTCCAACACCGCCACCCAGCGCGCCCCATCCCAGAATCCAACGAAGGCAGGCTTCGCCACCCACAGCCGTCCCTCGGGATCACAATGCGGAATGCCTCCCAGCTCCGGCGCCGGCGTGGCGGGCATCTCGATGAACGGCCCGTTCGTCCCGCGCCTCAGCACCTGCCCGTCGAATCGCACCACGTACAACGTGCCATCGGGAGCCTCCGCAAACCCGCGCGCATAGGAGGCCGTCCATCCGTCCTCCTTCCCATGTCGCCGCCACTGGCCCTCATGAAGGCTCGCCATCCCGCCATACGTGCTGAACCACACGCGGCCCTGCCGGTCCCGATACGCGCTCACCACCCCGGCCGAGGGCAACGCAGGCGTGTTGTCCGGCTCGTAGGTCTTGAACTCCAACCCATCAAAGCGCGCCAGGCCTTGGAACGTCGCAAACCAAAGGTATCCCGCCGAATCCTGCGCCATCGACGTCGTCCCGCCCCCGGGCAACCCCTGCTCCATCCCGTGCCATTCCACCACGTAATCATCCACCAACCCACGCCCGCCTCCCACGGGGCCTCCCCATGCCATGCCGGCAACCCACGCCATCCCGGCCAGCCACACCATGCCCCATGCACGCCGCCACGCGTGGCCGACGCCCCCTGTTCGCCCATCCAAATCCTTCGCCCTTCGCATTTCGTCTTCCCAACCCACCCGCCCGTCCCTTCCGTTCCCCCCGTTGTTCCCGGCCCCGCCCGTCATGCTGCGGACCGCAGGGTCACCGGCTGGGTCGAGCCAAACCCCAGCGGCGTCCTCGCCTCCACCTGGACCCCATCGGCCCGGAATGTCAGCGCCAAGTTCGCTCGGAAGGGCGTGCTGCACACGTGCACGGTCACCGACAGCGTGTCCTCCGTCGTCCACGCCGCGCTCGCTGCCAACGGCTCCTTCCCCAACGGCCCCAGGCCGCCCCGAGGCGACAACCCCAAGACCCCTTCCGACCTCAACCACCGCCCATGCCCACACGGCATCCGCGTCTCGCGGCCGCCCACCCTCCACGCCACCTCCCATCCGCCCCCGGCCCGTTCCTCCAACCGGACCGACTCCCACCCCGCCGCGTTTGGGGCCAGCCGAAACACCCGGCCCAACGCACCCTTGGCGCCACCCGTCGCGCCGCTTCCCGCGACCGTCTTGAGCGCCAGCCCATGCAACCGGTCCTCCAACGCGTGCCGAACCTTCCGCCGCGAGGCTCCCCCCACGGCGGGCAACACGTTCTCCCACACCCGGTCCAGCACCGCCTGCATGTCCCCCAGGCCCGACGTCACCGCCACCACCATGTCCCGCGACGGCATCACGATGCAGAACTGGCCAAACGCCCCGTCGCCCCGGTAGGCCCCATGGCGGCATCGCCAAAACTGGTAGCCGTAGCCCTGCTCCCAGTCGCTGCTTGGGTTGCTGCCGTTGGACACCTGGCGCGCGCTCGCCGCCTCCACCCATGCGGCCGGCAGCAACGCCTTGCCCCGGGGCGACCGTCCCTTCCTCAACAGCATCTGCCCGAACCGCGCCACGTCTTCCGTGCGCAGGCGCAGGCCATAGCCGCCCAGGCTGATGCCCTCCGGGTTGGCATCCCACGTCGAGCCCTCGATGCCCAACGGCCCCAGCAAACGCGGCCGCAGGTACTCATGCACCGTCTTGCCCGTCACCTTCTGCACGATGGCCGACTGCATGAACGTGGCCGGCGTGTTGTACAGGAAGTGCGTTCCCGGCTTGAAGGGCACCGGGGCCGCCAGGAACGACCGCGCCGAGATGACGTCCGGCGTCACCGGCGGCTCCGCCTGGTGCCCCGTGGCCATGCACAGCAAGTCCCGCACCCGCATCGCCTTCAGGTTCGCCGAGGGCTCCTCCGGGGCATGGTCCCCCAGGTGCCGCAATACCGGGTCGTCCACCGCCACCTTCCCCTCCGCCACCGCCAACCCCACCGCCGTCGCGGTGAAGCTCTTGCTCAACGAATACAGCTCATGCGGCGTCCCGGCCTCGTAGGGCGACCACCACCCCTCCGCAATCACCGCCCCATGCCGCAGCACCACCAACCCATGGACGTGCTCCATGCGGTCCAACGCCTCCACAAGCGACAGGATCCCGGCCGACGACACCCCTTGGCTCTCGGGCGTGGCGCGTGGCAACGCCTGCGAGGCCAGCGGGGACGACGACGTCCACCCCACGGCACGTGCCAACGGGGCCGCCATCAACCCAGCCAAGACCGCTCGACGCGAAACAGAGGGCATGGGCCAACCCTGCCCCGAACCCTCGCCCGTTGCCAAGGAACGGCCGGTGGATGGGAGGCGAGGGGCGGGAGGCGAGGGGCGATGCGTTCGCAGGCACGAAGCACCGGAGGACTCCACGCGCGCTTGACATGGCGACGGCGGCTCCGGCTGAAGCCGGGACTCCGTGTGACCCCGCTCCCCGCTCCCCGCTCCCCGCTCCCCGCCCCGCTCGGCCCATGGCAGCAAACATGCTTCCATCCGATGCGTGCCTTGCCTGCATCCCGCGTCCGCAATAGACCACCGCCCCCGTTTGGGGACCCCGTGGGCCGTCGCCGCCTCCCTGGTCCTCGCCCGCTCCCTCCTGGGCGGCGACGTCCGCATCCACGAGCTGTTCTATCACCCGCCCACCGAGCTGGATCGGGAGGAATGGGTGGAGCTGGCCAACACCGGCGCGCAAGCCATCGACCTTTCCGGCTGGCGCTTCACCGAGGGCGTCCGCTTCACCTTCCCGCCCGGCACGGTCCTCGCACCGGGCGGCTTCCTCGTCGTCGCGGCCGACCTGCCCTCCTTCCAGGCCCTTCACCCGGGCGTCACCAACGTCGTCGGCGGCTGGGACGGCATCCTTTCCAACTCCGGCCAGCAACTGCGCCTCGTCGATGCCGCCGGGAAGGCGGCCGACTCCGTCCGCTACGCCGACGACGGCGAATGGGCGGAACGCGTCCGGGACGTGGTGGACTACGGGCATCGAGGGTGGACATGGACATCGGCGGCGGATGGCGGCGGGCGGTCGCTGGAGCTGCGCCAGGTGGCGTTGCCCAACGGACACGGGCGCAACTGGTCCCCCAGCACGGTGGACGGCGGAACGCCCGGGCGCGCCAACTCCACCGCCACCACCAACCTCCCGCCCATCCTCGCCGACGTCCGGCATCGGCCCCTCGTGCCGCGCTCGTCCGAGCCCGTCGTGGTGAACGCCGTCGTCGTGGACGAGGCGCCTTCCACCAACATCCTCGCCACCTTGCACTGGCGCGTGGATGGGGCCGCCGCCTTCGGCACGGTGCCCATGTTCGACGACGGCCTGCACGGGGACGGCGCGCCGGGCGACGGGATCGTGGGGGGCACGGTCCCGCCCCAGGCCCACAACGCGGTGGTGGAGTTCTACGTCGCGGCCACGGATCCCTCCGGCCAGTCACGCACCTGGCCGGCGCCGGCGCTCGACGACGGTGTGCCGCGCCAGGCGCTCAACGCCTTGTACCAGGTGGACGACGGCCAGCAGGCCGCGCTGCCGCGCCCGGGCGAGCTGCCCCGTTACCGCCTCGTGCTGCTGGCCGCCGACCGCGCCGAGTTGGAATCCATCAACCGCAACTCCCCGGCCGCGCCCTTCCCGCAGCCCGCGCCCTTCAACGACCAGACGCGCAGCCATGCCCAGTTCAACGCCACGTTTGTCTCCGTGGATGGGACCGGGGCCGAGCTCCGCTACCTCGTGGGGGTGCGCAACCGGGGCAATGGCTCGCGGACCAAGCTTCCCCAGGGCCTCCGCCTGCACCTGCGCAACGACGACCTCTGGAAGCAGGCGTCCGCCCTCAACCTCAACAGCCAGTACACCCCCGCCCAGCTCCTCGGCAGCGCCCTGTATCAACGCGCCGGGCTCGCCGCCGCCGACTCCCGCGCCGTCCACCTCCGCGTCAACAACCGCGACCTCCACGCCCCGGGCTCGCCCAGCTTCGGCTTCTACGTCGCCAACGAGGTCATCAACTCCGAGTTCGCCGCGCGCGCCTTCCCCGCCGACGCCTCCGGCAACCTCTACCGCGGCATCCGCCTCACCGGCAACGGGGCCGACCTCGCCTACCTCGGCACCAACGCCGCCCCCTACCGCCAGAACTACTTCAAGCAGTCCAACACCGCCCAGGACCAGTGGTCCGACCTCGTGAACCTCTGCCGCGTCCTCGACACCGAGCCCGACGCGTCCTTCGCCGACGCCGTCCGCCGCACGCTCCACGTGGACGCATGGCTGCGCTACTTCGCCCTCGAAACCCTCGTGGACAACCGCGAGACCAACCTCGGCAACGGCAACAACGGCACCGGCCAGGGCGACGATTACCAGCTCTACTTCGGGCGCAACGACCCCCGCGCCATCGTCATCCCCTACGACCTCGACACCATCCTCGGGCTGGGTGACACGTCCTTCGACCCCAACGCCGGGCTCTTCCGCATGGCCGCCAACCCGCAGGTCGCCCGCTTCATCCAGCACCCGGAGTTCGCGCCCGCCTACCACGCGATGCTGCTCGACCTCGCCCGCTCCGACTTCGCGCCCGCGCGGTTCAACCCGCTCGTGGACGAGGTCCTGGGCGACCTCGCGGACGCCACCGTTCGCCAAAGGTTCAAGGACTTTGCCGCCGCGCGGCTCGCGGGGGTCCTCGCGCAGATCCCCGTGACCCTCTCCGCCACCAACGCCGCGTCCACGTTCGCCAACGGCACCTACCAAACCAGCGCCGCCGCCATCGCCCTCCATGGCCACGCCCATGCCGCCACCACGCGGTCCGTCCTCGTCAATGGCACGCCCGCAGCTTGGTCCGCATGGGACGCGTCCTGGACCAACGCCGCCGTGGCGCTTCGGCCCGGCCTCAACCGCGTCCTCGTCCAATCCCTCGACGCGTCGGGCCGCGAGACCGCCCGGCTCGTCGTCCCCGTCCTCTCCACGGCGTCGGCCGGCACCACCACGGGCGGCACCATCGCCACCACCACGCATTGGACCCGCGCCGGCAGCCCGTGGCATGTCACTGCCTCCGTCACCGTCGCCGCCGGGGCCACGCTCGTCGTCGAGCCCGGCGTCACGGTCCAACTCGCGGCCGGGGCCAACCTCACCATCCAAAACGGCGGCCGTCTCCTCGCCGAGGGCACGGCCTCGGAGCCCGTCGCCTTCATCAAGGAACCCAACGCGTCCAACTGGGGCGGCATCACCCTCAACGGCGGCCCTGGCTCGCCCGAGACGCGCCTCGTCCATGCCTGGATCGACGGCAACGGCTCCCCCGCCTTCCACTCGAACGCCGGGACGCTCGTCCTCGACCACGTCGCCTTCGGCAACACCAGCAAGCAGTACCTCTCGCTCGACGCCTCCTCCTTCGTCGTCAGCCATTGTCACTTCCCGCATCCGACGGCCGAGTTCGAGCCGTTGCACGGCGCCGACGGCATCAAGGCGGGCGGCGTGGGCATCCTGCGGCACTGCTTCGTGGGCGCGCCCAAGGGCTACAACGACGCCTTCGACTTCACCGGCGGCAACCGACCCGGCCAACCCATCCTCCAGGTCCTCCACAACGTCTTCGCCGGCTCCGGCGACGACCAGCTCGACCTCGACGGCACCGATGCATGGATCGAGGGCAACCTCTTCCTCCATGTTCACCGCAATGGGTCGCCCGACTCCGCGAGCGCCGTCTCCGGCGGCAGCAACGCCGGGCAGACCTCTGAGGTCACCATCGTGGGCAACCTCTTCTACGACTGCGACCAGGCCGTCACCGCCAAGCAGGGCAACTTCTACGCCGTCCTGCGCAACACCGTCGTCCGCATCACCCGCGGGGGCGGCCTCGACTCCGAGTCCGCCGTGTTCAACCTCGCCGACGACGGCACCACGGCCGCCAAGGGCCTCCTTCTCGAGGACAATCTCATCGCCGACGCCGAGGCCCTCGCGCGCAACCTCAACCCCGCATCGAGCACCGTCACCCTCCGCCGCAACCTCCTCCCCGCCCCATGGAACGGCCCCGGCGAATCCAATCGCGTCGCACGGCCCATCTTCGTCCACGTGCCCGGGCTCGCCGAGACGTTCTTCGACGACTTCGAGTCCGCGCAGGTCCTGCGGGCCTGGCTCCGGCAGGCCCCGTCGTCGCCGGGAGCCGGCCTGGCCGGGTTCGATGCCCCGCTGGGCGCGCGCATCGACGGGTTGCCCCAGGGCCTTCATCGGTCGTCCGACCTGACGTTGCGGGTCGGGCCGTTTGCCACCAACGACCTCCCCGCCGCCGCATGGCCCGGCGGTGCGGGCATCATCCAGTACCGTTGGAGCCTCGATGATGGCCCATGGTCCGAATGGACGCCCTCGTCCATGCCGCTCGTGTTGACCCAACTTGCAGAAGGCGTCCACCAGCTCGCCGTCGTGGGCCTCAACGATGCCGGGCTCGCCCAGGACGACCCGCGCCTCGGCGACGACGCACGCGTCACCCGCACCGCCCCATGGAGCGTCGAGGCCACCGGCGGCCGCCTCCTCATCCACGAGGTCCTCGCCCGCAACCATTCCATCGCCACCGGCCCGGGCGCGTTCGCCGACGCGGTCGAGCTGTTCAACGACTCGGCCGCCGCGCGCGACCTCGGCGGCGTCGGGTTCGCGTCGCGCTCGAACCAACCCCCGGCGTTTCGCTTCGCGCCCGGGACCATCCTCGCGGCCGGCGCACGCCTCGTGCTCACGGCCGACGGCGACCTGCCCGCGTCCGCCACGAACATCCCCTTCGGCCTCGACGCGGCGGGCGACGGGCTGTGGTTGATCGACCGCAACGGCGCGGTCCTGGACGGCGTGACGTTCGGGCCGCAGTTGGCCGACCGGTCGCTGGGACGCCGGGAGGATGGTTCCTGGGCGTTGTGCGAGCCCACGTTGGGACGCCCGAACCAACCCGTCCCCACGGGGACTCCCGAGGGCCTCCGGATCAACGAATGGCTCGCCGCATCCGCCGCGCAGTTCTCGGCGGACTTCGTCGAGGTCCACAACACGGGCGACCTCCCCGTGCCGACGGACGGGTTGTTCCTGACGGACAATCCCATCGGGTTGCCGCGCCGCCACGCGTTGGCGGCCCGGGGCTTCGTGGAGGCGCGGGGCTACCTCGCGTGGGTCGCCGACGGCGACGCGGCCGCCGGGCCGGACCACCTGGGCTTCAAGCTCGACGCGGGCCACGGCGTGTTGCAGCTCGCCACGGCGGACGCCGTGATCGACACCGTCTTCTACGGGCCCCAGTTCGACGACGTCGCCCAGGGTCGCTCGCCGAACGGCTCCACCACCCTCCGCTTCCTGAGCACGCCCACGCCCGGCTCCGGCAACCCCGGCGGGTCCGGCTCCCAAACCAACGTCGTGACCGCGAGCGTGGACGTCGTGCCGTTCAACCAGGCGTGGCGCTTTTACCAGGCGGGCGCGCCGCCTGCGGGCTGGATGAACCCGTCCTTCAACGACGCCGCATGGGCCGCCGGAAACGCCTTGTTCTACGTCGGCTCCGACTCGTTCACCCTTCCCAAGAACACCGCGCTCACCCTCGGCAAGTCGGCCTATTACTTCCGCACCCACTTCACCCCCGCGCTCACCAACCCCGCCGCGCTCCTCCGCATCCAAACCCTCATCGACGACGGCGCGCTCGTCTGGCTCAACGGCCAACCGCTGTATCGTCAGAACCTCAACCCTACTTCGCCCGCCTATTCCGACTACGCCGCGTCCACCGTCTCCAAGGCCACGTTCAACGGCCCCACGGACGTCCCCGCCACGTGGCTGCTCCCGGGCGACAACGTCCTCGCCGTCGAGGTCCACCAGGCGAACGCCTCCAGCAGCGACCTCACCTTCGCCCTCCGCCTGTTCCAGCAACTCACCTCCACCAACATCTCCAGCGGCATCCAACCCCTCGTCCTCAACGAGGTTGTCGCCCGCAACGACGCCTTCCCCGAGCCCAATGGCGCGCTCGTGGACTGGGTCGAGCTCCACAACCCCAACCCCACCGCCCTCGACATCGGCGGCCTCGCCCTCACCGACGACCCCGGTCAGCCCGGCCGCTTCGTCTTCCCCACCGGCACCCTCGTCGGCGGCCATGGCTTCGTCCGCGTCCAGCTCGTCGCGCCCTCCTCCGGCGAATCCCCCGCCACCAACGGCCCGGCGGCCGCCTTCGGGCTGAACGCCGACGGCGACCGCCTGTACCTCCTCGACACCGCCGCGCGCGCGCGGGCCCTCCTGGACTCGGTGTCCTTCGGAGGCCTGCCCCGCAACCTGGCCCTCGCCCGCGTGCCCGATGGCTCCGGCCCATGGACCCTGTCCCAGCCCACGCCCGGCACGACCAACCACGCCGTCGCCCTCGGCAACGCCGCCGCCGTCTCCATCAACGAATGGATGGCCAACCCATCCTCCGGCGACGACTGGATCGAGCTGCACAACCCCGGCCCGTTGCCTGTGGACCTCTCGGGCTGGCACCTCACCGACAACCTCACCCAGCCCACGAAGCATCGACTGCCCCCCAACACCTTCCTCGGCACGGGACCCGACGCCTACCTCCTCGTCCAGGCCGACGGCACGGCCGGCGTCTCCGCCAGCCATGCGCCGTTCAAGCTCGACGCCAAGGGCGAGTCCATCGGCCTCGCCACCCCGGACGGCGCGCTCGTGCAGTGGCTCTCGTTCGGCGCGTCGGCCCCGGGCGTCAGCGAGGGACGGTTCCCCGATGACGCCCCCGCCGTCGTGCGCTTCCCCACGTTGCCCACGCCCGGCGCGGCCAACCGAGCCGATGCCGACCGCGACGGCTTGCCGGACGACTGGGAGGTGGCCAACGGGTTGTCGCCGGCGGTGGCGTCGGACGCGTGGGCAGACCTCGACGGCGACGGCGCGTCCAATCGCCTCGAATGGGCCGCCGGGACGGACCCGCGCGACCCGGCGAGCGTGCTGTCGTTGCTCCACGAGGCGACGGGCATGCAGGAACTGACGGTGAGCTTCGTCGCCGTGGGCGGACGTTCCTACATCCTCCAGGTCGCGCCGACGCCCGACGCCGCCACCTGGGAGGTGGGGCTGCGCATCCCCGCCCGTCCGGCCCGACGGGACATTCGGGCCACCGTCCCGTTCGCCGGCGACGCACGCTTCGTCCGCGTCGTCGTGGAGTAGGCGAAACGAACCGGTGGCATTTCACCCTAGAAACGGCAGTCGAAGAGGATTTCAAGACGAGGAAAGGGCCCTCCCATCCGGGAGGATGGGCTCACGGGCAGGAACCCAAGGGCTCACCCTGCGAGTGAGGTCGTGGTGGGCTCGACGCGGCTGTAGGCCGGGTCCCCTGACCCGGCGCACCGGGCATGCGGCATCGCCATCGCCGCGTGAGGGCACGCGGCCTGCCCAACGGCCGTTTCTAGGATGACGTGGGTTGATGGGGCCATCGAGACCGGTGGTCTCGTTGGTAGCCGGGGGGGTTGGAGAGGGTTCCGGGGCGAGGAGGCAGCGTTGTTGCAGGACGTGGAGAGAGTCCCACGCGCGGACGGGACGTCCCCACGGCCCCACGACGCGTCGCAACGCCTGCACGAGGCGTCGCAACCAGCGCATGAAGCCCCAAAACATCCGCGCGATGTGCTGCAAGGAGGGGCCAGGGCGGCCACGCCAGGATCGTCGCGCGGAATGGTTCTGCCCAAGTCGTCTCCCCCAAGGGCAGGCAAGATCCCACGCCCCGGCACGGCATCGGTGCCGCCGAATGACGGGACGCGGCCTCCATCAAGCCCCATGGCCGTCTCCAAGTTTCCACGCAGCCCCGACATCTCAGGGGAGCGCGACGACGACCAGCGGGCGGGCTACCGGGCGGGCTCCGGCTCGGGCTCGGGCTCGGCCCACTTGCCGTGATCGCGGATGAGGTCCACGAGCCGGTCCACGGCCTCGCCCTCGGGGATGTTGAAGCGCACGGGCTTCTTGCCGACGTAGAGGTTGATCTTCCCGGGCGCCCCGCCGACGTAGCCGAAGTCTGCGTCGGCCATCTCGCCCGGGCCGTTCACGATGCAGCCCATGATGGCGATCTTGACGCCCTTGAGGTGGTCGGTGCGCCGCTTGATGCGGGCGGTGACGGACTGGAGGTCGAACAACGTGCGGCCGCAGCTCGGGCAGGCGACGTAGTCGGTCTTGAAGGAACGGCAGCCGGCGGCCTGGAGGATGTTGTAGGCGAGTCGGAGCGACTGCCCGGGGCCGGGCTCGCCACGCACGAGGACGGCGTCGCCGATGCCGTCGGCGAGCAACGCGCCGAGGTTGACGGCGGCCTGGAGGAGGGCGGCGGACGGCGCGAGGGCGGGCGGGTTCGAGGACAACGTGTCCTTGAGCAGGATGGGGTTGGCACGGCCGACCTTGCGCAACTGGACCACCAAGAGCCGGAAGGCCGTGATGGGCGGCAACGGCACGTCGTCCGCCACCGTCACCCACTGCGAGTCGCAGGGGATCCGGTCGGGAGCGATGGGTTGGCGCGGGTCGATCTCGAGGAGGTTCATGTCCTCGTGGATGGCCTCGGGCCGGACGTCGGCCTTGGGGGAGATGCGGGGCGCGACGGCGTCGAAGGTGGGGCGCGTGACGACGACGCGGACGGTGTGCTCGGCCCCGCCGCGAAGGCCGGAAGGCAGCTCGGACTCGGCGGTGGTGCGGCGCTTGAAGGTGAAGGGATCCCACGGCAGGGGTTGCTCCGGGAGCGGCGTGTCTTCGGGCCGATGCACGAGGGCGGGCATGAGGGCGAGCAGCTCGTTGCACACGGCGATCTCGCGGGGGCTGTCCTCCGTGAGGGACACGCGGATCGTGTCGCCGATGCCATCGGCCAGGAGCGCGCCGATGCCGATGGCGGACTTGATGCGGCCGTCCTCGCCCTCGCCGGCCTCGGTGACGCCGAGGTGGAGGGGGTAGTTCCAGTCGGGCCCCAGCTCCGCGAGGCGGGCGGCGAGGAGGCGGTAGCACTCGACCATGACCTTGGGGTTCGAGGACTTCATGGAGAACACGAAGTTGTGGAAGCCCATGCGACGGCAGACGCGCGCGAACTCGAGGGCGCTCTCCACCATGCCGAGCGGCGTGTCGCCGTACCGGTTCATGATGCGGTCCGAGAGGGAGCCATGGTTGGTGCCGATGCGAAGGGCGCGCCCGAGGCGGAGGCATTCCTGGACGAGGGGGGCGAAGGCCTCCTCGACGCGTGCCAGCTCGGCGGCGTAGTCGGCGTCGGTGTATTCCTTGATGGCGAACTTCTTCTTGTCGGCGTAGTTGCCCGGGTTGACGCGGACCTTCTCGACCCACTGGACGGCCTCCATGGCGGCCTCGGGCTTGAAGTGGATGTCGGCGACGATGGGGACGCGGCAGCCTTGGGCGCGGAGGCCGGCGACGATGTGCTGGAGGTTGGCGGCGTCCTTCACGGTGGGGGCGGTGATCCGCACGATCTGGCAGCCGACGGCGACGAGGTCGAGCGTCTGCCGGATGCAGGCCTGCGTATCCATGGTGTCGCAGGTGATCATGGACTGGCGGACGACGGGGTGATGGCCGCCGATGACGACGCCGCCGGCGGCGGGGTCGCCGACGACGACCTCGCGGGTGGGGCGCCGGGAGAAGTTCCAGGGGGACGCGCAATAGCTCATTGGCGGGGCCAATAGAGCGAAAGGAGGCGCACGGCGTCAACGCGGGGGTGCGGCCGGGGATGGCCGCGCTCCCAGCGTTCGGCCGATGGGCGAACACGAGGCTTGGCGCGAGGGCGCGGCATCCGGAGACTCGCGGCTAGTTCGCGTGTTCACCTTATCCGAAATCTCCAAGTCCTACGGGCCGAGGACGCTCTTCGAGGGCGTCAGCCTCACGATCAACCGCGCCGACCGCCTCGGGTTGGTGGGGGCCAACGGCGCGGGGAAGTCCACGTTGTTCCGCATCCTGCTGGACCAGGAGGAGCCGGACGACGGCCAGGTGACGCGTCAACGGGGCGCGACGGTGGGGTTCCTGCCACAGGAGTCGGCCCCGGCGGGCGACGAGACGGTGATCGAGCTGGCGACGGGGACGGAGGCGCACGGGTCGATGGACGGGTCGTTGGTGGCGAAGGCGAAGCGCATCCTGAAGGGGTTGTCGTTCAAGGAGACGGACTTTGACCGGCCGGTGCGGGAGCTGTCGGGCGGCTGGGTGATGCGCACGCACCTGGCGCGGTTGCTGGTGCAGGAGCCGGACCTGTTGATGCTGGACGAGCCCACCAACCATCTCGACCTCGAGACGTTGCTGTGGTTCCAGGATTACCTTCGGCACTACCCGGGCGGGATCGTGGTGATCTCGCACGACCGCGAGTTCCTCAACCGCCTCGTCACGGGCATCCTCGAGCTGCGCAACGGACGCCTGTGGCGCTACGCCGGCCAATACGACGACTTCCTGGTCCAACGCGAGGCCCAGGAGGAGCAGCAACGCGCCGCCTTCAAGAACCAGCAGCGCGAGATCTCGCGCCTCATGGACTTCGTCAACCGCTTCCGCGCCAAGAGCACCACCGCCACCCGCGCGCAGGCGAAGCTCAAGCAGATCGACCGCATGGAGAAGATCGACGCGCCCGACGCGCCGTCGGCCACCGTGGACTTTGCGTTTCCGCAGCCGGAGCAGCCCGGCCGACGGGTCGTGACGCTCAAGCGGGTGGACTTCGCATACGGCCCGCGCCCCATCTACCAGGGGCTCGACTTCGAGGCCGAACGCGGCGAGCGGATCGTGCTCGTGGGCCCGAACGGCGCGGGCAAGTCCACCTTGCTCAAGCTCCTGGCCGGCGTGGTCACGCCCCAGGCCGGCGAGCGCGACCTCGGCCTGCGCGTGCGGCCCGGGTATTACTCGCAGTACCGCACCGAGATGCTCCAGGCCGGGCGCACCGTGCTGCAGGAGGCGCTCGATACCCCCGCGCGCGTCACGGAACTCTACGTTCGCACGCTGCTGGGCTGCTTCCTGTTCCGCGACGACGACGTCTTCAAGCCGGTGCAGGTGCTCAGCGGCGGCGAGAAGTCGCGCCTCGCCTTGGTGAAGTTGCTGCTCGACCCGCCGAACCTCCTGTTGATGGACGAGCCCACCACCCACCTCGACATCCCCTCCATCGACGCACTCGTCGCCGCGCTCACGGAGTTCACGGGCACGCTCGTGTTCGTCTCCCATGACGTGCACTTCATCCGGTCCGTCGCGGGCAAGGTCGTCCACGTCAACGCGGGCCGCCTGACGCCCTACGCTGGCGACTACGACTATTATCTCGAGAAGTCCAAGGCCGGCTCGGCGCGCACGGCGTTGACGGCGGCCGGGGCCGGCCCGCCTCCCTTGCGGGATGCCCGCGCGGGGAACGTGCCCAAGGCTGCCCCGGCCCCGGCGCCGCGTCCCGCCCAGGCGCCGCGTCCCGCCCCCGCGCCCGCCGCGCCCATCGTCCAGGACGACGGACCCCGAATTTCGCAAAAGGAGCGTCGGCAACTCGCCGCCGAGGCGCGCCGCCACCTCTCTTCGTGCCGACGCAAGGTGGGGGAGCTGGAGAAGAAGATTGCCGACCTGGAGAAGCAACAGGCCGCCCTCGCGGTCGAACTCGAGCAACCCGGCACCTACGCCGCCCCGGGCCGCGCCGTGGAGATCAACCAGCGCCTGCGATCCATCGTCATGGACCTGGCCTATGCCACCCGCGACTGGGAAGAGGAGGCCTCCCGCCTCGCGTCGCTCGAGGCCGACGCGGCGGAGTAGGCAAGGGCAGGAGCCGGCGCACCGCGACCGGCAAGCGTGCCGCATCGCGAGGGCTCACGGCGTTCAGCGATTCCAACTGCCGTTTCCAAGCCGATCCGTCACCGCGGCCTGCGGATCAACCGCCCCCCCCGAAGACCCGAAAACTTCCATCTTTCCGGCCTCCGCGCGGCGGGGCACGCTTCGCCGGTTCACATGAGCGCGAGGAACACGTCGGACATGGTGGTGGTGTGCGGGGGCGGTGGCTTCATCGGAGGCCACCTCGTTGCAGACCTACTGAAGCAAGGCTATCGCCGGGTGCGGTCGGTGGATTGCAAGCCACAGGGCGATTGGTACCAGCGCCACCCCGAGGTGGAGAACGTGGTGCTGGACCTGGAGGACAAGGCGGCCTGCTACCAGGCGATCCAGGGCGCGGACGTCGTGTACAACCTGGCGGCCGACATGGGCGGGATGGGCTTCATCGAGCTGAACAAGGGCCTGTGCATGCTCAGCGTCTTGATCAACACGCACCTGCTGATGGCCGCGCGGGACATTGGGGTGAAGCGGTTCTTCTATGCGTCGAGCGCCTGCGTTTACAACGCGGACAAGCAACGCGACCCCAACGTCACGGCGTTGAAGGAGGCGGATGCCTACCCGGCGATGCCCGAGGACGGCTACGGCTGGGAGAAGCTGTTCTCCGAGCGCATGTGCCGCCATTTCCGCGAGGACTTCGGGGTGCAGGCGCGCGTGGCCCGGTACCACAACGTGTATGGGCCGCTCGGCACCTTCGAGGGCGGGCGCGAGAAGGCCCCCGCCGCGATTTGCCGCAAGGTCCTCCAGGCCCAGTTCACCGGGAAGCACGAGATCGAGATCTGGGGCGACGGCCTCCAGACACGGTCGTTCATGTACATCGACGACTGCCTCCACGGCACCCAGATGCTGACCCACTCGGACTTCGTGGAGCCCATCAACATCGGGTCGTCCGAGCTCGTCTCCATCAACCAGCTCGTGGACATCGTCGAGGAAATCGCCGGCATCCGCCTGCACCGTTCCTACAACCTGTCCGCACCCAAGGGCGTCAACGGCCGCAACTCGGACAACACCCTGATCCAGTCGGCGTTTGGCTGGGAGCCCTCCACGCGCCTCAAGGACGGGCTGGCGAAGACCTACGCGTGGATCCACGACCAGATGGCACCGCGTTATCGCTGAGGAACCGGTGCCGCAAGCCCGCGACGTCATCCCGGTGTCTCCATCGCGTCAGACGCCCGAGTCCATTCGCGCCCGCAAGGGCGGGGCGCCCGTGGCGGCCCTGACCGCCTACGACCATCCCACGGCCCGCCTGCTGGACGAGGCGGGCGTGCCGTTGATCTTGGTGGGCGATTCCCTGGGCATGGTGGTGCTGGGGCATCCGGACACCACGCACGTCACGATGGAGGACATGCGGCACCACCTGCGGGCCGTCGCACGCGCCCAGTGCCGCGCCTTGGTGGGCTGCGACCTGCCGTACCAGTCCTATGAGACGCCCGAGCAGGCCTTGGCCAACGCCCGGTTGCTGGCGTCCGACGGCGCCGGCTACGTGAAGGCCGAGGGCGGCCGCGAAATCATCGGGCAGGTGCACGCCATCGTTTCCGCGGGAATCCCGTTCTGCGGTCACCTCGGAATGTTGCCGCAACACGTGGTGGAGGAGGGCGGGAAGTACCGGATCAAGGGCCGGGACGAGGAAGGGCGCCAGCGGTTGCTGGACGACGCGCTCGCCTTGGAGGCCGCCGGAGCGTTTGCGTGCGTGCTGGAGTTGGTCACGCCCCCGGTGGCGGCCGAGATCACCCGCCAGTGCCGCACGATGGTCACCCTCGGCATTGGGTCAGGGACCGAGTGTGATGGCCAGATCCTGGTGACTCCCGACCTGGTGGGTGGGTTCCCGTGGTTCACGCCGCGCTTTGTGCGGCCGCGGCTGAGCACGGGCGCGGACATTCGCGCGACGGCGGCCGCATGGGTCGCCGAGGTCGAGGCTCGGCGGATGGAGCCACCGCCCGCGCCGCCGGCGGCGACCGCATCCCGGCCGTGACGGTCAGGGCCCGGTCACGGGTGCCACGCGGAAGAACACGGCCTCCTCTTCGCCCACGACGATGGGCAGCCTGAGGGTGGTGCTGGTGGCCACCTGCGGGGTTCCCACGTCCACCCAGGACAGGGGTTGCTCGAGCACGTAGGCCGCCTGGACGACATACGCCTGGCCCGGCACGGCATCGATCTCCACCACGGGCGCCTGGCCGGGCGCGATGAAGAGGCGGGCGCTGATGGGCGCGAGCGAACTGGGAACGCCCTCCCGAGGCAGGGCGGCGCGCACGGTGAAGCGGGCCGTGTTGGTGGCTTGGCTGCCCACGGACACGTACCAAACGCCGGACAAGTCTTGCAGGTCGTTCGTGGTGAGGAGCACGAGTTCCGGCTGAAGGCCCGGCTTGGGGAACGAGAACGTCCGAATGCCCGGCCCCGGCACGGAGCCCTGGCCCACGGCCATGTCCACGTCGGCGTCGAGGTTGTAGATCTCGAAGGCCACCGAGGGAGCACCGACTGGGACGACGAAGCGGAACACCGCCGACCGGGCGGGATCCACGGCGCGTGCGACGGGTTGGTCGTCGAAGAGGGTCTCGATGTCGAGGCGGTCGAAGCCGATGGACACCGCCACCGTGAAGACCAAGGGCGTCGGGTCGATGGCCTGGACGCCCAGATACCAGCGGCCGGGGCCCAGGGGCACGGGCGCGGACGCGGTGGTGACGATGATGGACTCGACGTTGGTCCCGACGTTGGCGGAGGCGTAGTCGAAGCTGTTGGTGCTGACGAGCGGCAGGCCCTTCTTCACGAACAGGTTGACGTCGCCCGAGAGGTCCGTGAGCTGGAAGTTGGCCGTGGTGGCGTCGTCGGGCACGTCGATGGCGAAGTACTGCATCGTGCCGGCCGCGTTGTTGGTGGCCGTGACGGCGACGTTGTTGGTGAGGAGG
The DNA here is from genome assembly GCA_964430505.1 of uncultured Akkermansia sp. Taxonomy (GTDB): domain Bacteria; phylum Verrucomicrobiota; class Verrucomicrobiia; order Limisphaerales; family UBA9464; genus UBA6176. The sequence continues at coordinate 28,549 of CAYSGH010000008.1, read as the reverse complement.
ACGATGTCGGCGACGAACTCCGAGGCGATGATGTTGTAGCTGGCGGAGTTGGTGCCGCGGGTGGCCACCGAGAGGAACCAACGGCCGGGCTCCAATGGGACGGGCGCGGACGACTGGGTGATCGCGATGGCCTCCGAGGTCGTGCCCCGGTTGGTGCTGGCGTAGGAGTACAGGAACGGCCTGGGCAACACCGGCGTCTTGGCCAGGTAGAGGTCCACGTCGTCGGTCATGGCCGGGATTTCAAAGGCCGCGCCGATGGCGTTGCTGCTGACGTCGAAGGCGTAGTAGTCAAGATAGCCGGGCGTGGTGCCGTTGCGCGTGAACGGCACGCCGTTGGCCAGGACCACGAGGCCGATGTCGAGGTCGGCACGCAGCGCGAAGGGCTGCGGGTCCGCGTAGGGATTGACGACAGTGAGGTAGTACCGCTGGCCCTGGGGCAGGATGGGCGGGGTATTGGTGCCGACCAAGAACGGGTTGGAGGGCGCCAGGACGTCGCCGGGATCGCTGCCGGTGGGGATGCCCGAGTCGCTGTAGAACAACGGGAGGTACACTCCGGAGAAGACGGTGTTCGTGGCGGCCCGGGCTTCGAGGGGGACATCCACCCGGAAGTAGGCGCTCTCGCCGGGGGCCAACGTGCCGGAATAGGCAATGCCGTTGGTCAGCCGCACGACCGGCCGGTTCGTCTGCATGAACGTGAGGCGCAGCTCCCAGCTATCGAGCACGCCCTGCACGCGGCCGCGGTCATCGGACAGCTCCAGGGTCCAGCGGCCCGTGCCAGACTTGCCGAGGACGGGCTCGAAGCTTTCCTCGGGGAGATAGCTCAGCTCGGCCCCCAGTTGCTCCAGGACGAACGTGTCCAGGACGACGCCCTGGGGTTCCCCGTTGGTGGCAACGTGGTTCGTGGTGGTGGCAGCCAAGGCCACGTCCACGCGATTGGACAAGGTGCGGAAGCGGAAGTCGGCGCGAACCCAGTTCGTGGTGAGCTCCACGGTTTGGTCGAGCTCGCCGTTGATATAGAGGGCGGCGGTGACGGGGTTCGTGGAAGCGGGGTGCGCACGAAGCTGGACCGATCCGCGGAACCGGGTGCCCGTGGCGGACTGGCTTCGGAAGGCGGCCGCGCCGTTGCCCAAGGCAAGGGCTTGGACGCCGGCTTGCGCCTCGGCCCCGAGGAACGCCACGGCAACGTCATTGGTGAGGACGGTCCAGCCGTCCACGATGGTGCCCGGCCTTCGGATGCCCGGCGCGATGCCCTCGAAGGAATTGCTGCCGACCAAGACGGCGCCGGAGTTGGTGCCGAGGTACGGCGGTTGCGCGAACTTGACGACGCCCTGCGACAGGTTGGTGCGGTCGCTGAAGACGGCGTAGCTCGCGTTGGTGGACAGGTCGCTGACCTTCACGAGGGATGGCGCGCTGGACACCACGACGGGCTGGCCGGAGCCATCGAGGAACACTGCGCTGACGGAGCCGGGGCCGTTGCCCCAAGGCGGGTCGAAGCCCACCAGCAACGCGGGCGTGGAAAGGCCGGACTCGGGGCCCCAGGCGCCGAAGACGATGCCGCGGTTGTCGGGGTAGGCCTGGACCCAACCCTCGAGGGTGAACCCGAGCCCGGGGTCGATGGGCAACACGGGCGTGCGGGCCTCGGCGGTAACGCCGACGAAGCGCAGGCCCGTGTCGATTTGGCCGGGAACGAACTGGGAAAAGCCCAGCAAGGCCGTGTCGTTCACGCCGAGGACGTCGTTGCCGTTGTTGTCGAACGGCCACAGGGCCGCGAGCCCGTCGGCCTGCCGCGAGGGCAGCTTGCCGAATCCCACCCTGCCGTCCGTGTAGATGTCCTGGACCTCGTTGGTGGTCAGGGGCCGACGCCAGTAGCCGACGTCATCGAGGGCGGCGGCGGCTCGGGCGGAGGTGAAGCGACGGGTGGGGTCGTTGGCCAGGCTCAGGCGCAGGTTGGAGGGCAACTGGACGGGGCCGACGTTGGACGCGGCGACGCGGACGCCATTGACGAAGAGGCCCACGGAGGTGGTGAGGGGATCGACGGTCAAGGCCACGTGCTGGTAGTTGCTGACCACCACGGTGCCGCCATAGCCCTTGGAGACGGTTCGGCCACGGTTCTCCACAACCAACATGCGGTCGCCCTGTGGGTTGACGAGGTGCACGGAGAGGTCCGAGGCCCGGTCGTGCTTGATCCGCAGGCCCAGCTCGACGTCGGCCACCGGCCGGGTGTCGCCCACGAACAACTGGGACAACGTTCGCGCCGCGTCCGTCAGCGAGCCCACGTCGCCAGGGCCGGACCGGATGGTCTTGCTGAACTGGTCGTTGAGGTCCTGGCGCACGGAGATGCTGTAGCAGTACTCGACGGGGGCGAGGGATTCGTTGAAGACCCCCACGAAGTAGCGCCCGGGCTGGAGCGGCGGCTCGTCGCGGATGCCCAGGGACACCAGTCCTCCGGTGGGGGGCAATGTCACGACCTTGTCCGATGCGTCGGGGTCGGCGGGGTCCGGGGGGAAGTCTCGCCGAATGTGGACCACCAAGGGCCGGGCGGGCTGGATGTTGGTGATGACAACGCGCAGCTCGCTGGCACGGCGGCCCACGTCCACGGGGTAAAAGTTGCCCTCCTCCGGCTGGACGACCTCGCCGCAGATCAACTCCTCGTCCTGCTGGCCATAGCCCTGCGGGGTCGGCGTGGCCCGCACGATGACCTCGAGGTTGTCCACGCGGCCTTGGTATCCCAGGGCGTCGTCGGATGTTTCCAGGAACCACACGCCGGGCATGGCCTCACCCATGAAGTCCGCAAGGCTTCCCGGCCCATCCGTGCGCACCGAGCCCGGGAAGGTGCGGGAGCCCAGGTCGTCGTAGAAGGTCGTGATGTTGGTTCCAAACTGGAATCCGACCACGTCGCCACCCCGCGTACGAAGGTTGCCGTGGTTGTTCAGCACGGCGGTGCGCCGGTTGTACACGAGCGTGCCGATGAGGTCCGGGAAGTTGCCGTGGCTCAGCGTTTGCTCCACCCACACGCGCTCGACGAGGCCGACCCCGATGCCGATGGCCATGGTGAGGCCCACGCCGGGGTTGTCCGGGGTGCCATCCGGGATGGGCTGGATCAACGGGATGCCGAAGAAGCCGAGGTTGCCGTCGGGCCGCAGCGACCCGAAGGGACGCGTGGACGAGACCGTCACGAAGCCATAGGTGCCGGCCTTCTGGTCCTCGGACTTCACGCCCACGTAGTACACCTCGCCGGTCACGGGCGCGTTGGTGAAGACGATGAACTCCTGGCCGCCGCGCTGGGTGGACTTCCAAGCGGACGCGATGGCGGCGGGCACGAGGTTGGTCAGGCGCGGGTCGCGAGAGACATACAGGTCGATGTCGGGCTCCTCGATGCGCGGGCTGGAGAGGTTCTGGGGGAAGAAGGTGACGAAGGCGACGTTGGATCCGTTGGTAAGGGTGCCGCCGAAGCTCGCCTTGCCGGGCGTGTTGGTGAAGACGTAGAAGCGCCACTGGTTCGTGGAGCCGTTGGTGGTGCCAACGAGCGGCGAGTTGGCCCCGACGCGCTCCCGAAGCAGGGGATAGCCGTTGGTGAGGACGCGCGTGGGCGGGCGGGTGTAGGAAACGGTGGCGGTGCTGTTGGTCAGCGTGACGTCCTCCACGGTACCCACGATGCCCATGTCCTCGGGCGCGGACGAGCGGATGACGAGGGCGGCGTCCTGCACCACTTGGTTGGGGTGCATCTGGAGGGCGTTCACGTTCACGCGCCGTGCATGGACGGTGACGATGAACTCCCGGGGCACGGGCGCCGGGATGACGATGCGCTCGATGTTGTTGATGAAGTCGGGGACGGCGGGCGGCTGGTTGGTCTGGATGACGGGGTTGCCAAACGGGTCGCTGCCGGGGTCGGGGTTGACGGCGTTGGTGGCGGTGAGGACGCGCGAATAGGGGGTGCCGGCCACGAGGACGTTGCCCAGGAAGAACTCGCCATTGGCGGCGTTGGTGACGACGAGGTCGAGGTCGTTCACCAGCTTGACGGCGGAGGCCGGGTTGCCGGGGGGATCCGTCCACGCGAGCGTGATCCACACGGGGGAGTTGGTGGCCTCGGCGTTGGAGAGGCGAACCTTGTAGGAACGCGACTCGCCGGTGACGAGCCCCTCGAAGTTGGTGCGGCCGACGATGGGGAAGCCGATGAGCTGGTCGTTGGTGCCGCCCGTGGACGCGCCGCCGCCGGGGAATCCGTTGAGCGTCTTGCTGGCGGCGGTGAACCCGCTGCGGATCGAGCGCTGCACGGAGGGCCGGCCCCAGCCCGCGTAGTTGATCGTGTTGTTGGGCTTGGGCTGGTAGGCCGCGTTGTCCACCTCGGCGGAGTTGATAAGGATGGCCTTGTAGCCGGCGACCGGGATGCGGTTGTTGCGGCGCACCTCGTAGTACTCCTGGATCTGCGCCAGGATGCCCGCGATCGCCGGGCTGGCCATCGACGTGCCCGACTCATAGCGATAATGGGGCTCCGTCTCGGACAACAGCTCCTCCGTCACCGGCCACAGGTCGTCGGCCGGGTCCATCTGGTACTCGAGCCGCCATTGCGCAGACCGCGTCGAGAGGATGTACGAGCCCGGCGCCACGACGTCGGGCTTGAACCGCCCGAACTCGCCCTCGGACCCGATGCCGACGTTCCCGCGGCTGGAGAAGGACGCGACCTGGGTGTCGGAGTCCACCTCGGCCTCGAACACGGCATTGGTCTCGTAGGAGGGGTCGTCCGGGTTGTAGCCGCGGTCCGGCAACACCGTCATGCCGGAGCGCACCATGACGCCGTTGGTGTCGTACACGACGGTGTTGGTGAGCATGCGACGCGACTCGAGGGCGCCGACGGTGACGACGTTCTTGGCGTTCCCGGGCGAGCGGAGGCTGTCGGCGCGGCCGCCGAGACCGTTGTCGCCGCCCCCGCCCTCGTTGCCCGCCGCGAAGACGTACAGGATGGGCTGGTCGCCCGAGACGTCCGGCAACGCGTCGCGCACGGCGGCGTCATAGAGGGCCGCGATGGAGTTGTACTCGGTGGCGGAGGGGTAGCCCCAGCTATTGTTGGAGATTGGAGCATTGGTGCGGCCGGAGGCGCCATTCAACGCGAGGTTCGTCCGCGCGTACGTCTCCTGCAGGAAGATGTCCGAAGCCACCGGCCCCACGTCGAGGTCGATGGGCATGATGAACAAGCGCGCGGCCGGGGCGCGCCCCCCGAACTCGGCGTTGGTGGCAGCCCCCTGGGCGATGCGCACGGAACCCGACGACGCCCCGCTGCCCGCAATCGTCCCGGCGACGTGCGTGCCGTGCCCGACAGGGTCCTCCAGGTTGACGGGATCGATGGAGAAGACGCGTCCCGCGAGGTCCGGGTGGCGGGCATCGATGCCGGAGTCGTTGACGTTGACGAGGACGTTGGAACCCACGAGGCCCTCGACGCGCTCCTTGTTGGTGAAGTCGATCGACGAGCCGAGGAGAAAGCCAGCCCGGTCGTTCAACAGCGCGCGGGAGTGGACCTCCTCCAGCAGGGTGACGCCTGGCAGTCGTGCCAGCGCGGCCATGGAGCCGGGATCGACGTCCGCCGTGACCAGTTCGCCAAAGGGGCCGCGTTGGCGTTCGGCGATGCGTGCGCCGAGCGCCTCGGCCGCCCGCACCGCTGCGTCGCCATCCACCACCGTCAACATGAGGCGGGCGGGGGCGGGTCGGCCCTCCATGACGCGCCCGACCAAGGCGGGCTCGAGCTTGAAGTACGGCTCGTTGGGCAGCACGGCGCGCGTCTCCGGGGCGGCGGCCAGGGCGGCGGCGGCCTCGGGCGATGCCTGCACGAGCAACGCGTTGTTCGGGACGTAGGAAATCTCGCGCACGCCCAAGGCCCGGAGACGTTCACGGAACGCAGCGTCCACCCTGCCCACCGCCTGGACGATGTAGGTGCCGGCCGGGCCCTCGGACCGCAGTTCCTCGGGGATGGCCAAGGGCTCGCCCGAGGACGTGTCCACCAAGGCGTTGCGCAGCAGGATGGCGTCGTCGCGGCGGGCCAACGCGCCGATCCCCTCCGGCGTGTTGCGAAGCCGATGGGGGAACTTGGGGTCGTGGTGGGGCAAGGGCGCCCCCTTGGGCAACGTCACGATGGGGACCCAAATGGCGGCCACCGTGGGCATGGGGGCTGCAGAGGCATCCGCGGGGCTGCCGACCTCCGAACCCCGCCTCTCCGAGGATGGCCCATGCGCCTCCGGGACGCGCGACGCGGCGGTGGCATCCAAGGACGGGCGGCGTCCCGGGCGCGCCATCCAGAGGACGGTCCCGCCAAGGGTGAGGAACAACAGGAGGACCGGGGCGATGCGGCGAAGGAAGCGCATGGAGGTCGAAAGCTGGCGGTGCTGGAAGGGGGTGGCCGGGGAACGGCGTTGGGCTTTGGGGCGTTGGGGTGTGCGGCGCCTAGTTCTCGGGGGTCAAGATGCGGTGGTCCTCGACGACGGGCCGCAGGGGTCCGAGCAAGGGGGAGCCGTCGAAGCGAACGACGGTTCGGGTGGCAAACTCGCCGGCCACGGCGTAGTTGGTGCACAACCCGAAGAAGACGCCGGGGCGGGTGACGATGGAGTTGGGGGCGGGCCGGAGGGCTTGGCCGTAGGCGTAGATGACCACGCGAGGCTCCTCGGTCCGGAGCAGGGACAATGTCTGCTGGGGCAGCATCTCGACGACCTCGTCGCGCACCTGGACGATGTTGGTGTAGGGGTCGAACGGGCGCAGGAAGGGGGAGTAACGCAGCACGACCTGGTTGTTGGCATTGGTGAACTTGGACGCGGTGAGCGTTCCGGACGCGAGCACGTGGCCGAGGCTGGGGAAGCGCCCTGCGGGTTGCTGCGCGCGGGCCTCCTGGATGCCTTGGTGGATCACCTGCATCTGGGGCGACGCGGGCTCGACGAAGCGGCGGGCGACGTTGGCTCCCACGTCGTTGGTCAGGACGGGCACGCCGGCGAACACCGCGCTCCAGGGCGCGAGGTTGGTCTGGTTCACCGACAACAGGCCCTTGGCCGCGTTGTCGTTCACGGCCGTCGTGAACAGGTCGAGCAGGCCCCAGTCACCCTCGGGGCGCGTGTCCTTGTGGCCCGCCCACGCGATCCAGCTCTTTCGGCCCAGGTAACGGTCGTTGACGGATTGCGAGCCCACCTCGGGGCGGAGGCCCTTCAGGTAGATTGTTTGCCATGGCGTGCCGCGATGCACGCGGCCCATCCAGCCGATCCCCGGGAACTTGTTCGTGGGGAAGTCCCAGTCGTCCGAGCGGCGGACCAACGGGTCCTTGAAGGCGACGTCGAACGCCGTCGAGTTGGCGTCCGTGGGCCCCACGTCCACGGCCGTGCCGAGCCGGGGGTTGACGCCCCAGGGCGCATGGGCGCTGACGACCTTGGGCTGGTTGCCGAGGTGGTTGGTGAAGTAGCTCGCCTCGGCCCCGATGTTGGCCCGGGGCCCGGGGCGGAAGCGCGCGCCATTGTCCAGGGGCACCTCCACGTAGCCCTCGGGCGAGGTGAAGATCGTCGTGCCCGGGGCGAGGTCGTCGCGTGTGTAATGGACGAGCGGGTCGTTCGCCTGGCGGCGGTCGGTGATGAGGATGGCGGGCGACGGCGTGTACCCCGCCTGGACGACACGACCTCCGAAGCGCGCCACCAACTGCGGGGTGAGGCGGGTGCCGGGCGTCCGGGGACGGCGGTACAGGAAGTAGTACAGGCCGTCCTTCTCGAACTCGATCTGGTCGATGCCCGGCTGGCCGCCGACGGCGTTGCGCCACAGGTCGGGGGGCAGGTTGAACGCGCCGCCGTTGGCCGTGGCACCCAGGGAGGCATCCAGTTGTTGGCCCACGCCCAAGGTCACGGTCGTGCCGGCCGCGTAGCGGTTCGTGCGCCAGAAGTCCTGCATGGACAGCGCGGCCCCACCGCCCGAGGAGGCCTCGCCCAGCAGGCGCAGGACGTTGGTCTCGTACAGGACGCTCTTGAGGTTGACGAAGTCGAGGACGCGCCCGGAGGCCTGGTCCACGAGCACGTAGGTGAGCCGGTTGGTATAGGCCAGCGTCAGGCGGGGCAACGGCGCCTCGGCGGCCACGTACCCAACGTCCGAGAGACCCACCGGGAACACCGCCCGTCGCACCTGGTCGTAGATGAAGCTCGAGATGAACGCCGTGTTCAGGGGGACCAGGTACTCGTTCGGGCGCCACTGGCCTGGCGCGATGACCGTGCCGGGAATGGAGGCGACCCCGTTGGTTTGCACCACCTGGATGCGGCCCACCTCATCGACGAGCGAGAACGTGAACGAGTTGGTGGCGATGAGGCGCACGGCGGCGGCATTGCTTAGCGTCTGGTACGAGTTCCATGCCTCCATGCCCATGGAGTTCACGACGTCAAACCGGTGCTGCACCTGGGTCTGGAACCGGCCGTCCTCCCATGGCCGCGCATTGGTGCGGGCGAGGGCGGTCTCCGCCGCCGCCTTGAGGACCCGAAGGCGCCGCGTGACTTGCAGCCGTGATTGCCAGAACGCCTCCTGGAAGTTGGGCAGGCCCTTCTTGGCTCCCACGACCCACGGGATGCCCACGCAGTTGAAGTCTTGCCCCCGGGCGAGGATGTCCGCCGCGATGGGCGTCTCCGGCAGGCGCCTCAACTGCACCGGGTCGTCGAGGTCCAGCCACGGCCTCGAAACCACGCCCGCGTTGACCACCTCGGCAAACCCGGCCAAACGCACCAGCGTCTGCCCGTTGGTCACCTGGCGGTACAAGATGGGGCGGAAGGTCGAGGGGATGTCCGCGCGAGGCGACCCCGGGCGCGCGGAGGACTGGTAATGGGTGGCGTCGTAGAGGTTGGCGGCCACCTGGACGAGGCGATGCACGCGGGCGTCCCATCGATAGATGTTGGTGACGCCACGGACGACGTTCGTGCCAAACACCGGCAACCCATGCCCGAGGTGGAACGTGCGCGGCGACGCCAGCAACTCCACGTCGGGCAGGCCGTTGGTGAACTCCGTGAGCAACAGGCGATGGACCGCGTTGGTGAACCACTGCAACGGGGCCCAGTCCCGGAAGTTGTTCACGTCCGCGCTCGTCTCGAGGTCGAGGTTTGGGTTGGTTTGGTTGGCGTAGTTGAGGTTGAGCTTGGCGCGCCGGTAGAAGATGCCGGCCTTGTTGGTCCCCGATTCAAACCGCGCGTCGCCCGTGTCCGTCCCCAGGCTGCCCAGCAAGCGATAGAACGTGTTCCGGTCATACGTGCTGTTCAGCACCCCTCCCACGAAGTCGCGTCGGCCGTTCAACCGTTGGTCCAGCCCCTGCCCCAGGGATCCGTCCAGCAACGCCGTCATGTCCGTCCATTGCCGGTGGTTGTCCGCCCCGGCCCATGCGATCCCAACGGCGTCGGAATCCGTCAGCGCCTGGGGCCGGAGAAACTCGGCCAGCGTGGACGGGATGGGGCCGTTGGCAAAGCCGTCGTAGCGGTCGTTGGGGAAGGGAGTGGAGTTGCCGTAGTAGGCGGGCGCCGTGGTGTTGACGTAGGAACCGCGCCGGGCGTTGAGGAGCAGGCCGGCGTCCCGGAAGGCGATGCCGGTGGAGGCGGCGCCGGGGAAGGTGTTGTACTGGTAGATGTAGTTCGCGCCGGCACGCGGAGCCCAGATGTTGGTGTTCAGGTCCGCCAGGTAGGCGGCGAGGTTCACCTCCCATGCGCCCACGCCTTGGTTGCGGGCGAAGCCGCTCTGGGCGGGGTCGGGCCGGCGAAACTTGACCTCGTTGTGGTTGAAGTTGAGGTCGAGGGTCTTGCCGGCCGGCAACACGACGTAGGCCATGCGCGCGACGAAGCGGTTCGTGCCCGAGTGCGGCAGGCCGGGAAGCTCGCGGATGCCGATCCACTCGGGGTCGCCCACGAGGTCGTTGGTGAGCGGGAGGGGCTGGCCGCGCTGGTTGACGACAAGCTGCTGGCCGTTCGTGTCGTACACGCCGTTGCGATTCAGGTCCAAGTAGAAGCGGAACTCGGGTGCGAGGAGCGGGCTGCGGCCCACGGGCACGAACACGGGCGCACGCGGGTCGTAGTAGAGGTTCATCAACGACGCGCGATAACGCTGGAGGTCCACGGGGTTGTTCAGGTTGAACACCGGGCGGCCGTCTGCATGGAGGTACGTGGTCGCGTTCGTGAGCGCGGGAAGGAGGGCCGGGTCCGTCGGGTTGAGCGCCCCGGAGGCCAGGGCGTCGAGCTGGGCGACGTTGAGGAAGCGGGTCGTCCAGTTGGTGGAGACCATCAGGTCGAAGTTCTGGCGGTTGGTCTCCGCGCGGATGCGCGCCACGACCTCGGCCTGGGCCCGTTGCAACGCCACCTCGGCCGCGTTGCGCGCGTCCAGTTGCTCCACCGCCGCCCCCACCGAGGCACGGTCCTGGCGCGTCACCGCCAGGAACGCCACGGCGGTGATGGTCACCACCGACAGCATGATCAGGGTGATGACGAGCGCGATGCCGCGTTGATGGGATCGGTTCATCGGATGAAGGAGCGCAGCGGGATGCGTTGCCGGAAGCTTTGCACCCGGGCGAGGTTGTTCGTGATGTAGCGGTTGCGGATGGCGGGGTTGTCCGGGAGCGCGCGGTATTGGTCGAGCAGGCGCGGCTCCAAGGCATCGACCTCCACCTCCACGTAGGCGGGCATGTACGGCCCGGTGAACGACGCCTCCGTCACAAGCCCGCCGGACAGGTGCCTCAGCCCGATCGGCGGGATCGTCCCGTTGGCGGGACGGGCCGGAAGCTGGTTGGTGGGATAGAAGATGTTGAACGGACGCCCGACCGAGTCGAAGGCGGTCACCTTGAAGTTCAGGACCCCGTCCAGCACGCGCGAGGCATTGGTGCGATACGGGATGATGCTGCCCATCCCCGCCCCCACGCCCGTGCGCGCCAGCACGTGCTCCTCCAACGTCGCCAGCGCCGTCGGGCCCCTCACGATGAAGCGGATGGCCGAGTTGGTCAGGATCGCCTCGCCCGGGATGCGCGGGCCCGGGCCGCGGTCCTCATACCGATATAAAGTCCCGATGGGCGGCCGCGTCCGCAGCGTGGGGTTGGACTCGTCCGCGATGAAGTAGCCAAAGGCGCTCCATTGGCGGTCGGCGACGGAGCGGATCCCGAAGAACTCCTGCAACACGGGCTGTCGTTCCTGGAACAAGGATGTTTGGTTCAGCACCAACGAGGGCGCCGCCGAGACCCGCGTCACGAGATGGGGCCCGTCGAGGACTCCCGCAGGACGCGCCTGCTCCAAGTCCCGCCGGACGAGGTCGATGGCCGAGCGCGCCCCCTCCAGCACGTCCACCTGGCCCACCGAGCCCCGCAACGCGCGCTGGGTTTGGTCGAACATCGCGTACAACGCCAGGATGACGATGCTCAGGAGCCCCACCGAGACGAGCAGCTCGACCAACGAGAAGGCCCGGTTCGCGGCGTGGGGGATGGGGGGATGGGCACGCATGGGTCGCTCAGAAGAGGATGAAGGGCTGGTTGGTGCGGCCGACGTCGTAGCGGTAGGCGGGCCGGAGCGTGCCCATGAAGTTGGTGGTGAGGACCTGTCGCTCGCCCATGACCTGCGTGCGGAACGTCTTCCGGCTGTTGCCCACGCGAACGTCGTTGCCCACGCGGAAGACCGGCCACTGGAAGGTCAGGCTCAGCTCGTTCAAGGACCGCTCGAGCTGGTATTGGGTGCGAGCGAAAAGGTTCGACTGCACGAGGTTGGTCTGGCTTGCGAAGACAATGGGGGGGCGCGTGGGCGCGGCGGGCACCCCCATGGTGTTCAAGGCAAGGTTGGTGGTGAGGTTGGACAGGTTCTCCACCGTGACGAGGTAGCGCAGCGCCGTCGCCAGCCGCACCGGGTCCGGCAAGCCGCCCGCGCCCCGATAGGCCTTTTCCGTGAAGGGCCCGCCGAACGACCGGAACTGCGCCTGGACGAAGTTCTCCACCACGCCCCGCGGCGTGCGCTCGTATCGGGGCATAGACAGCAGCGCCAGCACCTGCCACGAGTCCGTCAGCGGGATCACCGTCCCTGGCAGGGGATCCGTGTAGTTCGGGCCGCGGTAATACTCCTCGCCCATCACCGCGCCCGTGCGCCGCCAGACGATGAACTCCACCTGGTTCGTGAGGTCCGGGATGCCGAGGGCTCCGCCCCGGATGGCCTCGGCCAGGAACTGGGCGTCCTGGGCCACCAACGTGTCCTCGCGGTTCGCCTTCTGCACGTTGAGGCCGGAGGGCAGGACGCCCAGGATCGCCGTCAACGCCAGCCCAATGACCGCGATGCACAGCGCCAGCTCCGTGAGCGTGAACGCCGCCGTCCCCCGTCCGTCTTGTTTCCGCGCGTGCGTCTTCATCGCCTCACTTGGGAAGGTTCTTCACCTGCCGCGCACGGCCGGTGAGGTAGGAAACCCGGATCAACCCGTTCGTGTATCCGAAGCGCGGCGCCTCCACCACGTCGGCCGGGCCCGCCATCAACTGGCCGTTGGGCGACCGCGGCAGCAACACCGACCCCGGCGCGACCGCCAACACCACGTCCGACCCCGGCGGCACCGGGTTGCCCAGGGCGTCGCGCAGGTTGGCATACGTCAGGTCCGACACCCGCCCGCTTGGGTCGAAGGCGATGAACGGCAGCAACGGCACGGAGTCGAGGTCGTCCCACATCTGGAAGGGGCTGCCGAACCGGCGGTCGTAGTGCTCCGCCAGGCGGATGCCCGGGAAGACCAACGGGAAGGGAACGTGCGCGAGCCCCAGCCGATGCGGGCGAAGGGCCAACGCCGGGCCGCCCGGGCTCTCCGCGCCCGCGTACATCTCGCGCGGGAAGATCACGCCGGCCGGCAGGTGCCGCCATTCCGTGAGGTAACGGGGCCGCTCGACGCCCGGTTGCTCGCCCATGCGCCGTTGCGTGTACAGGGCATAGGACGCGCCCTGCCCGAAGATCACGTTGGTGAGGCTCGTCAACGCCTCCGTGCGGAACGTCCCAAACTGCCCGCCCAGCCCCAGCAACGGTCCTTGGTGCACCCATGCGTTCGTGGGCGCGAACACCATGAAGACCGTGGAGCGATTCTTGATGGCCAGTTGCCGCGCCAACCGCAGGTCGTCCAGCAACTGGCGATGCCCGGCGGTGAAGGCGTTGGATTGGCCGAAGCCCTTGAAGGCCGGCACCGACACCGCCATAAGCGCGCCAATGATCGCCAGCACCACCAGCAGCTCGATCAACGTGAACGCCGCCACGGGGCGCGTCCTCGATGGGTGGGAGGTCGATGTCATGGGAGCTTGCCGGGTTCGGCCGTGGTGCGTGGGGCGTGGAGCCGTCGCGTCACTTCCAGCTATAGAGGTTGTCCGCGTTGACCGTGCCCTTGGCGGTCTGGCCCGACGCCGGCTTAGTGAAGTCCACCTGGCCGTCCGTGCCCAGCGAGAACACCGCCACCGGCACGTTCAGGAACTCGCGCTCGCCCGGGGCCCCGAAGAACGGGTTCCGCACGCGCCCGTCATAGTCGAGGTCCACGACGACGATGTACGGGAAGCCGAAGGGGTCGCGGTACACGCCGTCCACCTCGTCCACGCGGTCCGGCTTGCGGCCGGTTTCCGAGCGGACGGTGAGGAAGGTTTCCTGCTGCGGGTTCAGCTCGTTGCCCTTGTTGATGAGCTGGCCGTTGATCGTGCGCGACTCGCGCAGGAGGATCGTGAGCAGCTCGGCGTTGGAGATTTGCCAGGCGTTGCCGGACAGGTTGCGCACCTGGGCGTAGTCCTGCTTCCCCTTGCTGGAAAACACCTGAACGCCGTCCTGCACCGTGCCGTAGATGAAGTCCGGGCGGGCGTCCGAGACGGCGGCTCGGGTCTGGGCGGACGCCGGGAGGCGGCTGTACTTGGTTTGGTACTGGCCGATGGCCCCGGCGAGGTTGGCGATCTGAGCCTGGGCCTGCTTGCGACGCGCGTTCTTTTGGACGGCCCCGACGGCCGGAAGGGTGAGGCTCGCCAGGATCGCTATGATGGCGATCACCACCAGCAGCTCAATCAACGTGAAGCCGCCGCGCCGTTGGATTCGTGGGTTCATGTTTTTCACGGGGATCTGGGAAAGGGGAGGGCTTGAAGTCGGGGTCGTTGCCGGGGCGTCCATGCGTCAGTTCTTCCAGTTGCCGATGACCAGCTTCTGGCCCTTGACCACGATCTCGGCCCACAAGTCGTAGCTGCCGGGGTTGTGGATGGGGTTGCTGGCGTTGTACCGCCATGGGTTCACGCGCGGCGCGGCCGGGATGGGCGGCGGGTTGCGCGGGTCGTTGGCCGGCCATGGCACCGGCACCACCAACACCTCGATGTCCGGGTTCGCGGAAATCTCGGCGTGTTGGGAGTCCTTGAAGTCCGCGCGGAACAGGCGCCGCATCTGGTTCGTGGGCGCCGCGTTCACAAAGCCATCCCGATTGAAGAACGCCCGCACGTGCGCGTCGGGATCCAGCCGGTTCGTCGGCCGGTCCGTGTCCGCCACCGGCACGAAGTATCCCCCCGCTCCCTGCCGCACCACCCCAACGCCCGTCAGCTCGTAGAACAGGGGGTTCAACGCCGCGTTCACCACCGGCATGCCATCGGCCGACCGGCCCACGACATTGTCCGGGGGATACACGCCGTACTTGTCCTTGAAGGCGTCAATGAGCAACACCAGCTTCGCCAACTCCGCCTTGGTCCGGCTCTCCCGGATCCGTGCCGTCGCCTGGGGGGCCAAGCCCACGAGCAACCCGGCCAGGATGCCCATGATGGCAATCACGGCCAGCAGCTCGATCAACGTGAAGCCCCGGCTTCCGGTCCTTCCGTCATGGCATACGCTCGATTTCATCTCGTGCAGGCGGGACGGGCATTTCGCCCATGTTTCGGCCTAGCGGTCACGCATTTCCTTCTCCATCCGCTCGCTCAACCATTGCTTAATCATGCTCTGATAATTGAGGTACCGTACCCGTGCGAGCCGCTTGATCCGTGCCAACATCCGCGGATCCATCCGAAGCGTGATCGTCACCGACTCCGCCCCATCCGAAGCCCCCGTCGCGGCCCCCTCCATCAACCGCAGGTCCACCTGATGCTCCGCCCAGTACGCCGCCTCGGTCTCCTCGGCGTCAAAGAGCGGGACATCTTCCCACGACGTGACGGTCTCCATGCGCGCGGCTTTCCCCTGTCTCAGGACCCTGCCAACGCATGGTTCAAACGACGCTGGTAGAAGTATTCTTCCTGCTCCGTGAACCGACGCGACACGATCACCCGCGCCACCTTCCCGTTGGTGCGGTACACGCTGAACACCCCAACCCCGGCCGCCGAACGACCCAGGTTGAAGTACCGCGCCTGCACCGCAAAACGGGCGGAATCCGGCAGCAACCGCACTGCAAACGGATCCTCAAACGACTCCTCGATCTCCGTTACCGTCAAAGATCCGGCGACATCCAACGACGGGTTGTTCCAGTCAAAGTCCATGGCTCAAAGCCCGTCGTCATGGCATCGCCCATTCATTGTGAATACATTGTATGTACAGTGGAACCTGCCGCCCTGTCAACCAACCCGTTCCATCCCCCCATCGCCACGCCACGATTCCAAGGAGCGTCTCGGAAAACCCGATGGACTCCATGGACCCCAGGGCTTCGGCGATTCGCATCCGTCCCGTCACCATGGACGCAGGGGCAAGCATCCCACACCCATGGACGCCTTGCGACGCCCTCTTGGCTTCCGCCATCGGACATGAGGGCGCGGGCGGGGATTCCCGATGGTCCTTCGCCGGGACGAGGCAGAACACGCTGGGGCCGTGGGCCCCCCTTCGCGCAAAAAGAAGAATCCCCCGACGCACCTGGCGAGCGGGGGATGCAGGAGAAGGATCGGCGAACCTCGCGCCTAGCGGGTGCTAGCGGACCGGAAGCGGCGAACCAAGGCGAAGGAACCCAGCAGGCCGGCGACGACGGCGGCCGTGGTGCTGGGCTCGGGAACGGGGGTGAGGAAGCCCGTGATTTCGCCGCCGGGGAAGGTGGTGGTGTGGATGTTGAGGTACGTCTTGCCATCCATCATGGCAGCAAACAAGGCCGCCTCGGCACCCGCCGCCGTGCCGCCATTGCTGCTGACAAAGGCGCTTCCGAAACTGCTGGTCTGGGTGAGGTCCAGCAGCTGGGAATACGTTCCGCTTTGGACGCCAGCAGGGAAGGCGGGGAGGTACGGATGGGGGGTGATGGCGCCAGCGCTGCCGGTGTAGGCCGTCGCCGTTGGCCCGTGGATGTGGACCATGGACGTGTTCCCGGACAACCCCGAGAAGTTGATGTCCAACTGCAAGGTCTGGGCTCCTTGGTTATAGACCGCCGTCACGGTTCCCGAGCCCGTGGCACCCGTCGCTGCGGGCAACAAGGCAGCCGCGAATTGGTACACTTGGGCATGGGCCAGCGAAGCGGCCAACATCAAGGAGGGGATGAGCACGAGGGTTTTCATGTGTTTTGTGGCGATGGTGGACCCAAAGATCGAAAACCTCACGGTGCCCCTTGACAAGGTTTTTCTGGCTTTCGAGCGCCTTCGTTGGGTGAGCCGCCACGGCGTGGAGCCCCACGCTGGAAGTGGCGGCACGAATCGCTCGCGGAGCACAGCTTCCCCCGAGGGCTCCCGAGACGTGCCGGTCGAGATCGTCGTTGCCGCCGGATTCCTCGGGATCCCCCCGGCTTGCGCGGCGTCGAATGGCGAGCACGCAGGGCGAGGGGGCGCGGGCGTCATTCCGTCAACCGGGTGAAGTTGCGCGCGAACCAAGCCCCGAGGACACCGACTGCCGCGAGCGCCAACCCGGCGGTCAAGAGGCTCGTCCACCATCCCGGCGGCATGCGCAACGGCCCGACAGCCGTCCCGGCTTCCTTGCGCCGATACAGGGCCAGGCCCAGCCAGAGGACGCCGGCGGTCGTGACGAAGAGGCCGGGGACAGCAAGCCATCCGTTCAAGCGACCGAATCGAAGTTCCTCCAGCCAGAACGTCCCGCGAAGCACGGCCAGCGCCGCCAACACGCCCCACAGCCATGCCTGCAAGGCCTGGACGCGCGTCCGGGCGAGCGCCGCGACCACGAACCCGAACCCAAAGACGGACACGGGCACGGCCCACACGAGGCCGTTCAAGGTCAACGAATGCTCCAGTTCCAGCGCGGCGGGCAAGCTGCTCACGAACACCCGCAGGAGGACGTCCGACAAGTTGCCCGCGAGGGCGACGATGCTCATGGCGGAGAACGCGACGACGCTGGCGCACCCCAGCAACAGTCGGCCCATGTAGCGCTGTCCACGCGTCAGCGGGCCTGCAAACGCGAACTCCTCGCAGCCGCCGAGCACGTCGGCCCCGCCCAGCGCAGGACCCGCCGCCATGGCGTACACCAGGCCATGAGCCAGCACCCACAGCGGGTGTGCGATCAACGGGAGGAACCACACCACCGCCAGCCATCCCACGAGAAACCCCAGCAACATCCGCCCGTGCGCCATCCATTCCGCCCAGGCCCACCACAAGGTCGTCTGCACGACGGATTTCCCGGCCGACCCGGTTCGTTGTGGGATCCCGACGCGCCGGCCGGCCGTCTCTTGGCCGTCCAGCGTGTTCTTCCCCGGCAACGACCCGGCCGAGGCAGGCCTATCGGCCGACGGGGGGATGGTCGGCATAGAACTCCCACGGGTAGTCGTGGTCGTTGATGGGAACGGTCAACGCGCCGGAAACGGGGGCCGCGTAGGCACGCGTGGGAAGGCCCGGGGCGGCAAAACCCTGGGAGGCGGGCTCGACCCGGAAGATTTTCCGGCCGATGACGGCCCCGTCGCGTTGCGCCCGGAGGGTTTGGCCCTCGAACTCGTTGAAGGGCCGATGGCCCGGCGCGGGCGAGCGCACGCCATGCAACTGGCAGGCGACGGTCCCAACCTGGCTGCCCTTCCCTTGAAGGAGGCGTTGCCATGCCTCGCGTCGCCAGGACAACGG
This sequence comes from uncultured Akkermansia sp., assembly GCA_964430505.1. Classification (GTDB taxonomy): domain Bacteria; phylum Verrucomicrobiota; class Verrucomicrobiia; order Limisphaerales; family UBA9464; genus UBA6176. The sequence continues at coordinate 10,605 of CAYSGH010000008.1, read as the reverse complement.
ATGCAGGTACGAAAACGCAACGCGCTCCGAGACCTCGCGCACCTCGGCCTCCCAGGAGCCTTCCTCGGGTTGCCCGACGCGCCCCACGTGGGGTTCCTGGGATCCATTCACGCGATTGCCCCAGCACGCGCGTTCGTCCGGGCCGGTCCTGCTCCGGACGGCAGGATCCCCAGGGCAGACGAGCACCTGGGTTCCCGGCAAGAGCGACGGACGCGTGGCGAGCCGTGTCAGGCTCCGCGGCCGACGCATGGTCTCGTCTTGGTACAGTTCCACGGCCACGGCGACCTGCCGCAGGTTGTTGCGGCACACCACCTCATTGGACCGCCGCCGGGTGCCTGCCGTGGCCGAGACAAGAAGCGTCGCCAGCACGGCGACGATCGCGACCACGGTCAGCAACTCCACCACGGTGAAGGCCGAACGAGGGCCGGAACCCGGCCCGCAACCCCCCGATCCCTGCTGGGTCCGTTCCTTCATCGTCCCGCGCTCGTGGCCATCGGGACCAACCGGACCAGCCCGGAATCGCCCCGCGGCAACCACGCCACGGCGTCCGCGCCGGCGTCGCCCGAGGCCCAGTCGCCCCAGAACCCGCACGGGCGCGGCCCTGTTCCCAGCGATACCAAGCCCGCGTCCGTCGGCCGAAGGAACGCCATGCCCGACCCGGTTTCGGCAAGGACCAGTCCGCCGAGCCGATGCAACGTGGCCCACGAGCCCGTCAGCGGGATCGTTTCCAGCCGCGTCCAGCGGCCGTCGGCACCCAAGGCCCACGCGACGAGTTGGATCGCGGAACCGTCCTTGGCCGTGGACTCGACCGTGGCCACGCGGCCGCCGTCCAGCACCATGGCCCCGGCCACGTCGCCCACGGACGTCTCCGCGACCGGTGCAACGGCGACGCCGTCATAGGCCAACGCGGTCAACTGCGTCGTGCCCGCCGACGAGTTCGTCGTGGTGCCCGTCGTGTAGAGCAACGCCCCTTGGTGCGACACGCCCGCAAGCTCGGCAGGCAGGCCCAGCGGCTTGCGCAGCAACGGCTCCGACGGGTGGGTCACATCCACCACGTCCAACACGTGCCGCGTCTCCGTCGTCCACCAACGCGTCGGGTTGCCATCGCGGTCCTTCGGGCCTTGCTCTTCGCGCACGATCCATTCCCGGTGCGACACGTGGACCTTGCCACCCACAACATGAACGCCGGAAAACCCGGAGACGCCCTCCTGGCCGCCCAGCACGACGGTGGCAGCAAGCCGCGGCCGTCCCGGGGTCGAAACATCCTCCGTGACGAGCGCCAACGTGTTGCGCCAACCCCACCACCAGCGGCCCCAGCCCGGCAGGATCGCCGGTCCATCCCACAGGCCGATCCCACCCAGCCCGGGCCGTACCCATGGCAGGAATCCACCGCCCGAGGACTCGACCCACACGACGGTCCCCGGGCTTGCCTTGAAGGCCTTCATCGATCCGCCGGCATAGCCCTCGGGCCGCCCGATGCTCGACGTGCCCAGCGGCTTGGGCTGGTCCCCGTCGAAGCCCACCTCCAGGACATGGAGCCGGCCCGGGATCACGACGGTGTCCCAGTTGGTGGACACGATGTGGTTGGTGATCCACCCACCGGCGTCGCCCTTGCCCCCGACCACGACGTTGGTGAGCACGCGGGGTTCCTGCCGGTACGTGTCCGCCTCGAATTGCAGCAAGTGCAGCGTCGCCCCGAGGCGTTCCATGCCCACGACGGGAAACGGCAGCAACTCCAGCGACCCCATGGCCACGTCAGGGGCCGAGGCCCGGACGCGGGACAGGCGCGGGGCCTTGCCCGCCCCGGTGCCGACGACATCCAGGCGGTCGCCCTCGACGCGCACGCGCTCGGCCGGGAAGGAGAGGTCGAGGTCGGCCTTCACCACGGGTTGGTCACGATCCGTGGCGTCCACGACCAGGAGTTCCTGGCCGGACAACGACACGACGCGGTCCGCGAGGACGGTGGCCCTGCGGGCCGCCATGGAATGACGGACGAGGCCGCGCTTGACGAGCGTGTCGCCGACGAGGTCCACGATCTGCATGCCCTGGATCCAGGCGTTGTTCTCGGTGCCCTGCCACGGCACCAGCGCCATGCCGAGCGTCGGCAGGTACTTGAACGCCTTCTCGTCGCTGTTGGCCTCGCTCCACGACCAGCCCGTGCCCAGGAAGACCTTGGACAACTGCGTGGGCTTGGCCGGGTCGCGGACGTCAAACAACGCGACCGTGGCCCGGGATTGCTCGACGCCGACGGCCATGAGGCGGTCGTTGCCAATGGGCTCGAGGTAGCTGGAGTAGCCCGGGATTTGCAGCTCGCCCTTGATCTCCGGCTTGCGGGGATCCGCAAGGTCGATGACCCACAGCGGGTCGATCACGCGGAAGGTCACGACGTAGGCGCGGCTGCCCACGTAACGGGTGGCAAACAAGGACTCGTCCTCGATCACCTTCAACGAGCCCAGGGGCTCCGGCTTCTCCGGCGTCGCGAGGCGGAACGTCTCCAGCCATGTCTGCGACGTCGTCACCCGCACATAGTCGTTGTACACGAAGTCCTCGACGACCGGCGGGTCGAGCCGCTCGCCATTCGGGCCGACGGTTCGCACCACGCGGTTCGTGCGCGTCACGAGCCGGAACTCCGGGTCGCGCTGCGAAATGGCCGTCAAGGTGTCGCCCGACAGGCCCAGCTTGAACTTGTCCTGCACGCGGCCCCGAACCAACGCCGTCCCCTTCTGCACCACCACGCCCGTCGGGTCCGAGATGTCGAACACGGTCACGCCATGAACGCCGGGGCGCATCCACGGCATTTGGGTGGGGTCATCCTTGCCGGTGGCGGGGCCGGACGTCGCCACCAGCAGGAACCGGTCCGTGGCCTGGATCGCGTCCGTGGCTGCCGGGATCATCGCGGCGACGCGGGACGTGGGCTTGAGGGGGTCGGCGAGGTCGATGGATTGGACGAGGGTCTCGGCACGCCAGATGCCGTTGGCGGCGGGGTCCGACGCCGGGCCCCAGCGTTGGCTGGCAATGTAGAGGACGTTCCCCACCAGCCGGCTCTCGCGCACCTGCCCGTCGTAGGGAACGCGGGCGACCTCGGTGGGTTGCAGGTCGGTGACGCGGACGAGGACGACGCCGCCGGTCTGGCCGTCACAGGCATCCGAGGCCAGCAGGGCGAGCCAGGACTCGTTCTTGGCGGCGGTGGGCAGGAGGTACATTTGCTCGCCTTGCGCCGCCATGGGCAAGGTGCCGCGCAACACGGGCTGGTCGGCCTGGGCGAGATTGATCACTTGCAGCCCGCGCACGTTGTTGAAGAAAAACAGCGTCGAGCCGGACACCTGCCAGATGTCGGACTCGACCACGGCGCGCCCGCCGCCGGCGCCCTCGGAGAACTTGGAATCGCTGGGCGTGCCCGGCCCGAGCGTGTTGACGGGCTGGTCGGGCGTGGCGATGGCCGGTGGGTGGGTGCTCACGCTGCGTTGGCCGTCGAAGGGCTTGGCGTCGGCGTAGAAGCTGGCGGGCAAGGGCAGCTCGCGCTCCGTCTCGCTCCGGACCCGGAGAACCTCGATCTCGCTGGTCATGGGAACCTCCAGCGTGACCTCGCCCTCGCGTGCGGCGACCCAGCGCGTGGCCCTCGGCAACCAACCGCCCGGGCCGAGTCGCGGACGGCCCTCCAGCGTGATGCGCCGTGCCGCGTCATCGACGGCGACGGTGACGACGAGGTTGGTTCCCTTGGGACGGATGGCCCGGATGACCGGCTCTGCATGGACGGCGACGGCCGCCATGAAGATGCCCGTGAACCATCCCAAGACCCGCTGCGCGCTCTTCATAACCTGCCTCTGTCTCCCAACGTCCCGTGGTGTTGTCACGTCACAATTCCATCCCTCGGTTGGCCAGGGCCTCCCCGGGCTCCATCCAGGCGACGAACCATTCCTCCATGGTGAGCGGGAAGATGTGGACGCGAACGCCCGGGAGTGCGCGGACGGGGGCGAGCTGGGCGTCGTCGGTGACGCGGGCCAGCGCCGTCAACACGGGGCCGGAACGATGCGAGCGCAGGGTCCCGGGCACCTCGAGGCCGGGGGGCACCTCCTGGCCGGGCACGACCACCTGGACGCGGCGCATGGTGCGCTGCCATTCCTCGACGGCGGCCGTGGCCACCACGCTTCCTTGGTGCAAGACGGCCACGTGCGTCGCGAGGCGCTCCACGTCCGCCAGCACGTGCGTGTTGAGCAATACCGTGCAGCCCTCCGTTCGCATCAGGGCGTCCACGAGGCCCCGCATCACGTCGCGCCGCGACACCGGGTCCAGGCCGGCCGCCGGCTCGTCCAAGAGCAACACCTCGGCGCGCGTCGCCAGCGCCCACGCCAATGCGGCGAGGCGCTGGTGGCCCCCGGAAAGCCGTCCCAACGGCCTGTTCCATGGAACCTCCCAGCGCCCCGCCAGTTCACGCGCCAGCCCGCTGTCCCAACGCGCGAAAAACCGGGCCGACATGCGGCCCATCTCCCCCAGGGTCATCCATCCCGGCGGCTGCCCTTGCTGCGACACATAGGCCACCCGCTGCCGGTCCACCGCCCCGGCCTCCCACCAGTCCTTGCCGAGGATATGGGCCGTCCCGGCGTCGGCCCGGGTCAATCCCAGCAAGATCCGCATCGCCGTCGTCTTGCCCGCGCCGTTGCGGCCCACCAAGGCCATCACCTCCCCGCGCCCCACTTGAAGGTGGAGCCCGTTCAGGGCCACGACGCCCCCAAACGTCTTCACCAAGCCCCGCGCATGGAGGACAGGCTCGCCCATCGGTCAGGCCCTCCCTCCGGACACGACGCGGAAGCGCACGGGCTCGTCATCCTGGGCCGGGCGCGCCGGTTGCAGCCGTTCCATCTCCTCCGAAACCAAGTGCGCCATCCGCCGGGCGTCCACGCCTGCCTGGACGGCCTCGACCGCGAGCTGGCGGGCGGACCGTCGAAGTCCCTCGATGCGCTCGGACTCGCTGCCCCGGGGCGACGCGGCGTGCACGGCGACGAACGCGCCCTTTCCATGCCGCATCTCCAGCGTCCCCTCCCGCTCCAGCTCCGTGTACACGCGCACAACCGTCGTGGGGTTGACCGAGAGGACGGAAGCAAGCTCTCGGATCGAGGGGAGCTGGTCGCCGGGCCGCAGGGTGCCCGAGGCGATGTAGTGGCGGACCTGGTCCATGAGCTGCCGGTAGGACGGCACCCCGGACCGGGGATCCAACTGAAGATGAAGCGTGGAAGTCATCCGCGCGCGGCCTCGTTCTACTGTTGGATAACACCCAAACAGCCACGCGTTGTCAAACGAGGCATGGCCCCCCATCGCCCGACGAAGGGCCTGCCACGTGGCAAGCGACGGCGCCGACCCTGCCCATCCCTGTCGGCGGGAACGAACGCGCTGCCCGCCGCAGGCCATGGAAGGACGCTCCTATCCCCCAGCCCGGCCCTTGCGGGCCGGCGGGTCGCCAGACAGGACGGCGGCCTGTTGCCGCGCGACGTCGATGAAGATCGACTCCGGAAGGGACAGCCGACGACCGCGCCAATGCGTGATGACCCACGGAATGCGGAGACGCCGACGCCCGAGGGGAACGGAGGCGAACCCATGGTCCAACCCGGGCTTGGGTGCAGCCCACGACGGCACCAAGGCCACGCCCAAACCCGCACGCACCAACGCCAACGCCTGGACCGGTGTGGCCGCCTCGCATTGGACGTTGAGGGAGATGAGATCCGCCCGGAAAAACTCGTCGATGTAACGCCACACGGCCGTCCCTAGCCCGGGTGCCACGACGGCCTGCGGCCCGATGCCATCCAGGGGCGCCGCCGCCATGCGCGCCCACGGGTGTCCAGCCGGCACCACGAACAGGTATTCCTCCTGGAACAACGGCTCGACGGCGAACCGTTCGTCCGGCTTGCCCGTGGGTCCCATCACCAGGTCCACCGACCGCCGCTCCAGCAACTCGGTGGCATGCAGGTCATCCACGGCCTCAATGCGAATCAGAGTCTTGGGCTCGCGCCGACGCACCTCCGCCAGGACGCCGGGCAGGAGGGCGTCACCCAAGGGCGTGGGCGACGCCACGCGCAGGCGGCCAAAGCCCCATTGGCGCAGACCTAGGAGTCCCGTCCGGGCCGTCTCCATCTCGCGCAGGACCCGCTCGGCATGGGGGAGAAGCTGTTCGCCCGCCTGGGTGAGCATCACCGTCTTGCCCACCCTGTCGAAAAGGCGACACCCCATGTCCGTTTCCAGCGCCTTGATGGAATGGCTGACGGCGGACTGCGTGAGGAACAGCTCGCGCGCCGACTGCGTGAAGCTGCCCGTGCGGGCGAGCGTGAAGAACGCGTGGAGCTGGCGGCTGTCGATTGGCGACTTCATCAAGGAAAAGCCCCGAACGCGAGGCCTTGTCTCATCCCACAAGCAGGCTCCGGGCCAAGGACGGCCGCCACGTGGGCTCGCAGCGTCGTGTCCGGGCGGCACGGGACGGAGGACCCGTGCTATCGACCGGCGAGGATGCCGAGCTGGCGGGCCCGGTGGATGGCGTCGTTGCGGCCCGTGACCTGAAGCTTGCGATACACGCGCTTCACGTGCGAGTGCACCGTGTTGATGCTGACGCCGAGGGTTTCCGCGATCTCCTTGCGGCAATGCCCGTCCGCGATGAAGCGCAGCACGGCGCGCTCGCGGATCGACAACTCCTGGGATCCATCGTCCGCGTCGGACCCCGACGCCGAGTCGGGCACCGCGAGGTCACGGAGCAGACGACGGGCGATGCGTGGGCTGATGGGCGCCCCGCCCTCCTCGATCTCTCGCAAGGCGGCTTGAAGCTCGCGCAGGCTCAGGGACTTGAGCAGGTAGCCGATGGCCCCGGCCTTGATCGCCGCATACACGGCCTGGTCGCCATCATAGACCGTCCACACGACGGCTTGGAGGGCAAGGGGCTGGCCTTGCACGCGGGTGATGAGTTCGACGCCCGATTGGCCGGGCAAGTCGAGGTCGGCCACCAGCAAGTCCGCCATCCCGGGTTGAAGCCCCGCCAAGGCGTCCTCGGCCGACGCATACGTCGCAACCAAGGAATGGCCGGATACCCGGGCGAGCAATCTCGCGAAGGTGTCCCGGAGGAGAGGGTCGTCCTCGACGAGTGCAATCTTCACGCGACAAGGGTGCCCGAATCCATCGGTTCAAGGCGAGTCGGGAAGCGGTCTGGCTGGGACGTGTCCGCGCATGGGCCGGGTGCGCCGGACCATGGGATGCGCAGCGTGAGGAGGAGCCCGTTGGCCTGGGTCAAGTTCAGGGACCCGTTCAGCTCGGCGGCACGCTTGGCCATGTTCGACAGCCCACGCCCATTTCGAACGTTGGCCGGCAAGCCCACGCCGTCGTCACCCACGATCAACCGAAACTGGTCGGGCAAGGCCTCAACGGTCACCTCCACGCGGCGGGCTCGGGCATGCTTCACCACGTTCGCGATCGCCTCCTTGTAGATGCGGAACACGCCCGAAAAAAAACGGGGATCCTTGGGAAGGGCGGCTTCCGGGGACGTCGCCCGCACAGCCAAGGCAACGCCATGGGGCGCAAGCATGAGGTTGCCGTGACGTCGGAACTCATTGGCCATGTCCCCGCAGGTGGCGACCTCGGACTCCATGGCGTCCATGAGCCCGTGGACCTCGACGAGGGTTTGGGAAACCAGCCCATTCATGGTCTGAAGCAGGGATCGCTGCGAGTCGGGATGGGGCGCGTGCAACGCAAGGTCGAGGGTCATCTTGAGGTTGCTGGCAAGGCCGCCGATGCCGTCGTGGACGTCCCGGACGACGGCCTCGCGGCGTCGGCGCCACAGGGCCTCGGCCTCGGCCTGCTGGCGGAGATCCTCGCTCCGGCGCAGGGCCTCGGCGCTGCGGGCGGCCTCGCGGGCGGCCTCGCGGGCGCGCTCCGCCAGCGCCAGGCGCGCGGACAATTGGACGTTGCGAATCCGATAGCCGGCAAACATGACCACCACGGCCGCGGCAGCCAGCACCACGCCCATGCGGAAGGGCACGGTTTGCCAGAAGAAGGGCTCGATCACGAAGGACAGCGGGACGGGCGCCCGCGTCCACGCCCCGGACTCGTTGGCGGCCGCCACCTCCACCGCGTACCCCCCCGGGGGAAGCAGGTCCCATCGGCCAAACCGTTCCGGCCCGACCCGTTCGCTGACCACCTTCCCATCCCGAGTCAGGCGGGTGGAAGCCACCACATGCTGCGGGGCGGCATAGGCCAGGGCAGCGAAGCCGACCTCGATGGAGCGGGTGCCCGGCGGCAAGCGCACCCGGTCGCCAAAGGCCCATGGGAGATCCTCCGACCGGCCGGACCGGTCCACGTAGGTCATCGTTTCGGGTAGAATCCGCAACGTCCGAGAATCCTGCCCCAAGGCGGCCGGATGGACGTGGACCAACCCCATGCTGGTGGGAAACCACAGCCTGCCATCCGGGGAGCGCCCCACGCCCTTGGCTTGGGCGTACAGGAGGTGCGCGTTCGCCGGCAACCCGTCGCCCGTGTCAAACAGCCTCGCCTGAACCCGCGACGCCTCGCCCCGGGCAACCCGCAGCGCCTCGGCCTCGGGGACGCACGCAATGCCCTTCTCCCCGCCCAGCCAAAGGCGGCCATGGTCGTCCCGGTGCAGGACCGTCACCGTCCGCATGGGAATCCCCTCGGATACACCCATGCGAACCACACAACCGTCGCGACCTCTCCACGCGAGCCCACGGTTGGCAAAGCCCAGCCACAAACCCCCATCCAAGGCAGGGAGCACGCTGGCCAAGGACACCAGCGACGCCCCATCCCCGTCCCGCACCTCCGCAAAGGCTCCAGCCCGCCCCCGATACAGCCCCCTTCGCCCAACCGCCCACAACGTTCCATCGGACGGTTCCTGTGCCATGCCCGTGATCCCATCGATGTCGTGCGACCGCCACCGGCCCTCCTGATGGGACAGGAGCGCGTTCGCACCCCCTACCCAGAGCGTGCCCGCCGCGTCCTCCATCAGGATCCTCCGGGACATGAGGGAATCGCCCTCGGCATGAACCACCCGAACCACGCCCTCATCCAAGCGCAGGACAGGCCCGCCCGGCGCATGGCGCGTCGCCCAGACCCGCCCGGCCCGATCCACGTGAATCGATTCCGCCTCGGTCGTCTTGCTTGGCTCCACGGGCCGGAAGCGCACCGCACGTCCAGGGCCAGTCTCGGAGGTGAAAACGCCGCCGTCGAAGGTCGCAACCCACGGGCGACCCGCCGCGTCGAAGGCGATGCCACGTCCGTTGGCGCGCGACAACCCCTGCTCCCCACCCACGACCTCGAAAACCCGCGGCCTCCACCGCGCGATTCCATCCCGGTCGGTTCCCATCCACAGGTTTCCCTCGTCGTCCCCGGCAAAAAACGTCACTGACCGCAAATCTCGCCCGGCCAGATGACGAATTTGCGTCACATTTCCGCGCGCCATTCCCTTGCGGGCCGGGTCCGGCACCAAGTGGACATGATACATGCCGTGCCGCGTGGAGCCGATCCACAAGTCTCCACGCTCATCCTCGTGAAGGCCCCAAGGTTGCTGAATCCCATGATTCAGGGCCGCGCGCAGCACGACCCCCGACACGTCCACCTTGGCCAACTCCGTGCCGGCGAGAATCCACAGGTTGCCATCGCGGGCCTTGCCACCCGAAATCTTCAGGGATTCCAACTCTTCCGGCCGAAATCGGTATCCATCGCCCAAGACCACCTCCACGCGACACCATGCTTGGCCATCCCAATAGCCCACAAAACCGGTCTTCAGAACCCAGAACCGTCCCGCCGCATCACAGTGCCCCAGGCCACCGATCGACGGCAACGGCAGCGGCGGCAATTCCTCGAAGCGCCCACGGATCCTCCGCAACACCTTCCCATCCGCACCCGCCGCATACAGCGTTCCGTCCGGCGCCTCCCCATACGTGCGCGCCATGTCGGACGTCCACCCATCTCCGGGGCCGTGGCGGGTCCACTGCCCCTGGTGATGGCTCACCATGCCGCCATAGGTGCTGAACCAAAGGCGCCCGTCTCGGTCACAGAACGCCCCAGCAACCCCGGCCGCAGGGATCTCCGGCGTGTTCTCCGGCGTGAAGACCTTGAAGCCCAGCCCATCGAAGCGCGCGATCCCATCAAACGTGCCAAACCACAGATACCCATCCGGCCCCTGCACCATGCAGGAGGCCCCGCCGCTGGGCAGCCCCTGCTCGCTCCCCATCCACACCACCGAATGCCGCTCCACGGGACCCAAGTCCTGCGGGATGCCGCGCATGATCCCGCACGCCCACAGCAGCCATGCCAGCCACCGCCCATGCCTCCTCTTCCATCTCATGGAATGCAGTCAGGGCTAGCATGGTCCGCCCGTGCAACCGAAGAGAAATCCCACCCCTTACGCGGGGCGGGATGCAGCCACCGCTTTCGCTCTGGCCCGGGAACAAAGCGTCTGACGGCAGCCGAGGCACGCCGGGGGGGGCGAACCCGGCCAACAAAGCCGGCCCTACTGCACCGTCGCGCGGAAAAACGCCTTCTCCGGCACGCCGTCCGACGGGACGTGGATCCGCATCAACTGCGTCCGCGTCGCCACGAAGTCCCCGCGCAACGGGG
>CAYSGH010000007.1:0-94528 GCA_964430505.1 uncultured Akkermansia sp. | reverse complement strand
GCGCACCGGGCATGCGGCATCGCCATCGCCGCGTGAGGGCACGCGGCCTGCAGACGGACCAACTGCCGTTTCTAGGTTCACTTCACCTTGGTCCCGCCCAGTTCCAGGACCCGTTGGAACACGACCTCGTCCAAGGGCATGACGCTGAGCCGCGACTGCCGGATCAACGGCATGGACGCCGTCGCTGGATCCGCCTTCAGGACTTCGAGGGCCACGGGCCGGACCAGCGCCTTTACCGGAACCAAGTCCACCACCGACCAATCGCCCTCCGTCGCCGTCGGGTCCGGGTAGGCCTCGCGCGCCACGCGCGCCACGCCCACGACCTGCTTGCCCGTCACGCTGTGGTAATACAGCACGAGGTCGCCCGTGCGCATGGCCCGCAGAAAGTTCCGCGCCTGGAAGTTTCTCACCCCCGTCCATGCGGTCCGGCCATCCCGGACAAACGCCTCCCATGCGTAGGCCTCTGGTTCCTGCTTCACCAACCACCGCCTTGTCTCCATGGGTGCACCATGCCCCCGGTTAGCGGATTCGCGAGCCACCACTGGCGCCGACTCATTCCCCGAACCGCATGGCGTACACGTCGGCATCCCGCATGACGAACCGCAGCCGCACCGGCCGACCCGCATGACGTCCCAACGCCGCGTCGTCCGCCCAATGCACCTCCCGTGAGATCTCGTCCCCGGCCAACTCTCGGCAAACCGCCAGGGCAAGGCCTGGCAAGGGCGCGCCTCCGGCATCCTGAACCTCCACCCGAACGCTCCCGGCAGCTCCGGTCGCCACGTTGATCCGCAGCCGGGTTCCGCGGAACACCACCGGATGCGTCACCATTTCCCCGCCTCGGAACGGCGCGCGCACCGACGCAAGCCCGTCCAGCCGCAACGTGTGCCGCACCAGGTGGCAGCTCGGCTGCGCGTAGTGCGCCTGCTTGTACAATGACATCTCCCCGGGGCCCGTCTGGATCATCCCCAACGCCGTCAAGCCGGCGCGCGAAGCCCAGTTGCCCGCGTCCAACCCCGGGCGAATGAACCCCTCGAGGAACGTCCGCTGGTACCGCGAGCCGCCGCGCGACGTCATCAACACGGCCTCCGCCGTGTCCGCCGCATAGCCCTTCGACACCCCCAGCGCCTTCTCCTGTTCCTCCGACAACACGCGTCGCCCCGGCACAAACCGCATGGGCGTCGCCACCAACAAGTGCGGGGCCCTCGGATAGGGCAGCGTTTGGCTCGTGTACAGGTGCTCCGGCGGCGCGTCCCCGAACGTCATGGGCTCCGGCCGCGTCCACGTCCGGAAGTCCACCGATGTCGCCCGGCTGATGGAACGGAACCCCGCAAACCCACCGCCGGTCCAGCTTCGTAGGTACACCAGATAGCGTCCCTCCGCCTCCGACCAACACCCCACGTTCTGCGAGTCAAACGCACCCTCCTTCAACAACGGCCCGCCCTCCATGCGTTGCCACCGGACGCCATCTGCCGACACAAACCCGTGCAGGCCCGACTCGACGGTGCCGGCGAGCGCCTTCAAGCGCTCCGCCGCCGGGACGCCCGGGCGCGTGTCCAGGAAGGGGGAGAAGTTGTGGGAGAATGGAGCCTGCCCCGCCAACACGACGTTGTTCGACCGCGTGCCCATCACCTCGAACAAGCCCAGCGACGGCTTGTTCCAGGTCACGCCGTCCCGGCTCTCCGCGTAGCAGGTCACCTCGTTCGTGCTGCCGTCGCGGCCCGCCACCGGCAGCCCGCGGTAATACATCCGCACCAACGGCCCATCTTGCAGCACCGTCACATACCCGGAAAATGCCCCCTCCCACGGCTTGTCGAACGCCAGCGCCACCCCGCGCGCCACGGGCTCCGCCATCCGCAGCTCGCAGCCCTCCATCCGGTCCACCAGGTACCGGTCCACCAACAATTCCAGCCGCGACCCCACCTCCCTCGGCTCCACCGCCAAGGGCAGCCACTCCACCCCCTCCTTCCCGAGGCGAAAGCGCCGCGCCCGGATCGCACTCCCCGCCCCTTCCTCGTAGTACACCACCAACACCGTCCCGTCGTTCAGTTCCACCGTTGCTGGATAAGCCCCGCCCACGGAGTCGATGCCGAGCGCCGCGCCCCACGTCTTCCCGTCGTCGCGGCTAACATGCATCGCGGTGGCGGGCAACCGGTGCGTTAGCACGATTTCACCCGAGCGCAGCCGCGTGAAATGCGGGCAATGCCCCGGGAAGCCTGAGTCCACCACGCCGCCCCAGGTGCGCCCTCCATCCGTGCTGCGCGCGAAGTGCAGGGGCACCTTGTCCCCGCGCAACGCCGCAAGGACGGTCCCGTCCCGCAGCTCGATGACGTCCGTCTCCGCGTCCAGCCGCACCCCGCTGTCCTTTCCGATCGGGATGGGCGAGCCCCAGGTCTTGCCCAAGTCCGTGGACCGAAGCACGCCCCCATGGGCGGTGCCGCCCTCCTCACGGTACACCCCCAAGAGGCACGTCCCGTCCGACAACGTCCGAACCGGAGCCGACACCGCCCAACCGGGAGCCAACACCCGATGCGTCGGTTCCCAGGACCAGCCGCCATCCCGCGACGCCACCAGCGCCGTCTCGAACTCGACCTTGCCACCGGCGGCCTGTCGATACGGGAAGAACGAGCACACCACCGTCCCGTCGCGAAGCTGGGCAATGTGTGGGTCCCGGTCGTCGTCCGGGCCGTCGTACAACACGCGGGGCTCGGACCACGTCCGGCCCTCGTCCTCGGACCGGACCATGCAAATGCGGCCGCCGCGCGGCCAGTCGGCGCGGGGAAGCGAGACATGGCCATGACCGGCGTAGAAGACGCACAGGATGTCGCCATTCGCGAGGCGGCAGGCATCCGGAAACGCCTGGTAGCTGCCGGCGGCCCAGCCCCGCGACAGGATGCGATGAGGCGGAGCCATGGGCGAGGCGGTGGCCTGCTGGCCCATCGCGTGGGGTCCGTGCCACGCCAAGGCAAACACCAAGGCAAAACCGGGAACTCGCAGGGGAATCACGCGGTCATGCAATCACCCGGGCTGCCCAGGGGTCAACGCGGAGGTCCGGTGGCACCGTTGCATCCCGAGGTTGTTGGTGACATGGGAGCGGGATGCGGGGAGCGAACCGGCCCCGCTAGGCGGGAGGACGGGGAGACGGCCGGGGACGGCCGCGCTCCTGGCATTCAGCCAGCCACGACGTTCTTGGGAACGCCGACAGCTTCGGGATGCACCGAAGGGGCGCGGGCCACGGAAATCAATCTTGGTTCGCACGAGCAACCCCATACCCTGCGCATCCATGTGGAGCGCGCTTCGGAGGTTGAGCCTGACCCATTGGATTCTGATCGCCATGGTCTTGGGCGTTGTCATCGGGGCGATCTTTCCCAAGGGCACGACCTGGACCTGGGGGGGCGTTCCGCACGCCATCTCCAGCCAAGACCTCAAGGTCTTCTCGTCGCTGTTCCTCAAGCTCATCAAGTGCATCCTGGTGCCGCTGGTGTTCGGGACGTTGGTGGTGGGCATCGCGGGGCACACGGACGACCTCAAGGCGGTGGGGAAGCTTGCCTTTCGCTCGATCCTCTACTTCGAGGTGGTGACGACGCTGGCGCTGGTAATTGGGCTGCTGGTGGTCAACGCGACGAAGCCGGGGGTGGGATTGGTGCTGCCGCCGTCCTCGGGCGACGTGCCGGCGCCCAAGGAGGTGACCTGGGAATCCATCGCCGACCACCTGGCGCCCACGAGCTTCTTCAAGGCGGCGGCGGAGAACGACGTGTTGCAGGTGGTGTTCTTCGCGCTGTTGTTCGGGGTGGCCCTGGCCCAGGTGCCGCGCCCGCAGCGCGATCCGGTGCTGCACTTCTGCGAGTCATTGACCGAGGTGATGTTCCGGTTCACGGGCCTCGTCATGAAGTTCGCACCCATTGGAGTGGGGGCGGCGATGGCGGTGACGGTGGGGCACTCGGGGTTGGCGGTGCTCAAGAACCTGGCTGCCCTGGTGGGCACGCTGTACCTCGGGCTGGGATTGTTCTGCGTGCTGGTATTGCTGCCCGTCGCGATGTGGGCGCGGGTGCCCGTCATGGAGTTTCTCCGCACCGTCAAGGAACCCGCCATCCTGGCCTTCACCACCACCTCCTCGGACGCCGCGATGCCGGACGCGATGCGGCGCATGGTGGCTTTTGGCGTGCCGCGCCGGATCGTGTCCTTTGTCATGCCGATGGGCTACTCGTTCAACCTCGATGGCTCGACGCTGTACCTGGCCGTGGCGTCGGTGTTCGTGGCGCAGGCGGCCGGGAAGGACCTCTCCATCGCCCAGCAAATCTCCATCGTCTTGACGCTCATGCTGACCTCCAAGGGCATGGCGGGCATCCCGAGGGCGTCGCAGGTCATCCTCGCCGGCGTGCTCGTCACCTACGACCTCCCCTTGGCCGGCGTCGCGGTGATCATGGGCATCGACGAGCTGATGGACATGGGCCGCACGACCATCAACCTCGTTGGCAACTGCCTCTCCACCGCTGTCATGGCCCGTTGGGAGGGCTGCTTTCGCAACGGGCCTTCCACTGACACGGGGAACGGTGCCAATTCCTGACCAGCCGCCCCCGGGATGGTTCATCAAAAAGGGGGCCGCGCCCTGAAGGCACGACCCCCTAAACGTTCGACGAGATTCCCGGTTCAGTTCGACGAGCGATAGAACTTGTGGGAGCCCGTCGCGGGGATGTCATAGGGGCTCGTGGCTCCCGGGACCTCCTGGAACGGGCCGGTGATGGTGTCGGCCTGTTGCAACTTGCCCGTGAAGGTCACCTTGGCCCCTTGGATGGAGAGCGTGGGCGGGAGGTCGGGCAACGATTGCAGGGTGACGTAGCAGATCTTGTTGTTCGAGGCCGACGGGCCGCTGCGAACGGTCAGCAACCCATCCTGCACCCGGACCTCGACGTCGAAGGTGCCCCACGCCGCCGTGGCCGTCGGGGTGTACGTGCCGGTGGTGACATCCTCCACGGTGAACTGGAACACGCTGTCCACCGCCGTGGCGTCTCCCGCGACCATCCGAACCGCATAGCGACCCGAGGGCACCGCGATTTCCCACACCATGTCGCCCCCGTTTTTCTGGAGGTGGTTGAGCGTGTCGAGGCGGGCGTCGGGCGAGACGTCGGACTGGCGGTGGCGCGAGTTGGGGGCGTTGTCCTCCAGCCATCCGTAGCTCAGGCCGTTGCCGCGGTCGCCGAACACGTCGCCGTAGTCGTCCGCATAGCCCGGCAAGGGGTAGCCCGCCGCGCCCGTGGTGAAGGTGGGGTTGGCGAAGTTGACGAAGATGCCGGAGGCCGCCGCCGTGCCGGAGACGGGGGCCGAGGGAGCCGAAAGCCCCGAGTCATTGCGCGCGCGAACCCGGAAGGTCGCGCCCTTGCCGGGCTGAAGGCCGCCCACGGCAACCCGCGTCGCCCGGCCGCCCGCCGACGCGACCGCCGTGAAGGTGCCGCCCACGTCCGCCGCCTGCTCCACCACGAACTCGTCCACGACGACGTTGGACGACGACCAGACGACCAGAACGCCTTGCGTCGAGAAGGCCTCGACGCCCGCGATGGAGGGCGCATCCGGCACGCTCAACGCGGCGGCCTCGGCCGACGCGCCGCTGGAATCGCCGCCGGACAGCTTCGCCACGACGACGTAGTAGAGGTTGCGCCCGCCCGGTGCGGACGCGTCCTCGTAGGTGGTGCCCGAGACGGAGTCGGCCACCGTCGCGTAGGGGCCGCCCGGCGCGGTGCCCCGGCGGACCTCGTAGGCCGTCGCGCCCGGGAAGGCATCCCAACGAACGCTCACGCCGGAGGCGCTGCCCGCGGCGGCGACGTTGGACGGCGAGGCGGCGGGAACGGCAGGAACCACGGCGGACGCCATGGACTCACCGATGCCGTTCTGGCCCTTCACGACGTAGTAGTACGTCTTGCCGTTGGTCAGGCCGGCATCCTCGAAGGACGAGGCGCCCACCTTGGGCGCGACGACATCGAAGGGGCCGGCGGCCTTGTCCGAGCGAAGGACCGAATAAAACCAGGCGGTGTTGGCCGACCATGCAAGGGTGACCTTGCCATCGCCCACCTTGCTCACCGCCACCCCACGAGGCGCACTGGGCGCGACGGCCGGAGCCGCCACGAACCCGTAGATGTTCCGGCCCTCGTTTTGAGGCCCGAGCGAGGCGACTCCCGCATCCAGAACCTTGTAGTACACCGACGCCACCTGGTTGATGGAGCCGTCGCCGTTCTCGTCGTAGCCGACCTCGTCCGGATCCTCGGCGATGCCGCTGCGATTGCGTCCGCTGGCGACCGGCGTCCATCCGTTCTCGGCGACCCAGAGCATGTTGGCCATGAAGTCCGGGGGGGTGGTCGCGTTGTTGTCGCCGATGCGATTGTCCACGAGGAGGTACGCGAGGGTCTTGCCCGCGAGGGTGACATCCACGCTGAGCTCGGCGTTGTCACGGTAGTTGTTGGCGATGGCGAGGTACTCGTTGCCGAGGAGGTACGAGGGGATGGGCAGTGCATCGGACGCTGCGTTCCACTCATGGAGTCGGTCGGTCATGGCCTTGGCCTTGGGAGAGAAGAACGGGACCCAATAATTCGTCAGAAGGGTCGAGCTGCCGTTCACCAGGGTAAACTGGTCACCCGTCCGCTTGGGCGTGGGACGCTCCGTTTCCGGGTCGCCATTCACGGCCGCCACGGACTGGATCAACGCGGGGACGACGACCACGCCGTACATGTTCCGGGACTCTCCCTGCTGGAGCAGCTTCAAGGGTCCGGACGGGACGGTCCGAACATAGACGGAGGCGACCTGGTTGATGCTGCCGTCGCCATTTTCGTCGTAGCCCACCTCGTCGGGGATGGAAGGGTTGCTGGCCCGGTTGAGGCCGTTGGTAGTGGCAACCCAACCGCCATCCACGACCCAGTTCATGACGGAGGAGAAGTTGGGCGGGGTGGCCGCGTCGTTGTCGCCGATGCGGTTGTCCACGAGGAGGTACACCTTGGCGGGGACGTTGAGCTGGACCTCGACCTCAAGGGTGGCGTTGTCGCGGTTGTTGTTGGCGATCATGACGTAGGGCGCGCCACTGAGGTACGGGGGGATCGCCACGTTGGTGGCGACGGCATTCCATTCATGCGCGCGGTCGGTCATGCACAAGGCGCGCGGCCCGAAGTGCGGCACGGTGTAGCCGGCACGGATGAGCGTGCCGCCGTTGCGGATGTCCACGGTGTTGCCGGTGAACTGAGCCTCTGGGCGGTCGGTGTCGCCGTTGGCTTGGGTGACGGCCTGGACGAACTGCGCCTGGACGGCGGCAGACGAGGCCAGCGATAGGCCCAGCAGCAGCCTGATGGCACGCCGCAAGGAGGGGTTGTTCGGAGGGGTTGTCTTCATTGGTGCATTCCGCATTCACGATCCATCGACGCGGTTGTCCCACCATGATTTCCCTCGATGGATTGCCCCGGCAGATTTCCAAAGTCCCTGCCGGTTTCAACAACTTTGGGGCAGCCCTGCGCCGCAGGAAATCGGCCCGCAATCGACGCGCGGGCAAGCCACGGCACGGCCTGCAACGACGTCGCCTAACGCTCGGATGCCTCGTCGCCGACGACCTTCCAACCGCGGCGGCTGAGGTCCCAGTACACGAAGACGCCCGAGGCCACCGACACGCCCAGGAAGGCCAAGCCAAGGCCGGTCTCGCCGAAGATGAGCTTTCCGACCCCAAAGAGCGCCATGTAGATGCAGAGGCAGCCGGCGACCCAGTCCCGCAGGTTGGCCATGCCGTCCTTGGGCGGCGTCACCTCACGGGCCTCCCGGGCGATGGGGCCCCACAAGGCGGCAGCCGGGCGCACGCGGCGATAGAACGCCAGAAGGGTTTCCCGTCGCTCCGGCGCTGTTCCCAACGTCACCGCCACCCACGTCACCGTGGAGACGGCCACCGTCACGAGGACCGTCCGCGCGAGTTGCTCCGGATCCTCGGAGTCCCACTTGAACCAGAACTGCAGCACGAGGGACGTCACGAACGACGCCAGCATCGCGGACACCTCCGACCACGCGTTGATGCGCCACCAGAACCACCGGAGGATGAACACCGACCCGGTTCCGGCGCCGATGGCCATGAGGAACTTCCAAGCGCCGGAGATGGACGTCTGGTAGTAGGTCACCACGGAGGACACGACCATCAGGAGGACGGTGCACGCCTGTCCTGCGAACACCTGTTGCCGCTGGCTGGCCTCAGGCTTGAGGAAGCGCTTGTACACGTCGTTGACGAGGTACGAAGCGCCCCAGTTGAGCTGCGTGGCGATGGTGGACATGTACGCGGCCGCAAACGCCGCAATCATCAGGCCGGCCAGGGCCGGCGGGAACACCTTGGGGTCCACGATCGTCTGCACGTAGCCCGCCTCCTTGTCCTTCAGGCCGGGGTACAGGATCAACGACGCGAGCGCCGTGAGAATCCAGGGCCACGGCCGGATGGCGTAGTTCGCGAAGCTGAACCACAGCGTCGCCAGCAACGAATGGCGCTCGTCCTTGGCACAGAGGATGCGCTGGGCCACGTAGCCGCCGCCGCCGGGCTCGGCCCCCGGATACCACGTCGCCCACCAGTTCACCCCCAGGTACACGGCGAACGCCAGCACCGGCATCCACTTCGAGTTCAGGTCCGGCATGAACGACAGGATCGACCCGCCCCCGGCCCGCGCAGCGTCCATCGCCATCAACTGCGTCTTCATCGCCCCGAGGCCCCCCGCCGCCTTCACCGCGTAGTACGCCAGGACGGTCACCATCCCCATCTTCAGCACGAACTGGAACAAGTCCGTCACCAACACCCCCCACAGGCCTGACAACGTCGAGATGCCCGCCGTCAGCACCATCATCCCAAACACCACCGCCAATGCCGCCAGCTTCGGGTCCTCGATCCCCATGAACGACAGGCTGAGCCCAGGGAACAGGATCGTCAGGATCTTCACCATCGCGAGGTTGACCCACCCGAGGATGATGCAGTTGATGGGAAGGCCCAGGTACAAGGCACGGAACCCGCGCAGGAACGCCGCCGCCCCGCCCGAGTATCGCAACTCGGCGAACTCGACATCCGTCACCACGCCCGCCCGGCGCCACAGGCGCGCGAAGAAAAACACCGTCAGGATCGCGCTCAACAGCCCGTTCCACCACACCCAGTTCCCCGCGATCCCGTTCGCCGCGACGATTCCCGTCACCGCCAGGGGCGTGTCGGCCGCGAACGTCGTCGCCACCATGCTGGTGCCCGCCAGCCACCACGAAACGTTGCGGCCGCCCACGAAAAACTCGTCGGCCGAGCCCGTGGCCCGTTTCCGGTACCAAAGGCCGATCAGGAAGTTGGCCAGGAAATACGCCGCCACCACCAGCCAGTCGATCAGGGTCAGCTTCATCGGGAATCCTTGCGCGCTGTGACCCCGGGAGGCTGCCTCACCTCGGGCGCTGTTGGCCAGAAAGCAGATTCAGGACATCCGCCCGAACCGTCCGATTCGCTCGCCCCGTCAGGTCGGACGCCGCCGCGCCGCCAGCCAAGCCGCCGCAGCGAGGGGGCCGGCCAGGGACACCACCCGAGCCCAGTCCGGCGCCCGAGAAACACTCGCTGCAACGGCCCCATGCACCAGCGCGGCCAGGATGGCAATGCCCCCCGAGAACGACGGGACTGGCCGCGGTGCGGACAAAGGCTTGCGAATCCACCACGGGGCCAAGGCCAGAAGACCCAAGAGCATCGAACCCAGCCGCGCCGCCGCGAGCCCCACCCCCGGCCAGCCCTGCTCCGACATCCGCCATGCAACGTCTCCGACTCCTGGCAACAGCAGCGCTCCAAAGGCCAACGTGTGCACCGCCAGTGGGCCGCCCGGGGGCGTGATCCGGCGCGCAAGGACCCGCGCGCCCAGCCACGTCACGGGCCAGCACATCGCCCGTTGAACCCAGCTCGTCGAGCCGGTGCCCAACGCGCGCGCCATGGCCCATTCGAAGCCCAGACCCAAGGCCGCCGTGATGCACCCCAGGGCCACCACGTTCTGCATGGGCAGTCGCCGACGCTCGCCCCACAACAGCACCGCCATGGCGACCGCATTCGCCATCGCCGCCGTTGCTTCCACTCCCGTCCCCATGGGGGGAACCAACCGCATGTGCCGTCCAAAGTCGAACCATCGCCGAAACAGGATCACGCCGAGCGCACGCCTCATTGCACGCGTCGCCCCGCCGCCGGTAGCGTGTGCCGATGCTTCGACTTGTGCGCAGGCTCCCCTTGGTGGCCGCATGGCTTTCGTTGGCCGTCCTTGGGGAGGACATCGTGCTTCGCGAGGGGCTCGCCGTTGCGTTCGGCGGACGCATGGCGCGGGCTCCTTTCCGGACGGATCCGGTCGAAGCCCGGATCGTTGCGGGGCGCTGGCAGCTTCCGGCGGCCGGCGATGTCGTCGAGTTGCCCGGCGGCACCAACCGCGTCTGGGAACGCGTGACGGCCAAGCCGGACGGCACCTTTGAACATCCCGCCTTGCGCGGCGGCTACGTGGCGGTGCCGTTCGTCTCGGACCGCGACCGCATCCTGTTGCTCCAGGCCAGCGGCCACTCGATGGCCTACGTCAACGGCGAGCCCCGCGCGGGCGACATCTATCGCAACGGCTCCGTCTCCCTCCCCGTCGCGATCCGAGCCGGGACGAACGACCTCCTGTTCGCCACGGGGCGCGGAGCGCTGAGCGTGCGCCTCGCCGAGCCCGAGCCCGTCGCCATCGACCCGCGCGACCCGACGCTGCCGGACCTTGTGCGGGGCCGTCGCAACGAGGCGGCGGCAGCCGTGCTCGTGGTGAACGCCAGCCAAGAGCCGCTGGCGGGATTGGTGCTGCGGGCGGTCCCGGAGGGAGGCACCGCCACCGAGTCGCCCGTCCCCACCATCCCGCCGCTGGGGGTGCACAAGACGCCGTTCACGGTGATTCACCCGGGGAAATCGCGGACCAACGCCGTGGGGCTGGACCTGTCCCTCCGAAGCGGTCTTGCCACGGTGGCACGGCGCTCGTTCAAGCTGGCCTTGCTGGCCCCGGAGGCGACGCGCCGGGACACGTTCGTGAGCGAGATCGACGGATCGGTGCAGTACTACGGGTTCGTTCCAGCGCGTCCGATGCCGGGCGACCTCGAACGTCCCGGGCTGGTCCTGAGCACGCACGGCGCCGGGGTCGAGGGGATCGGGCAGGCCGCGTGCTATGCGCCCAAGACGCGCCTGCACGTCGCCGCACCCACGAACCGCAGGCCGTTCGGGTTCGATTGGGAGGACTGGGGTCGGCGCGACGCCATCGAGGTCCTGGACCGCGTGCAACGTCTTCATGGAACGGACCCGTCGCGCACGTACCTCACGGGACATTCCATGGGCGGCCATGGGACCTGGCAGTTGGGCGCAACGTATCCAGACCGGTTTGCGGCACTCGCCCCCAGTGCAGGGTGGATCAGCTTCGCGAGCTATGGCGGGGGACGGCGGGCGGCGGCCTCGAACGACGTGCAACGATTGATCCAGCGCGCTTGGACACCGAGCGACACCCTCGCCCTCGCCACCAACTACACCCATCACGGCATCTACATCCTTCACGGAGACGCCGACGACAACGTGCCGGTGTCCGAGGCACGAACGATGCGCGAGGTGTTAGGGACGTTTCACCGGGACTTCGCATGGCACGAGCAGCCGGGAGCCGGGCATTGGTGGGGCAACCAGTGCCTCGACTGGCCGCCGATCTTCGACCTGTTCGCGCGACGCCGGATCCCGGACCCGCACGAGGTTCGCCGCCTGCGGTTCGTCACCGCCAACCCGGCCGTCTCGGCCCGTTGCCAATGGGCGTCCATCGAGGCCCAGGTCCACGCCCTGGCCCCCAGCCGGATGGACCTTGAATGGGACGCCCCGTCCCGCCGCGTGTCGGGCACGACGGAGAACGTGGCCCGTCTGGCGCTGCACCTCGGCGTGCTCCAGCCGGGGGCCGCCCCGACGATCTCCCTCGACGGCCAGGTGCTCACGAACCTCAATCGGGACCTCGCGCACGCGCGAAGGGATGGGAAGGAAAGCCCGAAGTCCACGACGGGCACCGTCTGGCTCGCGCGCGGGGACCAAGGCTGGGCGGTCGCCGGGCCGTCGCCCCTCGCGCACAAGGGGCCGCACCGGGCCGGGCCGTTCAAGGAGGCCTTCGCCCATCGCATCTTGCTTCTGTATGGCACCCGCGGGACGCCCGCCGAGAACGCCTGGGCGCTCGCCAAGGCGCGGTTCGACTCGGAGAGCTTTTGGTACCGCGGCAACGGCAGTCTCGAGGTGTTGCCGGACACAGCCTTCGACCCGCGTCGGCACCGGGACCGGGGCGTGATCCTGTACGGCAACGCGGACACGCACGCCGCATGGCCGTTGCTGCTCGCGGACAGCCCCGTGCAGGTGCGGCGCGGCTCCGTGCGCGTGGGCAGGCGCGAGGCCCAAGGCGACCCACTCGCCTGCCTCTTCGTCCGGCCGCGACCCGACAGCGACGTGGCGTCCGTGGGGGTTGTGTCGGGCACGAACCTGGAGGGGATGCGCCTGTGCGACCGCGTTCCCTACTTCATGGCGGGGGTTGCGCTTCCAGACGTGACCGTTTTTGGCCCGGAAACCTTGGCGCGAGGGACGGCAGGGGTGCGTGCGACGGGCTTCTTCGGAAACGACTGGTCGGTGGAAAACGGCGAGATCGCGTGGGCAACCGAGGGCCGCTAGCCGTTTTTTCCATGCACGCGGCCTTTCAACCCAGGCATCGGCCCATGTCCGCCGCATGGTTCGCGGAGGCGCTTGGGCATTTCCCGGGCGGAGTCAACTCGCCGGTCCGCGCCTTTCGCGCGGTGGGCGGCGAGCCGTTCTTCGTGGTGTCGGCCTCGGGCGCCCGAGTGCGGACGGCGGATGGCGAGGAGTTCATCGACTACGTCGGGACCTGGGGTCCGGCGATCCTGGGACACGCGCACCCGGCGGTGGTGGCGGCGGTCCAGGCGGCGGCGGCGCGGGGGACGAGCTTTGGCATCCCGAACCCGCTGGAGGTCGAGCTGGCGCGGCGGGTCAAGGCACGGTTCGCGTCGGTGGAGAAGCTCCGCTTTTGCAACTCGGGCACGGAGGCGTGCATGTCGGCGTTGCGGCTGGCCCGCGGGTTCACGGGACGGGACGCCGTGGCGAAGTTCGACGGGTGTTACCATGGCCACGGCGATTCGCTGCTGGTGAAGGCTGGGTCGGGGGCGTTGACGCTAGGGACGCCCGACTCCGCAGGGGTGCCGTCCGCGTTGGCGGGCCTGACACACGTGTTGCCGTTCAACGACGTGGAAGCGCTGGAGGACCTGTTCCGGCGGCATGGATCCAGCCTGGCGGCCGTGATCCTGGAGTTGGTGCCCGCCAACGCGGGACTCTACCCGCCGCGCCCGGGGTTCCTCGGCGCGTTGCGGGAGTTGTGCACGCGTCACGGCGTCGTGTTGATTGCCGACGAGGTGATGACGGGCTTTCGCCTGGCTCCGGGAGGGGCACAGGAACTGTTCGGGATCGTCCCCGACCTCACCTGTCTCGGGAAGATCATTGGGGGCGGGTTGCCCGTGGGCGCGTTCGGGGGGCGGGCGGGCATCATGGATTGGCTGGCGCCGTTGGGGCCCGTGTATCAAGCGGGGACGCTGAGCGGCAACCCGCTCGCCATGGCGGCAGGGATGGCAACCTTGGACGAGCTGGAGCGATGCGGGGGCCACGCGCGCCTGGAGGAACTCGGACGGGCGTTGGAGACCGGGATGCTCGATGCCGCGAGGGCAACGGGCATCCCGATCCAATGGCGTCGCTTAGGCTCGATGTTTTGCGCCTACTTCACGGATCAACCCGTGTGGAACCTTGCCGATGCGCTGCGCAGCGACCGGGCACGGTTCGCGCGGTTCTTCCACGGGATGTTGTCCCAGGGCGTGTACATGGCCCCCAGCCAGTTCGAGGCGGGGTTCCTCTCCACCGCCCACACCGCCGATGACATCCAGCGCACCATCGACGCCGCGCGCACGGTGATGGGCCGGTTGTAGAGGGGAAGCGGGGGAATGAGGCGGGCACTGAGGCTGCTCCGGCAGGAAGGGACAGGCAGCTCCGGCCTCAGCCTGGGGCGTCCGCCGCGTTCTCGACGTCGAACTCGGCCTCCAATCGGTCCGCCTCCACCTCCGCCACGGCGGCCGGGCCGGATTGCCCGTCAATGCGCAGGGCATCCGCCCAGTTTCGCAAGGCATCCGCCACGAAATGCCACGACTCCTTGCGGTGCTTGAACAAGGCGCGGCGCAGCCAGACAACCTTGGCCCACGCCTGAACGGAGGCGCGGACGTTCCTTTGCTCCATCCGGATCTCTGCGGCCAACTCCCACCAATGAATTCGCCAAGTGAAGACATCCTCCTGCCACCTGGGTCGGGCATCGTCGGTGAAGTGCTCCCGGCTGGCCTCGAGATCCTCGTTGGCCCGCTCTACCTCGCCCAGCTCCAGCAGGGACTTCCCGCGCAGCACCCGTGACCATCCACGGTGATCCACCAAGTCCTCGCATCCGTCTGCCAGTCGAATCGCCTCCTCGGCCGCCTCCATGGCGGGAGCCATCCGGTTGAGGCGCGTGGCGCAAACGACCCGGTGCTCCAGCGCCTTCCACAACACGAACGAGAACTCGGCCTTTCGCGACACCTCGACGAGGGGGACGGAGTTGGCAAAGGCCGCCTCGTCCTGGCCCACGTGCAGGAGCCAGCATCCGAAGTGCAGGTAGGCCTTGGAAATGAACGCGGCATCCCCCGTCTGTATCTCCGCCGCAATCACCTCACGCCATGCAGCTTCCGCCCCGGCTTCGTCTCCTTTTTCCGCGCAGGCACGCGCCCGCTGGCGCGGAGCCTCGGACGCCCGGAGATGCTCGTTTTCCTGGGCGATTCCGAAGGCCAGGAGTCGCTCGGCCTTGTGCAGGGTTGCCTTGAACCTCTCCATCATTTCGGCGTGGCTCAGGGGCTTTCGACGCTTCGCCTTTCCCGGGCGGCTGGGTGGCGTGCCGTTTCCGCGCTTGGGCTTGGAGGGGCGATGGCTGTCGCCGGAGGAGTCCGATGGAGTGTTCATGGGCAGTGTCGGCTTTGTGGTTTGTGAGCCGGGCGGATTCCGCTGGGTCGGCCGTTCTTGCTCGGCCTGCTTCGCATTCCCTTTGCCCCCGCACGAATCATCCTGGCCCGGGCCCAGCTCTATTTGGCTGGGCCCCCCCTTTCGGGGCCCCCCACCTTGGCTCCCAAGAATACGCCCTCGCAAATCGATGATGGGGGAAACCTCACGGACGACGCCTAGGCCCATCGTCGCATGGGTGCATGAGTCGGGAAGTGGCGTCGTCCAAGTGGCGTCGTCCGTGTCCCATGGCGCGACACGGACCGCCGCAGCCCATCCGAGAAGGAGGCAGCCTACCACCCATTGGCAGGGCGCCCTCCAACGAGTCCGGACCACCGCTGAAACCAATGACCTCGACGGTGGCCCACGGGGCCGCCATCGCTGGATGCCTAGCGCCGCACCGTGGTGTTCTCGGACCACCACTTCACGTCGTTGATCGAATCACCGGCCGGAACATTGAGCGCCATGGTGCCCGTGTAGGTGGCCGGGGCTCGAATCCTCGACCCCACCCAGCGGTGCACCTCGGAATGTCCATCAGCGAAGGAGAAGCCGGCGGCGCCGTTGTGGTAGCTGGCCGGGAAGTCGATGATCTGGGCGGAGCGGGCCTCGGGCGGGGCCATCTGCACGGCACAGGCGGCGTCGTTGATGCTGTCGGAGTGCTCGTCGACGAAGACCCACGTCTTGGCCGGGATGGCAATCTCGGAGTCGGTGGCGTAGGTGCGATACTGGGACGCCGGGAGCCAACCTCCGAAATCGAAGGCCTGGCTCATCGAAATGCTACGAATGCGGGGCGTGAAGCGCGCCCGGGGCAGCTTCGCCGTGGCGGCGCGGTCGGCCGGGCACTTGTAAATGGTCAGCGAATTCCCGGCGTACTTGAACAACGGCCCGTTGGTGATGAAGCGGTTGTTGGTGTTGTTCGGGCTGGAGAAATCCAGGCTGCCCTCGACCCAAACGGGGCGTCCCGGCATGTTGAGGGAAGCCACCAGCTTGTCGTTGTAGTCCCCGGAATAGAGCTTCCATGCCATCATCAACTGGCGCCCGTTGTTCATGCAGGTGATGCCCTGCGCCTTGGTCTTCGCCTTGCCCAGCGCCGGCAGGAGCATCCCCGCGAGGATGGCGATGATCGCGATCACCACCAGCAGTTCAATCAACGTGAACCCCGCGACGACGGCGCGCGGACCAGACGGACTTCCAACCTTGCTCGTTTTCATCTTGTGCATCCCGGATGTCCTGGCCGACGCCTCCACGAACGCCCGCCCGGTCCCCGCACTCTATCCACGGTCCCAATGCTGCCAAGCCCTCGCTAGCCCGACGACTTCGGAAACACCTTCCGCGCCTCCTCCTGATCCATTTGCCCGCGGGTGACGCCGAGCTGGCTGTGCAGCTTGAGCTCCCGCCAAACCTGCTCCGCGCTCGCCTCGCCCCGCAGCAGCGCCCGGTATCGTCCCAGCGTCCGCGTGACCGTCGCCGCATCCTCGTCCACGAACTCGACCCGGAAATCCCGCAAACCGAGGGCCATGAGCCGTCCCACCGCCTCCGCGCCCGTCTGTGCCCGCCCGTTGAACACCGTGTTGCGGCACCCGGCGTCCGCCTTCAACGGATGTTCCTGGCCCACGCGGTCCCGCAGCCGGACGTCATGGCGGTCGCAGGGCCGTCCGCAGTTCGTGTAATCCGTGCCCTTCGACAGGAACGCACAAAAGACGCAGTGCTCCATGTGAAACATGGGCACATGCTGGTGGATGGTCACCTCGAGCGATGACGGGTCCACGCCCCGCGCCAACGCCTCCAACTGCGCGACGTTGAGGTCGTAGCTTGCCGTCACGCGCTCCAAGCCGACGCCCCGGACCCAATGCTCCGCCGACAACGGGTTCGCCACGTTCAAGGAAAAGTCCCCGCGCATCCGCCGCCCCGCAAACGCCCGGACATGCTCCGCGTTCCGCACCAGGATGCCGTCGGGGTCCGACGACATCACGATCTTCAAGATCCAGTCCTCGCCCGGCTTGAAGATGCGCGGCGGCACCGCCCACACCTCCGTCGCTGGCCCCGAGCAGGAGCACCGCTCGCGCACCATGCGCACCGCGTCCCGAAGCCGCTTCGGGTCCTCGAACTCGCAGCAGACCGTCCGGACCCCGCTGGCCAACGCGGCCTCCAACTGGCCCATCGACCGCACCAGCACGATCAATCGATCCGCCGCATCCCGGGCGGGCTCGGTGGCCTCGCGTTCTTCAACCCTGGGGCCTTCACACGCTTCCATCCGCGTTGGGTCCGAAGCCCCCGAATCCCCCAACAACGTCCAGCGCGTCGCGCGCACCAGGGCCGCGCCCATCGCATCCACCAGCTCGCGGCGCATCCGGTTCAGCTCGCTCACGGGAAGGATGACGGGCCCCTCCAGCCGGTTCTCAAGGCCCACCAGACGAAACGCCGTCCCCCCAAGCCTCCCAAGCTGGTCCCTCAACCGATCCGTCGCCAGCGGCTGCCGCTCCGCGCGCGCCAAGGGCACCGATGATTCCGACCTCACCACGGGCCCCGCCTCGTGTCGCATCATGACCGTCATGGGCACGCCCTCATGCCCATGCACCTCCATCCACACCCGACGCGGGCGTCGCACCGCCTCGCCCTCGAACGTCTTGCGCAGCTCGCGCTCCAGCGCAGGGTCGCCCGTCTTCCAAACCCGCTGGCCCGGTGCAACGCGACGCCAATCCACGGCCCCCCGCCCAAATTCCAGGGCCAAGGTCCCATCGCCGCGCGCATGGACCCCAAAGATGCGCCCGCCCTCCTCGGGAAGGTCGGGCCGACCGGCGTCCAAGACGATGCCATCGCCGGCCTGGATGGGGCCCTCCGGCCGCAGGATGATCCGTTCGCGTTCCACGCGGAGGACCTCGCCGAGGTACACGCCCCGCTTTTTTCCGAAGCGCGCATGGACCAGTTCCTGGTTGTTGATGCCGCCAAACCATCCCGTGTGCAGCCCGCGCGAGAAGCCCATCTCCAACTCGTAACGCGCACGCGCCGCATCCAGCCCCGGCAGGCCCTCTACCGACGCGGCACCCGGGCTCGATGCCAGGCCGTCCAACGCCCGCCGATACACGCGCGTCACCGCCGCCACGTACTCGGGCGACTTCAAGCGTCCCTCGATCTTCAGCGACGCCACGCCCGCACGGACCAACTGCGGCAGCAGGTCGAGGCCCGCGAGGTCCTGCGGCGACAGCAGGTAGCGACGGTCGCCCAGATCCACCACGCGGCCGTCCGCCACCAGCTCGTAGGGCATGCGACAGGCCTGGGCGCACTCGCCGCGGTTTGCGCTGCGCCCGCCGAGGGACTCGCTGGTGAGGCATTGGCCGGAGTAGGCCACGCACAACGCCCCGTGCACGAACACCTCGAGCGGCAACGGCGGCCGTCCCGAGGCCCGCTGCGCCG
Organism: uncultured Akkermansia sp.; assembly: GCA_964430505.1. Taxonomy (GTDB): domain Bacteria; phylum Verrucomicrobiota; class Verrucomicrobiia; order Limisphaerales; family UBA9464; genus UBA6176. The sequence continues at coordinate 76,017 of CAYSGH010000007.1, read as the reverse complement.
TCTGGATCGCCTCGATCTCCCGGATGGAATTCTCGCGTGCGAGCACCACCAGGCCGCACCCGAGCTCCCGCGCCATCTCCACCCCGGCCGGGCTTGTGACCGTCATCTGCGTGGAGCCATGGATGGGAAAGTCCGGTGATAGTCGCCGGATCAGTCGGCACACCCCGACGTCCTGCACAATCGCCGCGTCCACGCCCGCCGCGATGATGGCCCGCAGGTAGTCCGCCGCCGCCGCCAGCTCATCCGCAAACACCAACGTGTTGAACGTGACGTAGCCCCGGACGCCACGCCGGTGCAGGAATTCCATCAATGCGGGCAGGTCTGCCTCGGTGAAGTTCCGGGCGCGCATCCGCGCGTTGAAGCGATCGAGCCCGAAGTAGATCGCGTCCGCGCCGTTCTCGACGGCCGCGCGCGCGCATTCCCAGTCGCCCGCCGGGGCCAACAGCTCGGGAAGGCGCAGGGGCGACGCGGGAGGGGCAACCGCCGTGCCTTGGTCCCCTGCACCTTCGGTTTTGCCTGCCGATTCCGCGCCCAAAGCTTCCACGGGCCGAGCCTGCCCTGCCCCGGCCGATTCTCCAAGCACGCCCGGCCTACTCCTCCGAGTAGTTGAGGTAGCCGATGAACATCTCCTCGTCGGTTTGCTCCCCAAACCGCACCTCGGCGCCCGGGCCCGGGTTCCACGGGTTCCACGGCGAGTTGTCGAAGCCCCCCGTCAACCGGACCGCCGAGCCGGCAGGAAGCCGACGCGGCTCGGCCAAGCGGTACATGCTTTGCCAAGCGAAGTCGTAGTTCGGGACGTTGAGCAAGGTTTCGACGGTGCCGTCGGGCAACACGGCCTCGAAGCGCATGCGCTTGCCGCGGTAGTGCATGTGCGGGCTCATCTCGTAGATGGTTACCGGCCTCGCGAAGTTCATCTGGGCGGCGACAGCTGCGTCCTTGGCCCCCGGCGGGATGACAAAGCTCGTGTCGTAGGCGGCACCTGTCTTGAGCTCCTTGGCGGGCGGCGCGGACGCCAGGTACAGGCCAATCTGCGTCTCGTCCGTCTGCGCCGTGGCCACAGGCGTGTAGTGCATCTGGAAAATGATGAAGCTCCCCGCCTTCAACAGCTTGCCCGTGCCCTCCGGATACATCGACTGGTCCATGCCCGGCACGTAGCCCGCGAAGAATCCACCCAAGCCACCCTGCACCTGCAACAGGTCCGCGAACGACGTCGCGGTGAAGACGAGCGCGTGATGCACCACGGCGCGGTTGCCCGGCTTCACCACCGCCGCCTTCAGCCAGACGTTCGTGGTGAACGGGCTGGCCACCCACGTGTACTTGTACGGAACCTCCGCCTGAGAGGCCTTCGCCGGGATGCTCTGCCGCGGGATGGTCAGGACGCGGTCCGGCTTGCCCAACGGCCAGTCCACCACGGGCGCCGGGGCCTTCATCGCCAAGGGGTCCGTGCCGGTTCCCCTAGGCGCGCCCGCATCCAGCCATGCCACCAGCCGCGCCACCTCGGCGGGCTCCAACGAAAAGTCGTTGGCGAACGTCCCCTTCGGCGCGTCCGCATGCCACGGCGGCATCAACCCTTCCAGCAGGTTGGCCTTCATCGACGCCAGCCTCGACTCCAGCACGGCGTGGTTCGTCATCGCGAAGGAGCCAATGTCGCCCGGCCGATGACAGTTGACGCAGGAACGCTGCAGCAACGGGGCCACCCACGTCTCGTAGTCCGGGACCTTCAGGCCGGCCAACGCCAAGTCCCGGCCCGTGACGCGCGTTTGGGGAAACCGAACGGACTTGCCAGCAAGGTAGGCGTCGAGGGCGTCCCCAAGGAACTCCTGCTTCAACGCAGCGCCGTTGACCTCCACGCGATCCGCCACCACGCCCCGGTAAATTTCCTCCATCATTTCCGGGGTCACGGCCACAACCTCGCCCACGCGGCGTCCCCCAAACGACCGCGCCACCACCTGCGCCACATCCTGGAGCACCGGGTGCCCGATGCCTGCCGCCTGCGCCGCCGCCGCCACCGACGCCCTCCCGTCCACGGGGTTGACGAACCAAAACTTCACCGGCTTCCCCTGGAAGCGACTCATCACCGGTGCCAACTCCGAGGCCAACGACGCCAACCCGGCATTGTCCGTGAACGCGAGCACCACCACGCGTGCGTCGCCCTCGCGGAGCAGCTCGTGCGACGCACCCGCATGGTCCGTCAGGCGGAAGTTCCAAATCGGCGCGGCGGGCGGACGCGGCGTCGTCCGTTGCCACCGGTAAAACCGACGGTGCTCCGCGCGGGACGACGGATCATGCCATGCGTGCTCCGAGGCCCCGGTCGCGTGCAGGACGGGCTCCCACGGCCCCGACGGATCCTCGGACGCCAGCAACTCATACAACGAGGACGGGTCCGCCGCTTGCAACCGCACGCGAGGCAAGCGGCAGGTGGGATCCAAGTCCGAAGACAAGTCCTCCGCACGCAATCCCGTCGCCATGGCCATGGCCAACGCAACGCCCATTCCCAAGCGGACCGCCCACCGTTTCATGACGGCGATGCAACACCCTTCCCATGGCCTTTTCAACCCCCACGAAACCACCCTCGCCTTGGCACGCCACCGCCCATGCGCCGTGCCCGTGGGCGTCGCGTCCTTGCCGTTCCAACCGACGGCGGTAGGCTCCGCTGCCTTATGGAGAAAGTCGTCATCATCGGCACCGGCTGCGCCGGCCTGACCGCCGCCATCTACACCGCCCGCGCCAACCTCGCGCCCCTCGTGCTGACCGGCACCCTTCCCGGCGGGCTCCTCACCACCACCTCCACCGTCGAGAACTTCCCCGGGTTCCCCGAGGGCATTGATGGCTTCGAGCTGATGACGCGACTCCAAAAGCAGGCCGAGCGCTTCGGGGCCCGCATCCAGTACGGCACCGTCGAGTCCGTCCACCTCGGCGAGAAGCCCATCCGTCTCGTGATCGACGGCCAGCCCGTTACCACCGAAACCTTGATCATCGCCAGCGGCGCCGGCCATCGGCACCTCGACGTGCCGGGCGAACACGAGCTGGAAAAGAAGGGCGTTACCTATTGCGCCACCTGCGACGGCGCCCTCCCCATGTTCCGCAACCAACCGGTCGTGGTGGTGGGCGGCGGCGACTCCGCCTGCGAGGAGGCGACCTACCTCACCCGGTTCGCTTCCAAGGTGTTCTTGGTCCACCGACGCGACTCGCTCCGTGCGTCCCGGATCATGGCGGAACGCACGCTGGCAAACCCCAAGATCCAGCCCGTGTGGAACTCCGTGGTCACCGAGGTGCTCGACGTGCAGGCCGGCAAGGTCACCGGCGTGCGCCTCAAGGACGTCGTCCACGGGGCCGAGTCGGTGCTTCCTTGCACCGGCGTCTTTGTCGCCATCGGCCATGTGCCCAACACGCAGTTGTTCCGAGGCGTCCTCGACATGAACGCGGCGGGCTACCTTCGGCCTGGCAAGGGAACGGCCATGAACATCCCCGGCGTCTTCGTGGCGGGCGATTGCTCCGATGACGTGTATCGGCAGGCCATCACGGCGGCCGGCATGGGATGCTCGGCCGCCATCGATGCCGAGCGCTACCTCGCCGCGCTGAACGCCTGACCATGCACGACTCCTCGCCGGATGCCGGAGAGGTCCCGCCCGTGGTGCAACCGGGCGAGGTTGCCGCCCGGTTGGCCAGCGGAGAGGCCCTCCGCCTTCTGGACGTTCGGGAACCCCACGAGCACGCCTTCGTGGCCCTTCCCAACTCCATCCTCCTTCCGTTGGGCGACCTTCCCTGCCACATCCAAGATCTCGAGGGCTGGCAGGGTGCTGAATTCGTTGTGTACTGCCACCATGGGGTCCGCAGCGCACACGCCGTGGCGTGGCTGCGCTCGCAGGGATTCACCCGGGCTCGCAATCTTTCGGGCGGGATCGACCGATGGAGCATGGAAGTGGACCCAGGGCTGGCTCGGTACTAGCCGCAGCCCCCGCCCTGCGCATTGCCGAGGCATCGGCGGCACCGGCAAGAAGCGCTGAAAATCCCATGTTTAACGCCAAATTCACATCGTGGTAAAAACCTCTTGTAGCCACAAGGTATGGTGGTACGGTCGCCGGCCGTCCACAATGGGTTGGGTGCGGTGCCTAGTCCCAGTTGTGAATGGGTCGTTGTAAGCCGCCCCGTGATAAGTATTTGAAGATGCCAGGGTCCATGCACGTTGCCGCCAACCATCCGCAGCAGTCCTCCATGTTGGGTTTCTCGGTGGCGGTGGTTCTCGCATGGCCCCTCGTGCGTTCGTCCGATTGCGCCCCTGAACGTCCTGACGTCTCCCTGACAGGCCTTGCTCTTCCTCCCGCTCCGAACCTTCCCTCGCATTGATCGCCTGATTTGTCCCAACCATCCCAACCCGTTCCCGCCATGATTGACGCCCGAGATTCCGTCGCTCCCACGTCCCGCATTGCCCCCATCGTCCGGTCCCGTGCCGCCTCGAAGGCCCCATCCAACCCCAGTCCGCGTTCCAAATCCGTGAAGGCCCCATCCCCCGCCCGTTCAGCCCGCACCCAACCCCCAGCCCGCAAGCCCAGCAAGACGTCGGCGCGCAAGCAGGCCTGCCTTCCCATCCCCCGAGTCTTTTCTCAGGCAGGCGTCCATCCCTTCGACCAAATCGACTGGGAACGCCGCACGGCCGAAATCTCGGATGACGCCGGCAAGGTGATCTTCAAGCAGGACGGCGTGGAAGTCCCCAGCTCGTGGTCCCAGCTCGCCACCAAGGTCGTCTGCTCCAAGTATTTCTACGGAGACCCTGCCAAGCCCGAGCGCGAGCAATCCGTCCGCCAGTTGATCCACCGCGTCACCCGTACCATCGCCGACTGGGGCATCCAGGACGGCTACTTCTCCAGGGAAGACGGCGAGGTCTTCTACGAGGAGCTCACGTGGCTCTGCATCAATCAGCACGGGGCCTTCAACTCGCCCGTGTGGTTCAACGTCGGCCTGTTCCACCAGTACGGCGTCGGCAAGGCGTCTGGCCGCGGTAACTGGTATTACAACCGCGTCCTGGGCGAGGCCGAGCGCGCCCCCACCCAGTACGAATATCCCCAGTGCTCCGCCTGCTTCATCCAACGCGTGGATGACAACATGGAGAGCATCATGGCGCTTGCGTACTCGGAGGCCATGCTCTTCAAGTTTGGGTCGGGCACGGGCACCGACCTTTCGCCCATCCGCAGCTCCCGCGAGAAGCTTTCCGGTGGCGGCCGTCCCTCGGGTCCCATGTCCTTCCTTAAGGTCTATGACCAAGTCGCCAACGTGGTGAAGTCCGGCGGCAAGACCCGGCGCGCCGCGAAGATGAACACGCTGCGCGACTGGCACGGCGACATCGAGGACTTCATCTCCGCCAAGATGCGCGAGGAAAAGAAGGCTTGGGCGCTGATGGAGCAGGGCTACGACGGGTCCTTCAATGGCGAGGCCTATGGCTCCGTGATGTATCAGAACGAAAACCTGTCCGTGCGCGTCTCGGATGAGTTCATGCAAGCCGCCGTCGAGGGCAAGGAGTGGTGGACGCGATCCGTCACCACGGGCAAGCCCCTCGAAAAGAAGGACGCATCGCGCCTCCTAGACCTGATCGCCGAGGGCACCTGGGTTTGCGGCGACCCCGGCCTGCAATACGACGGCGCCATCCAGAAGTGGCACACCTGCAAGGGAACGGAGCCCATCCATTCCACCAACCCCTGCTCGGAGTACGTCTTCCTCAACGACACCGCCTGCAACCTCGCGTCGCTGAACCTCATGAAGTTCAAGCGCGAGGATGGCACCTTCGACATCGAGCGATTCAAGGCCGCCGTGCGCATCTACATCACCGCGCAGGAAATCCTGGTGGACAATGCTTCCTACCCGACCAAGGCCATCGCCGAGAACTCCCACATCTTCCGCACCCTGGGCCTCGGCTACGCCAACCTCGGGTCGCTCATCATGAGCTATGGCCTGTCCTACGACTCGAACGAGGGCCGGGCTCTCGCGGGCGCCATCACCGCCATCATGACCGGCCATGCCTATGAGCAAAGCGCCGAGATGGCTGCCATCATGGGGGCGTTTCCCGGCCAGTCCGACGCCCACTGCACCGGCGTCGCCCATCCCCTGAAGCCCTCCAACACGGATTCCACCCTCGGCGTCATCCGGCTCCATCGGAACGCGGTCGAGGAAATCCAGCCCAGCGCGGACTTTGCCTATCTCAAGGACGAGGCCCGCCGCTGCTGGGACCGCGCCCTCGCCCGCGGGCAAGAGGTGGGCTACCGCAATGCGCAAGTCACCGTCCTCGCCCCCACCGGCACGATCGCGTTCCTCATGGATTGCGACACCACCGGCGTCGAGCCCGACATCGCCCTCGTGAAGTACAAGCTCCTCGCGGGCGGTGGCATGTTGAAGATTGTCAATCGCACCGTTCCGGAGGCGCTCCGCCGGTTGGGATATGGCCCTTCATCCATCGAGGGCATCGTTGCCCACATCGAGCGCTACGACACCATCGAGGATGTGGTCCTCAACGCCGATGACGCCGCCGTCAAGGAAGGTCGAGCGAAGGCGGGCGACACGGCTGCCTCCGGCCTCAAGCGGGAGCACATCGACGTCTTCGACTGTGCGTTCAAGCCCTTCCGTGGGCAGCGCAGCATCCATTACATGGCGCACCTGGGCATGATGGCCGCCGCGCAGCCCTTCATCTCCGGGGCCATCTCCAAGACGGTGAACCTCCCCAATGAGGCCACCACCAAAGACATCCGTGACGCCTACGTCCAGGCGTGGCGCATGGGCCTCAAGTGCGTCGCCATCTACCGCGACGGCTCCAAGCGTTCCCAACCCCTCAACACCAAGAAGACGAGCGAGGGCGGCGACAAGGCCGCCACCGCAACCGTCTCCGCCGAGCACGTGGCCTCCCTCGAGGCCCGCATCGCCCAGCTCGACTCCGAGGTCTCCGGGCTCCGCCAGCAGGTGGGCCTCCCCCTCCGGCGTCGCCTCCCAGACACCCGCATGGCACTCAACCACAAGTTCGAGATCGCCGGCCATGAGGGCTACATGACCGTCGGCCTCTTCGAGGACGGCCGCCCCGGCGAGCTCTTCGTCACCATGGCCAAGGAAGGCAGCACCATCGGTGGCCTGATGGACACCATCGGCGCGCTGACATCCATGGCGCTGCAATACGGAGTCCCGCTCGAATCGCTGGTGAAGAAGTTCGCCCACCAGCGATTCGAGCCCTCCGGCTACACGCGCAATCCCGACGTCCGCAACGCGTCCTCCATCATCGACTACGTGTTCCGCTGGATGGCGACCCAGTTCATCCAGGGCTACCGGGAGTCCCAGAATCCCACCGGCGGCCAGGCGGAGCTCCCCATCCCGGGACTCGTCGAGGAACTCAAAAAAAAAGTGAACCGGCCGGTTCCTGAACTCCCCATTGCCGAGGAGCCTGCGGCGGACATGCCGATCACGATTGCGTCCACACCCATCCAACCCCGGCGTGCAACGTCTGCCGCCCATGTCCTCACCAACATGATCTCCGGACAGTCCGACGCCCCGAGCTGCCCCAACTGCGGGCACATCGCCGTCCGCAATGGCGCCTGCTATAAGTGCCTCAACTGCGGCGAAAGCCTGGGTTGCTCCTGATCCTCGCTTGCAAGCGCCCCACGGGCGTCCGTCCACGCGACGGACGCCCGTTTCCCTTTCCATGAAGGACCTCGTCATCGTCGGACCCGTCGCATCGCCCGAAGCCTGGCAGCAACGCGCAGGAGCCATTGCCATCGCAAAACCTGCGCCGGGCGTGCTGCGGCTCGTCGGCGCCTCGGGTGACCCTTCCCTCATCGATCAAGCCCATGTCGAGGGCCTCGACGCCTTCTTTGCCGACCCACCGTTGCGTCGCCAGGAGTTCAAGCTCCTGGCGATGGACATGGACTCGACCCTCATCACCATCGAGTGCATCGACGAGATCGCCGACATGGCCGGGCTCAAGCCGCGCGTGGCCGAGATCACCGCGTCGGCCATGCGCGGGGAACTGGATTTCCCGGCCTCCCTGCGCGCACGGGTGGCCTTGCTTCAAGGATTGCCCATCGAGGCACTCCAGGAGGTTCACGACGAACGCCTCCGGCTCTCGCCCGGGGCCGAGACGCTCCTCGCCGCCGCCCGCGCCGCCGGTTGGACCACGCTCCTGGTCTCGGGCGGGTTTACCTACTTCACCGACCGCCTCAAGTCCCGCCTCGGCCTCGACCACACCCTGTCCAACACGCTCGAGGTGGAGCATGGACGACTCACCGGCCGCGTCCTGGGCGAGATCGTTGATGGCGGGGCCAAGGCCTCCCGTGTCGCCACGGCGTGCCGTGACCTCGGGTGCGCCACCCACCAGGCGATCGTCGTGGGCGACGGCGCCAACGACCTGCCCATGCTGCGCATCGCCGGGCTTTCCGTTGCCTATAAGGCGAAGCCCGTCGTCCGGCGCGAAACGCACCTCACCATCCAACACGGCGGCCTCGATGTCCTCCTCCACCGATTCAACTCCTGAGGGCAACCACGGCACCCCACCCTCGGGAACGACCAACAGCCAGCCCGCGTCGCCCGCTGCCCGCCCGGCCCAGCCCGGCTGGCAACGTCGCCTGCCCCTCGCCATCTGCCTGCTCGTCCTCGCCTATTGGTACTTCAAGCCTCCTTCGGGCGCCGGGTTCATGCGCGTGCCCATCCCCAGGGTCGCCGCGCCATCATGGTCCCTCACCAACCTGAACGGCCAACGCCTGGACGCCTCCTCCCTCACCGGCAAGGTCGTCGTCCTCAACTTCTGGGCCACGTTCTGCCCCCCATGCATCCGCGAGATCCCCGACCTCGCGGCCTTTCACCTCGCGCACTCCAACGACGCCGTCGCCGTCGTCGGGCTCTCGCTCGACACGAAGGGACCCGAAGCCGTCCGTTCCTTTGTCCAAAAGCTCGGAATCCCCTACCCGGTCGCGATGGCTGATGCAGCCATCGCCGAGGCCTTCGGCGGCGTGGCTCAGATTCCCAGCACGTTTGTCATTGCCCCGGACGGCACCTTCGCGGCCCGTTACCTGGGAGCCCTGACGCGCGAGGAGCTGGAGCGCGTCCTCGCCGAGGCATCGCGGGCGCAGAGGTAGAAGGCCTGCCATCAGCGGGCGCGCCGATCGCTCAAGGCGGGAACCCCAGTCCTGTCTTGGGTAACCGATGGGATTCATGGCGCCTGACGCCTGCCACTCGAAACACCATCCGACCGGGGCATCCCACGGGGCATCCAAGCCCCGCCCCCGCACCACCACGGGGCCCTCACTTCCATGTGCCCTCCACCCCTTGGCCTTCGGCTTCCGGCCCGCTACCTCACGTGCCATGGAATCCAAGCAAGCCTACGTGGCCCTCAACATGATCGAGCACCTGGGGCCGGTGCGCCTCCGCCAACTCCTCTCCCACTTCGGAACCCCCCAAGCCATCCTTGACGCCTCCCCCTCAACGCTGGAACGCGTCCACGGGATCGGCCCCGACGTCGCCCGCTCCATTGCTTCCTGGCGTTCCACCGTGGACATCGACGCCGAGTGGCGCCGGATCGAGGCCCATGGCTGCGACGTCCTGACCCAGGAGGACGCCGGCTACCCGGATCATCTCCGCGAAATCTACGACCCGCCCATCGCGCTCTACGTGCGCGGCAGCCTTGAACCCCGCGACCGCAACGCCATCGCCGTTGTCGGCTCCCGCCAGACCACGCCCTATGGCGGGGAAGTTGCACGCCGCCTCGGGTATCAACTCGCCTACACCGGCGTCACCGTCGTCAGCGGCGGTGCCCGGGGGATCGACACCGCCGCCCACCAAGGAGCCCTCGCCGCCGGTGGACGCACCGTGGCGGTTCTCGGCACCGGCATCGACATTGTCTTCCCCCCCGAGAACGCCGCGCTCTACGACCGCATCGCCGCCTCGGGCGCCGTCCTCACCCAATTCCCGTTCGGACGCCCCGCCGACAAGCAGTCCTTCCCCATCCGCAACCGCATCGTGGCGGGCATGACCCTGGGAACCATCGTCGTCGAGGCGAACCTCAGCAGCGGCGCCATGATCACCGCCCAGTTTGCCATCGACGCCGGACGGCAAGTCTTCGCCGTGCCCGGCCGCATCGACTCGCCGCGCAGCAAGGGATGCCATGACCTCATCAAGAAGGGTGCCAAGCTGTGCGAGGGCATCGACGACGTCCTACCGGAGTTCGAGTACCTCTTCCCACCCGCCAACCGTCCTTCCCCCAACAGCCCCGCCCCACTTCCCGCCCTCGAGCTCTCCGAGCCTGAGCAAGCCGTGCATCGAGCGTTGGAGGGAGGCGAACTCGACACCGACGAGGTCATCCGCTCCAGCGGCCTCCCTGCCAGCGCGGCCAGCGTCGCCTTGTTTAGCCTGGAAATGAAACGCCTCATCCGACAATTGCCCGGCCGACGCTATCAGCTGATGCGCTGATTCGAGCCGGCGAGGCCGAGAAGGACGGTGTCCAGCAGGCCACAGCGGCTCGTTCTGCATCCAGCCTCGCCCCTCACCCAACCGGATGGGCGGTTCCGGCTTGGATGGCTTTGCGAGGGTCGTTCGTCGCATTGCTTCCTGGGCCGACATTCCATGCCGCCCATTTCGGGATCCCGGGCCGATGCTGCCGCTCGGGCAATTTCCAGTTCGTGGAGCCCATTCAAGACTCCTGGCTCCATCCATGCTTCGGACCGTTCTCGCGAACCAGGGCCTTGGATCCAGGGCCCATGCGACCACCCGTCCCCTTTCTGCAACTCCGAGTGCGGCTTCTGGAAGGATTCCAGGTTCCATCCAACTCCCGGGAAACCCGCGTCCAACTCAGGAACCCCTGTTGCGACGGGATCTTTCCGGCACGATGGGCGCGCCGCATGCGCCTCAGCGTGAGGCGATCCAACCCATGCCCATGGCACCGGCGATGCATCCCCCAACCATTCCCAGCACCGGGACCCTTCCGCTGGCCAACGCACCCCATGCCATCGCCCCAAGCCCGACGTCCATCCACCCCTGGATGGCCCCCTCCCGCACCGGCCCCAGCCAAGCCGCCGCCAACAGGCCCAGCACCGCCGCCCCTGCGCCCGAAACGGCGCGTGCCGCCCACCGCCTCTGTCCCAATAACGCCCACGACGGTGCCACGGCCGACACCAGGAGGAGCCCGGGCAGGAACAAGGCAGCCGTGCCCACCAACGCACCGGACCATCCCCCCACATGCATCCCCAAGAATGAGCCGAGCGTGAACATCGGCCCCGGCATCGCCTGGGCCGCGCCGTAGCCCGCGAGAAAGTCGCCGCGCGTCATCCAACCCGGCCCCACGATCGTTTCCTCGAGGAAGGGCAGGACCACATGCCCTCCCCCGAACACCATGGCCCCGGCTCGATACAACGCCGCCCCGACCCCAGCCAACCCGTCGCGGCCGGGCCACATGGCCCATGCCAGCAAGGCGACCCACATCACCATGCACCCAGCCGCACCCCACGACCGAAGCCGAAGCCCGACGCTTCCACTCCCAACCGCTGCATCCCGCCTGGACAGCACAACACCCAGCATCGCCCCCAACATGACCCAAACGGGCTGCAGCGAACCGCTTGGCCATGCCAGCGCCGCCACGCCGGTCGCCAGGGCAATGCCCCCCTCCGCCGGGGCGCATCGCAACCGCAGCCCGATTCCCGCCACCGCCTGTGCCACCACCGCCCACGCCGCCACCTTCAGCCCGTGCAGCGTCGCGTCAGCCCACGGCCCGTTCCACCGAGGCAGCCCCCATGCCAACGCCGTCATGAGGACCGCCGAGGGGAGCGTGAATGCAAGGAACGCCACCCATCCCCCGACCCATCCCGCCCGAAGCCAGCCGAGGCAAAACGCCAGTTGCGTGCTCGCGGGTCCAGGCAAGAACTGACACAGCGCCACCCACGAGGCATAGCCGCGATCATCCAACCAACCGCGCCGCACCACGCATTCCTCCCGGAAGTAACCCACGTGCGCGCTGGGCCCGCCAAACGAACGCACGCCCAATCCTAGGAACGTCCTGGCCACCTCCCCGCAACCACCACAAGGCTCCATCCCCGAGTCAGGTCCCACGCTCTGCATCCTTGGCCCCAGCTCCTTGCCGCCCCTCCCAAGGCGGCCGTATCGCCACATCTCAGTTCAGGCTGATCCGACGCCGCATGAACGTGGGCACATCGTAGTCTTGCCCGTCCAAGATCGTGGCCTCCGTCTTCTCGAACCGGCCCCGGCTTACAACCTCGAAGTCAAAGATCGACTGCACCGCGGCCTTTCGCCGACGCGTCACACCCTTGCCAGAGCGTTCCAACGCCTTCTGTCGTTGCTCCATCGTCAGCACGGGCGCCGGGGGCACCAACGGTCCGCTGGCACGGATGGGCGGGGATGCCGAACCGGTCACCTCGTGACCAATGCCGGTGTCCCGCTGTGACGCGGCGCTGGCCGTCGAGGGAGCGGGGTCCGCCACCTCGGGCAACGGAGCCGATCCCCCCACGGACGCCACCAGGGTCAGCGACAGCCGCCCGGTCATCGTCGGATCAACGCTCGTGCCCACCACGACCTGCGCCTGCTCGCAGTGCCGCTGAACCAAGGCAAAGGCCCTTTCAATGTCCCCAAACGGCACGTCAGGCCCCGTCACCGCCGACAGCACCACGGCGTCGGCAGACCCAAGGATCGAGTCACGCGCAACGAACGGATGGGCCAGCAGGCGCTCGGCCGCATCCGTCGCGCGGCGCTCGCCCGTCCCTTCGGCCGTTGCAAAAACGCTCTCCGAATGGCGGCCGCGCAGCAGGCGCTCGAGGCTCGCGAAGTCCAGTCGGATCAACCCCGGCCGCGTCAGCAAGCCCCAAAGCCCCCGCACCCCATCCACCAACAACCTGTTGGCGGCATCAAAGACCTCCCCGGCGGTCGCACGGTCGTCCAGCGTCTCCAGGACATGTTGGTTGCGAACCGTCACCACGGCATCCGCCGCCGCCTTGAGCAGCTCCAGGCCGCGCCGAGCGTGACCGCCACGCAGACGCCCCTCGATGTCGAAGGGCATCGTGGCCACCCCGAGCACCAGGGCACCCGAATCCCGCGCGCACCGGGCCACCACATGCGCCCCGCCCGTGCCCGTCCCGGCGCCAAGCCCCGTCAGCACGAACACCACCCGCGCGCCCGTCATCAGCGCCGCCAGCGATTCCTTGCTCCCTTCCGCCGCCGCCTGCCCGAGCAACGGGTCGCCGCCTGCACCCAGCCCGCGCGAGCCCGCTGGCTTCATGGCCACCTTGTACGGGGCCGATGACCGTGCAAGGTCCGACGCATCCGTGTGGCACGCCACCACGTCCACCCCGGGCAGCGCACCGGGACCGCACAGCAACTCCACCGCATGAATCCCGGCACGCCCCACCGCCACCACCCGGATGTCCTGCTTCGGCATGGGGCCGACGGCGGGCATGACCCTTGCGGACGACGCGGCTTCACCCCCCGCGCTCCCTTGCGGGCCGGCATTCATCTCGGATTTCGCGCTCATGAAACCTCCTCTCGAACAACAACCGCCCAGCAACGTTCCTCAGCGAAACCACGGGCCCAGCAACCGCAGGATGCCCGACCGCGGCGGCGGGGGCGGCCGTCGCATCGCGCCAAACCGGGCGAGGCCAATCGCCGTCGCAAACTCGGGATGCCCCAGCAAGTCCACCGGGCCGGACACGCCCTGCACGCGGCCCACCGCGACGGGCAGCCGGAAAACCCGTTGGGCGGCTGCCTCGATCCCATGCATCCGGGCTCCGCCGCCGCACAACACCACCCCCGCCCGGCACAAGTCCAGCGACGGCCCCACCGCGCGTGCCACCAACTCCAGAGTCTCCTCTACGCGCGCCGACTGGATGACCCGGAGCTGAGCGAGGTTGATCACGCGATCGGGCAACCCTGGCTCGGCCGGCAAGGCCAGCGTCTCCCCAACCTCCCCCCGCGCCACGGGTTGGGCGGACCCATGCGAAACCTTCAGGTCCTCCGCCCGCCCCAGCGGGATCTTCAACCCGATCGCAATGTCGTTCGTCACGTGGTCGCCCCCGACCGCAAAGGCCCCGCATTCGCGCAGCAGGGCGTCCCCGTACATCGCGTATTCCGTCACCCCGGCGCCCAGGTCCACCACCAGCACGCCCATCTCCTTTTGCTGCGTCGTCAGCACGGCCAACGCGCTTGCCAAGCCGTTGAAGGCCACGTTCTCCACCGACAACTGCAAGGACTGCACCGCCCGAACCCCCGTCTCGATGCGGTTGCGTTGCCCGTGCACCACGTGCACGTGCGCGATCAACTGCGAACCCACCATCCCCTCCGGGTTCGCCACGCCGTCATGGTCGTCCACGGAGAAATCCTGCCGGATCGTGTGGATCACCACGTGCTCGTGTGGCAAGTCCCGCGCACGAGCGTTCTCCACCGCGTCCTGGACGTCGTCCGCCGTGATCTGGCGCCCCTCCGAGACGATCGGGTGCAGCCCTTGCCGAGTCTGGCCGTTCACATGGGCGCCGCTCACGCCGAGATAGGCCGACCGGATTTCAACGTCCGCCATCTGCTCCGCCTCGGCGATCGCGTTGCGGACGTCCTCGACCGCCTTTTGCGCATCGGTGATCTCGCCTTTCCGAACACCGCGGGAGCGCGCCTGGCCAAGGCCCAACAAGCTGAACACGCCCACCGGCGACACCTCGCCCACGGCCGCGCACACCTTGCTGGTGCCCACTTCGAGGCCCACCACGATGGATCCTCGTTCAGCCATGGCGACGGGCGGGCTTCCGGGCGGGCTTCGAGGGACGCGGCACCACCTTGGCCGGTTCGGCGGGTGCGTCCATCCACCGCAACGGAACATGGTTCGTGACGGACAAGTCCAGCGACCCAATGAGGCGGCCGCGGCTCGCGGAATCCATGTGCACCGCCTTCCAGAGCCGCAATGGCCGCTCAAAACCGCGCCCGGGTTCCGGCATCCCAAATGTCACGCGGCTCCCCAGCCACGTGAGCACCTCCACCTCCCCGGCCCGGCTCACATCCACGCTCACGATGTCCGACAGCGTCGCCATCTCGGACCCGTCGTATTCCGCGAGCAACCGCAGGGCAGCCAACACCCCGGCATGCGTCGTCACCTGCCCCACCACGAACGCCCCTTCGGCCCCCAACAACTGAGGCAAGGCCGACTCCGCCTCGATCACCTCCGCCGGCGCCCGCCCGCGCTCAAACGGCAACATCACGTGGCCCGACTCATCCAGCAGGTAGGCAAAGTCGATCCCCTGCTTGTCCAGCACGCGCGCCCGCGCCACGGGAAACCGCTCCTGCACCTGGATGCGCAGCGTCCCCGGCCACTGCCGGTGCACCTCCGCCGATGCCAGCCGCGGATGCCGCATCAACTGGTCCCGCAACGTCGGAAGATCGACGGCAAACGTGTTCATCCCCTCCCGCACACGCGCCTGCGCAAGGATGTCCTCGCGCGACAAGGCCCCGTCCGTCGTCACCGTCAATTGCCGGAGCGCCAGCGCCTCCGTGCGATGCAACCACCGGTCCCGAGCCACCCAATACCCCGCCACGCACGCCCCAGCCATCAATGACGCCACAGCCAACCCCACCACGCCTCGCCCCAGCACACCCGCCGCACCTCCCAAAGCGGCCCCACTCCGCAGGCGAACGTCCAGCTCCACCCGCCTTGCGTTCCGCCGGTTCCTCCGAGCCCAAGGCCAACCCTTCCTCATGCACGCCTCCTCTCCAGCGCCATCGTCACCAGGCGCAGGCACAATGCCCCGAAATCCAGCCCTGCCGCCGCCGCTGCCTTCGGCATCAGGCTCGTCTCCGTCATCCCAGGCAACGTGTTCACCTCCAGCACCACCGGCCGCCCATCCCCCGTCACCATCACGTCCACCCGCGCATAATCCCTCCCGCCAATCGCATGGAATGCACCCAGAGCCGCCCCCTGCACCGCGCCCGTCACCTCGGGACCGAGGACTGCCGGACAAAAATACTCGGTCGCGCCCGGCGTGTACTTGTTCCGGTAGTCATACGCCCCAGACCGCGGCCGGACTTCCACCACCGGCAAGGCCACCCCATCCAGGATGCCCACCGTCGTCTCCCGGCCCACAATTCGCTCTTCCATCAGGACCTCCGACCCGTGCCGGAAAGACTCCCGCAACGCGTCTGCCAACCCATCCGCCCCTTCCACGAACTGCAATCCCACGCTGCTCCCCTGCCTCGCCGGCTTGAGCACCACCGGCGGCCGCCATCCCGGTGGCCACGCCGCCGTGGGCTCCTCAAACACGTGCCCGCGAGCCACTGGAACCCCAGCCTCCCGGCACGCCTCCCGCGTCAACACCTTGTCAAACGCCCGCCGCGACGCCTCCACCCCGCAACCCGTGTACGGAATCCCCAGCGCCTCCAGCTCCGACTGCACCTGACCGTCCTCCCCGTAGGTCCCGTGCAATGCCAGGAACGCCACCGTCGTCCGCGGCGGCACCCGCAGCCGGCCTGGCTCCGGATCCACCTCGAAGACCTCATGCCCCAACGCCGCCAACGCCCGCGCCACCGCCGCCCCGGAACGCAACGACACCTCCCGTTCCGCCGACGGCCCGCCCCGCAGCACCGCGACCCGTTCCGTGGCGCTCATCAGGGCGTGGCCTCCTCACCCACGATCTCGACCTCCGTCTCCAGGTTCACCCCCCGCTCGCGCAACGCCGCCTCCCGCACCCGGCGCACCAACTCCAGCACGTCCGCAGCCGTCGCCCCGCCCAGGTTCACAAAGAAGTTTCCGTGCACGTCCGACACCATCGCGTCCCCCACCCTCAACCCCTTCAAGCCCAGCTCGTCAATCAACCGGCCAGCCGGAAGCTCCGCCCGCGGGTTCTTGAACGTGCACCCGGCGCTGGGTTGCTTCGGCTGGCTCGTCCACCGCTTCCGGTTGCTCTCGGCCAGCCGCGCCTCGATCTCCGCCCGCGTCGCCGGGTTCCCGCGTAGCACCGCCCCCAGCGCCACCTGCCGTCGCAGCAACGGACACTCGCGATAGCCCGCCCCGGCCTCCGTCCCCGTCACCTCCTGAATCACGCCCTCCGAGTCCATCAACCGCATCGTCACCACCACGTCGAACATCCAGCCGCCCATCGCCCCCGCATTCATCCGCAGACCGCCGCCCACGCTCCCGGGAATCCCCTCCAAGAACTCCAGCCCTGTCATCCCCGCATCCCGCGCCGCCAGCGCCACCTGACGCAACGACGCCCCAGCCCCACACCGCAGCCCACCGTCCACTCGCTCCACCCGCGAAAACCCCGGCTGCGCCAGCGACACCACCAACGCCCGCAATCCCCCGTCCCGCACCAACAAGTTCGACCCTCGTCCCAGCACGAAAACCGGCACCCCATGCGTCTTCGCCAAGGACAGCGCCTCGCCGAGGTCCGCTTCCGTCGCCGGTTCCAGGTACATGTCCGCAGGCCCGCCCACCCGCAGCGTCGTCCGACGCGCCATCGGCTCGTCCCGCCTCAGCACCGAGCCAGCCGACAAGACGTCCGAAAGGTCGCGGTGCAGGTCCGCCATCCGAACGGACCGGTCCAAGGCGGCGCCCAGAGCCTCGTCCACGCCCTCGTCCGACAACCTCAACAAGCTCATGGCGCCACCCCCGTGACCCCGGGGACCGCCCGGCCCACCGATGCATCCCGACCGCCCCGGTCCGTGCCACGCACCCGGGCCAAGGCCACCAATCGATCCGCCATCCGCCGCGCCGCGTCGGGCCGGTGCAACCCCAAGGCCGCCCGCGCACATCGCGCCCGCGCGGGCTCGTCGTCCAGGAAACACGCCAAGGCCACCACGACACGCCCGGGAGCCATGTCCGCCTGCTCCATGACCCGCGCGGCCCCCGCCACTTCCATCGCCCGCGCATTGAACCGCTGGTGGTCGTCCACGGACGCCGGAAAGGGAACCAACACCGACGGCACGCCCGCCGCCGCAAACTCCGCCAACGTCGAGGCCCCGGAACGCGCCACCGCGACCGTCGTCGCTCCCAGCACCCGTTCCATCCGGCTGGAGAACGGTTCCACGACCGACCGCATCCCGGCCTCCGCATGTGCCCGACGCATGGCCTCTAGGTCGCGATGTCCGCACAAATGCAGGCACTGGAGAAATGGCCATCGCGCCACGATCTGGGGCAAGGCCGCCGCCATCGCACGGTTCAGGCCCGTCGCGCCTTGGCTGCCGCCCATGATCGTGAGGACGGGCTTCGCCGGGTCCAAGCCCAGTTCGACACGGCACGAGGTGGCGTCCAGCGGTCGGATGCATTCCCGGACGGGCGTGCCCGTGACCTCCACGCTCCGTGCACCCCATCGCCCCGAGGCTTCCTCGAAGCCCACCATCGCCAGGTCCACCCGTCGCCCCAGCCAACGGTTTGCGCGTCCAGGTACCGTATTGGACTCATGCAACGCCGTCCTGCATCCCATCCAACGCCCCGCCAGGATGGGTGGCACGGACGTGAACCCACCCATGCCCAACACCACGGACGGGCGCCGCTCACGGAACAACCGACGCGCCGCCACCATCGAACGAACCACGGACCATCCAAAGCCCAGGTAGTTCCTGCCCTGCAATCCCACGGCAGGCAAAACACGCACGCGAAGGTCCGTGACGCCAGCGACCGCCTCCCGGTCCACCTCCTTCGGGGAGACCAGCAACGTGACCCCCACCCCTCGCGCGCGAAGCTCACGCCCCACCGCAAGCCCCGGAAACAAGTGTCCCCCGGTCCCGCCACAGGCCACGGCCACTTCCATGTCCGTCGCGCCGCTCATGAGGCCCCCACCCAATCATCATCCCGACCGAAGGGATTGCGCGCCCGTGCCCGCACACGACTGCGGCCAGCCCGCGGACCGCCCCCGTCGGCCTCGTCGTCCGCCTCCGGTCCCTCTTCCTCCGCGGCCTTCGCAATCGATGCCAGGATCCCCACCATCGTCAGCAGCACCATCAGGTTCGATCCCCCGCGGCTCACGAACGGCAGGGGCATTCCCTTGTTGGGGATCACGCCCGTCACCACCCCAATGTTGATGGCCGCCTGCATCGCAATCAGGAAGGTGATGCCCGACGCCATCAACCGCCCAAAACGGTCGGGCGCACGCAGCGCAATCGCCGAGCCCGACCACAGGATCGCCAGGTAGCCCGCGACCACCGCCAACGTGAAGGTCAAGCCCAGCTCCTCGCCCACCGCAGGCAGGATGAAGTCCGTCCGCACCTCCGGCACCGAGAACTTCATCGTGCCCTTTCCCAGCCCGGTGCCTTCCACGCCCCCGGACCCAAACGCCAGCAACCCACGCCGCACCTGGAAGAAGGCCTTCGGGTTCTGCTCTGGGTGCAACCACGCCTCAATCCGACCGCGGGCCATCGGGCTGAGGGCAATCATGGCCGTCAATGCTGCCGCCCCCGCCACGGCCGGCGCCGCCACCATCCACCAACTCGCCCCGGCGAGGAACAGCAGCACCATCGAAAGGGCCAAGAGCAAGGCACCAGTCCCGCGATCCGGCTCCATCAGCACCAACGTCACCAACGGCCCCGCCAGAACCAGCGTCCCCCAGAAAAAGGCCGCAGGACGCGCCATCGCCGTCGCATTCCGCGCCCCGTGCAGGGAGAGGACGACTATCAACGCGAGCTTCGCCAACTCGGCCGGCTGCACTCCCCACAACCAACGGCGCGCCCCGTTGATCTCCCGTCCGAACACCAGCACCAATGCCAGCAGGACCAGCGTCACTCCCAGCAAGGGCCACGCCATGCGCATCCATCGCCGGTAATCCATCGATGCCGCAGCCAGCAGCAACCCCACCCCGGCCCCGCACGCCACCCACTGGCTGGCCACCGTCATCCCCGGACGCGCGTCGAGAAGCGTCGCGCTCGTCAATACCGTCAGGCTCAATGCAACGAGGGAGCCCACCGCCATCAACAACAGCATCAGCCACGTCTTCATCGTCGCACGCCCGCCTCCACGTCACCGGGGCTCGGCGCCGCGCCACGTCACCGCCGCGCACCGCCGCACCCGAGCCACCGCACCCGTCAACGCCCGCCCGTCGAGGGCAAGGGCGTCACCACCGGCGCCACGGGCACCGGAGCCGCCGCCGGGGCCGCCGCGCCCGTCGGGGCAGGTGCCGTCGCGGCCCCCTTCGCGGGAATGTTGAGCTTCTGTCCGGGCTTGAGGCCGTCCGACGTCAACCCGTTCAAGTCACGAATCTTGCGCCAGGACACCCCGAACTTCTTGGCGATCCTGGAGCCCGTGTCACCGGGGCGAACGGTGTACGAGGAGGACTCCTCCGCGGCCGAGCCACCCCCGGATCCACCCGCCGCCGCGCCGTCCGCCGACCCCGGCAGGACACCGGGCGTCGCGTCGGCCGCCTTGGCCGTCGGGGACGGAATGGCAAGGACCTGGCCAATCTTCATGCGGTTCCAGTTCACGCTCGGGTTGGCAGCCTGCAAGGCCTTGACGCTCACCCCGTACTTCTTGGCGATCACCGCCCCCGTTTCCCCGGAGACGACCTTGTGCTCGGACGGCGCGGCGCCACCCGTCGCATCGGCACCGGTATCCGGGCCAACGCCCGCACCCGGAATATTCGGAACCGGCAAGGGCAGCGTCTCGGCGGGAGCCGTCCCCGGCGCCGGAGTCGGCGGCAAGCCGTCCGCGCCCACGCCCGCGACGGGCGGGGCAACAGGCGGCGGATTCGCGCCCGTCGCCGGCAACGGATTCGTGGCGATGGGATTAAGGGCCGACGGGGGCTCGGCCACCGGGGGCAACCCGCCGTCCTGGCCAGGCAAGGCCGAGTCGGGCCCGTCCAAGGCGCCCGCGGGCTTGTCCTGCTTGCAGCCAATCCAAAGGAGCGCGCACAGCACGAAGACGTGCAGCGCTCCAATGAAGCCAATGATCTGGAACGAGGAACGCCCGCGCCCCTGCTTCTCCAGCAGGGATCCTTGCGGGGCGAGTGGATTCGGGGTGCTCATGGATGCTCGGGACGCGCGTGCGCGCCCCCACGGGGATGGGATTGGTTTCGCGTTTCCACCCCGGCCCCTCCCCAAGGAAGACCAAGGCGAAATCTTTTCCGGCTGACACCAGCGGGAACTCCCTCGCTACCCGCGAGGAAAACAACATGGCCCCCCACGTGCCACGCCCATTGGGACGCACCGCGGAGGACCGGTTGAGTCATGATTGCATTCGCGCCACGCGGTGCCGCCGTCCGCACCGCCGCGTCGGACGCACGCCGCGCGCCCCGACCCACCCGTTCTATCCACCCGGCCCGGGCCACGCAAGGCCGCCGTCCATTTCCGACCGCGCCCATGTTCGCAAGGCCTTTCATCGGATCTTCAGCGTGCCCAACGCCACCACCGCGCACAAAATCCCAGCAATGTAAAAGCGGGTCACCACCTTCGTCTCCGACCATCCCTTCTTCCGGAAATGATGGTGCAGCGGGGACATCAACAGGACGCGCCGGCCCGTGCCCGTCCGGAGGCGCGTGTACTTGAACCACCCCACCTGCAACACCACGCTCACCGCCTCCGCCACGAACACCCCTCCCGCCAGCACCAACATCAGCGGTTGATGCACGGCCACCGCCACCGTCCCCAGCGCACCCCCTAGCGCCAGGCTCCCCGTGTCCCCCATGAACACCTGGGCTGGATGACAGTTGAACCACCAGAACCCCAGGCCCGACCCGACCATCGCCGCGCACACCACCGCGAGTTCCCCGGCCCCGGAAACCCGAGGCACCAGCAAGTATCGCGCGATCTCCGCGTGACCCGCCACGTAGCAAAACAACGCCAGCACCGCCGCGCACAAGATCGTGCACCCAATGGCCAACCCATCCATCCCGTCCGTCAGGTTCACCGCGTTGCTCGCCCCAACGATCGTCAGCAGGCACGTCGCCAACGCCACCACCGCCGCGGCACCCCCGGACCAGTAGGCCAGCCGTGCCGGCAAAAAGGGCACGTGCAGCTCCGTCACCAGCTTCTCCGTCGAGGGCAGGGCCCACAGGTAGGCCACCACGCCACCCGCCACCACGAACTGCACCACGAGCTTCAGCCTCCCCGAGATCCCCTCCGCGTTTTGCCGCGACACCTTGGTCCAGTCGTCGTACAAGCCCAGCGCCGCAAACGCCAGCAACACCAGCAACACCAGCATCACAAGGGGTCCCGGTCGCGCCCACAACAACACCGCAACGTCCAGCGTCAGCACCACCAAGATCCCCCCCATTGTCGGCGTCCCCCGCTTCGCGCGATCGTCCGCCGCGCCCGTTGCATCCCCCGCCCCGCCGGCGTCCTTCGGCCGGTACTCCTGCCGAAACTTCAGTTCGCGAAGCCACTCGATCACCCGCGGGCCGAGCCACCACGACAGCAACAACGACGTCACCAGGGCGCCCCCGGCCCGCACGGTCACGTATCGCAGCAATGACCAGGGGGCGACCGGGATCCAATCTGCCAGGTACGTCAACATGAGCCCCCTCCCCTTCGCCCCAGCAACCCCTCCGTCACCCGTTCCATCCGCGACGACCGCGATCCCTTCACCAGGATCGCATCCCCCTCGCCCAACATCCCCTGCAAGACCTCCAGCGCCCCCTCGACGGCCGCGTGCTCAGTCACACGACCCAGCCCGGCCGCGCGTGCCGCACCGGCCATCACCCCCGACCAACGCCCCACGCACACCAGCGCGTCCACCCCTGCCGCGGCGCACCGCCCCACCTCGACGTGGGCCGCCTCGCTTGCCGCGCCCAGCTCCGCCATGTCCCCCAATACCGCCACCCGCCTCCCCTCGCACGGCAGCCGCCCCAACGTTTCCAACGCCGCCGCCACCGAGTCCGCGTTCGCGTTGTAGCAATCGTCCAGGACGCGCACGCCGCCCGCCACCCGGACCGACATCCGCCTCTCCGGCGCATGAAAGCCCGCCAACGCCAACCGCGCCTCCTCCGGCTTCACCCCAAGCTCCCGGGCCACCACCAAGGCGGCCGTCGCGTTGGACGCCATCACCCGGCCCGGCACCCCCACCCGCCACGTCCCGTCCCAGCCGGGGCCGCCACCCTGCACCTCAAACTCCTCGCCCTCCCAAAGGCTCCGCGAACCCGTCACGCGCCAGTCATTGGTCCCGCCCGTTCCATACCGCACCACATGCCCCGCACACCGCCCTGCGATTTCGTCCGCATAGGCATGGTCCCCCTGCATCACCAGCAATCCCCCCGGGCCGACCGCCTCGGCCAACGCCCCCTCCTCCCGGGCCACGCCACGCTCATCCCCGAAGAACTCAAGGTGCTCCCTCCCAATGCTCGTCAATACCCCCACCTGCGGCCGCATCCATCCCAGCAACGGCGCGAGCTCGCCGGGGTGGTTCGTGCCCGCCTCCAGGACTCCCACCCGATGCAACCCGCTCCCTTCCAGAAGGCTCAAGGGCACCCCAACGTCATTGTTGAAGCTCGCCGCGCTCCACCAGACCGGCCCGATTGACTCCAGAACGCGCCCCAACAATTCCTTCGTCGTCGTTTTTCCATTCGACCCCGCCACCGCAACCACCGTCGCCGCCAACTCGGCACGGTACGCCGCAGCCAACCGCCCCAGCGCAACGCGCGTGTCCGCAACCCGCAAGGCCGCCACGCCCTTCGGGACCGACCCCTCCCAACCCGCCTCCACCACCACCCCCGCCACCCCAAGCCCTGCAACCGCACCCACGAAGGCATGGCCGTCAAACCGCTCGCCTCGCAATGCCACGAACACGTCCCCGGGCCCCACGCGACGTGAGTCCGTGCGCACGCCCGTGACCCGCTGGGCCTCGTCGCCCTGCGCCAAAACTCCCGCCGTCGCGCGCACGCACCAGCCCATGTCCCGCGCATCCATCATTCCCACCCTCCCCCGACGTGCCCCATGCCCGCCAACGCCGCCCGGGCATGCGCCGCATCATCCCAAGGCATGCGCGTCGGCCCCACCACCTGCACCGGACGACGCCCCTTCCCCGCCAAGACCACCACATCCCCCGGGCGCCCCATGCGCAAGGCTCGGGCCAACGCCCGGTGCCGGTCCGGCTCGCATCCCACCGTGCAACCCATCGCCGACGCCCACGATGCAAACTGCGGGCCGCGCTCCTGCCATGCCTCGCCCGAAAGATCATCCGAGGTCACCACCACGTCATCCGCGCCCCCACCCGCCGCACGCGCCAGATCACGGGCCGCGTCCATCCCAAGCCCCGGGTGCGGCCCGGTCACCACCACCAGCCGTCCCGACGCCAGTTCCCGGGCGTCCGCCATGGCCTCCTCCAAGGCTGCACGCTCGTCCGCCCCATCCACGAGGACCCCAAACCTCTGCCCCATCGTTACCGGCTCCATCCAACCCGGCAGGCCCGCCAGCGAGGCCGACGCCGAGGCCAGCGGCGCAGCGTCGAAGCCCAGTTCCCGCATCCATGCCAGCGCCTGCCCGAGCGCGGCGGCCTGGGAGCGCCCCACCAATGGCGTCAACAACGCCCGTCCCCGCCCCGGCCCCTCCCAGCGCGCCACCGTTCCCCGGGCCGACAATCGCTGTGCCTCCAGCCCGCCGTTCTCCCCGGGCACCGCCTCGCGCAGCATCCGAAACTCGACCCCATGCGCCGCATCGAGCCCCAGCGCACCCGTCCCCAGCTCCAGCACGCACGCCCGCCCGCCCGCGCCCGCATGCCGCTCCAACTCCGCCTGCAGGCGACCGGCCTCCACCCCCGCCGCATCCCATGGAACCCGCCGCTCGCCTGCCGCGAGGGACCGCCCCGAGAACCATGCGCACGCATCCCCCGTCGCCTCGAGCAACGCCGCCAACAACCCCGCGACCCGCTCCCGCCACCGGGGCTGTCCTGCAACCCCCAACACCGTCAGCCGCCGCGACGGGTGGCCATGCAGCGCGGACGCCAGCAAGCCATACGCCCGCCGCGCATCCTCCACCTCGATACACAACACCCCCGGGGGAGCCCCCGTGGGATCTGACCGCTCCCGCACCACCACGCTTGCGCCCCGCTCCTGGGCGGCACAGGCCTCGAACGGGTTGCTCCGCGCGCGCTCGGGCAAGGACACGAACACCATCCCGGGCCCCGACAACCGAGGGTCCACCGAGACGCCATGCAACGCCCGGCCCGTCGCGCGACGCACGTGGCCCGCGTCGAAGCGCGCGTCCGGCAACAAGGGGAGGATTTCCTGGAGCAGCATGTCAGTGGGTTCGGTTCGCGGGCATCGGCGTGATGCCCGGCCCGCGCGCGACCGGCGACGCATCGTTGGTCCGCACGTTGGGAACCAGCCCGAGGTGGTTCGCGGCATGGCGGGCCACGGACTTGAAGATCGGGCCGCACGCCTTGCCTCCAAAATAGGAGCCCGGCCCCCGCTTCTCCGGTGAGTGCGCCAGCACCAGGATGCACAGCTCCGGCCGGTCCGCTGGAAGAAACCCAACGAACGTGGACACGTACTTCTCCGAGCTTTGCTTCCCGTCCACGAACTGGTGGGCCGTCCCGGTCTTGCCCGCCACCTCGAAGTCCTCCATCGCCACCGCCTTCGCCGTCCCGTTCTGCACCACCGCCCGCATCGCCCGACGCATCTGCACCGCCGTCTCCGGCTTCATCACGCGGGCCGCCACCTCCGGCTCGTACCGCGCGACCACCGTGCCGTCTGGCTCCTCCAGCGAGCGCACCAGCAGTGGCTTCATGCGGACGCCGTCGTTGGCAATCGCCGCCGCCGCCATCGCCGTCTGGATCGGCGTCACCAGGATGCCGTAGCCATACGAAAGCCGCCCCTGCCGCTCCACGCTCATCCGGTCCGGCCGCTCGATCCAGCCCGCCGACTCGCCCCCATGGCGGCTCGGCCCCGGGGCAAGAACCCCCGTGCGCGCCAGGAATCCAAAGCGCCGGATGTAATCCAGCATCTGGTCCGGTCGCATCCCAAGGCCCAGTTGCGCGGCTGCCACGTTCGAGGACTTCGCAAACGCCTCCTCCCACGTGACCACGCCCAGCCCATGGCCCTCCACGTCCCGAACCGGCCTTCCAGACGAGCGCCCCACCACCGACGGCTGCCACGTGCCGCCATGGCAGTTCACCATGCCGTCCAACGTCGCCATCCCCAGGTCCAGCGCCGCCGCATAGGTCACCATCTTGAACGTCGAGCCCGGGTCCGTCCCCATGCCAAACGCCCAGTTGGGCAGGCCGTCCGAGCGCGCCTCCCAGAGCCGGTTCGGGTCGTAGCAGGGCCGGTTCGCCATCGCCAGGATCTCGCCGGTCGAGGGTCGCACAACGATGCACACCAGCTTCTCCGGCGAGATCGCCGCCACCCCCTCGTCCATTGCCTGCTCCACGATGCTTTGCAGGTGCGCGTCCAGCGTCAGCCGCACGTTGAGCCCGTCCCGAGGCGCAAGGTCCCGGCCCCTCATGCTCACCAGCTCGCGCCCCCGCGCCACTCGCGTCTCCACCAACCCAGGCACCCCCATCAACGCCGATTCATGCTTCGCCTCGATCCCCACCGCGCCCACCCCGCGCCTCAGGTACCGCTGGTGCCGAACCACGTTCTCGTTCGTCACGAAGCCGTTCGTGACGTGCCCCAGCACATGCACCGCCGCGGAACCCAACGGGTAGCTCCGGTGCTCCACCGGCATCCCAAAGATGCCGTTTACCTCGATGGACTTCTTCTGGTCGCGCAACCCCGCCTGCTCCGTGCGCAGCGCACGCAGCCGACCCGCCTGCTCCCGCAAGTCCCCGCGCCGCCCCGTGGCCAGCAACCGAAGGCGCTCCAGCGGCCTGGGCATCAACTCCTGCGACACCTCCACCTCGCGCTCCAGATCCTCCATCCGCGGCAACTTGGCTTCCCGCAACATCTCCCGGTACCGCTCGAACGCCGCCTCCTCGACGTTCGTCAACACCAGCACCGCGCGATTCGTATAGGCCCGGGTCGCCACGTTCGTCACCCAGATGCCGCCCACGAACTCCACCGTCCTCACCACCCGCTCCACCCGGCGCGCCGTCAGCCGCGCCTCAACCTCCCGCGGATCCACCCCAAACGCCCGGCCCACGAAACCCGCCAACCACGCCGCGTTCGTCCCCACGACCACCGGGTCCGCATACAGGTCTTGCAGCCACTGGCTCTGCGCCATCACTAGGCCGCGCGCATCCAGGATCTTCCCCCGAAGCGCCGGCCGCACCAGCCTCTGCTGCGTCCCCTCCCCGGGCCGCAGCTCCATCGGACTCAGGCATTGCACCTGCACCAGCCGTGCCGCTAGGCCCGCCAAGACCAGTCCAAGCACCCAGGACACCGCCCGCAGTCGCCCCCCCATGACGTCGGCTTCCATGGCCATGCGCCCCCCTTGTCCCTCAGCGGGGTGCCCCCAAGGCCGCAACGGGCCGCGCCACGCTCCCGCGCCATGCGCCCGCCGACGCGGCAGCGGGAGCCCAAGCCGTGGGCTCGGCCACCTCAATGTTGAGCCTCTGCGACGGCGCCGGCGTCACCAACGGCAGGCCAAACCGCTGTACTGCCTCCAGCAAGCGCGGCCGCGTCAGCATCTCGTTCAACAGGGCACGCCCCTGGCCGAGCTCGTGCGAGTAGGCCTGCTCCTGCTTCTCCAACTCCGTGATCCGGCGCCCCATGGCCAGTTGCTCCGCGTGCATCCGCACATAGTGCACACCGAGCCCCGCGATCAGCCCGCTCAACAGCAGCGCCCGAACCACCGTCCCCAGGCCCACCACGCCCTCGCCGCGCCTCCGGTTCGTCGCCATCCCTAATCCTCCAGTTTCTCCGCCACCCGAAGCTGCGCGCTCCGCGAGCGCGGGTTCGCCAGCAACTCCGCCTCGCAGGCACGCACCGGCTTCCGCCCCACCAGCCGCGCCCGCGGACGGCATGGCTCCCGAAGCTCCGGAACGTCCGGCTGCCCCTCCGGCACCCGATACTCCAGCGCACGCTCCCGAAAAAAACGCTTCACCACCCGGTCCTCGCCCGAGTGGAAGGTGATCACCGCCATCCGCCCTCCACGCGCCAGCACCCCCCAAACCCCCGCCAACCCCTTCCCCAACGACTCCAGCTCCGCGTTCACCACCATCCGCAACGCCTGAAAACACTGCGTCGCCGGGTGCGTCCGCTGCCACGGCCTCGGCACCGCGTCCGCTATCACGCCGGCCAACTGCAACGTCGTCGTGAACGGCCTCACCGCACGCTCCCGCACAATCCTCCTCGCAATGCGGTTCGCATCCTTTTCGTCCCCCAGCTCCCAAAACACCCGTGCCAGCTCCCCTTCCTCCCACTCGTTCACCACCTCCGCCGCCGTGGGCCCGCCCCGCGTGTCCATGCGCATGTCCAACGGCCCGTCCGCCTGCACGCTGAAGCCCCGCCCCGGCGTGTCGAGTTGGTGCGACGACACCCCAAGGTCCATGCACGCCCCGTCCACCGTCCCCGCCCTCAGCCACCCCTCCACGTCCGCAAAGTTCATCCGGCGCAACTCGTGCCGTCCCCCAAACCGCCCCAGACGCCCCCTCGCCGCATCCACCGCCGCCCCATCACGGTCGCACCCCCACAAGAATCCGTCCGGCGCCGTCGCCTCCAGGATCGACTCGGCATGGCCGCCGCCACCCAGCGTCGCGTCCAGCCAACGGCCGCCCGGGCGGACCCCAAGGCCCTCCAGCAACTCCTTCCCCAACACCGGCACGTGATGAAACGCATTCACCCCATCCACCTCGTTCTCCATCCGCCCTAGTCCGTCCCCACCTTCATCCCCTCCAGGCGACGCCCCCGTAGCCGCTCATAGGTCCGGTCCGACTCCGCCCTCAACCACGACTGCCTCGCATCGCCCGACGCACGCGTCTCGTGCAGCAGCCGGCCGCCGCCCACCCGCCGCCCCACCACGTCCACGTCGTCGTCCATCAACGGGTTTCGCACGGGCTTCACCGCGCCCAGGATCATTTCCAACTGCCGCGGCGACGGCGCAAAACCCGACGGCGCCGCCTTCCGAAACCATGCCCACGGACGCCACCAGTCCCGCGCCCACCGTTCCTCCCTCGCCTCTCGTCGCTTGTTCATGCCCAGCCTCCTCTCCTCGCCTCGACTACCAGTCCAGGTTCTCCTTCGCCAATACGTGCGAGTCGTCCGCATCCGCGCATTCCAAATGCTCCGGGCTCCACACCTGGAACTTGTGAACGCATCCCACCAACCACGCCGTGCCCTTGAGCTCCGCGGGTCCCTTCAGCTCCTCCGGAAGCGAAAACCGACCCGCCCCGTCAAAGTCCAGCTCCACCATCCTCCACGAAAAGCGCCGCCGCGCCGCCTGCCGCGCCGACTCGTTCGAGCACGCCCGCATCACCTCCTCGTAATGCGCCTCGAACATCGCCGAAGGCATCACCTCCACGTACCGCAACGCCCTTCGGTCCGACATCGAGGGGTTCGCCTTGGAAGGCACCGCCACCGTCATCTCCCTCAACACCGCCACCAAGACCGTCCCCAAGCCCCGCGCCTTCCAACGACTTGGAAATTGCACCCTACCCTGCGCGTCCACTCCATGCTTGTATCGCAGCGTGAAATACGGACGCCCCGCAGTCCCGGGCCCCGCCCCGGTCTCCGTTGATGCCACCGCCTCCTTGGTGTCCATCGCGCCCATGTCGCCTCAAGTGCTCTGATGCCCAGCTCTCGTTCGCCACGCTCTCGTTCGCCGCTCCGCCGTTCCAGGAGCCAAGCCTACGTCAACCCAGCCCATCCCCACCCGCCCCTACCCACCCAAAGCAGCCACTAACCTTCTGCAAATCACCCCTAACAACCCGAAGAACATCCTTTTCATGCCACTTTTCGACACTATCCGTCAACTCGGTGATTGAACAAATCCCCGGCCAGTTGTCCCCACGTTCTTCACATCGCTCCCCATCAAGCCCAACTGGCTCATCCCCAATAACTTGGCCCAGGGCTCCAACGCCTCGTCCTCACCGCTTCATCCGCATTCCCCTCCCGGATCCCCCTCCCTCTTCGCCCCTCCAACCAACTTTTTCCCCCAAGTCCCCCCCATGCGCGTCGCTGACTTCGACTTCCACCTTCCCCAAGAACTCATCGCCCAACATCCCGCCCCAGAGCGTGACCACTCACGACTCCTCGTCCTCCAACGCGACCCGCCGTCGCGGCACGAAACCCGATTCGACCGCATTGGCGCGTGGCTCCGCCCCGGCGACCTCCTCGTCTTCAATGATTCCAAGGTGATCCCCGCCCGGCTCCGCGGCCAAAAGCCCACGTCCGGCGGAACCATCGAGGTCCTCCTTCTGGAAGAAGTGTCCACCCGCCGCTGGCGCGCCATGCTCCGTCCATCCAAAAGGGTCCGTGAAGGCTCCTCCGTGCTCCTCGGGCCGCCCCATGACCCGCTTCCAGCCACCTTGGTCCACAAGGAGCCCGACGGCACCGTCGTGCTCGACTTTGACGGCGACGTCCTCGCCTTTGCCTCCGCCCACGGGGAGATGCCATTGCCTCCCTATATCCACCGCGACGCGGCGGCGCCCGGCCCCGAGGACGAGGAACGATATCAAACCGTCTATGCCCGCGAGGCAGGGTCCGTCGCCGCACCCACGGCCGGACTCCACTTCACGCAAGGCCTGCTGGAAGCCCTCCGGACCGCCGGCATCCAAATGGCTTGGCTAACGCTCCATGTCGGCGCGGGCACCTTCCTCCCAGTGAAGTCGGACACCGTCGAGGAACACCGCATGCACGAGGAACGCTTCACGGTGCCGCCCAGCACGGCCCGCGCCATCAATGATGCCAAGGCAGAGGGCCGTCGCGTCATCGCCGTCGGCACCACCACCACCCGCGTGCTCGAGTCCATTGCCCGCGGACAGTCGGACGGGCTTTGGGGCGAATCCCAGGATGCCAACGCCCCGGCATCCTTCCAGCCCCTGCCCGCCGTCGCCCATGGTCGCACCCGTATTTTCCTGCATCCGCCCGCACGCTTCCGCGTCCTGGATGGACTCATCACCAACTTTCACCTTCCCCAGAGCACCTTGCTCATGCTCGTGAGCGCCTTCATGGCGCCCGGCCATGCAGACAGGGGACGCGTTCGACTCATGGAGGCGTACCGCCACGCCGTCGAGGCACGCTTCCGCTTCTTTTCCTATGGGGACTCCATGCTCATCACATGAGGCCCTTTGTGCGCATCAACATGGCCATGTCCGCCGACGGCAAGGTGGCCACTGCAAACCGTGCCGTTCACACGTTTGGAAGCCCGCGCGACGGACGCCACCTGCATGAGCTGCGGGCGGCCTCGGACGCCATCGTGTGCGGCGCGCGGACCGTGGAGGAAACCGGCGCGACCCTGGGCAACGGCGGAAGGCATTACGACAAGCTCAGGCAACGCCTGGGTCGGCGCCCGCATCCCGTCCGCGTCGTGGTTTCCGGATCCGCATCCCTGTCGCCCGACGCCCCCTTGTGGAAGGACCGATCCGCACCGGTCGTCGCCTGGGTGTCGGCATCGGCTCCCGCCTCCCGAATACGCCGCCTCGCGGCGTTGGCGGACGAGGTGTGGACAAGCCCCGGGCATGAAGTGGACGTCGGCGCCGGCCTTCGGTGGCTCACGGCAAGGCATGGGGTGCGGGAGGCCCTCGTCGAGGGTGGCGGATCCCTAAACGACGCGTTCTTCCGGGCAGGCATGGTGGACGAGCTGCACCTCACCTGGTGCCCGCTGCTCATGGGCGGCCGGCACGCCCCCACGGCCAGCGACGGGCTGGGAACGGGTCCGCTGGCCGCGGTGCGGCGCATGGCTTTGCATTCCATCCAGAGACATGGCAACGAGCTTTTCCTAGTGTACCGGGCCGCCCCCGCCATGGGCCGGGGGCATCCCGCCGGGCCCGGGCCTCGCGCGGCCCCCTGAGCGCTTTGGTCCCAACCCAAAATGGCCCGCGAGGCAAGGCATGCGTTTCCATCCCATTCGCAACCCGATCGCATCGAAGCCTAACAATTGCGAAAATCCGAGTTGCATCGTCTTTCGGCGTGCGTTTCATTGTCGTCGCAATGGACTTAACAAAGATCAGCGCGTCTGACTTCAGCCGTATCCAGTCCCTCCTAACACGCAAGGGCAAGCTCTTGGAGGACGTCCGCTCCATCGACGCCGAGCTGGCGGCCATCCAGACCGGCCAGCCCGCCACGTCCAAGCCCGGTCAGAAGCCGGGACGCAAGCCTGGTCGGCCGCCGGGACGGCCCAAGGCGGCAGCCGCCAAGGCGGAAAAGCCGAGGGCCAAGGCCAAGCCCGCCAAGCGGGGCAAGCGCGGCGCCGTCAAGGATTCCATCATTTCAACCCTCAAGGCGGCAGGGCCTGCGGGACTGACTGCGCGTGAGGTCGCAGACATCCTCAAGGCCAAGCCCATTAACATCGCCACTTGGTTTAGCAGCACCGGGAAGACCATCTCCCAAATCAAGCCCGGCCCCAACGGCAAGCGCATTTGGATGGACGACGGCTCCACGGCCACCGCGGGCCCGGCGGCCCCCGCCGAGGCGGAGCCTGCGCCGGCATCCTGAACCCGCGCGCGAGGTTTCCCTCGCGGCTCCAAGTTTCGTCAACGACGCCCTGGGCCCGGCATCCATGAGATGTCCGGGCCCATCGCTTTATTGCAAGGCCCGCGCACCCACCCGGTTCCAGGCCTGCGCCAACCCGAAGGTCCCGATCCCATGCCCGGGATTCCCTGGACTCATCCAGGCAGTTCTCGCCACCGGGTCTCCGCATGGACGCGTATCTCCAAGGAGTCGGGCACGGGCCGGATTCACGCACCGGACAAATGGGTGCTGTGGGATGCGGGGTTCCGTAGGCTCGCTGGAATCCCTGGTGTCCGGGGAATCCGCGCTTGAAGGCGCAGGCGCCTGGGTGAGCGACGTCTTGTCCAAATGGGGACTCCCCCTCGGGAATCAGGCGACAGCGGGGTTTTTGCCCCCGGAAACCTAAGCCGAACGACGAAGGAGTTGCGGAAGCAGATCGAGCAAGCACGACCGATCCAACTGAATCGTTCCGGCCAAGGGACAAGCGGAGCCGACCATCGACCAACGAGGAGGACTACCCGCAAGCGCATCGGGTCGGGAGGGGCGACCCAGCGCGGCCGCTTGTGCTAATTGCCCTCGGTAACCCTTGAGGCGCCAACCGCCGTCACGCAACGGGGGCAAAGCGTCGGATGCTCCGCAGCTTGCCCCACGCCCGGCTCCCATCGCCAGCAACGCTCGCACTTCATCCCCTCCGCCCGCGCCACCGTCACCCCAAGCTCCCTCGCTGGCACGCAGGAGATCCCGGAGACGGACATCAATTCGCCCAACGCGGACTCGCGACCCGAAACGACCGGCTGTGTCGGCGCATCCAAGGCCAGAAAGAGCCGGGCCTCCAAGGCCTTCCCGATCTGCTTGGCCTGCCTTGCCTTCTCCAGCTCGGGCAACGCCAGCGAGCGAATGGACATCAATGTTGCCCACGCCGCCTTCTCCTCCGGGGTCCTTGGGTCCTGCGAGGGCTCCCATGTCGCAAGGTGAACCGAGTCATGGAGGTGCCCCGGCAGGTGCTCCCATGCCTCGTCCGCCGTGAAGGCCAGGACGGGAGACAGCATGCGCGCCAGGCCGGATGCAAGGCGCCAAAGCGCCGTCTGTGCCGAGCGACGCCGTTTCGACCCCGCCGCCTCCGAGTACAGCCTGTCCTTCACCGCGTCGTGATAGACGGCGCTCAGCTCCACCGCCGCAAACTGCGACACGCGCTGGTACACGACATGGAACTCGAAGTCCTCGTAGGCCCGGGCCACCGACCCCTCCAGACCTGCAAACTCCCCGAGCACCCACCGGTCCAGGCCCTCCATGTCCACCTCTGGCACGGCATCCTGCGCCGGGTCGAAGTCAAACAGGTTTCCCAACTGGAACCGAAGCGTGTTGCGAAGCAGTCTATACGTCTCGCCCACTTTCTTCAGCCGCTCCTCCGACACCACGATGTCGTTTCGATAATCCTGGGACGCCACCCAAAGGCGCACCACGTCCGCCCCGTAGTCCTTCACGTAGCGGTCCGCCGTCTGCGGCTTTGTATACCCGCCCTGCCCCTGCTTGGACTTGGAGATCTTCTCGCGGTCCTCGTCCACCATGAACCCATGCGTCAACACCGTGCGATACGGGGCCGCGCCATTGCCACCCAGGCTCAGCAGCAACGAGGACTGGAACCAGCCCCGATGCTGGTCCGACCCCTCCAGATAAACGTCCGCCCTCCAGCCCTCCTCACACCCATGCGAAAGCTCCGGACGCGCCATCAGCACCGCCCGCGACGACGATCCCGAGTCAATCCAAACGTCCAGCGTGTCCAGCGCATGGCGCGTCGGGCTCGGCCCCGCCCACCCCTCCGGTCGGCACGCCTCCCACAGTTCCGCCGTCGTCCGGCTAAACCAAACATTCGATCCGTGCACGGCGAACAGGTCCGCCGCCTTCCGCACGATGCCCGCGTCCAAGATCGGGTTCCCCTCCGAGTCGTAGAAGGCTGGGATCGGCACGCCCCAGGTCCGCTGCCTCGAGATGCACCAGTCCGGCCGCGTCTGCACCGCCCCCTTGATCCGGTTGATCCCCCAGTCCGGGATCCATCGCACGCCGTCAATCGCGGCCAACGCCTGTTGCCTAAACGAACCCGAACCGTCCGCCTCGCGGTCGATCCGAATGAACCACTGGTCCACGGCACGAAACACAATCGGCGTCTTCGACCGCCAGCAATGCGGGTAGCTGTGATGGTAATCCTCCCGGTGCGCCAACGCCCCCGACTCCTGCAACAGGGCGATGACCGCGTCGTTCGCATCCGACCGACCGTTCTTCTCCAACACGGACTTGCCATGCAGCTCGGCCGGCAGTTGCTGCTCCAACGGAAGGTCCTGCGTCGGCCCCAGCAACCCCTCGTCCGTCACCGGGCAATACACCGGCAAGCCAATCGAAAGGCCTAGTTGGTAGTCCTCCAACCCGTGCCCCGGCGCAATGTGGACAAAGCCGGTCCCCGTCGTCGCCTCCACAAAACTCGCCGAATGCAACGAACCAGTCCGGCGACAAAACGGATGCTCATACCGGAGCGACGCCAGCTCGTCGGGCTGCGCCGTGCGGATGATCTGGTAATTCTCCCAACCCAGCTTCCCCGCGAGGACCGACAGCAGCGCGTTGGCCACCAGGAACGTCTCGCCGTTCGCGTGCACATAGGAATAGTGCAGCTCCGGGTTGAACGCGACGGCCAGGTTGGCCGGCAACGTCCAGGGCGTCGTCGTCCAAATCAGCACGAACGTGTTCGGCTCGCCCTCCAGCCGAAACTTCACGTACACGCTTTGGCTGACGTGGTCCCCATACTCGACCTCCGCCTCCGCCAACGCCGTGCGAAAGGGCACCGACCAATACACCGGCTTCTTTCCCCGATAGACAAAGCCCTTTTCAACAAGGTCCGCAAACAGGCGCAACTCGGCCGCCTCATACGACGGGTCGAGCGTCAGGTACGGCCGTCCCCAGTCCCCCAACACCCCAAGCCGCTGGAACTGGCCCCGTTGCAATGCCACATACCGCCTCGCATAGGCATCGCAGGCGGCCCGCACCGTCGCCGCGTCGGCGTCAACCTTGCCGGATGCCCTCAGTTCCTGCGTCACCTTGGCCTCGATGGGTAATCCATGGCAGTCCCAGCCCGGCACATAGGGCGCGCGAAAACCCCGCAGCGTGCGCGACTTCACCACGATGTCCTTGAGGATCTTGTTCAGCGCCGTCCCCACGTGCACGTCCCCGTTCGCAAACGGCGGGCCATCGTGCAGCACGAACGTCGGGGAGCCCGCCCGCGCCTCCTGGATCCGCTCGTAAAGCCCCGTCTCCAGCCAGCGCGACAGCCGTGCCGGCTCGTTTTGCACCAGGTTCGCCTGCATCGGGAAGCCCGTGCGCGGCAGGTTCAGCGTGTTCTTGTAGTCCATCGCAATGCCCAAGCGTGAAGCGCAAGGCTACCCCCTTCGCCCATGCAGGGGAAGGACACCGTTCGGAACCGGCACACGGCCTCCCAGCCCGAGGGCGGGGACGGGAAGCGGAAAGCGGAAAGCGACGGGCGGTCTCAAACGCCCGGCGGCAGCGGTGCGATGCTCGGGCAAGCCGCCCCTCCTTCCCACCCGCGCCATCCAACCCTCAAGCCTCCCCACGAAACCCAACACCCCATATCCCGTTCACAAGCCCCCATCACCAAATCCCGCCCGGCTCATCCCGCCCGACGCGTCGCGGTCACCACCATCGTCGCACGCACGTCCCCGTCCACGCCGCCGACTTCACCCGCCGGCTCCTCCCGCGGCCCGTGCAACCGCCACCACTCCTCCTGCATCCCCGCCGTCCATCCACCCCATTCCGGACATGCCATCAATCCCGCGAGGAACACATCCATCGACGCCGGGCGGTCCCCCGGCTCCTTCGCAAGGCTCCGCATCAACAACCCTTCCAGCTCGGACGACACGGGATGCGGCGACAGGCCCGACGGCGACGGCGGCTCCTCCGTTTGCTGCTGTCGCCACACCTCCTCCGTCGTCGCCCCGTCAAACAACGCCCGCCCCGTCAGCATCACGTGCCCCACTGCCGCCAACGCGTACAAGTCCGACCGCGCGTCCCCAAATCCCGGCTGTCGGATGGTCTCCGGAGCCATGTACAAGGGCGTGCCAAGAAACCGGCGCCACGGCTCCGCGCCCGCCTCCTCACCCGAGCCAGCCTCCGCCGCACCCGCTCCGCCCGACATGCGCCGGACCAACCCAAAGTCCAGGACCTTGACCGTGTCGGGGATGCCCCCCCGTTGGCACAGGAACAGGTTGCCCGGCTTGATGTCGCGGTGAATCAGACCCGCCTGATGCGCCTCGCGCAGCGACTGCGCGGCCTGCGCCAGCAAGTGCACGACCCGGCCCGGCGACTGCGGCCCGTGCTGCTCCACCAACTGATGCCACGTCAGCCCATGCAGCAGCTCCATCGCGTAGTAGAAGATCCCGTCGGCCGTCCGGCCGTAGTCATAGATCTGGATCGTGTTCGGATGCTCCAGTCGGCACGTCAGCCGCACCTCTTGCTCGAACTGCCGCACCAACGCGTCGTCCGCGCGGTCCGGCAGCAGCAGCTTCACCGCCGTCTCCCGCCGCAGGAAGGCATGCCGCGCCCGATACACCACACCCATCGCGCCCTCGCCAATCTTCGCCACCAACTGGTACTGCCCCAGTTGCCGGGCCTTCAGCCGCTCCTCGTCGAACCGCGTCCGCCACACCGTCCCCGCATGGGCCGCCACCAGCATCACCACCATCGCCAGCGCCAGCATCAAGAGCAGCGCCAACACCACCAACCGCAGCACCAGCAACGGCCGGAAGGCCTCCGCCGCGTCGATCTTCGTCGCCACCCCGAAGTGCCGCTCCGGCAGCCAGCGCCATGCCCCGACGACGTCAACGCCCCGGTAGTCTCGCTCCGGCTCCAGCGTGAACCCCGGCTCGTTCGTCGCGCCGCTTGTCGCCGCGTCCACCATTCGCACCAACGGCCGCGACGCCAGGTTCGTGCGCGCCGGCTCCGTCAACGCCTTCGCCAGCCGCGTCACGTCCAAGCCCGGGTCCCTCAACTCCACGTTGAGCGCGGAACTCACCGACGCGTTCGTCGTCAGCAAGCCCGCCCGCCGCAGCTGCGCGTCAAACCGGCTGGCCGACACCAGGCGCCCGCCCGCATCAAATGCAAACGTCTCCCCGCTCTGGCCCGGCCGCGCGATCGACAGCACCCGCGTGAACTCGTCCTCCGGGCGCAACACGAACACCACGACGCCCACCGCCGTCCCCTTCGCATCCAACACCGGCGCGATCACCTCCATCAGGTTGAGTTCCCCCATCGGCCGTCGCGGGCCGCCACCCGGGCCCTTTCCCGGCCCATTCGTTCCTTCGCGACCCCCGGTTGGACGACCGGTCCGGTCGCCGCCCCCGCCGCGACCCAGGCCGCGCCCGAACCCCGCCTTGAACGGCGTCACGAACGTGGGCTTGCCCAACTCCAAGGCCTGCTGGACCCGCGCGGCGTGCTCGCCCTCGATCCTCTCGCCCAGCCGGTTGCGCGCCCGTTGGGACGTCGCCACCACCTGCAAGTTGGTCGCCAACACCAGCGCCGCGCCGTACCCCGAGGGCGTCAGCCGCGCGTCCAACGCCGCCTGCGCCTCCGCCTGCGGCCCCGGCAAGGCCATCACACGCCGCGCGCGTCCTCCCCCTTCGCCCGCGACGGGAGCCACGGCCTCCGGCGGATTCGCCACCGCCGCCTCGATCCGCGTCCGCAACGCCGGGTCCGACGCGATCACCGACGCGAGCCGCGCCTGCGTGTCCAGCCAGATTTCCAGCGCGGCCACGTTGGCGTTCAGCACCATCAGGATCTCGTCCTTCAGGTCCGCCTCCAACGTCCTCCGGACCGCCCGGTGCGCCGTCCACCCCACCAAGGCAATGACCAAGGCGGCGGCAGGAATCCAACCATGCCATGGACGAAACGAGGACGGCTTCATGCAACGTAAGGGAGAGGCGCGTCACGCACTCCGCACCCCACACCATGACCGGCGGCGGAACGATTGGTTGCACTCCATGGCGTCCGAGGGCCCGCCGCGCCCTATCGCCCCGCCGACTCCATTCCCCCCAACACACGGAGCCGCACCGGACGCGAGCATTGCCCGCCATCCGCCGTTGCCCGCAGGTGGAACCACCGCGTCTGCGGCCGGGCCTTGCGCGCCGCCGTCACGAAGAACTCCCGCTCCACCTGCCCCTCCACGATCAACAGCCCGTTCAACCCGATGTTGTCCACGTACACGCCGTGCGGGAGGTTTCTCCCGCAGTCGTCCCCCCCCAGCTCAATCCGGCCGTCAAACCCATTGCGCGTCGCCCGGACCCGCGCCTGAACGGTCTGGCCTGGCCGAATCTCAATCTCAAGCGGGCCGCGCCCGTCCCACGTGCCTCCCGGCCCGGGCAGAATGTCCACCGCAACCTTGGCCGCCTCGCCCAGCGTGATCTTCCCTAGGCCGCCCAGGGCCCGCTCCACAACCCGGCCGCCCACGTCGCCACGGGCGACCAACCGGACTCGGGCAATGTCGTTCGTCGTGGGCGCGGCCGCCTCCCGAGACGCCCACAGCACCGCGCTGGCCCGCACCTGCCCCGCCTCCACCTCCATCGGCGTGGCCATCTCAAACCCCTCAGGCAAGCCCTCGACATCGATGCGTACCGGCCCCTCGAAGCCCTCGCGCCGCGTCACCACAAACCGCACCTCCCGACCGCTGCCCGGGCTGACCTTCGGGTCCATGCCCTCCACCTTGACCTCGAAGTCCGGCCGGGGAGCCCGCAATGCCATCTTGTAGCCAAACCCCTCCGCGCCGCCGAAGCCCCGTGTGTCGGCAACCCGCACGACGTACTCCCCATCCTTCGGGGCCACGAAGGTGAGGAACGAATCGGCGCCCCGATGCCGCGAGGGATCGTCGTCGTTCTCGTAATGCAGCCGGAACACCGGCAGCCCGTTCGGCAACGGCTGGGCGCCCGGGGACAAGGGCCGGACCAGGTACGCCGGCTCGTTCAACGCGTGGGTCACCGGCGTCGTTTGATACACCGTCTGCCGACGCCCCTCGCCCGGGTACACCTTGAACCCCGAGTCGGGCCCGCGCGGGTACAACCACAGGCGCACCACCTCGCCGTTCGCATACAGCAACTCGTCCAGCTCCATCTGCGTCCAGTTGTGCAGCCGGAAGTCGTCGATGGTGTCCGAGTCCTTGCCGCGAAACGTGAACCACGAATCCAGCACCGCTTGCAACACGACCTGCTCCACCGCTCGCCCCGACGCATCCAAAACCTCCACCCGCGAGTCCAGCCGCGAGCCCGAACGCGCCGCGTCCACGTCCACCGCCAGCACCTCGCCCCGCCTCATGCGGACGCGCCACGAGTCCACGTCCCCCGCCCGCCCCACGCTGCCCCGCACGACCGCCGGCCACGCCACCCGCCGCGCCTGGGCGGGGGTGTCGTTGGGCTCCGCTTCCTCCACCTCGGCGGACGGCGTGGCGGCTCGTGGCGCCGCCGATGGGCCGGATGAGCCGGATGGTCCGGACATGCTGGTTGGGCCTGAGGTCCACCGCCAACGTCCCACGGAGCCATCCATGCGCGCGGCCCACAGCACCGTGGCGTCGTGGGACCACCCCAGCGCGGATGCCACCTCTTGGGCGACGGGCATCTCGCCGGCAGGCTCCAGGTCCGGCAGGCTCCACCGCTTCACCGTCTTGTCCGCCGCCGCCGTCGCCAGCCAGCGGCCGTCCGCCGACACCGCCATGCGCAGCACCGCCGAGTCATGCGCGAACCGCGACGCCGCCAAGGGCCGGATGCCCGGCGCGTCCCCCGACGCCATCCGCCACCGGTAAATCCGCCGGTCCGCCCCCGCCGCCACCACGCCGGAACCATCCGGAAGGAACGCCACCGCGTTCACCTCGCCCTGCGGCTGGTTCAACGTGTCCAGGCGCGCCCCGTCCGACACCCGCCACAGCTTGACCGTCTGGTCCGCCGAAGCCGTCGCCAGGACCTGGCCCGTCGGATCGAATGCCAGGTCCGTCACCGCGCCATTGTGGATGGAGTTCGACCACGCGATGGACCCGTCCGACATCCGCCACACGATCACCTTCCGGTCGTAGCCGCCCGTCGCAAGCCACCGGCCATCCGGCGAAAGTTCCGCGTCCTGCACCACGTCCCGGTGCCCGCCGACCTCCCGCTCGACGCGTCCCGCGCGGGCGTCCATCACGCGCGCGCCCCCGTTCAACCCCGGCAATCCAAACGCCACCACCCACCGCGAACCGTCGGGCGTCCCATGCACGGACGGCACCTTGCCCGGGATGCCCTCGACCGTCCGGCGTGCCTTCGCGCCCTTGCCTGGACGCACCTCCAGCGCGCCTGTGCGGCCCGCAAGGACGCCTTCGTCGCCGCCCAGCACTGCCAGCGCCGTCAACGGCGGGCGCACGCCCCGCACCGCCGCCGTCTCCGGCACGGCAAGCTCCCGGAACAACGACACGTCCCGCGCCGGACCCCGCGCACCCTCCTCAATCCACTGGCGCAACACCGCCACCTCCGACGCCGGCACCCGCGGCTCCTCCTTCGGAGGCATCGACGGCTTCGCCGTCCCCTCCACCAAGCGAATCAGCAACGAGCCCGCCGGGTCGCCCGGCCGAACCGGGTCGCCCTGCTCGCCGCCCGCCCGCAACGACGCGAACATCTCCACCGAAAACTCTCCCTCGCGCCCGGCGTCGTCATGGCACGGCGCGCAGCGGGCGCGAAGGATCGGGGCCACGTCACGGGCATAGTCCACCGCGGCCTGCATGCCGGGAACCACCGCCAGCCATGCGGCCAGCATCAACGTGGGAAAGGGGAGCGTTCGCATCGGGTCGCCTTGCATGGGTTCAGTGCTGGAACAGGAACTCGCGGCTGGTGAGCAGCGACCACATCAGGTCCTCGGCTACCTCGCGCCGCCCCGACGGCCCCGCCGCCGCCAACTGCGCCGCCAGCGCGGCCTTCTCCGCCGGGCGTGGCGGGCGCGACAAGCACAGCAGGTACGCCTCCTCCACGAGGCGCCCATCGTCCGCAATCTCCGACACCATCCGCGCCAGCCGCCCCTCGGGCGACGCCAGCTTGCCATTCACCGTGCTGCCATTCGACAGGTGCAGCACCTGAACCAGGCTGGGCTGGTTCGAGCGCTCGCACTCGCACGTGATCTCCCGCTGGTTCCTCCCGAACGTCCGCAGGAAGTACGACTTCACCGACGCATCCGCGAGCTGCAGCGAACGCGTCACGTTCGTGAACTGCGTCGTCGCCTCCGTCGATCCATCCGACAACGCCAGCTCCGTGTACCGGTCCGGCACGCCGGTAACCGCCGCGATCGCGTCGCTGAGCACCTCCGCCGGGAGCCGCCGTGCGAAGTGCCGCGAGTAATGCCGGCGATCCTCGCGGTTCGTCGCCAGCGGCTCGCCCGAGCGCGCGTACGTCTCGCTCGTCAGGATCCAACGCATCAACGCCCGCAGGTCATGCCGGTTCGCCACAAGGAACGCCGCCAACTCCGATAGCAACGCCTCGTTCGACGCCGGGTTGGACACGCGCAGGTCATCCACCGGCTCCACCAACCCCACCCCCATGTACGCCGCCCAGACGCGGTTCGCGATGGCGCGGCTGAAGTAGGGGTTCGAGGGCGAGGTCAGCCACTCGGCCAACACCTCGCGACGGTCGCGCGGGTCGGCGGGATCCAGCGCCGCCCCGTCCAGCGGGGCCGGCGGCTGCGGCTTGCCCGTGCGCGGCTGGATCAGGTCGCCGCGCGCCTCCACGTACACCGTCCGCCTGCCGTCGCCGTTGCGCGCGTCCCCGCCCCAGCCCTTCGCCCGGACGCGCGCGAACAGGTTGGCAAAGCGGTAGTACTCGTCGTTCGTCCACTTCTCCAACGGATGGTTGTGGCAACGCGCGCAGTTGATCGACAACCCCAGGAACGCCTGGCTCACGTTCTCCGCCATCGACTCCGGGTCCTGGTGGATCGCGTAGAAGTTCGAGGCCCCGTCCTCCAGCGACGATCCCCGCGACGTCACCAACTCCCGCACCATCCGGTCCCACGGCGCGTTCGTCGCCACGCGTTCCCGGATCCACCCGTGATACGCCTTTACCGACGCCGGACGCAGCTTCGCCCCGCTCACCAGCAACACGTCCGACCACCGGTACGTCCACGCGTCCACGAACTCCTCCGACGCCAGCATCCGGTCCACCCACCGCCCGTACTTGCCCGGGTCCGCATCCGCCACGAACCCGCGGACCTCGACGGGCGTGGGCAGTCGTCCGGCCGTGTCCAGCGTCATGCGCCGCAGCCATGTGGCGTCGTCCGCGCGCGGCGAGGGAGCCAGCCGGAGCCGACGCAACTGCGCCTGCACCAGACGGTCGATGCGGTTCGTCCCGTCCAAAGCCTTCCACGCCGCCTCGTCCACGACGTGCGGATGCGGCGCCACCACCCGCGCCACGACGATCTGCGAGGCATACCACGCCGTCACCGCCCCCAAGCCGGGCCCCAGCACGGTCACCGTCCCTTGGCCGTCCACGGACGCGACCGTCTCGTCCGTCGAGGCAAACCGCGCCCAGCGCGTGACGTCACGCCGGCTTCCGTCGTCGTGCACCGCCGTCACGCGCACCGGCACCTTCTGGCCCGGTGCCACCTCCTGCTCGGGTGGCTCAACAAGCAACCGCACGACCTTCCGGTCGCGCGGCCCCGGCCCCGGCGCGCCCGCTGCAATCCACCGCGCCAGCGTCTGGTAATCCTCCGACCCCGGCTCGATCCGGCGCCCACCCTTGTGGGGCACCGCGCCCGTCGGCTTCGTCAGCAACAGGCTCAGGCCCGGCGCGCCCACCTCGATGCGACGCCCCTGGGACTCGCGCGTGATCGCCAGGTGATCCGCCTCCGGGTTGTACGCGAACAACGAGAGCCGGAACCCGCCCTTGCCCGCCAACGCGCCGTGGCAACCGCCCCCGTTGCAGCCCGCCTTGGAAAGGATGGGCAACACGTCGTTGCGAAACGACGGCTCCGGGCCGTCGGCAGCGCGAGCCCTTCCGCCCAGCGCGCTGCACGCCACCCACGCCATGCAAGCCGCAAGCGTCCCAGTCGCCGCGCCCACGCGCTGCATCCACGCCTTCACACCCCGCATCGTCCTCATGCGAACAGCTCCTTGATGGGTTCCGTCCCAAGGTCCGTCAGCGGGAACGGCCGCCCGCCCGGCCCCGGCAAATGCCCGGCCGGATCCAGCCCCAGGCTGTGGAAGATCGTCGCCACGATGTCGCCCGGCTTCACCGGCCGCTCGGCCGGATACCCCCCAATCGGGTCGCTGGCCCCCACGACGCGCCCGCCGCGCACACCCCCGCCCGCGAAGTACGCCGTGAAACACTGCGGCCAATGGTCGCGGCCGCCCGCCGGGTTCACCTTCGGCGTGCGCCCAAACTCCGCGAGGTTCGCCACCAACGTGTCCGCCAGCAGGCCGCGCTCGGCCAGGTCCTCGATCAACGCCGTGTACGCCCGGTCGTACATCGGGCACACGATGTCCTTCATCCCGGCAATCGACGTGAAGGGCTTCGACCCGTGGATGTCCCACGTGATCTCGTCGAACACCGTCAGGAACGTGTTGATCGTGACGAAGCGCACCCCCGCCTCCACCAAACGCCGCGCCAGCAGGCAGCACTGGCCAAACCGGTTCATCCCGTAGCGTTCCCGCACCTTCTCGGGCTCCCGCGACAGGTCGAACGCCGTCCGCGCCTGCTCGCTCGTCATCATCCGGAACGCCGCGTGGAAGTTCTCGTCCATCAACCGCGCGTCCTCGCTCGCCTCGAACGCCGCCGTCGCGCCCTCGACGATCTCCCGCATTCGCCGACGCCGCTCCAGCCGCGCCGCGCCGATCTGGTCTGGCGGCAGGAGGTCGGGCACCCGGAAGTTCTTCTGCGACGGGTCCGCCATCAGCGCGAAGGGATCATGGGCCTTGCCCAGAAAGCCGCCGGCCTGGCCATTGGGCAGGTTGCCGCCGCCGCGCCCCATGAGCTGCGGCAGCACCACGAACGGCGGCAGGTCCGTCCGCCGCCCCATCAGGTGCGACGCCACCGCGCCCGCATGCGGCGTCTGGATGCCACCCGTGAAGCGCCGCCCCGTCTGCATGATCTGCCAGCCCGCGTCATGCACCGCCGCGCCGTCATGATGGCATGACCGTACCAGCGAGAACTGGTCCGCGATGCGCGCGTGGCCCGGCAACAACTCGGAAATCTCAAAGG
The DNA here is from genome assembly GCA_964430505.1 of uncultured Akkermansia sp. Lineage (GTDB taxonomy): Bacteria > Verrucomicrobiota > Verrucomicrobiia > Limisphaerales > UBA9464 > UBA6176. The sequence continues at coordinate 31,301 of CAYSGH010000007.1, read as the reverse complement.
CGTCGGACTTCGTCCGGATGGGCTTGAAAGGGCCGCGCACCTCCAATGGGGCGTCGGGCTTCATGTCCCAAAGGTCGATGTGGCTGGGGCCGCCGAGGTTGAAGATCATGATGCACGAGCGCCGGTCATGGCCCGGCCGCACTCGCCCTTCGGCCCGCGCTCGAATCAGCTGGGGAAGCGACAACCCCGCCGCCGCCAGCGCCCCCACCTGGAGGAACTCACGCCTCGAAGCCCCCGCCCCGCAAAGGCGCGCCCGGTCCGAGGGGGATTCCGCGAGGAAGTCGAACATGAGCAGTTGATATCACGACCACCGTGCCCATGGCTAGGCTGGCCGCACGGACGGCCGCGAGCGTCCATGCACGTTTGTCTCATTCCCCCATGACCCTTCCCGCAATCTGGCTGCGCTCCGAGCCATGTCCTCCGCGTGCCGTCGCGTGGCCCATGGCTACCTCGCCAAAACCAGCCATGCCTGAACTCGGGACCCACCGGCAAGTCGCTTCCTGGCAAGGCCCGCTGCACCACCCGCCGCAGGCTTGTCCGCCCCAACGGCGCAGGGGGTGCGCACCCGGCATCTTGCCGCCCAGAGGTCAGCACGGTTGGCCGACGCGGACACCACGGTGCCGCCCCGCAGGATTCGGCACTGCGTCGTCCCGGAGGCAAAGGCTGCCAGGATGCTTGGGATCCAGGGGCGGCATCCCTGGCATCAGGGCAAGGGCAAGGGTGCCGACGCGAGATGCCAGAAAACGAAAAGCTCGCCGGGAGGGCGAGCTGGCACTTGCAGGAAAGTGGCGGGAGTGGCGGGGCTCGAACCCGTAACCTCTGCCGTGACAGGGCAGCGCTCTAACCAGTTGAGCTACACCCCCGCAAGCGGCCCGTTGTTGTATCGGGATGGCCGACGAGTTCAAGGGAATTCTCCGGGAATGTCGAACTCCGGGCCTCCCAAACACGGCGTCACCTTCACGGCCATGACAGGTCCATCCCGCTGGCTGCCGACGAAGCGCGTGAAACCGGCGTCCAGCGTCGCCGGAAACCGGCTGTAACAAAGCCGGCGGCGGTGGGCTAGGCATCGCTGATTGCCATGCAAAACACACCATCCAATTCCAGTTCCGGCCCCAATCCATCACGCCGTCCCGCCCCGGGACGTCCCCCCGCGCAACCGACGCCGGGCGAGGGGCAACGACCCGGCAACCTGGCCACCCCACCCAGTCCCGTCGGAACCTATTTCGTGACACTGCGACTGGCGGATGCCATGCCGAAGGAATGCCTCACGGACATCAAGGGGAGGGCGGCCGCGATGATCGAGGCGGAGGGGGGTGACGAGCTGGCGCTGAAGCGGACCATCGCCCGGTTGATCGAGGAGGAACTCAATCGTTGGCACGGCGATTGTTGGCTTCGGGACGACGAGGTCGCACGAACGGTGGTGGCCGCGTTGCAGTCCGGACACGGCCGGAAGTACACGTTGAGGGCATGGAGCCTGCTCCCGAACCACCTGCAAGCGGTCTTCAGCGTTGCCGACGGCGTGGACGCTGGATCCGTGGTTCGGGAATGGCGCAACTACACGACGCGCCAAGTCAACCTCCTGGCGGGGCGCGACGCCGAGGAACTGTGGGAGAAAATGCCCTACCTCAAGGCGTGCATGGACGACGCCGAGGTGGTGAAGCGGGTGCGGAACGTGGAGTTTCGCCCGGTGAACGCCGGCCTATGCCGCAGGCCACGAGACTGGAAGTGGAGCAGCGCGCGGCAAGCAACGCCCACCAACCATGCCGCGCCGCCCCCCGCCCAAAGCACGGCCGACCCATCCCCTGCCCCGTCGCCCTCCCCCACCAAGCCCGATGGGGCAGTATCCCGGACAATGCCCGGCAAGGCTCCTCGTACGCCGGCACCGCCACGGCCCTCGATGGACGACGAGGACCCGTTCGCGTAGCCGCAACGATTCATGGGGTGGGGACGTGGCGGCGCGGCACATCCCGCCCACGCAAACCCCTCCCCCCATGGAAAGGTTCCCAGCCCCTGCGCGGGGTGGTCACGGGCGGGGTGCGGCGTCAAGGCGCCGCACCCACACGTTGCGATAGCGGACGGGGTTGCCGTGGTCCTGCAACACGATGGGGCCCTTGGGAGCGACCCCGGAGAACTTGGCGGCCGTCGTGGACCCGCCCGGGATGGGGATGTGGTCCTGAACGAGCACGCCATTGTGCAGGACAGTAAAGGATCCAGGCTGGACCTTGCCATCGGGGCCACCCTTGGGCGCATGGAAGACAATGTCGTAGGATTGCCATTGGCCGGGGCGTTGGCTGGCGTTCACGAGGGGGACGGCATGGCCGTAGAAGGAGGCGGCCTGGCCGTTCGGGTAGGTGGGGTTTTGATAGGAGTCGAGCACCTGGATCTCATAGCGGCCTTGGAAGTACACGCCGCTGTTGCCCCGGCCCTGCCCCTCGCCCTTCACCTCGGCCGGGGACGCCCACTCGATGTGGAGCTGGATATCGCCGAACTCCTCCTTGGTCATGATGTCGCCCCCGTTCACCTGCATGGCGCCCTCCACCAGCCTCCACTTGGGTTCGCCGCCATTGCCCGCCTTCCATTGCGAGAGGTCCTTGCCATCAAACAACACGACGGCGTCCGAGGGCGGCGGTGCACCGTGCGAGAAGGTCGCGGCGGGCGTCACCACCGGTGGAGCGGGGTCGGCCGCCAGGGCGACGAGGGACATGGCCAAGAGTTGGAACGACGAACCGAGGTGCTTCATGGCCCCGTTGTTATCGCAGGCACGGAACGTTGTCCCGACGAATCACGCCGAGGATGCCCCCCACGCCGGAGGGCACCACCACGCGACGCTGCAACGCACGGTGTGAACACCACATGTCCTGGGGGCACGTTTTCCATGGACCCCTTGCGGTGACAAGGTCCACGAAGCCTCGACGGACCTGCCGATCATCAAGTGAATTCGGGGACCTCGGCGCCCCCCCCCAGGGCGGCGAGGTGCCCTTGCATTGCTGAGGATGCGGAATGCCCGGTCGAAGGGCGTAGAGGGCGTATGACAACGCCCGCGCGCCTGGCCGTCCTATGGGTCCAGCGGATGGCGGCGGCTGGCCAAGGGGAATGGCAGGCGGGTCTGGGCGAGGGCAGCAGCCTGGCAGCCGATGGCCATCTCGACGGCCCATGCGCCGTTGTGCCCGCTGCACTCCGGTTCGCGGCCTTGGCGGATGGCTTCGAGCCAGTCTGCCACCACCGGGACGTTGTGCTGTGACGCTTCGGAAGATTCGACCCCGTCGAGCGGTTGCCATGGGTCAGCGGGGTTGGCGGGCCGGCCCCTTGGATGCTCGCGGACGAGGACTCGCGGGACGAGGTCCGCCAGAATGCGCGCGGAGCCGAGGGTGCCGATCCATTCAAGGCCCCAAGGGCCCAGGGTATCCCGGGAAGGGGCGTCGCTGACGAAGGTCCCGTGGACGCCGCCGCCGAATCCGAGCGTGGCGTGGACGTGGTCACCGGCCACCCATCCCACGTCGTCCTTCACGCGGCGCCGGTCGGCATGGGTGATGGGGCGTCCTTCATGGAGGACGGAGGCGTGAACCCATTGGGGGTCGCCCGCGAACAGGCGCATCAGGTCCATCAGGTGGGCGCCGAGGACCATGAGGTCCTCGCCACCAGCCCGCGCATCCTGCTTGCCATGGGCACGCAACGAGCGGAGTTCCCCAAGGCGTCCCTCCTCATGGATCACCTTGAGGAGGCGGCGAATGGCAGGGGCCATGCGCATGGAGTGGGCCACGGCCATCCGCAGGCCCCGGGCCTGGGCCAGCGCCAGCAACACGTCGGCCTCGGCCGGGGAGGTGACGAAGGGCTTCTCGACGTACAGGTGGGCTCCGGCCTCGAGCGCTGCCCGTGCCAACTCGAAGTGCGGCGTGGCATGGCGCATCGCGATGCACGCCAGCCAAGGCCGTTCCTTTTCGATCAAGGTTCTCCAGTCGGCATGGGACCGCACGGCCCCCGCCCGCTTCGCAGCCCGCGCGCGGCCCGCAGGGTCTGGGTCCGCCACCACAACGTCTCCCAGGTCGGGCCGTCCCATGAAGACGGTGTCCAAGTCATGCCCGAACCCGCCGCGTTGCGAGTCGCCGAGGATGGCAACGGTGCGGCGGGCGGCCTGCGCCTGGACGGCGATCGGCGCTGCCACCCAAGGCCATGCGGCGGCAATCGTCCGAAGGAACTGCCGCCGACGCAGGTGCGTGCTCATCCGGGGTCGGAGGGCTGAAGGCGAACGACCAACGACTCGTAGCCCACCGTCCGCTGGTAGGTCGCCTCGGCCTCGACGCGGTCACGAACCTCAAGGATCTCGATGGATTGGACGCGGCGGGCGAGCGACTCCAGCAATGAGCGCACGATCAGGCGTGCATGCGCGGCCCCGAGGCACAGGTGCGCCCCCGCGCCAAAGGCCATGTGCGGGTTCGGCTTCCGGTCCAGGCGAACCTCGTCGGGGGCGTCGAAGACGGCGGCGTCGCGGTTGGCGGAGGCCCAGCATAGGGAGACGCGGGACTGTGCGGGAACGTGGGCACCGTGGACGTGGCTATCGACGGGGCACACGCGTCCGATGTGGGTGAGGGGCGAGACGACGCGGTAGTATTCCTCGGTCGCGTTGACGACGCGGCGCGGATCCTTGCGCAGGAAGTCCAAGGCTTCGGAATGGGCGGCCAGGTGCGCAAAGACAGTCGAGACGGTGTGGATGACGGTGTCGCGCCCGCCCGCGAAGGTGAGGTTGGCGAAGCCCATCATCTCGGTCCGGGTGAGCGGCCGGCCACGGAAAGTGGCGTGGTTGAGCGCGGAGAAGAAGTCGGGGCCGGGATGGGCGGCGGCTTGGTCGAGCCGTTGGTGAAGATAGGATTCCAAGGCGGCCCCCTTGCGCTGCCCGTCGGGCCCGTCCTTGAAGACATGCGTGCCCCAGCCGATCCACACGTCGGCCTCGGCGACGGGCACGTTGAGGAGGAAGGTGAGTGCGCGGGATTGGAGCGGGAGGGCAAACTCGCGGACGACCTCGATGGACGGCCGCCGGAGCGCCTCGGCGACCATGCCCTCGATCAGTTGCTCCACGTCATGAATCATCCCGGGCTCCTTCGCCCTCCGGAAGAAGGGCTCCACGATGGCCCGGTAGTCCGTGTGGTCGGGCGGGTCGGTCTCGACAGGGAGCTGGCGCATGGAGCGCACGTCCTCCTCGGAGGGGATGGGGACGCGGAAGGGTGCGTCGGAGGAGAAGGTCTTCCAGTCCTTGGCGGCGGCCCGTACGTCCTCATGGCGGAGGATCATGGGAACCGGCTGGCCCTGGAAGGTGGCTTCAAGAACGGGTCCCTTTTCCCGGTGTTCGCGGAAGGGGTCGGGGGCGATGTCCATGGCGGGAGGCGGGAGGCGCGAACGGGGGTGGCGGGGCTACGGCTTGGCGTCGAGGGAAGGGCGGATGAAGTCGAAGGCGGGATCGGACTGCATTTTCTCGCGAAGGTTGGGAGCCTTGGAGTTCGTGGCACGCTGAGCGTCATTCAATTTGAAGGCCTTGGCGAGGGAGCCAGCAGCGGTGCTGGACTTGCCTTGGAGGGCCTGCACGGAGGCGAGGCGGTACCAAGACTCGGCGGAATCCGGCGTGAGCCGCGCGAACCGCTCGAGGGCAACCTCGAGCTTGTCGGGGCGCTGGAGTTGCTGGAAGGCCTGGGCAACGGACGCGACGGTGCGCGGGTCGGCGTCGGGCTTGGCGAGGAGCGTCTCGAGGACGGCGAGGCCCTCGTTGGAACGCCCGGCGTTGAAGTAGGAGCTGGCGAGGTTAAAGGCGGACTCGAGGTTGGTGACGGCGGCGTCGATCTGCGAGCGGAGGGCGTCGGCCGAGGCGGCCGGCGGGGGCGTGGCCGGCATGTTCTTGTAGGGCTCGAGCTGCGACAGGAGGTCGCGGATGCCCGCGTTGTCCGGGTCGATCTTGGAGCACGTGGACACCACCTCGTACGCATCGGGGTAGCGTTGGAGGGAGACGAGCAGGGACGCGAAGTTATAGACGGTCTCCGGGCTGTAGGGGCAGAACGCGAAGGCCTGCTTGAGTGCGAACTCGGCCTCCTTGAGGAGCTTGGCCTGGTAGTTGGTGTCGCGGGTTTCCTGGGAACGCCAAACATAGACGGACTTGCCGATGGCGTTGCGGAGCTTGGAGAACGCCTTCTGGGCGTTGTCGTCGCGGACGAACCGCGGGTCGCCTTGGAACCCCGAGTAATCCCGAAGCCGATACGTGCGCAGGGCGAAGTCGCACACCTGCTTCACGGGGGTGTCGTAGGTGATCCAGTTGCCGATGAAGCGCTTGGAGTACTGGGACCAATACTCATGGTCGCGCCCGATCTGCTCGTCGCTGAGCTGGGCGACGGGCTCGCGCTCGATCTTCAGGATGATGCCGTACGGGACGAGATGCGGGTACATCCAATCGAGGGCGAAGCTTTCCTCGACGTAGAAGGCGTGGTCTGGGTTGGCGTCAAAGATGACCTTGGTGAGCAGGCCGTTGATGGACATGACGGCGGCCTGGCCCGACACGGAGACCTTGCCGTCGGGAAGCGTCGTGAGGACCTCGCCGGGCTTGAGCTGGCGGAGCTGGGCGCGGCGCTGGGCGTCGATGCTGTACTCCTCGAAGCATCGCCGGAGGTCCTCGACGGTGGGGGTGATGATCTCGCGGTCGGGATACACGCCGCCCTCGCTGACGGCAATCAGGCCGGGATACGCCTCCTCAAGGAGGAGGCGGTTGAGCCGGACGCGGGTATGGCCGGCCGGCTTCTGCTCGACGAAGCGAGCAACGTGGGGTGTGAGCTTGACGTGGGCGACGCGGTTGGAATCCGAGAGCGCGGGGCCTTCGAGAAGTTGGTTGAGGGACTTGGCAAGGCCGGACGCGTCGCCGCCCAGGGAGGTTCCAAGCGCGGCCTTTAGATGGGCCGAAAGCGGGTCGGCGGCAGCGGCCACCTTCGATTGGAAGGCGCTGAGGTCCTTGAGGTCCGACGGGGTGAAGTATGAGGAACCAACGCGGCGGTCCTTCTCGATGGCGTCGCCCAGTTGGAGCATCCATCGGTCCACCGGGCCCATGAGGGTGGCGGCGAAGTTCGTCTTGCCGCGCGACCGGGACCAGTCGTCGTTCAGCAACGACTCGAAGAAGGCCGGGTCCTTCTGCGCGCTCCGGTTGTAGTGCGCCCGGATGTATTCGAGGTAGGTGTCGTCGGCGAGGGCGTTCTGCGTGATCAGGTACACGTCGCGCCGGTCAAACTTGGGATTCCTGCGGTGCTGGGGCGGGATGAAGCTCTCGCAGAAGATCATGTAGGTGGGGCAGAACCGGCCGGGATCCGTGCCCCCGAAGAGGACCGTGTGCCGGTCCATCGACGGGTAGAGCGGCGTGCCATCCTTGTCCTTGGGGGCCTCGCCCGCCGACGTGTCCATGCCGGGCTCGAACATGTCGTGCCCGAACCAGAAGCCGAAGTAATGGTCGCGCTGCTCGTTGTCCGCCCAGTGGTCGAGGATGGGATCGACGGGGATCACCAGGGCGGCGGCCAGGAGGGGTGCGAGCCGACGGGCCTTCTCGGGGGTGCCGGGCACGGGCGGCGGCAGGTCGGCACCGTCCCCGGGCTCCTTCCAGTAGAGGACGCAGCCGAGGAGCAGCGCGGCGATGGAAAGGCTGATGCCCGCCGCGACCTTGGGAATGGGGAAGAGGTTGTTGTCGGGATCGAGCACTTCCGACAGTTGGTAGAGGTTGAGGGCGACGGCGACGGCAAGGCCGATGCCGATGGGGGTGCGATGCTCCCGATAGACGCGGTCGGTTTGGAGCAGGCCGGCGAGCAGGGCGAGGCCATAGCCCACTCCGAGGGCGATGAAGACGTGGGAGGAGGTGTAGAAGACCTTGACCAGCTCGCGCGACTGCTTGTCCGTGCCGGCGTTGAGCAGGTACATGAGCAGGAAGGCGAGACAGAAATAGGAGACAAGGAGGCCGACGAGCCAGCCGCGCTCGCGCTGGCGCATCTTCTTGAGGAAGGCGAGGGGCAAGATGGCCAACAGGGTGTTGGCCCAGTTGAACTCCTCCTTCACCCCCTGGAAGTAGGTGATGAGCTGCGCGAGGTTGAGGCCGGGCGTGGTCTTCTCGTACTGGCCGCGAGTCAGGGCGTGGACGAAGCCCTTGGGCGTCCGGGGATAGCCCCAGTTCAAGGGCGGGTTCGTGCTGGAGGCCACGGGCATGTAGAAGTAGAGAAGCGCGCCCGCCGCGAAGCTGAGCGACGCCAGCAGCACGATGTGCAGCCGGTTGCCCAGGCCGCCCGTCATCACCGCCACGATGCCGCAACCGATGGCGGAGAGGATGCCCACGCCGTTGAAGATGAGCAGCAGGGAGGGGTTCTCCACGAACGTGTTGATCTTGCCCATCCCGTGGAGGACGAGGCCGAGGATCCAGATCAGCGCGTTGACGAGCAGGAAGTCGCGCCCCACGCGACGGTCGGCCATCAGCACGATGACCTCCAGGCCCATGGCCCCGACGATGAGGGTCTGGTGGTTGCAAAGGCAGATGCCGAACAGGAAGCACGCCAGGTACAGGTGCCGACGCTGGTGGGGAGCCCACGTGTACCGCATCAGGAACAGGAGGACGGCCATCAGGGACCACACGGCGATGGTGTACACCTCGACGATGACCGCTTGGCTCCAGATGTAGCCGTTGAACCCAAGCAACATCCCGCCGACGTAGCCCGACACGAGCGAGATGCGGTTGTCCCATTCCTTGTCGCGGTTCTGGAACAGGTCGATGGCGTCGAGCATCAGCGCCGACCCGCGGGAGGCGAGCAGGGCGACCAGCCCGGCGGACATGGCGGCGGCGAACGCGGACGACACGGCGACGCGCCATGCGATGTTCGAGAACGGCAGGAGCTTGGTGAACAACCACGTGTACACCGTCCAAACCGGGTAGCCCGGCGGATGAGGCACGCCGGCGTACATCGACGCCACCGCCAGCTCGCCCGAGTCCTCCAGGGTGAGGTCCGGGGCGATCGTCAGCAGGTAGCCCGTCATGACGACGAACGACACCAGCAGGAAGGCGATCCAATCCACCGGGCGGAAGAGCTTGCCACCGGGCAGCGCCAAGGGCTCGGCCGCTGCCGGGCCGCCCGAAACCGGGGTCATCTTGGGGACAGGTGCGGACCCGCGCGGGGTGCCGCTGAATGTGCTTGTAGCCATGAAACAGAGGACGCCATGCCCCGCTTCGGCGGTGCAAATCGACCTTGGACATGGAAAGAGAGACGCCCCCCGGTTGGCAAACTTGAAAAGGGGAGACGCCTCGACGGGAAAGTTTTCCGGGTGCAACAGGCGGGCTGCGGGACGCCTTTTGCTACCAACCGATGCGATGGATGGGTTTGGCTTCCGCCCATGCCCATGCTTCCCGGTTGGATGCAGGGCCCGATCAGCCGGAACCGCGCGTATGCGTTGGCCAACCCGATGGAATTCTTCGCGGAACTGTCGGAGGCCTTTGTCCCGTGAAATGACTTCTTCCCGTTTGACCGCGCGGAGCTGTGGCAAGCGGACCCGGAGTCGGGGCGGTTGTTGGAACGGCTGTGGGGAGTCCCGCGGCCGTAGGGGATGGGCGAAGCGAGCATGGAAGGCCGTCTCCCCGGTTTCGCGCTGGCCGTGAGGCGGTGGGCCGGGACACCCTCCACCCCCAGCGCATGAAGAACGTCGTCCTGCTCGGCAGCACCGGCTCGATCGGCACCAGCACCCTGAAGGTTGTGGAGGACCTCCCCGGGGAGCTGCGGCTGGTGGGCCTCGCTGCCGGAAACAATGCCGGGCTCCTGGTGGAACAGGCCCGTCGGCATCAACCCGCCCTCGTTTCCATCCATGACCCCGTGAAGGCAGCAGAGGTGGCGCAGGGATTGCCCGGGACGCGGGTGGTCTTCGGCGCCGAGGGCCTGCTGGAACTGGCGACGTTGCCCGAGGCCCATGTGGTCCTGATTGCGATCGTGGGGACGGCCGGCCTGGCCCCCGCGCTGGCCGCCATCCGGGCCGGCAAGGACATCGCGGTGGCATCCAAGGAAATCCTCGTGATGGCCGGCCAGATCGTGATGGAGGAGGCGCGGCGGCACGGCGTGCGGGTCCTCGCGGTGGACTCGGAGCATTCGGCCATCTTCCAGTGCCTCGAGGGGAAGCCCGGGGCGTCCGTCCGCAACCTGTGGCTGACGGCGTCCGGGGGGCCTTTCCGGGACGCAGCCCGCTGGCCGGCGTCGGCATTGGAAGGGGTGACGGTGACGCAGGCGCTCAAGCATCCGTCGTGGGTCATGGGGCGGAAGATCACGCTGGATTCGGCCACCCTGTTCAACAAGGGCCTGGAGATGATCGAGGCCCGATGGTTGTTCGACATCGAGATGGACCGGGTGCAGGTGGTGGTGCACCCGCAGTCCGTGGTGCACTCGATGGTGGAGTTCATCGACGGGTCCATTCTGGCGCAGCTTTCGACGCCGGACATGTGCCTGCCGATCCAGTACGCGTTGACCCATCCGGAGCGGCGCTCCAGCCAGCGCGTGGCCACGGACTTCGCGCGGATTGGAACGTTGACCTTCGAGGAGCCGGATGCCGCCCGCTTCCCGGCGCTGGGCCTGGCGCGGCGCGCGGGGTTGGTGGGCGGGACCCTGCCCGCCGTCCTCAACGCGGCCAACGAGGTCGCCGTCGAGCGGTTCTGCAACGGCGACATCGGGTTCACTCAGATCCCGGCGACGGTGGGCCGGGTGATGGACGCCCACCGGTGGGTGGCCCAGCCAACGCTCACGGAGATCCTGGAGGCGGACCAATGGGCACGGCAGGCGGCCGCGAACGTGACGTTTTCATGAAGAGGCCCCATCCAACCCATGCCCGCGCCGCGTTCACGCTCATCGAGCTGCTCGTGGTGATCGCCATCATTGCCATCCTGGCCGGGCTGTTGCTGCCGGCGCTCGGCAAGGCCAAGTCCCGCGCCTTGACGTCGTCCTGCGCCAACAACCTTCGAACCCTCCAGCTCGGTTCCCAGCTTTACGCCGACGACCACCAGGACCGTCTGGTCAACAACCACGGCGTGGGCGAGACGCGCACGCTGCGCCGCACGTGGGCCAACAACGTCCTCAACTGGGAGGACAGCCCGGAGAACACCAACAACGCCCTCCTCATCGACGCGCTGCTCGGGCGGCATGTCGGCCGGAGCGCGCCGGTGTTTCGTTGCCCCGCGGACCAGGCCCGGTGCCTCGTGGGGCTTCGCAACCGTTCCTTCTCGCTCAACTCGCTCGTGGGCGACCCCGGCGAGCTCACGAACCGCTTCAACCCGTCCTTCATCCAGTTCCTAAAGGACACGGACCTCGTCCGGCCGGCCCAAACGTTCACGTTCATCGACGAGCACCCGGACACCCTGAACGACGGCTTCTTCATGAACCGGCTGGAGGAGGCGCCGCGCTGGGGCAACCTGCCGGCCTCGCTCCACAACGGCTCCGGCAACCTCGCCTTTGCCGACGGCCACCTCGAGACGCACCGGTGGGTGGTCACCGGCCCGGACGGCACCGTGCGCCCCCCCGTGAAGGGCGGCGCCGGGGGGATCTTCCCCGCGCAACCCACCACCGATTGGGACTGGCTCCTCGAGCGAACCTCCTCCCGCAGATAACACGCCCCCCTTCCCGCCCCCCGCATGAACACGCCCGCGCCGCGCCTGGATTCGCACCAGCACTTCTGGAGGTACTCGCCCGAGGAATACCCATGGATCCCGCGCGGATCCGCTCTGGAACGAGACTGGCTTCCGCACGACCTCGCGGCGTTGCAACGGCCGCTGGGGCTGGAGGGTTCCATCGCCGTGCAGGCCCGGCAGAGCGTGGCGGAGTCCGACTGGCTCCTGGGGCTTGCGGATGCCGACCCACGCATCCGGGGCGTGGTGGGGTGGGTGGACCTGCGTTCGCCCGACCTGGGCCGCGACCTCGCGCGGTTGGCGCGTCACCCGAAGTTCATGGGCGTCCGGCACGTGGTTCAGGACGAGCCCGAGGACGACTTCATCCTGGGGGCGTCGTTCGTGGAGGGTCTGCGCAGGCTGCCCGAGTTCGACCTGACGTACGACCTCCTGGTCTTCCCCCGCCAACTCCCCGCGACGCTCCGCCTCGTCGAGCGATTGCCCGGGCAGGCCTTCGTGCTCGACCACATCGCGAAGCCGTTCATCAAGGCGGCCAAGATCGACCCGTGGCGGGACCACATCCGGGCGCTGGCCGCCTTTCCCAACGTGGTGTGCAAGGTGTCGGGCATGGTGACCGAGGCCGACCACGGCGGGTGGAAGGCGGACGACTTCAAGCCCTACCTGGACGTGGTGGTGGAGGCATTCGGAGCGCGACGCCTGATGTTTGGATCGGACTGGCCGGTGTGCCTCCTGGCCGGAAGCTACGAGGCCGTGGAGGGGTTGGTCCGGGACCACTTCCGGGGCTGGGACGCCCAGGACCAAGCGGCGTTTTGGGGCGGCACCTGCGCGGCGTTCTACGGGGTTTGAGCCGGAGATATCGACGGACCGTGGGCCATGCGAATAGGCTTTCACCATGAGAAAGACGCCAACCCTCACCCTTGAGGCGTTGCAAGACGAGGCCGCCAAGTTCGCCCAGCGGCAACGACGGCGGCATGAGCCTGAGCTGTTCGGCGTGACCGACGGCAAGGCAGTCGGGACCCACATTGAAAGCGGATTCAAGAAACACCTCGCCGAGCTTTATTCCTATGAGCGTGGCAACGCGGCACGCGGCATCGATTTCCCAGGCCTTGGGGTGGACATCAAGGTGACCAGCATCGAGCAACCGCAATCCTCCTGCCCGTTCAAGGGTGCACGCCAAAAAATCTATGGGCTCGGGTACTCGCTCTTGGTTTTTGCCTACGAGAAACGCGACAACGAAAGGACGCGCACGGCGCGGATCGACATTCGGCATACCGTCTATGTGGACAAGGACCGCACGGCCGACTTCCAGACCACCTCAGGGCTCAGGCGCTTGATCGAAAGCCAGGCTAATCGAGACGACATCCTGGCGTTTTTCGAGGAACGATTGCTTCCGGTGGATGACGTCGAAGCCAGGCAACTGGCGGATGAGGTGCTTTGCAAGACTCCCAGCCTCGGCTTCCTCACCGTGTCGAATGCACTGCAATGGCGGCTTCAGTATTCCCGGGCGATTGAAAGGGCGGGGAACGTGGATGGAATTCTTCGGCTGACATGAAGCCCAAAGCACAGGTGGAGTTTGGTGACTTTCAGACGCCGCTGGGGCTGGCGCGGGAGGTCTGCCAGTTGCTGGCGCGACTGGGCATCCCTGCGTCCACAGTGGTCGAGCCGACGTGTGGGGTGGGTGCGTTCTTGCTAGCCGCCGCCGAGTCGTTCCCCGGGGCGCGCTTGATGGGCTGGGACATCAACCCAGAGCACTCGGAGAGGACCATGGAAAGCTTGAAAGGCGCCGGGCACTCCGGCCGTGCGACGGTCCAGGCGGCTGACTTCTTCTCGCAGGACTGGAACTCCGTGATGGCGAGGGAACCCGGCCCGATCCTCATCCTTGGCAATCCTCCATGGGTCACAAACTCCGGGATTTCAGCCATCGAGGGCACCAACCTCCCGCGCAAGTCGAACCGGGCGGGGCTTCGGGGGATCGAGGCGCTCACGGGGAAGTCCAACTTTGATATTTCGGAATGGATGCTCGGTCGTTTGCTAGGCGCACTCGGTGGCCGCATGGGAACCATTGCGATGCTCTGCAAGACCGCAACGGCCCGAAGGTTCCTACGGCAGGCATGGCGGGGCGGACCGCCACTGGGTCCCGTTTCCATTTATCGAGTCGATGCCAAGGCCCACTTTGGCGTGGCTGTGGATGCCTGCCTCCTGGTCGCGTCGGTGGGTGTGCCCGGTGATCCGGAGGCCCCGGTTTTTGATCGTCTCGCAGACACGATTCCAAGCTCAACGATGGGCCTCCAAGGAGGGCATTTGGTGCCCGATCTCCCTTCGTATCGGCGATTGAGGCAGTTCGAGGGGGCTTGCCCTCACTCATGGCGATCCGGAATCAAGCATGATTGCAGCCCCATCATGGAGTTGCACGTCGGCGACGATGGAGCCCTGCGAAACCAACTGGGCGAAACGGTGGACATCGAGCACACCCGGGTGTTTCCGCTGCTGAAATGCTCCGACCTGGCCCACGGGCGATCGGCCCCCGTCCGCCGGGTCCTCGTGCCTCAAAACCGGGTCGGCGAGGACACGCGCCAGCTCGCGCATTTGGCGCCACGGACATGGAAGTACCTCCTGTCGCATCAGGCCCTCCTCAATGCGCGGAAGAGTTCCATCTATGGCGATCAACCTCCGTTTTCGGTATTCGGGGTTGGTGACTACTCCTTTGCGCCTTGGAAGGTCGCGGTTTCTGGCATGCATCCCGTCCCAAGGTTTGTCACGGTGGGGCCCGTGCAGGATCGGCCCGTGCTCCTGGACGACACGTCGTACTTTCTGTCGTTTGCCGACGAACCGGCAGCGCTGCTCGTCTCGGCCATCCTGAACTCCAGGCCTTGCCTAGAATTCCTAAACTCATTGGTCTTTCGCGATGCCAAACGCCCCATCACGGCCGACATCCTAAGTCGCTTGAACCTCGACGCCCTCGCCACGGCGGGTGGATTCGCCGACGCGTGGGGCAAGCTCGGTACAAGCAAGGATGGATCACCTAGACAATCCGAGCTCGCCCTCGGGCTTGGCTGATTCCCCTATTCCCAAGGGTTTCCCCGCCCGGCCGCCCCGTCCAGCTGCTGGACCATGAAGAAACGACGTGCCTTGCCCGTGTCCGTCACCGGCAGGAAGACGGACGCGCCAGGCTCCAGCAACGCCGCCCATGGGAGCCAGTTCTTGAGGTCCTCCGAGGTCTGGACCACCACCGGCGCGGCGGACGCGAGCTCGATCCGCAGTTGCATCGGCTGCCCGCGCTCCAGCGCCAGCACCGGCCGGGCCGTGCCCGTCTCCAACGCCGTGCCGTCCACCTTGTACAACGTCAACATGCGGTTCGGAACCGTCCCCGTCGGCCCGGAGCCCGTGTCCAATTCGCTCGCAAACCAGCCGTCGGGCGGCAAACGGGACACCGCCCGCGTCACGCTTCGGCCGCTCAGGATCGCGGTCGTCCCCGACGTCGGCGGATACGCGGTGCCGCCCACCTTCAGGATCGAGACCGTCACCGACCCGTCCTCGCCCCGGCGATACAGGCGCCAGTCCGAGTTCGTGGCCATCATGCCGCCCGTGCGGACCTCCGTGAGGAAGGCCCGCGACGTGAGGTACACGATTCCCCAGTTTTGCATCATGTCCCCGAAGTAGGGGTCGGACAGCGTCGCGCGACGACCGTCGGAAGCCACCCAGAGCCAGTTCGTGCGGCCCACCTGGCCGAGCAACGCCGAGCCGTCACGACCGAACCACACGGGCTCCGTGCCGGTCATCTCCGAGTGGTACGGCGCCGTCCATTGCACGGCGATGGCGGTAGGCAGTCCTTGCCCGGCCATCCGCAGCCACGCCATCCCTGCCAGGGCCCCGCACGTCACCCATTTGATCCACGTCGCCCTTGCCCGCCGAAGCGCCCATTGATGGTTCATGGCGTCATCGACCGCGCGATCGGCGGGAACGATCAAAGACGGGCGCACGGAACGGCAGCGAAGGGCGCACGCCGGCCGCGGGCACCCGGCACCGGCACCGCCGGAATTGCTGGTTGAACCAATCCATGCCGCGTGCGTCTCATGCCGCATGGAAGCAACAGTCAACGGGAACGTCGTGGGCGCGCGCACGCGCGAGCTCTGTGAGGCCTTGGCGGGCTCGCCCGAGTTCGAGTCCATCCGGCTTCGCATCGAGCGCTTCTCCGGCGACGTCGAGGCCCGCATGCAGTTCGATCTCGTGAGCCGCCGCGGCGCCCAGTTGCAGCAGCGGCAGGAGTCCGGCGAGATGCTCGGGGAGGCCGAGGTCGCCGACTTCGAGCGCCAACGCGAGGCGTTGGTCGCGAACGAGGTCGCCCGCGAGTTCCTGGAAGCCCGCGAGGACATGATCCGGTTGCAGGAGGACATCGCGCGCTGGGTCGGCAAGACCTTCGAGTTGGGGCGCGCGCCCACGGAGTCCGACATGGACGGCTCCTGCGGGCCCGGGTGCGGCTGCGCCTAATCCGGCGGCCGCGACGGAGACGGATCCCGACGTCGGCACCTAGGCGGCCGAGGGCCTCCGCGCCCGCGAGCGAATGGCCCATGCGGCGGCGACGCCGGCCGCCAGGAACAGCCCCACGGCCCAAGCCGGGGACGTGGGGTTGCCCGTGGACCAGACGGCGACGGTGCTGACGGCAGGGCCGCCGAAAATGCCGCAGCCAATGAAGGCCTCGTGGATGCCGCCATGCGCACCATGCTCTTCGGTGCCGTCCATGGCATAGAACAGGGACGAGTAATAGAGGAGCGCGCTGGCCCAGCCGAGGGCCACCTGGGCAAGGACGAGGACGGCGACATGGGGCGCGAGCACGACCCCGACGAATCCCACCAGCAACAGCAGGAAGGAGCCAACGTACCAGCCGAAGTGGTAGTGCCATCCCTGCCAGTGCCAGAGCACCACGAAGCCCAGGGCGCGAACGATGAACCACGTGGACATGAGCCAGCCCACCGTCTGGATGTCGAGGCCCATGCGCATGGACAAGGCCGGCACGATGGCGAGGACGGTGTTGATGGCCATGTAGTTGAACGGGTTGCCGAGCCATGCCAGCCGCATGAAGAAGGCCGGCCCATGCGGCGTGGAGGCGTCGGCAGGACGAACCGGGGCGAGCGTGGGAGCCGCAGCCACCCATGCGTCATGGCGCGGCTTCAGCCATGCCAGCAACCCAAGCTGGGCCACGTGGATGCCCACGGGCAGCCAATACAAGCTGGCCGCGCCCAACCGCTGGTAGATGGAACCGCCCAAGAACACCCCGGCGGCGGCGGTGGATGCCCAGACCACGTTGTAGAGGCCCACCTTGCCGGGCAGGCGGTCGCGCGGCTCGCGCTCGCTCACCAGCGCCTCCAGCATCGGCCACACCAGGCACATCGACGCCGTCCAGACGGCAAGTCCGGCCACCTGTGCCCATGCAGCGGGAGCCATCCACGCCAACCCCACGCCGATGCCTTGACCAAGGATCCCCAGCCCGAGGCACGTGAAGTAGCCCGCCCGTTGTCCAAACACGCCGCCGTAGTAGGAGCAGGGGATGTACAGGAACCCGTGGACGACGCACACGAGCAACACGGACAGGTCCTCCATCCCGAGGTCCCGCTTCAGGCGTTGCAGCAGGTAATTGAAGAAATAGGAGGTCGCGAAGCTGTTGAGGCCTTCGAGGACGTAGTAGCCGGTCTTGCGAGGAGTCACGTTCAAGCGGGGGCCCCTGCCAGCGGGGCGGCGAGAGGGTGTTGCGAGGGCGCGCCGATGCAAGCCTCATCCCCATCAGCCTCTCCCCCGCGCGGCAGGGCGCGCGCGCCGCAGGGACCTACCGGCTCGACTCCAGGCCGGCAACGAACTCCTTGGCCTTGCGGACGAACTCATCCGGTTGGCGTGCAAAGTCCTGGCTGTCCGTCTCGATGGCGAGGCGGCCGGTGTAGCCCTGCGAGCGAAGCACCTTGAACAACCCGGCGTAGTTGGCGTCGCCCTGCCCCACGTGGGTGTCGTTGGCCACGTCGTCGCCCTTGGCCGTCTTCTGGACCTTCTTGTCCTTGAGGTGGATGTCGAAGACGCGGCCCTTGTAGTCGTTGAAGACCTGGGCGGCGTCGAAGTGGGCGCTGGTGATCCAGCCAACGTCAAGGCACACGCCCAGGCGCGCGTCGCGGTGGCCCAGGACCTGCCGCACGATGGCGGGGTTGCCGTACAGGGACTTGATGCCGTGGTTATGGACGGCGACGCGGATGTCATACTCCTTGGCCAGTTCCTCCAGGTTGTCCCAGATGCGGAAGTCGCCCGGCTCCACCACGACGAGCTTCATCCCCATGGCCTTGGCAAACTCGAACAACTGGCGGTTTTCCTCCTTGTTCATCGACGTGCCCGCGACGCCATAGGTGTAGGCACGCAGGCCGGCCGCCTCGAGCTTGGCCTTCTTGGCCGCCCACTGGTCCCTCGACTCCTTTTTGTAGTCGAGGTGGTTGGGGATGAGTTGCAGGTCCTTGATGCCGTGGCGCTGCGCAAACTCCACCACCTGGTCGAAGTTCAGGTTGCGCAGCGTCCAGGTCTGGAGCGCGACTTGGTCTGCCAACCCGGCAGCCCGGGCGACCATCCCAACGACACACAACGCAACCATGGCAACGCAGGCCGCCCAACGGGAAATCACGCGAGGAATCATGCGGCGAATGCTGCCCGCGAATGCGGGCAACGGGAAGCAGGAAGACGGAAGACGGAGGAGGGGAACGGCCCAGGGATCCGCGGGCATGAGCCCCTCGCCGGGGAGCACGCAGAGAGGGGCGTTACAGTGGCTTGGCCATCCACCAGAAGAGGGCGCCCAGAGCAGCGGAAGCCAGAATGCCAACGGACCACGCAGCCAAGAGGTGAATACGCGCCTTGTTGCGCGACCCCCTTCCTTGCCCCGGCAGGAGGTAATAGCGGTGTTCCTCCGGGTTCCTTGGTTTTCCCAGCCCCATGAAGCCCATGTCCCTCAAAGTGTTACAGGAAGGCTCCGGGGCGTGGCAACGGTGCATCCAAGGAAACGTTCATGCGTCCGCCTCATGGAGACGCCCAGGCCATCGGGAGGCGGAAGACCCGGGCGCGGTGCCAGGGGATGGTTTCGGGGCGTGATCGCAGGGGCACCCGCCCGATGGGAGGCGGCACGAAGCCCGCCGTCGCCTCGTCGATCCGAGCGCTTCTTGAAATCAGGAAAAAATCGGGTCGAGTTTCCTCAATTGAGATAGGATGAGGCCAATGGCGAGGCGCGTCTTGGATTTCCTGAGCTCGTTGCGGTTGACGGTCACGTTGCTCGTGCTGGGCATCGTGCTGGTGTTCCTTGGGACGCTGGCACAGGAACCCATGGGGCTGTACTTGGTTCAAGAACGCTTCTTCAAGAGCTTCTTCGTGGACGCCGTCGCCATGAACGCCGCTGTGCGCAAGACGGCCCACTTGTTCGCGCTCCAGGTCGCTCCCCTGCCACCGGAGGCGTACTTCGCGAGACCGCTCATCCCCGTGTTCCCGGGCGGTTACCTCGTGGGCGGGCTGCTGCTGGCCAACCTCGTCGCGGCCCATGTCCGACGGTTCAAGTTCGCATGGAGCAAGTCCGGGATCGTCCTCACGCATGTCGGCCTCATCCTGCTCCTTCTGGGCCAACTCTTCACGGACCTGATGTCGCGCGAGAGCCAGATGAGCTTCCGCGAGGGCGAGACGCGCAACTATTCCGAGGACTTCGCCAAGCACGAACTGGCCCTGGTGACGGACGTGGAGGGCGGGGAACGGGAGCTGGTGGTGGCGGTGCCGTCCACCTGGCTCAAGGAGGGCGGCGAGTTCCGGCACGAGCGCGTGCCGTTCACGCTGAGGGTCCGGCAACTGGCGCAGAACGCCAATGTCCGGCGGCGCGCGCCCATGGTGGACACGAATCTCCCGCCGGCGTCGTCGCAAGGCGCGGGCGCGGGCTTCGTCATGCTCCCGTTGCCGCCCTCGTTGTCGATGGACCGCCGGGACCAGCCAGCCGCCGTCGTGGAGGTGGAGGCGGGCGGCGGGTCCCTCGGGACCTGGCTGGTGGCGCCGGCACTGTTGCCCCAGCGTCTCCCGGGCCCGGCATCCGGCTGGCGCGTCGAGCTGCGGCCCACGCGCTACTACCAGCCGTTCGCGCTCACGCTCCTCCGAACCAAGCACGAGATCTATCGCGGCACCACCACCCCCAAGAACTTTGAGAGCCGCGTCGAGCTGGATCACCCGGCACGAGGCGAGAAGCGCGTGGTGGACATCTACATGAACCAGCCGCTGCGACACGACGGGCTGACGTTCTACCAGTTCCAGATGGGCCGCGAGCAGCTCGAGGCGGGCGGCCGCGGCACGAGCGCCCTGCAAGTCGTGCGCAACCCCTCGTGGCTCGGACCCTATTTTGGGACCGTGCTCGTGTTCGGCGGGCTCATGGTCCAGTTCCTCATCCACCTCGTCGCCTTCGTGGGCCGCCGCTCGCGCCCGTCCAAACCGTCCCCCACCTCCAAGCCTGCCGTCGCATGAAGCCCCACTTCCTCCAGCGCTGGGGAGCCATCCTCCTCGCCCTCGTCGCCCTCGCATGGGCTGGCTCCAAGCTCGCCCCGCCCCCGTCCGGCCGCGACGGCCTCGACGTGGGCGCCATGGGCCGCCTGCCCGTCGTGTTCAACGGCCGGGTGCAACCCCTCGACTCGGTGGCGCGCAACTCGCTCCTGCAAATCCGAGGCAAGCAAACCCTCCGCGAGGCGGGCGGCGGCGGGACGATGTCGGCGATGGAATGGCTCCTGGAGCTGATGACGCAGCCGAAGGCCGCCAACGAGCGGCGCGTGTTCCGCATCGACCACCCGGACCTGAAGTCGTTGTTCGGGCTGCCGATGCTGGACGCGTCGGACCCGGCGGACGACGGCAAGCACTACTCCTTCAACAAGCTGGCTCCCAACCTGGAGAAGCTGCGCGAGCAATCGGCGCTGGCGCGCGACAAGGCCGATGCATCGCGCGACCCCTACGAGCAGGCGGTGCTCAAGCTGGGATCCGCCGTGACCCTCTACATGCGGCTCCAGAGCACGATCCAGCCGCCCAACGCGACGTCCTTCGCCGGGCAGCTAGCCGACTACGCGGCCTCCATCCCGGCCGGGACGGCGGCCTTCCGCGCGCGGTTTTCCGGGCGCGAGTTCGACACCAACGCCCTCACTCGGATGCTGGACCATGCGCAGACGTACCTGGCGATGCACGGGATGGAGCCGCCGTTGGTGGTGCCGCCGCACCATCCCGAGCGCGAGCGCGACAACTGGATGCGCATGGGCGAGGCGTTGCTGGAATCCTCCGTGCCCGTCGCGCTGCTCCGGCACCTGATCAACGAGGAGCAGCTCCCCGAGGCCGAGGTGTCGCGGCTCATCGCCCAGGCAGGCACCGTCCCGATGCATCCCAGCCTCGCGTTGTTCGCGCGCATGGCGGACGCGCGAGCGAAGGGCGACGCCGCCGGCTTCAACGCCGCCGTGGGCGAATACGCCGGGACGTTGGCGCCCACGTTCTCCCTGGAGCTTTCCAAGGCGGCCCGGGAACAGGTGTTCAACCGGGCGGAGCCGTTCTATTCCGCGATGGTCCTCTACATGGTGGCGTTCGTGTTGGCGGGCGTCTTTTGGTTCACGTTGTCGGAGCCCGTGCGACGCGCCGCATGGTGGCTGGTGATGGCGGCGTTCGTGGTTCACACGGCGGGCCTTCTGACGCGGATGTGGCTGGAGGGACGCCCGCCGGTGACAAACCTGTACAGCTCCGCCGTGTTCATCGGGTGGGGCGCGGCGGCCCTCGGCCTGTTGATCGAGCGTTTCTGGCGCAATGCGCTGGGCCTTGCGGTGGCGGGCCTGCTGTCGTTCGCAACGTTGATCGTCGCCCACTACCTCGCGCAGGCGGGCGACACGATGGAGATGATGCGTGCCGTGCTGGACACGAACTTCTGGCTCGCGACGCACGTGGTCATCGTGACGCTGGGATATGCGTCCACTTACGTCGCAGGATTCCTCTCGCTGTTGTGGGTGGCGTTGGGGGTGGGCGGGCGGGCGCTCACGCCGGAGCTGGGGAAGTCGCTGGTCCGGATGGTCTATGGCATCCTGTGCTTCGCCACGTTGTTCAGCTTCACCGGGACGGTGCTCGGCGGGATTTGGGCGGACCAGTCCTGGGGCCGGTTCTGGGGCTGGGACCCCAAGGAGAACGGCGCGTTGATCATCGTCCTGTGGAACGCGCTGATCCTGCACGCACGGTGGGGAGGCATGGTGCGCGAGCGCGGCATCCACCTGTTGTCCATCGCAGGCAACATCGTCACGAGCTGGTCGTGGTTCGGAACCAACATGCTCGGCATCGGCCTGCACTCGTACGGGTTCACCGACGCGGCCTTCAAGGGCCTGATGGCATTCGCCGCATTCAACCTCGCCGCCATGGTGGCGGGTGCTTGGGTGCACCGCGGCACGACCATAACCCAAGCGGCGGCCGCCTAGCGGGGCAGGTTCCGCCGGGAGGCAACTGGTGGCGAAGCCAAGGCCCGGCAATCCGAGGAGGGAGGGAAGCGTCCTGCAAGGACGGGGCGACAGGCACGCCACTCCAGGTTTGCGAGGGCAAATCGATCAAGCACGAACGACCCGGCGGAACCGGTCCGGCTAGCCGCCGCCCTTGGGCTTGAGGTCCTTGCGAGGGAACAACGGCTGGGGAGCGCCCACTTGATGTCCTGGAGCCAGCCCGCCCCAAGCGGCCTCCGTCCAAGTCGGCGCTGTCTCCACGCGGAGCTGGTCCAGCATGCGCCGCGACGTGTCCGGCAGGAACGGCGCGAGGAGCACCGCGAGGACGCGGCACGACTCCACCAAGTTGTAGAGCACCTCCTCCAGACGGCTGGCCTGCGCGGGATCCTTGGCCAGCTTGAAGGGCTGCGTCTGCTCCACGTATAGGTTGGCCCGGTTCACCAGGTCCCAGATGGCCACCAACGCCCCTTGCAGGTCGTGGCCACGCAACCGATCCGTGGCCGCCTTGACCGCGCGCGCGGCGTCGGGCGCGAGTTCCGACGACGCGGCCGGGACGACGCCCCCGCGGTACTTGTTGAGCATGTTGACGGCGCGGTTCAAGAGGTTGCCCAGGCCGTTCGCCAGCTCCGCGTTGTAGCGGGATTGGAAGCCCTCGTCGGTCCAGTTGCCATCCGGCCCGATGGCCAGCTCCCGCACCACGTAATACCGGAACGCGTCGAGGCCCCACTCGCGGATGACCGCGATGGGATCCACGACGTTGCCGGTGGACTTGGAGAGCTTCTGCCCGTCCTTCTGCCACCAGCCATGCGTGAGGATCTGACGCGGCAACGGCAGGCCGGCCGCATGCAGCATGATGGGCCAGTACACGGCATGGAACTTGACGATGTCCTTGCCAATCACGTGGACGTCGGCCGGCCACAGAGACAACGGCGGCGCGCCCGTGGACGACGACGGCGCGGGAAGCCCCAGGGGAACCAACACCGCCGGGTCGCCGTGCGCGGCCGGCACCGTGATGTAGTTCACCAGGGCGTCGAACCACACGTACGTGACCCAGTCCGGCGCGAACGGCAGCGGGATGCCCCAGGACAACCGGCTGGCCGGACGCGAGATGCACAGGTCCGCCAGGCGTTCAGAGCGCAGGAAGCCCAGCACCTCGTTGCGCCGGTTCGCGGGCTCGATGAAGGACGGGTTGGCCTCGATGTGCGCCACCAGCCAGTCCTGGTGCCGCGCCATCCGAAAGTACCAGTTCTCCTCCGTGAGAGGGATGACCTGGCCCCACTTCGTGTCCCACGTCCCGTCCGGGTTGCGATCCTTCTCCGTCAGGAAGGTCTCCTCCTTCACCGAGTACCAGCCCTGGTACGGCTGCGAGTAAAGGTCGCCCGACGCATGGAGCTTGGAGAGGATCGCATGAACCACCGCTCGGTGCCGTGGCTCCGTCGTGCGCACGAAGTCGTCGTTCGACAACCCAAGTTCCCGTGCCAGGCCCGTCCATTGCAGCGCCAGCTCGTCGCAATACGCCTGCGGGTCCTTCCCCTCGGCCGCCGCCGCCTGCTGGACCTTCTGCCCGTGCTCGTCGAGGCCCGTGAGGAAGAACACGTCCTCCCCCATCGCCCGTCGCGCGCGCGCGATGACGTCCGCGAGGACCTTCTCGTAGGCGTGCCCCAGGTGCGGCGCGCCGTTCGTGTAGTCGATGGCCGTGGTGATGTAGAAGCGTTTGCCCATGCGCTGCCACGTAGGTTCGGGATTCAGCCCCCAACATTCAAGGCCACGCACAAGTCGGCCATCCGCTTCAACAACCGAGCGCAAGCCCAAGGTCCTGGTATATGGCGGCGTTGACCTCGCGTTGCCGTCGTTGGTGGATCGGCTCACCCGGCATCCCGCAAAAGCACCAGGCCACCGCAAGCCCATGTGCCGGGTCTGCAAACGCGCACGTGGACTGGCTCCCACTGTGGCCGAACGCACGGGCGCTCGCATGCGGGCCATAGCCGTAAGGCGTCGGCAGTCCCCCGGACGCCCCGGTGTTCAAGATGAACCCAAGTCCCATGGACATCACCGCCCCAAAGGTGCGGTCCACAACGCCGGCCCGCTGCGGTCGTACCAGCTCGGCCACCAACGATCCGTCGAGCCATCCCGGTGGTGGCGTCACCAACGCCGCGTACCACCGCGCCATCTCCCGTGCCGTCCCACGCAGCCCCGAACCCGGATCCACCCGCGCCGGCTCCTTGGCCGCTTCGCCATGCCCTCCAGGCCCGGCGCCCATTGGGCCCGACGCGACCAACCCCGACCAGCCCATGCCGCAAGCCAACGCCGCCTCGCGCGTCCACGAGAACCGCAGCCCCTCGCAACCCAAGGGACGCGTGACCTCGCGCACAACCAAGGACTCGAAGTCCTTCCCCCACGCCCTGCGCAACACCTCGCCCAAGACCAGCCATGAGCCCCGCGCGTGGTAGCCCGCCGTCGTTCCCGGCACCCATCCGGATTCCAACGGCGCGGCGCATACGTGAGCCAAGGCCATCCACCAGTCCCAGCCAGGCTCCAGGTTGTCCCCGGACCGAAACCCACCCGTGTGGTTCAGGACGTGCCGGATCGTGACCTCATGCTTTCCGCCGCCCCCGAACTCCGGCACCCAACGCACCACCGGATCGTCCCAGTCCAACACGTCCGCCTGAACGGCCCGGGCCACCACCAGCGCCGTCAGGGGCTTGCCCGCGGACAACCACGGGCAACACGTCGAGGGAGTCATCGCGTCGCCCCCCGACGTCGTGCCGAGGCTCAGGTCCCATGCCTCGTCGCCGTGGCGAACGGTCGCTTGGAATCCCCGATGCCACCCGGCATCGATGCCGCGAAGCACCAACTCCCGCGTCTGCTCCCAACCCGGCGCCCGCCCATTCACGCCAACCGCCCCGCCGCGTACGCCCCGAACACCCGCGCGATCTCGTCACGAACCCGGCGGAACACGGCCATCTTCTCCTCGTCCGTCCCCGTGGCGTGGGCCGGGTCGTCAAACGGCCAATGCAGCCGCCGCACCTGCCCGGGGAACGTGGGGCAGGCCTGGTCCGCATTGCCACAAACCGTGATCACCGTCTCCACGCGTTCACGCAGGAACTCGTCCAGGTGCTTGGAGCTGTGCCCCGAAATGTCGATGCCCACCTCGGCCATCGCCCGGATCGCCAACGGATGCACGTAGCCGGCCGGGCGACTGCCCGCGCTCGCGACCCGGAAGCGGCCTTGGGACGCCGCCCGCAGGAACCCCTCCGCCAGGTGGCTCCGGCAAGAGTTGCCCGTGCACAACACGAGCACCAACGGCAGCTCCGTCACGGGCGTCGGCACGCCAACCGGCGCAGAAGCCGGCGCGGGGACCACCGCCGCCGGGCGTCGCCCAAACGTGATGGGCGCGGCCTGCACCGGCGCCGGCACGCACAGTTCCTTCGCCAGGCAATCCGTGTGCCGTTGCCCCAGCTCCAGCACCAGCGCGCCCGGCTCGGCCGCAACCTTCAGCAACGGATACTGGCTCACCACGCCGTCCTCGTGCTCCACGTCCACTCCCAGTCCGTCCGCGTCCGCATCCAGCGTGGGACCGGCCTTCACCAGCGCCCCCAGCAGCCGGCCCGCCGTCAGGCGATGCCCCACGTCGTCCGCCACCCATGTCTGGAGACGGCACCACGACTCGCGGCGGAACGTGCCCCCGCAGTCGATGAACCGCTTGTCCACCCGCGCCACCTCCGTCACGTGCGCATGCGCCGCCACCGGTGCCCCCGAAGGCAACCGAAACCGCACATGGGCGTCCCCGCTTCCCGAGAGCACCGCCTTCAGTTCACCCAGCGTCATCATCAGCTCATCCTTTCCAACCGTTTCCCACACGACCTACGCGACGCGGCGATCCATCCAGCGAGCCACCGGCACCGCCAGGATCGCCCCCGTCATCGGGGCCACCCAGTACACCCAATGCGAATCCCATGCCCCGGACACCACGGCGGGGCCGAAGGACCGCGCCGGGTTCATGGAAGCCCCCGACACCGGCCCGCCCACCAACGCCTCCAAGGCCACCACCGCCCCGATGGCAAGGCCCGCTCCGGGCCCTCGCTCGGCGTCCTGGCCGGACACGCGTAGCACCACGAGGAACAGAAGGAACGTGAAGGCCAGCTCCACGGCGAACGACTGCCATGCCGGCCCGGACGGCAACGTCGCGCCCATCGCCTTGCCGCTCCCCAGCAGGAGCCGCAACGCCGCGCTGGCCAGCATGGCGCCCGCCAACTGGCTCGCCACGTAGCCCGGCACCACCCGCCACGACACCCGCCCGGCCACGGCCAACCCCACCGTCACCGCCGGGTTGATGTGGGCGCCGCTGACGGGCCCGAACGCCGTGATGGCGGCAAAAACAGCCAAGCCAAACGCCATGGCCACGTCGGCGTGCGTCACGCCCGTGGGGTTCGTCCCCGAGGTCATCACCGCGCCCGTTCCCAGGAAGACCAGGAGGAACGTGCCCGCCAACTCCGCCGCCCATTCACGACGCATCGGCATGGCCCCCTTCCCGTCTTGTCGCGCCAACCGCCTCCCGGCACGGCCCCGGGCTCCCGGCCCGTTGGCACGCGCGCAACCGGCCCTCGTCACGGGACCGCCATCCACGCGGGCCGGCGTCCGGGCCCGCCAACGCCAGGAACGCCATGACCCGGGCGCGCCATGCCGGAGCCAGCGAGTAATGCATCCAACGCCCCTCGCGGCGCGCCCGGGCGATGCCGGCCCGCCGAATGGCGGCCAGGTGCGTGGACAACGTCGATTGCCGCGCGCCCAGGACCTCGCACAGCTCGCACACGCAGACCTCGCGCCCGCAAATCAACGCGAGGATGCGGACCCGCATCGGGTCCGACATCGCGCGCGCCAACGTGACCAAGGCTTCCACGGGCACGCTTCATATCGGCGTTCACCGATGCGTTCAAGCGCCGAAACCAACGTCCAAGGAAAGGGGCCAAGAGGCCACGGCCCAGGGTGGGCGATGCAACCCCAACGGAACGCCACCCCGCCTCGAATCCCGAGCAAACCAGCAACCGTCCC
This sequence comes from uncultured Akkermansia sp., assembly GCA_964430505.1. Lineage (GTDB taxonomy): Bacteria > Verrucomicrobiota > Verrucomicrobiia > Limisphaerales > UBA9464 > UBA6176. The sequence goes on along the minus strand of CAYSGH010000007.1, from coordinate 4,103 downwards.
TGCATGGGCACGTTGCGATCACGCCGCGATGCGCGGGCACCGGAGATCCCTCACCTGGGAGCAGGCCCACAACGTCCGGGCCTCCGTGCCTTGCCGGCAACACCGCCCCAAACCGCCCCACACTCGACGCATTGGAAAAGCCCTGCTCGGAACGACCCCGTAGCCCTTCGTGTCCCTTGGAAATGGCACGGAACGGAAGCGCGCCGGATGAGCACGGCGACCATGCTGGGTGCCATGGAGCCCAACGGGCCGGGACGGCGCGACCCAGCAGGCCGCCGCTTGCCCATCCCAAAGGCCCGGTTTTGCGGTTCCCAAAGTCTCGAGCTACGGAGGCCGGACCGATGCCATGCGGCCGACGGCTCCAGCCCAAATGCGGGCGTCGCATTCCCGCGCGAAGCCAATCACTGCCAGGCTGCCCGCCATCGCGCGCCGGCCGCGCACCCCAAGGGCGGACCAACGGGCGGCCTGAGCATCCCAAACCAATGCAACCCGAGCCGGTGTCATCGCGGTGCGCCGGCGCCCCCGACTCCGACGCCCGGCGCACCGCAGCGGCATCATATTCCTAAGTTGATCTGTTTCTGAATGGACTCCTCGGCTTCTTGCAAAAGCTTCTTGTCCGCGTAATCGGCAATCTCTTGGGTGGTGTCACGGAGATACGAACCTGCGTCGTGGAGGTTCATGTCGGCGTCATATTCGAGGCACTGGAAATAATGAGTCCATGCATGTCGTTTCAATAGCTCGTCGAACTTCGTGGACAGGCCTTCGAATGTGGCCTTGAGCGCGCTGTTCATGCCCCCTGCGATTACCCTGGCCTGCTTCGCGCGGGGGTTGATGGCGATGAGGGCCTGACCATTTGGGATCGCGGCCTTGAAGGCTGCCGCACCCTCTGCGGGCCCCGAATACACGGCCGCCATGTGATGCCAAACGCCTCCAGCCTCGGACGACAGATGCTGCAAGTCACCCGCAAGCAACCGCTTGGCAAGGCCGGCTCCACCGACGTCAGGTGCATTCGCCGACACGGCCAAGGATAGTGAGAAGATGCAGTTGGAGACGGGGAAGACGCGTACGGTGTGCGGCGGCCCGTCCCGCCAAGGCCAGAATGAGGATCGCCCTCGGATGGACATGGGTCCGAGGATGCCCCGGATCCCGAGGCGCTGGCCATTCGCGTCCGGCCACAGGATGGGAGCCACCAGGGTGCACAGCGCCTCGGCGATGACATGGTTCAGTTTAGGATAATCCGGTTGCCCACCGCCCTGCTGGGCGGCCTTGTACGCCGCATCGTTGCTGAGGACAACAGACGCGTTCGCGTGGGGCCAAATTATCCGGCATGCAAGCCCCGCATTATAGGGCTCCCAAGGGAACTCCTGCTTGTCCGGATCCGAAAACGGGGTGATGGGAAAGGCGATGACGGGCAACTTCGATGTGACAAATTCCTCCTTCAACTGTTCTAGGAGAAGTGATCCACAACCAGAGCCATAGCCTCCCGCGACGGCAAAGAAGACCAGCACCGCCCGCTGGTCCAGGCTCTCGTTGAGGAGGTTGATGCGCCGGAGTATCCTGTCTGTGGCGTCCTCGCTTCGAAATTCCCCGTCTTCATGCGGCTCCTTGTCGCGGATCATGTCCTGAAGGATCTTCGACTCCATCTCGTTAAGGGATTCAAACTCATGCACCTCTTTCGGCTTGTTGTAGTGCTGCCATATCAGGGAGCCCGAACCCCTATGGGTATGGTCAAGGTAAGCTGGCTTTGTCTCCAAAACGAAGTTGTCGATCTTGTCAAAGATCCTCTGCACCGAGCTTTGCTCCGTGTACCAACCAACATAGTTCGTGCTCTCCACGCTAGGGGTTTCGTCCAAGATGTAGCTCTCGCCGGGATAAGCGGCCCGGTTTGGGCCTTCCTCGGGCGGCAGGTGCTCCCGGGCACCCGCCGCCATCAACCGGCGTGGGACCAAATGCCCGCTGCTTGTGCGGTCGCAGAACACCTCCAGCGCCGCCGCAAGGTTTGGGTCAGACGGCGGCTCGCCATTGGGGCCGACGCCGCTTTCCAGCATGAGCTTGTCGAGGAACGCGGAGGCCACGGCGTTGCCAGCACGCCCCATCGAGACAACAAGGATTTTCTTGGCTACCATCATATGGGTTTGTCTTTCTTCGGTTTTGGTTTCTATAGCTAAAGCATGGACTGGTCGCTCATTCGCATCGGAATCCATCGGACCTTCCGCGACGGCCCCAGTCGCTCGGAAGGGCTTGATGGGATGGGGAGGATCGCTCCATGGATGCAAGACTGGCCCCCGGCCTTGCTGCTCCGCTTGCTCCGGATCGATGAACGCATGGCCGCCAAGTGACCGCACCGGGCACTGATGGCGCCCGGGGACCTCGCGTCCAGCCATGCGAACTGGGTCATCCAACCGTATCCTAAGCCCCATGACGCCAGCGTCCGCATCGCGCACATCTTGCTGTCCAAGCGTCCCATGCCCGACATCGCCCTCCCGATTTCCCGTTGCCAATCCATCCTGGACTTCCTGACGGCATCGACGGGATCCGCCCGGTTCCGCCAACTAGGAACGTGATGGGCGGCAGCCCCACGATGGTTCCACGACATGCATCGCAGCCAGGGAGCTGATTCTTACAAGGGTCTTGCAGGATTTGGCTGGCCGAGTGTCCCAAGCGCGCGGGTTGAACCTTGCGAACGGGCATGGGGTTCGCGGTTCGCATCACGACACTCGGATAACAGCCGCCACAAAAGTAAAACGGGGGGGCGGACTAGGCCTCAGGGGAACTACAGCAAGCCGCCCGGGAGCCAGGAGAAACGGATGCTAGCGGGTTAGACCGCCAGGACGGCCTAGTGTGCCGCCCTCTAAGTGCATTGCTTTATTATTCCCAGTTTTCCCCTCGCCCGCTGGATCTTAGCCAAGATGTCGGCGCCTTTCGCGCGCCACTGGTAGGGCTTCGGGTTGAGGTTCCGCTCATGCAGGTAGTCCAAGATGGCGGCGGTCAGTTCCTTGACGCTCTCGAAGCTTCCGTGGCGCACCACGTCCTCCGTCAGGTCTCGGAAGAATCGCTCCACCATGTTCATCCACGAGCTGCTTGTCGGCGTGAAATGGAGGTGGAAGCGCGGGCGGGCCTTGAGCCACCGCAGGACCTTGGGATGCTTGTGGGTGGCGTAGTTGTCGATGATCAGATGCAATTCCTGATCCGGCGGGGTTTCTGCCTCGATATGCTTCAGGAACTGAAGCCATTCCGCATGGGTGTGCCGCTTGGCGGTCTGGCTGATGAGCTTCCCATCCAGGTACGACAGCGCAGTAAACAAGGTGAGCGTCCCGTGGCGGATGTAGTCGTGCGTCTTGGTGCTGACATGGCCCATCCCAAGGGGCAGTCCGGGCTGGGTTCGCTCCAGCGCCTGGCATTGGCTCTTCTCGTCACAGCACAGAATCAGGGCCTTTTGCGGGGGATTGAGGTAGAGTCCGATGACGTCCCAGAACTTTGCCTCGAAGCTTGGATCGCGTGACACCTTGAACGTGCGCCGGACGTGCGGCTTGATGTCGTTGCGGCTCCAGAGGGCTTGGACATGGCTTTTGGAGACGCCGGCGTGACGCGCCATGGAGCGAGTGCTCCACTGCGAGCGCGAAGCCGGTGGCTGGGTGACCTCCGTCAGGACTCGATGGATCTTGGCGACGTCCAACCGCATCGGGCGACCTGACCGGGGCAGGTCCTCGAGTCCCTTCAGCCCCTCCTTGCAGAAGCGTCGCCGCCATTTGCCAACGGTCTGCTGGGGGGCCTCCAGCTTTTCGGCGATTTCATCGCTTGGATGACCCGCGGCTGCCAGCAAGACGATCCGTGCGCGCAAGACCTGAGAACGGCTGGATCTCGACGCCCGGACCCGGCTCTCGAGTTCTGAGCGCTGTGATTCCGTGAGTTCAACGACCGGTGCGACCCTAGGCATGGAGCAATCATGGCTTGCTTGCCTGATAATGTAAATCAGTTAGAGGGCGGCACACTAACCCTTTTCGACGGACCCTCTTCACCGGGGCTTTCCATCGGCCGGCCAAACGCCCTAGCGCGGGGTTGGGCGTGGCCCGCGCGAACTTGCCCGACGGGCCGGGCGTGCC
>CAYSGH010000006.1:0-102832 GCA_964430505.1 uncultured Akkermansia sp. | reverse complement strand
ACATCGTCGCCACCGCCTGGGACTGGCACCAACGCCATCCGGACGGGTACCCGGATTAGGTGGGCCAACCGCAGCAAGTGGGTTCATCACGTTGATCCCACCGCACGGCGAGGCCGGCCAGTTCATCGCACTTAGCCAAGCGAAGGACGAAGGAGTTGCGGAAGCAGATCGAGCAAGCACGACCGATCCAACTGAATCGGTCCCGCCGGTGCCCAGTATGCCGTCAACCGCATCACCTCGCCCCGCCCCGCAGGACGAGGCCAAGCCGGAAAAGGCCTGCCCAAGCCTCGAATTGCAGCCGCAGTTTCGGGCAACGCACCGCAGACGCCATGGGCAAAGCCCGGCGAAGACGGCCCTTGCTCAGCCCTTGGCCGCCGACCGGGCACGCCGGAAAATCCCCCATGCCATCAGGGGCAGTCCCGCCAAGACCGCGCAGGTCTCTGGTTCGGGGATGGTGGGACCGGTCGGAGGAGTCGTGTAGCTAATCCGGGCCGTGCCTGAAATGGGATCCGACACGTGCTCAGTGAACACGACGGAGAATGTGGCCGAGACCAGCCAATCCTGGGTGTTCGCCTCGGGCGGCTTCATGAGGAACGTGGAGGCCGATGCACTTCCCCCGTAGCTTTGCCCATCGGTCAGGCTGAAGGACACCCCATTGGCACCGAACAACTCCGTGCGGTAGCCAGGACGCGTTTCGGCGGGTCCTCCAACGACCAAGTAGCTCGTCTGGACGGAGAGGCTCACCGAGGTGGGCAGGCCAGTGATGCTGACATCCGTGGCCCCGGCCGGGAGGGTGTAGTCGTCGAGCTTGAGTGACGCAGAGATGGTGAAGGCGCTGGTAAGTGGAGTCCCAACGTAGTCGGGAACGGGATTGGGGTTGCTGACCCACAGCTTGCTCACGACAAGCGGACTGTTGCCGACCGTGACGGTGGGGCCGGTGATGATCCATTGCCAATTGACGTCCAAGTACTCTGTCGCCTGGCCCACGGCGGACTCGGACACGGATGCGAGGGCCAGTACCAAGGGTGCGATTCCCCCAGCCCGCGAAGCGACCACGAATTGGATCAAGGATTTCATGCTGCAAATGGGGTGTGCACCGGCGTTCCAGCACAAGTCAAAACATCCGTGGAAATCACCCCGCATTCCCCGGCCGCCCCCATCTCCCGCCTTGGAGGCCCCGGACGTTCCATGGACACTGTTCGCACGATGGGCGACGAACTGCGGCTGGTTTCCACGGACTTCGACGGGACGATCCACGAGGAGCATGCGGAGGTGCCGATCCCCCTCGTGTTCCAGGAGCGGATCGCCACGTTGCAGGCGCGCGGTGTCCGGTGGGTGATCAACACCGGGCGCGAGATGCAAAGCCTGATGGAGACGCTGGGGCGGTCCGGAGCCACCGTCCGTCCGGACTACCTCGTCCTGGTGGAGCGCGAGATCTTCGTCAACGACCGCGGTCACTACGTCCCCGTGGAGCCCTGGAACACCCATTGCCACCAAGACCATGCACGGTTGTTTGCGAGCATGGCGGAGTCCGTCCCCGACCTGCTGGAGGGATTGCAGTCCCGCCATGACGCCATGTTCTACGACGACCCCTGGTCGCCCCTGTGCGCCATCGCCCGAAGCATCGAGCAGATGGACCGGATCGAGGCCGAGCTCCTGGAATTTGCGGCGTCCATCAATGACCTCGCGATCGTGCGCAACGACGTGTACGTGCGCCTCAGCCATGCCGCGTACAGCAAGGGGACGGCGTTGGCGGAGTTGCAACGCATCCTCGGCATTTCCCCCGACCACACCCTTGCGGCCGGCGATCACTTCAACGACCTGCCCATGCTCCTCCCCCGCCACGCCCGCCATCTCGTCGTGCCCGCCAATGGCATGCCTTCCGTGAAGGAACAGGTCGCCCGCCATGGCGGCATCCTCTCCACCGAGCGCGCCGGCCATGCCGTGGCCGCCGCCTTGGTGCCGTGGCTGTAGGCCGGTCGGCCCCGCATGGCGGACCTCGTTGTTGATGCCCACACCATGGTGACGCTGGATTCGGGGCATCCGCCCGCCGCCGCCATCCATCGCCCGCCCCGCAACGATCGACCCCAGCCCCTCCTGTCGGGATCGCTCAACGGCCGCCGAAGCCCCGGAGCTCCCGGGCGAGGATGTTCCGGATGACGGCCCTTTCGTCGTTGCCCAGGTGCTGGAAGCCCTCGGGGGCAACGCCGGGTGCCACGGCCTTGGCCATCCATGACACCACGCGGTCGCGGATGATGGGCAGCAGGCCATCGAACTGGGCCGTGTGCACCATGTAGCTGCATCGGTGACGCAACAGGCGCGTGCGCAGTTCCAGGTCCCGAAGGGATCGTCCTTCCACCACCCGCGCGCCGCGCCGGAAGTCCTCTCGGAACCGGGCGTCGCCACGGTCCAGGCCCGATGGAACGGGCGCCTCGTCGGCGAACAACAGGTAACGGGCCAGCTCCCGCGCCTCCGCGTCGAGCCGCGCCACCTGCTCGGCGGAGGGCTTCGCACCGGCCTCGCGGGCGAGGTACTGGGCGCGGGCCATCCGGTTCACGGCCCCGGCCTGGTGCTCGTGCAGCAAGTGTGCCAGCAGGTCGCTGGTGGAGACCGGATAGCGGCTCCATGGGAAGCGCTTGCCCGGCTCCAACGGCGTCCATTCCACCTCGCCCCCTTGCAGCCGCCCCATGCGGTTCCCGAGATGCGTCGCGCCGTCGGCGTCGCCGGTCACGTGCCATCCACCCAGGCGTTGCGAGAGCGGAATGCCATGGCCGGACAAACCGGTCCGGAATGCGTCCAGGCTCCCGCCCGAAGGCGCGGGCGCGACGGAACGGATGGAGAGCCCCGGCGCGTGCAGCGTGTCCTCGTTGGCATGGCAATTCATGCAACGCCTGGAACGCTCCGGCCTCGGGGCCTCGCCGTCCCGCGGGATGGGCATCAGGTAAAACACCGCGCCCAGGTCCGGGTCCACGGCGGCCACCTCGATCTTCCCGCCCGGCACCCAGCCCACGTACACGTCGTCCGAAAAATAGAGCGCCCTCGGGTTGGAGGGGTGGATGAGCCCGAGCTGGAGGCTGGTGTTGGAGAACACCAGCAACTGCGACGACTCCGGCACGTCCAACGCGGCGAGCAGGGACCGGACAAACGCAAGCTCCCCCGAGCGATCCAGCGCCCCGGGCGACGACGCCAGCCGCGCCAGCGTGCGCTGGAACCGGTCGCGCGGTTCCCGTTCAAAGTAGGCATGGGGCGCCGCCTCGAAGTCCGGCTGGAACTCGGCGCCGGAACACGCGACGGCCCATGCCGCCATCAGTGCCCATCCGGCCCATCGAGACCCCACGCCCCACCCTGCCGCGCGCCCGCTCACCCGATGAACGAGCAAATGTACTCCGCGATGCCGGACTCGACCGTGATGTCGAAGCCCGACTTGGCGGGCACGTCGAAGAACGTTCCCGCCGCGTAGGACTGGGACGCGGTGGATCCGTCCAGCTTCACCGTGCAGGAACCGGCCACGACCTCCATCCGCTCGGCCTTGTCGGTCCCGAAGTGGTACGTGCCGGGGTAGATGAGCCCGAGGGTCTTCTTAGAGCCATCGGGGAAGATCAACGAATGGGAGACGACGCGCCCGTCGAAGTACACGTTGGCCTTCGTCACGGCGGTCACGCCCGGGAACTGGGTTGGAATCGACATCGCACGACGTTCCCAAGCCGGGCTTCGCGGAGGCAAGGGGAGAGTTCCGCCCTTCAGCGCAGGAGCGGCTGGGGCGCGACGATGGTGCTGCCGGGGGGCTTGGGCAGGGTGCGGTAGCTGGAGAGCTTGCCGCCTCGGAAGGTGAGCTCCGCGCTGACGTAGTTGCGCACGTTGATGTCGCGGTCCATGAAGCGATCCAAGTAGGTGGAGCCGTCCTTGCGGGTGACCTCGCGGAAGTTCCACGTCAGGTAGTTGTCCGAGGTGGTGGACTCGTAGAGCCACGTGACGGCCTCGCCGGAGGCATCGCCGCTGCGAAGGACCTGCGCGGGCGCGCCCCACGCGATGAAGACGGCGTCCTCGTTCATGCCGGCGCGAATCTGGCCCTGGTCCACGAGGGCCTGGTGTTCCTGCGGCAACGCGGCGTAGGCGGCGGCTCGCTGCGCGCGGCGCTTGCCGACGCTGCGGGGATCGGTGCGATCCGGCGTGGCGCAGCCCGCGAGGGCGAGCGCAAGGGCGAGGGCAAGGCCCGCCGCCGCGCGGGCGTCGAGGACGGGGCACGAGGGGAAGCGAACAGCGCGAAGCGACATGCGCGGACGGGCCTATCCGACAAAGCGGTTGCTGACAAGGACATGCCGCCATAGCCTCGACGGCTTATGAACTCGGCGCCCTCCTCCTCGGGCAACACGTGGCTCTTGCTCACCTTCCTCACGGTCTTCTCGTGGGGCGTCTATGGCATCCTCCTGCACAAGGGACAGACGCTGATGCAGCCGTCGGGCGGCCCGCCCGTGGCCCCCGCGTTGCTGCGGTACAAGGCCTTCCTGTTCGTGGGCATCGCCTACTTCCTGGTGGCCGTGCTGGCGCCGTTGTTCGTGTTGATGGGCAAGGGGCAGGCGTTCACGGGCTACACGGGAGCCGGGGCGATCTGGTCGTTGGTGGCCGGGATCGCCGGGGCCGTGGGCGCGTTTGGCGTCCTGCTGGCGTTTGCGGCGGGCGGCAAGCCCCCGGCCGTCATGTCCATCGTGTTCGCAGGGGCCCCGTTGGTGAACGCCGCCATCGGCACCGTGCTTCATCCCCCGGCGAAGGGCTGGGGGTCCGTGGACCCGCGCTTCTGGATCGGCATCGTGCTGGCCGTGGCGGGCGGCTTCTGCGTCGCCAAGTTCAACCCCGGCAGCCCGGCCCCGGGCGGGGCCAAGCCGGCCGCCGCCGCGCCCGCCCAACCCGGGCCGGCCAAGGCCTAAACCCGGCGCGACGCGCATGACCTCGGCCGTGTCACGCGACGCAGCGGCCCTGGCCGCCCTGCGGGGCTTGCTGGTGGAGCTGCGGGACAAGAACCCCTTCTACATCCCGCGCCTGCGGGACGTGTCGCCGCCGATGCCCGCAAGCCTGTCGGACTTCGCGGCCCGTTTCCCGCTGACGACCAAGGCCGAGCTGGTTGCGGACGCCACCGCGAACCCGCCCTACGGCTCCGCACGGTCGGAGCCGTTGGCCCGCTTCACCCGTTGCCACCAGACGAGCGGCACCACCGGCCTGCCCCTGCGGTGGCTGGACACCCCGGAGTCCTGGGCGGCCATGACCGAGGATTGGGTCGAGGTCCTGCGCCAGGCGGGCGTGGGGGCGTCCGACCGGATGTTGTTCGCGTTTAGCTTCGGGCCATTCCTCGGGTTTTGGCTCGCCTTCGAGGCCGGCCTGCGTCTCGGGGCGCTGTGCATCCCGGGCGGCGGCATGTCGTCGGCCCAGCGCGTGCGGGTGGCGGAGGAAAATGCGGCCACGGTCCTGTGCTGCACGCCCACGTATGCGTTGCACCTGGCGCGGGAGGCGGACGACGCCGGCTGGGACAAGGGCTCCGTGCGGCTCCTGGTGGTGGCCGGCGAGCCCGGCGGCAGCATCCCGTCGGTGCGCGCACGCCTCCAGCAGGCATGGCCGTCGGCACGCGTGTTCGACCACCACGGCATGACGGAGGTGGGACCCGTGACGCACGAGGACCCGCGCCAGCCCGGTCACCTGATGGTCCTGGAGCGCAGCTTCCTGGCCGAGGTCATTGACCCGGTGACGCTCCAGCCCGTGGCCGAGGGCGTCCAAGGCGAGCTGGTCCTGACGACGCTGCGGCGCCGGGCGTGCCCTTTGTTGCGTTACCGGACCGGGGACTTGGTGCAGATGCGCCGCACGCCGGGCGGGCTTGTCCTGGAAGGAGGCATCCTCGGGCGCGTGGATGACATGGTGATTGTGCGCGGGGTGAACGTGTATCCGTCCGCCGTGGAGGCCGTGGTGCGGGCGTTTCCGGAGGTGGGGGAATTCCAGGCGACCCTCGACCGCACGACGTCGATGGCGGAGCTGGAGCTGGAGGTCGAGGCGCCGGAAGGGGTCGCGGGGGCGTTGGCGGAACGGTTGCAACGGGACCTTGGGATACGGATTCCCGTGCGGCCCGTCGCGGCGGGCGCGTTGCCTCGCTTCGAGCTGAAGGCCCGTCGCTGGCGCACGGTCGGGGCGGCGGCCTGATTCCCTGTTTGGCACCCTACCCGTTGCGGCGGTACTCTCGCGCCATGAAGGCATGGAACGTGGCGGTCTTGTGGGTCCTCCTCGCGGCGCACCTCTTCGGTGCCGATGCGCCCAAGCCCGCGCCGTTGGCCGACAAGGCCGCCGACATCTCGAAGTACACCAACACCCTGCGCCTGACCGCGCCCGACGGGGCCGGGACCGTCGCCCAGTTGGTGGGGCGCACCCTGGAGCGCTTTCACTTTTCCCGGATGCGCTTCAAGGACGAGGTCAGCACCCGGATGTTCAACCGCTACCTCGAGTCGCTCGACCCCCAGCGCTTCTACTTCCTGCAGTCCGACCTCGCCGAGTTCGAGAGGTTCCGCACCCGCCTGGACGAGCTGACGATGGTGGAGAAGGACGTGCAGCCCGCCTACGACGTCTTCAATCGCTTTCTGGAACGGTTCGACCAGCAGTACGCCCTCGTCTCCCAGCTCCTCAAGGCCGGCCAGTTCCCCATGGACCGCACGGACCGAATGGTCATCAACCGCAAGGAGGAGCCGCGCCCGAAGGACCTCGATGAAGCCCGGCGGCTGTGGTCGGAGCGCCTTCGCTACGAATACCTCGCGGAGAAGCTGAACCAGACGGAGATCCCCGAGCTGTCCACCAACGTCTGGCGCAAGATCGCCGGGCTCGACGCCGACGCACCCTTCTCCAACGACTTGCCCGCCTCCCTCAAGCGCCCCCTGGGCACCAACGTCCTCGCCGACCTCGAGGCCCTCGTCGGCAAGTCCCACGCCTCCAACATCCTCGCCGAGGTCAACGCCTCCCGCTGGTCCTCCCGCCCCCAGCTCGAGTCCTACCTCGCCTCCAAGCTCCCCACGGAGCGCCACTCCGAAATCCTCGACAAGCTCACCCGCCGCTACAATCGCACCCTCCGTACCCTCAAGCAGTACGAGCCCGACGAGGTCCTCCAGCTCTACCTCGACTCCCTCGCCCACGCCTACGACCCCCATTCCAACTACTTCGGGAAGAGCGAGCTCGACTCGTTCTCCATCCAGATGAACCTGAGCCTCTTCGGCATCGGGGCCACCCTCCAGGCCGAGGACGGCTACACCGTCATCCGCGCCGTCGTCCCCGGCTCCCCCGCCGCCCGCAGCAAGCAGGTCAACATCGGCGACAAGGTCGTCGCCGTCGCCCAGGGCGACGACGGGGAGTGGGTCGATGTCGTCGATGAAAAGCTCAAGCGCGTCGTCGATCAAATCCGCGGCCCCAAGGGCTCCACCGTCCGCCTCACCATGATCCCGGCCGGAGGCGACGGCTCCGCCCGCAAGCTCGTCACCATCGTGCGCGACGAGATCAAGCTCGAGGACGGCGAGGCCAAGGCGAAGCTCGTCGAGATCACCGACGCCAAGGGCAAGTCCCGCCGCGTCGGCGTCATCGACCTCCCCTCCTTCTACGCCAACATGTCCGTTGGCATCGGCGGCCGCGGCTCCGGCCGCAAGTCCACCACCGCCGACGTCGCCAAGCTCGTCAAGAAGCTCGTCGAGGAGAAGGCCGAGGGCATCATCCTCGACCTGCGCCGCAATGGCGGCGGTTCCCTCCCCGAGGCCGTCAACCTGACCGGCCTCTTCATCAAGTCCGGCCCCGTCGTCCAAGTGAAGGAGTTCAACGGCCGCATCGAGCAGGACGACGACAACGACCCCACCGTGCTCTACGACGGCCCGCTCATGGTCCTCACCAGCCGCTTCAGCGCCTCCGCCTCCGAGATCGTCGCCGGCGCCCTCCAGGACTATGGCCGCGCCCTCGTCGTCGGCGACACCACCACCCACGGCAAGGGCACCGTCCAGACCATCCAGGAGCTCGGCCCCTTCCTCCCGGAGTTCCCCCTCGCCCCGGGCGCCATCAAGGTCACCATCCGCAAGTTCTACCGGGCCTCCGGCGAGTCCACCCAGCTCAAGGGCGTCGTCCCCGACATCGTCCTCCCCAGCGTCAACAACTTCGTCGAGACCGGCGAATCCTCCCTTACCAACGCCCTCCCGTGGGACACGATCCCCACCGCCGAATTCGAAAAGCTCAACCGCGTCCAGCCCTTCCTCGCCCGGCTTCGCGATCATTCCTCCAACCGCATCGCCGCCGACCGCGACTGGAACTACGTCCGCGAGGATGTTGAGATCTTCCGCCGCAAGCAGGCCGAGAAGACCCTCTCCCTCAACTACGCCCAGCGCGTCCAGGAACGCCATGACGACCGCCTCCGCGCCGAGCGCCGCAAGAAGGAGCTCGCCGCCCGCGGCACCAAGGAGCCCACCACCTACGAGATCACTCTCAAGCTGGCCGACCAACCCGGCCTCCCCGCGCCCGCCGGCAAGACCAACGTGGTCGCCACCAGCTCCACCGACCTCAAGCTCGTCGGCAAGCCCAAGCCCTCCGACGCCGCCGCCGCCTCCCAACCCAAGGAGAAGGCCCCCAACGCCAGCCCCGATGGCGACGACGACGACGCCACGCCCGATGCCGACGCCGCCATGGACGTCCACCTCCGCGAGGCCGAGCGCATCCTCCTCGACCTCATCCATTTCACCCAGGCCACCACGCCCGGCAACCGCACCACGGCCTCGACGTCGCCCAAGTCGCCCTGAAGACCGGATCGGCGACCTGCCTCACCGGATCGTCGCCTCGCGCCCGGAAGCCCTCACCCGCGTCCGCCCCGCCAGGCCCGATCCCATCCGCCGCAGGTCCGCCTGCAACCATTGACCCACGCGGGGCGCTGACGGCAGCCGTGTCCCCGCCGCCAGCGTCCGGTTGAGGTACTCCGCGTAACGCACCTCCAGCACGCACGGGAACAAGCGCAGCACCTCGGCCATCCCCGGCCATGAACCGTCCGCGTCCGGGACGACGTTGAACACGGCCACGCCCCCGCGCCCGAGCCGCCGCCCGATCAGCCGCGGCAACGTCCGCCGACAATCCGCCGGCTTGTGCACGTCGCCGTCGCGAGGCTCCGACAAGTCCTCCAGCACGCACGCAAAACCCCCGCGTTGCCCCCGAAGCCACGCCGTGGCGTCCGCCTGACGCCACGCGACGTCCTCCGCCCACGCCGGGCACCACTGCTGGAACAACCGGTGGCCCGTCGCATCCACGTCCACCGCGTGCAACGGACGGTCGCAACCCAACGCCCGCATCGGCGCAAGGATGCCGCCCGCGCCAAACCCCAGCACCGCGACCTCCCCGGGCGGGGCCAGTCGATGCACCAGGCTCGCCAACACGTCGAACACGCTGTGCGTCGGCCCCGGCAACAGCCGCAACTCGCTCAACACCACGTCGCCCTGCGCCAGCCGAATGCCGCCCGGCACTGGCACCACCCGCGTGACGGGCGCTGCGCCGGGCTTGATCCCTTCGAGGTTCCGCTTGCGAAGTGGCACGGGATTGGCTTTGTACGCGGCTCCGTGCGAATCCGGCGCGACGACGCCCGGGCGCACGACACGAAGCACGTTTCACTCTTGGCCTAGGAAGCACGAATGACGAACGGAACGCGACCCTCGAACGTCCCGCTCCAGCGCCTGCAGGCGCGCGGCACGGTCAAGCCCGTCAACTTCATCTGCATCGCCCCGCAGGCGAGCCAGGTGTCCATCGTGGGCGACTTCAACCAGTGGAACCCCGCTGCGAACCCCATGACCCGTCATGTGGACGGCTCCTGGCACGCCTCCATCCCCCTCAAGCACGGCGGGCACGCGTACCAGTTCCTCGTGGACGGCCAGCCCACCAACGATCCCCGCGCCCAGGGCCTCACCCGCAACGCCCAGGGCGATCGGGTCTCCATGGCCTTCGTGAGCTGACTCCAGCCTTCGTGAGCTGACTCCACGTGCCGCGTCGGCCCTGCCGATGGCGGCGGGTTCCGGCGCCGGGCCTTACCGAGCCTCGCCGTCGAACCGCACCGCGCCGTTGGTCCCGATCACGAGGCCCACGCGATAGAGGCCGCTGTTCTCGACGTAGCCGAGGTTCCCGGAATCGCGCGAACGCCCGGCCTCGAACGTGGCCCGCACGTGGGTGTCCCCGGACGGTCGTACCCGCAAGGCCATCCGCTCGCCCGGGGCCAGCACGGCGATGGCGTTGGTGAAGCCCACGCCCGACACCACCACGTTGCTGACCGTCACGCCGGACTGGTTGATCACCACGACCACCGGCCCCCTGCGACATCCACTCGCCACGGCCAGGATTGCCGCCGCCAGGCCCACCGCATGCAAGGGCCTCGTGTTCACGCCAGGAGTTCCTTGGCCACCCGCGCCTCGTCCGTGGGCCCGATGAGCCGTTGGTTCAGGCCTTGGTACCGGTAGGACAAGGTGAACGGGTCAAGGCCCAGCACGTGCAGCAACGTCGCCTGCAAGTCCCGCACGCCCACCTTGCCGCTCGCCACCGAGTACCCGAACTCGTCCGTCTCCCCGTGCAGGTGGCCCCTGCGGAACCCGCCGCCCGCCATCCATGCGGAGAAGCAGTTGGGGTGATGGTCGCGACCCAGGTACGAGGATCCGCCGCGCGCCTCGTTCATGGGCGTCCGGCCAAACTCGCCGCCCCACACCACCACGACCTCGTCGAGGAGTCCCCGTTGCTTCAGGTCCCGCACCAGCGCCGCGCTGGCCTGGTCCACGTCCCGGCACTTCCGGGGGAATTGCTCCAACAGGTCGTCGCCCGGCCCCGTCCCGTGGATGTCCCAGCCCCAGTCGTAGAGCTGCACGTAGCGGACGCCCCGCTCCACCAGGCGGCGTGCCAGCAGGCAGTTGTTGGCGAACGACGCCTCCCCGGGCTTGGCCCCGTACATCTCCAGCACATGGGCGGGCTCGCGTCGGATGTCGAACGCGTCCGGCACCGACACCTGCATGCGGAACGCCAGCTCGTACTGCTCGATGCGCGTCAGGGTCTCGGGGTCGCCCGACGCGCGCGCCTCGGACTCGTTGAGGTCGCGCAGGGCGTCGAGCGTCCGGCGCCGCGCGGCGCGGTCCATGCCCGGGGGATTGGACGAGTAGAGGATGGGCTCGCCAGCCGAGCGGCATTGGACTCCCTGGTGCACGCTGGGCAGGAAGCCCGACGACCACAGCGCCTTGCCGCCCGTGGGATCCGTCCCGCCCGAGAGCAGCACCACGAAGCCGGGCAGGTCTTGGTTGAGCGTCCCGAGCCCATACGTGGCCCACGAGCCGAGGCTCGCGTTGCCCGCGCGCATCGAGCCCGTGTAGAGGAACAGCTCGGCCGGCGCATGGTTGAACTGGTCCGTCCACATCGAGCGCACCAGCGTCACGTCGTCCGCCACGGACCGGAAGTGCGGCAACACCTCGGAGACGTGCATCCCCGCCTGCCCCACGCGCGAGAACTGGTAGGGCGAGCCCAGCAGCTTGGGACGGCCCCGGATAAAGGCGAACTTCTTGCCCGCGATCAGCTCGTCCGGGCAGTCCTGCAAGTGCCGTTCCTTGAGCGTCGGCTTGAAGTCGAACAGGTCGAGCGTGGGCGGCGCGCCGCTCATGTGCAGGTAGATCACGGCCCGGGCGCGGGCGGGGCGGGACGGGGGACGGACGGCCAAGGGATTGGGCGCAGCCTGGCCGCGCGCGCCCGTCGCGCCATCACGCGCCAACAGCTCGCCCAAGGCCAGCGAACCGACGCCCAGTCCTCCGGCTCGCGAGAAGAACTGGCGCCGCGTCAACGCCCGGGCGCGCAGCAATCGGGGGTCGTCCATGAGGGGAAGCTTGACCGTGGAACACGGCCGGCGTCCACGCGGGAGTTTGCACCGCCGCGCATCCCGAATCGGGTCGCAGGGCCTGCGCCTGGCCTTCGAGGCGCGCCCTTCAGCGAAGGTGCGACGGATCGCCGCATGGAGTCCCGGCTCCAGCCGGCGAGACGTTCGCAACGTTGGGAATGGACGAGGTCCCCATGCGCGGCTTGCCTGGGAAGGACACGCCGACGCAAGGCTGGCCCCCGCCTACTGCTTGAAGGTCTTGCCCGTGAGGTCGTTGTCCTCCCACCCCCGGCGGCTGTGGAAGGCCCACCAGTCGTACTCGTCCGGCTGGCGCTTCTCGGGCGCGGCGTGGTTGTCCGCAAAGATGAGGTTCAGGCGCGTGCCATGGGCGGACTTGTTCCAAGTCCAATAGGGGATTTCCCACAGGAGGACGGCGCGGGACGGGCTGGCGATGTCGCCATCACGACGGCCCGAGACGGGGCGTTGGGTCTCGTAGCCTCCATCCTTGCGCAGGTAGATGTGGTTCCAGATGTAGGTGACGTGGTCGTTGTCGCGCAGGAAGTTGTTGAGCATGCCCACGGCCGGGTCCTTGGCCTTGAGGCCGGACGGGCAGGAGAAGATCCCGGGCTTGGGCATGGACGAGACCTTGCTGGTGTAGTTGGTCGGCTTGTTGGAATTGCGGGTGAGGTACTTCTCGAGGATCTCCGGCAGCCAGACGTTGTCCGTTCGCAGCGCGTGGTCGCCACCCCAGGCACGGCCCCAGTTGCGCACCAGGGGCAGCCGGTCGGAAAAGTCGCCGCTGTACACCGCGACGGAGAGGCCGATCTGCTTCTGGCTGTTGAGGCAGTACGTCTCGTGCGCCTTCGCGCGGGCCTTCGCCAGCGACGGCAGCAACATCCCCGCAAGGATGGCAATGATGGCGATGACGACCAGCAGCTCGATGAGCGTGAACGCGCGGACTCCAGTCGGGGATTTCACGTCATCTTCATCCCCCCGACCCGCCCCGTCTTTCAAGGACCAACTTTCAGGGGCAACGGCTCCAGGCGCATCGGGCGGTCGTGCTCCAGATAATCCCGGCACGCGGCCAGGAAGTCCGCCCGCGTCTCCACGCGGCGGATCCGGTGCAGGAAGGGCGCGGCCGGCTCCATGCCCTCGCCCACGAAGTTCATGTACTTCTTCATCTTCTCCACCTGCAGCCGCTCGCGGAACCCCTCGTGCGGGGCCGTCTCCTCGTACAACGACATGACATACGCCAGCACCTCCCGGCCCGTCGGCAATCGCGGCGCCCGCCCGGCCCGAAGGTCCCGGACCTGGCCAAACAACCACGGGTTTCGGATGCAGCCTCGGCCGATCATCAGGCCCCGCGCACCCGTCGCCGCCAGCACCTCCACCGCCCGCCCCGGCGAACCCACGTTCCCGTTCGCCAGCACCGGGCATCGCATCCGCTCCACCGCCGCACGGATGAAGTCGTACCGCACCTCCGTCCGGTACATGTCCGCCACCGTGCGCCCGTGCACGGTGAGGAGGTCGATGGAATGGCGCCCGAACACGCCCAGCAGCTCGTCCCAGCCGGAAGCATCCTCGAACCCAATCCGCGTCTTTACCGTGAACCGGACGCGGTGAATGGCGTCGCGCAACGCCCCGAGGATGGCGTCGATGCGTCGCGGCTCGCGGAGAAGCCCGCCGCCGGCGCACTTGCGATACACGACGGGCGCCGGGCACCCGAGGTTGAGGTCGATGGCCGCCACGGGGAGCCGCTGGAGCTCGCGCGCGGCCTTCGCCAGCGCCGCCGGGTCGTTCCCGATGAGCTGGGCAATCGCCGGCCGGCCCGTCGGGTTGTGCACCACCGCCTCCACGACCGACCGCTCCAGCGAGCTGGTCGCGTGCACGCGCGTGTACTCGGTCCAATAGACGTCCGGGCCGCCATGACGCGCCAGGATGCGCCAGAAGGGCAGGTCCGTGATGTCCTGCATCGGCGCCAGTGCCAGCACGGGGTCCGGCCCCGCCAAGAGCCGGTCCAGGTCCGCCACCGCGTCGCCTGCCGGCCCGGTGCTCATCGTGGCCGTCCCTTGCATGAACACCTACCCGGCAAGCACGCCCTTCAGGGTCGCCTCGATGAACGCCAGCCGGCCCGCGTCCGTCACCTTCGCGCCATGGACGTCCGTGACGTAGAACGTGTCCAGCGCCGCCCCCTTCTCGGTCAGGATGCGGGCAAACAGGATCGAAAGCCCCAGCTCGTAGATCTTCTGCGACACCACGTGCAGCAAACCCGGCCTGTCCTCCACCTCCAGGTCCACCACCGTCGCCTGCTCGGCCACGTCGTTCGACACCCGCACGCGGGGCGTGATGCGGTCGCCCTCCAGGTGGTGCAACGTCGCGACGCGCGAGGCCTGCGCGACCAACCGGGCGAGGTCCGACTTGCCGGTGAGCACCTGGAGCAGGATTCGTTCAAACCGTTGCCTCGGCTCCGGGCTGGGCATCGCGCCCGTCCGCGTCTCCGCCACATAGAACGTGTCGAGTACGATGCCATCCTGCCTCGTGAACACCTGCGCCCCAAAGATGTTGAGCCCGGCGGCCGTCAACGAGCCCGCGACCTTGGAGAACAGCCCCGCGCGGTCCCACGTGCACACGTGGACGGCCGTGTAGCCCCGGTCCGGGTCGTCCACCCATGCCACCACCGGCTCCAGCGACCGCTCGTCCTCCGTGAGCTGCAAGTGCATGAACTGGTGCGCCAACGTCAGGTCCCGCGCGATGTCCCGCACCGTGTGGATGTGGAAGTACCGCTGGGGCAGCCCATCGAAGTGCGCGTCGATCTCGTCCGGCGCGAAGGTCTTGGGAAGCGACGCCCGCACGTCGTCGCGGAGCCTGCCCAGCGCCGCGCGACGCGCCTCCTCAAACTCCTGCCCGCCCTGGAGCACGGCCATCGCCCGGTGATGCAGCGTCCATAGCAACGCATCCTTGAACCCCGTCCACAGCGTGTCGGACGTCCCCGTGGAATCCGCAAACGTGTGCAGCGTCAGCATCGCAAGGTTCTCCGCGCTGCCCACCTCGCGCGCAAAGCCTCCGATGACCACCGGGTCGTCCAGGTCGCGCCGCTGCGAAACCTGCACCATCAACAGGTGCAGCTCGATCGTCCGCCGGATGGCGTCGGCGGCGGCGGGGTCGAGCTTGAGGCGTCGCGAGACGGACTCGGCGAGCCTTCCGCCGATGATCTCATGGCGCGCCCCGTCGAGCGCCTTGCCGGCGTCATGCAGCAAGAGCGCGAGGTACAGGATGAAGGGCCGCTCCAGGGACCGCAGCAGGGGCGTGTAGTGGTTCGCGGGGGCCGACGACGCGCTCCACACGGCGTCCAGCTTCTCCAGGCACGTCAGCGTGTGCTCGTCCACGGCGTACTGGTGGTAGAACTCATGCTGGACCAGGTTCGTGAGGCGTCCGAACTCGGGCATGAACTTGCCGAGGAACCCCACCTCGTGCATCGCCCGGACGTGCGGCGCCACGTTGCCCCGGTGGCTCAGGATCTCGAGGAAGACGACGTGGTTGTGGCGGTCCGAGAGGAAGCGGCGGTCCACCAGTTCCACCTGCTGGCGCATCAACTGGGCCAGGTCCGGGTGCAACGCAAGGCCCCGCTGCTGGCAATGCAGGAACGCCCGCAGGAACCGCCGCGGATCCTCCCGCAGCACGGACCGGCTCGTGGGCCACAACTGGCCGTCCACGACGCGGAACCCGTCGAACACCGGCCCCGTGGGCCGCCCGCCACGCCGCCGCACCCCCTTGCGCGGCACCAACGCCAGCCGCTGCTCCAGCGTCCGCGTGATCAGGTAGATGTTCCGCGCATGGGTGTAGTAGTCGCGCATGAACCGCTCCACCCGAAGCCGCGGCGACCGCTCCTCGTACCCAAGCCCCGACGCCACGGCGGGCTTGACGTTCGCCGCCAGCACGTCGAGGGGCCGCCCCGCCACCTCGTGCAGCTCGGTACGCGTCCGCAGCAGGAAGTCATACGCGGCCTCCAGTTGCCGCCGCTCGGACGCCACCATGAAGTCCCGGTCCTGCAGGTCCTTCAGCGTGCGCGTGCCCTCCTGGAAGTACGCCATCCAAAGCAGGTTCTGGAAGTCCCGCAGGCCCCCCACCCCGGTCTTGATGTTCGGCTCCTGCAACGCCGGCGAGCCCCCGTTCTTCAGCCGCCGCAACCTCTGGTCCTCCAGCCGCTGCCCAATGTACTCCCCCGCGTGCCCCTTCACGCACTCGGCATGGAACGTCACCTCGAACTGCCGGAACAACCTCTCGTCGCCCGCCACCCATCGCGCCTCCAGCAACGACGTCTTGGATTGCATGTCGCCATTCGCCACCTCCACGCATTCCTCCGGCGTCCGCGACGCATGCCCGATCTTGAACCCAAGGTCCCACATCGGGTACAGCACCAGCTCCACCCATTCCGCCAACTGCTTCCCCGCCTTCCCGCCCCGCCCCGCCGTGCCGTCATGCAGGAACATCACGTCCACGTCCGACATCGGGCACAGCTCCCCACGCCCATACCCCCCGAACGCCACCAAGGCCATCCGGGGGCTTCCCTTCACCACCGGAACCAGCCGCTGCGCCGCCTCCCACAGGTGCGTCAGCAGCAAGTCCACCACCCACGACCGTGCACGGCATACCTCCAGCCCACCCGACCCCGCCCGGTGATGCATGCGCAGGCGAAGCGACTCGGCCTTCATGTACTGGCGATACCGCGGCAGCTCGTCCTGCGGACGACTCAACGGCGGCAGCACCAGGCGATGACGGGCATCCGCCTCAATTTTGCTTCGCAGCGCGTTCAACCCCCTCAGTCTTGCCCACAACCCACCCTCGTGGAAGCCACAGGTTGCCCGCCCATCCTCCCCACGGCCGCGTGCACGACCCAAAAATCCGTTTGCACGCAGGCACGCCCTCTTCATCTTCTTCCACGTCGCCAACAAGTCGGCCTACCCGGCACGCTTCTGGCTTCCCGTTCACTCCCACCGCGGAAATCCTCGGGCTTTTCCATCGAAGATTCCTCGTGCGGGCCGCGTCCGGGATGAACGTCCACCGGCGACGACACACATTTTTCCTCCGATTCATGCCACGTCCCCCGAAAGATCCTTCAGCGCCGCGCAAGCCGCGCACGACACGCAGCAAGGCCGCGCCCGCCCCCGAGCCAGAGCCCACACCCGCGCCCGCGCTCCCGGAGCCCGCGCTCGCTCGCGTCCCCGAACCCAAGACCCGTCCGGGCGTCGCCAAGCCCCAGCCTCCCGCCGCCCCGGCCCCGGCCCCGGCCCCAGCCCCTGCCCCAGCCCCTGCCATCATCGAGCCCGTCCTCGCAGATGCGCCCGTCGCCGCGCCCGACGAGGACGAACCCCTCGTCCTCAAGTCTGTCCCGCGCCCGCGCGAGCCGATGGAAAACCCCAACGAGGATACCCCCGCCCCTCCGGCGCCCGAGCCCGTCCTCGACATCAAGGGACGCACCATCCACCTCCACGAGCTCCAGCCCATGCCCATCCTCGGGCTCAGCGACGTGGCGCGGGAGTTCGGCATCGAGAACTACGGCACTCTCAAGCGACAGGAAATCATCTTCCAGGTCGTCCAACGCAACCTCAAGGCCGGTGGCACCATCTACACCCGCGGCATCCTCGAGGTCATGCCCGAGGGCTTCGGATTCCTTCGCTCCCCCGCCTTCAACTACCTCCCCTGCCCGGAGGACATCTACGTCTCCCCCTCCCAAATCCGCCGCTTTGACCTCCAGACCGGCGACGACGTCGAGGGCCAGGTCCGCCCCCCCAAGGACAAGGAGAAGTTCTATGCCCTCCTGCGCGTCGAAAAGGTCGCGTCCCTCGATCCCGACATCGCCAAGGAAAAGGCCCACTTCGAGAACCTCACCCCGCTCTTCCCCCAGAAACGCTTCCTCCTCGAAACCGGGCCTGACGAGCTCAGCACCCGCGTGGTGGACCTCGTCTGCCCCATCGGCAAGGGCACCCGCGGCCTCATCGTCGCGCCGCCGCGCACCGGCAAGACCGTCCTCATGCAGAAGCTGGCCAACGCCATCCTCCGCAACCACGCCGACTGCCACCTCATCATCCTCCTCATCGACGAGCGCCCCGAGGAGGTCACCGACATGGAACGCTCCTGCCGCGGCGCCGAGGTCGTCTCCTCCACCTTCGACGAACCCCCCGAGCGCCACGTCCAGGTCGCCGAGATGGTCATCGAGAAGGCCCGCCGCATGGTCGAGCACAAGAAGGACGTCATCATCCTCCTCGACTCCATCACCCGCCTCGCCCGCGCCTACAACACCGTCCAGCCCCACTCCGGCAAGATCCTGTCCGGCGGCGTCGATGCCAACGCCCTCCACAAGCCCAAGCGCTTCTTCGGGGCCGCCCGCAACATCGAGGAAGGCGGCTCCCTCACCATCATGGCCACCGCCCTCGTCGATACCGGCTCCCGCATGGACGAGGTCATCTTCGAGGAGTTCAAGGGCACCGGGAACATGGAGATCCACCTCGACCGCGCCCTCGTGGACCGCCGCATCTTCCCCTCCATCAACATCGAGCGCTCCGGCACGCGCCGCGAGGAGCTGCTCTATCACCCGGACGAGTTCGCGCGCATCGCCGTCCTCCGCCGCGCCCTCACCGCCGTCCCGCCCGTCGAGTCCATGGAGCTCCTCCTCGGCAAGCTCAAGAAGACCGCCAACAACATCATGTTCCTCCTCACCCTCGGCCAGCCCGGGCGGTAGCCCGTCCCATGAAGGGTGACTCGTTCGAGGACGCCACGCGTCACCTGGCCCGCCTCGGCATCCACGAGGCCGACATCGAGGAATCCTTCAAGCGCTCCTCGGGCCCGGGCGGCCAGAACGTCAACAAGGTCTCGTCCTGCGTCGTCCTCGTCCACAAGCCCACCGGCGTCCGCGTCGAGTGCAGCATCTCCCGCCACCAAGGCGAGAACCGCGTCCTGGCACGCCGCCTCCTCGTCGCGCGCATCGAGGATCAACGCCGCAAGGAGGCCCTCGCCCGCCGCGCCGCCGCCGAGCTGGAAAGGCGTCGCAACCGCCCACGCCCTCGCGGCCTCCAGCAATCCATCCTCCGCAGCAAGGCCCGGCGCTCCACCCAAAAGGCCACGCGCCGACGCCCCTCCCACGACGAGTGAGCCCACCGCCCGCCCATGTGCTCCGAGAGGCCCTCGTCCCCGGGCCGCTCGGCCTCATGCAGCTCGTCGTCGCCCACGAGGGCCTGTGCCTCCTGCGCTTCCTGGACGACCCCGGCCCCGATGCCGACGTCGGCCGCCGCGACGCCGCCCGTTGGATGGGCCGCCCCGTCGAGCCCGGGACCCATCCGCTCCTCGACGCGGCCCGGCGTCAACTCGACCGCTACTTCCAAGGCCGCCTGCGTCGCTTCGACCTCCCGCTGGCGCTCCGTGGCACCCCCTTCCAGCAACGCGTCTGGACCGCTCTCCTCCACATCCCCCACGGCTCCACCCAATCCTACGCACAGCTCGCCGCAGCCGTGGGCAGCCCCGGGGGCTCCCGTGCCGCCGGACAAGCCAACGGACGCAACCCCGTCGCCATCGTCGTGCCCTGCCATCGGGTCATCCAAGCCAGCGGCAACCTCGGCGGCTTCAGCGCCGGCCTTTGGCGCAAGCAGTGGCTCCTCGAACTCGAGCGCAACGGAGCGCCACCCCCAACCCCATGCGCGTCCTGATTGTTGGCTGTGGCTACGTCGGAATGGAGGTTGCGCGAGCCCTCGTCCGCGCGGGCCATGACGTCCAAGGCATCCGCCGTTCCCCCGAAGGCCTGCAAGCCCTGGCCTCCGAAAACATCCAGCCGCTGGCCGGCGACGTGTCCGACCCGACCTCGGTCGCCACATGGCCCCGGAATTGGGACCTCGTCGTCAACGCCGCCTCGTCGTCCGGCGGCGGCGTCGATGCCTATCGCCGCGTCTATCTCGACGGCACGCGCCATCTCGTCTCGCATCTCGAAGGGACCGGCCTTGGGCGCTGCGTCCACGTCGGCAGCACCAGCGTGTACGGCCAATCCGATGGCTCGTGGGTGGACGAGGCATCACCCGCCCAGCCCGGCTCCGACTCGGCCCGCGTCCTCGTCGAGGCCGAGCACGTCCTCCTCGCGGCATGTCGGTCCTCCGGCTTCCCCGCCGTCCTCCTCCGCGTCTCCGGCATCTACGGCCCCGGCCGCGGCCATGCCCTCCAGCAACTCCGGCGCGGCGAGGCCCGACTCGACGGCGACGGCTCCCGTTGGCTCAACATGGTCCATCGCGACGACGTCGCCGCCGCCGTCCTCGCTGCCGCCACGTCCGGCCAGCCGGGCCGGGTGTACAACGTCACCGACGACGAGCCCGTTCGTCAGCGCGACTTCCTCCAATGGCTCGCCGACGCCCATGGCCTGCCCATGCCGGGACATGGCAACGACGCGGAACGACGGCCCCCAACCCGCACCCGCGCACGCACCAACAAGCGCGTCTCCAACCAACGCCTCCGCGAGGAACTCGGGTGGAACCCCATCTTCCCCACCTTTCGCCACGGCTACGCCGCCCCAAGGCCATAGCCATGGCGACCTCCTCCTCTGGCGCACCCCCCGAGTCCGGCGTTTTCAACTGGGGCAAGACCCGTCCACCGGCGGGACGTGTTCAGCCCCTTTGGTGGATTCCACCAGGGTCCTCACCGCTTCTCCCTCAGCTTCCTGGGATCAAATCCAGGATGGAGATCGACCTTTCCAAACAACGCTCGAATGCGGACCTGTCCGCGACGCCGCACATAGTCCGCCAGCGCCTGGTGGACGGTCTCCCGCTGGGTCTTGAAGCCACCGGCTTGCTGGGCCGCCGCAAGGAGCGCGTCGTCAATCCGTAGGATCGTCGCCATGTCCCGAGGCTATTCCACATGAGGGCTGCGGCAATGAATGACACGCCTTCCGGCCAGGCGAGGCCGCCCGTGGCCCATGGCGCGTGCCCGTCCCTCGTTCCGGGTTCGACGCCGGGCGCCGTCGCCGGATAGGCTCCTCCGTCGATGGGCGCGAGCATCCTTGAGGAACTGGAATGGCGTGGGCTGGTGTCGGACTGCACCGACAAGGCCGGGTTGGCCGGGCAACTGGCGGCCGGTCCCGTGACGTTGTACTGCGGGTTTGATCCCACGGCCGACAGCCTGCACGTGGGCAGCCTGGTGCCGTTGCTGGCGCTGCGCCGGTTCCAGGACGCCGGACATTGCCCCATTGCGGTTGCGGGCGGCGCGACGGGCTCGATTGGCGATCCCAGCGGCAAGTCGCAGGAACGCACCCTCCTCACCAAGGAACGCATCGCGGCCAACGTCGCCGCCGTGCGCCCCCAGCTCGCCCGCCTCCTCGACTTCGGCGCGCGCAGCAACCCCGCGCGCCTCGTGGACAACGCCGACTGGACCGCGCCCGTCAGCTTCCTCGACTTCCTCCGCGACGTCGGCAAGCACTTCACCGTCAACCAGATGGTCGCCAAGGAATCCGTGCGCGCCCGCATGGAGGACCGTGACGTCGGCATCAGCTACACCGAGTTCAGCTACATGCTGCTCCAGGCCTTCGACTTCTACCACCTGTGCGACGCCCACGGCTGCACCCTCCAAATCGGCGGGTCGGACCAATGGGGCAACATCACGGCCGGCATCGAGCTGGTCCGCAAGAAGCTCGGCCGCCAAGCCTACGGGCTCACGCTGCCCCTCATCACGAAGGCCGACGGCACCAAGTTCGGCAAGACCGAGAGCGGCACCGTGTGGCTCGATGCGCGCAAGACCAGCGTGTACCGCTTCTACCAGTTCTGGATCCAGGCCGACGACCGCGACGTCATCCGTTACCTCCGTTACTTCACGTTCCTCGGCCGCGACGAGATCGACGCGCTGGCGGCCGCCCATGAGGCCAACCCGTCCGGACGCGACGCCCACAAGGCCCTGGCCAAGGCCGTCACCGACCTCATCCACGGGCCCGCGGCGACCGCCGAGGCCCAGCGTGCCTCCGAAATCCTCTTTGGCGGCGGACTCGAAGGCGTCGGGGAATCCACCTTTGCCGAAATCGTCGGCGAGGTCCCCACCGTGCCACTCGCGCCCCTGTCGCTTGGCGATGCCGGCGTGCCCGTGCTCGACCTGTTCGTCCACGCCCAGCTCGTCGCCAGCAAGGGCCAGGCCCGGAAGGATCTCGAAGGCGGCGGCCTCTACCTCAACAACGTCCGCCTCACCGAGGTCGGCCGACGCGTCGGGCCTGCCGACGTCCTCTTTGGCAAGTACCTCCTCCTCCGCAAGGGCCGGCGCAACTACGCCGTCGTCACGGTGGGCTAGGCCCATCAGGGCGCACGGTCGGCCAAGCCATGGCATGCGTCGGCCGGGCAAGCCGCATGCCGGAGCCTTGCAACCGAGCCGTCCCGGAGCACGATGTCGCCCGAGTGCGCGTCCTCCTTCTTCTCGTCGCGTGGCTTCCCTGTTGGGCCACCGACCCCGCCCTGCGCGCCCGGCTCCATGCCGAAGCACGCAATGGAGCCCGGGTGATCCCCTATTCATCCTCGACCCGCCTGGACGCCTGGGATGCCCTCGCGATCCTGGACTCCGTCCCGGGCAACACCAACCAAGTGCGCCTCATCTACAGCCGGGCGCAGCTTCCCACGGCGACCTTCGGAGCCACCTCCGGTTGGAATCGCGAGCACCTCTGGCCCAACTCCTACGGGCTCGACGACGTCGAGCCCTCCTTCTCCGACCTCCACAACCTCCGCGCCTGCGACGCCAACGTGAACAGCGCCCGCGGGAACAAGTGGTACGACCTCTCCGCCGCCGCCGAGGGTGGCGTCCGTGCCCCCGCCCATCCCGAGGCCCCCGAATGCACGGCGGACTCGAATAGCTGGGAACCCCCCGCCCACCAACGGGGCGACATCGCCCGCGCCCTGTTCTACATGGCCGTTCGCTACGAGGGGAACGCGCCCAACGAGCCCGACCTGGAGCTGGTCGAGGACGTGTCCCAAGTCTCCGCCGCCACAACCCGGATGGGACGCCTGAGCACCCTGCTCAACTGGAGCCGCGAGGATCCGCCCGACGACGACGAACGAGCCCGGGACCTCGGGGTGCAACGCATCCAGGGCAATCGCAACCCCTTCGTCTCCGATCCCGGCCTCGCCAACCAACTCTGGCTCCCCACCATCGACGTGCTCCAGACCGCTGGCGGCCCCGTGTTCGTGGTCGAGCCCACCGACCTCCCCGTTCGCATCGAGTATGCCCCCACGCCTGCTGGGCCTTGGTCCCCCGACCGGCCGCCGGGTGCCAGCGAGGTGTTCGCACGGATACGGCTTCTCTGACCCAAGAGACGGCCGTCGAAGAGGATTCCAACACGAGGAAAGGGCCTTCCCATCGGGTTGGAGGGTTCATGGGCAGGCACCCAAGGGCTCACCCTGCGGCTGGGGTCGTGGTGGGCGACGTTCGGCTGAAAGCCGGGTCCCCGGACCCGGCACTCCAGACACGCGGCCCACAGACGGCCCAACTGCCGTTTCTAGGTTCAGGCCCAATCCCGTTCCCAGGATGCCTGATGACGCAAGAATCAGGCTGCCCTTTCAGGCCTCGATCTGCCGTTGGCACACATGGCAACGATCTCCCCCGCCCCCCGCCCCCCGCCCCCCGCGTCACCGCCCCGGCTCCGCCCCAGGCCAATCCTCCGCACCCAGCCGCACCCAGATCTCCCGGAATGCCGACGCAAAATCCTCGGGGTGCGCCTCCATCCACGACGCAATCCGGCCGCGCCCAAACCAGCCGCCGCCCCGGACCTCCGACGCCTGCAAGGCAAACGGACCCTCATGCCGCAGCCGGTACACCCAGCAGAATTCCATCCCGGTCCCCGGCGACGCCTCCAGCCGGAGCCAACGCTCCGGGTGCAACGGCGGCATCAACCCCAGTTCCTCCCCCAGCTCCCGCACCGCGCACGCGTCGTAGTCCTCCCCCGCGTCCACGTGACCCGATGCCGACGAATCCCACACCCCGGGCCACATGTCCTTCGACAACGACCGCTGTTGCAGGAACAGCTCGCCGCGCCCGTTGAACACCAGCACGTGCGTGGCCCGATGCCGCAACCCCAGCCGATGCACCTCCCGCCGTCGCTCGCGCCCCACCACCACGTCCCGCTCGTCCACCACGTCAAACCATTCCTCCCCGACGTTCATCAACCACAAGGAGGCTCCCGCATCCCGGCCGTTTCAATCCGGAAGCAACCGCTGGCAAGCCCCGGCGCCACGGCCGACGCCCGCGCGCGACCTTGCCATCGTAGGCCTATCGGCCGCAGCCTTCGCACATGGTTCATGTCGGCATCGGGTACGATGTCCATGCGTTGGTGGCCGGGCGCCCGTTGTTTCTCGGCGGCGTCGAGATTCCCCACACGCACGGGCTGGAGGGCCACAGCGACGCCGACGCGTTGCTGCACGCCATCACGGACGCCGTGCTGGGGGCGATTGGGGACGTGGACATCGGGCACGTGTTTCCCAACACGGACCCGGCATGGCGCAACGCCCCGAGCCGGATCTTCGTGGAGGAGGCGGCGCGGCGCGTGCGCGCCAAGGGCGGGCGCATCATCAACGTCGACGCGTCGCTCGTGGCCGAGCGCCCCAAGATCTACCCGCACATCGCGCGGATGAAGGAACGCATCGCCGAGGCGCTGGGCATCCCGGTGTCCAAGGTGGGAGTGAAGGCGACGACGAACGAGGGCATGGGTTTCGTGGGCCGGCACGAGGGAATCGCCGCCATGGCGGTCGCCAGCGTGGACCTGCCGGAGGAACCGGCCGCCGGGCTCGCCTGATCCGCGCCCCCAAGATCCATCGACCCAGTCAAACACCATGGGAGCCAAGGCCGAGATCGGTTGGACGACGGACGGCGAGGACGGGCTGAAACGCCACGTCTATGCCCAGCATGTGGGCACTCAATGGCGCTTCTTCGAGCGCCCGCGCCGCCGCGGGCGGGACATCGAGTGGATTCCCCTGCCCGACCCGCCCTTGCACGACTGGCTGGCCCTGCTCGACGCGCTGGAACGCGGCCAGGTCCGCCGCCGGTTCAAGCCGCGTGACCTCGTCGCCGTCCGCAAGCGCATCCGGGAGTTGTTCCCCGAACATCCCCTCGCCTGACATGCCCACCGCCCTCCGCCCGCTCATCCTCGTCGCCGCCTCGCCCCACGCGAACGGCGCGGAGTTCGACGACCGAAGCACCAGCCTTTCGATGGCCTATACGGACGCCGTGCTCGCGGCCGGGGGCCTGCCATGGATCTTCCCCCCCACGCCCGACGTGGCGGCGTTGCGCGAGGCCCTGGGGCGCTGCGATGGCGTGCTCCTGACGGGGGGCGACGACATCGCGGCGGGGTTGCATCGGCCAGACGCGGGCGCGGAGCTGGCCTCGAGGTGCGTGGGGGTGGACGCCGCACGGGACCTGTTCGAGACGGCGTTGCTGGGCGCATGGGCGCAGCGGCCGGTGCCGATGCTGGCGGTGTGCCGCGGATTGCAGGTGTTGAACGTGGCGTTGGGCGGGACGTTGTTCGTGGACTTGCCCAGCGAACGTCCCGGGGACGTGCGGCACAACCAGACGGACCGCAAGGACGAGCCGGTGCACGCGGTGGTGGTGGAGCGCGGATCGTTGCTGGCGCGGGCCACCGGGCGTCGTTCGCTGCGCGTGAACAGCACGCATCACCAGGCCGTGCGGGACCTCGCCCCGGGCCTGCGCCCGGTCGCCGTTGCGCCCGATGGCATCGTCGAGGCGGCCGAATGGGCAAACGCCGGGGAACAGGCGTGGATGGTGGCCACCCAGTTCCACCCCGAGCGCCTGGCCCCGCGCCAGGCGGAGTTCCGTCGCCTGTTCGCCGCCTTCGTGAACGCCTGCCGGAAGACGAAGTAATCGTCGCCGAACGCCGGGCGGCCACGCGGGCCTACTTGGCCCCTTGGTCAATCCAGGCGCGGACGATGCCCACCTGCTCCTTCGTCAAGGGGTCGCCCTTGCCATCCGGCGGCATCGCCGCGTCGGGATCCAGCCGGGCAATGGTGTGGACGAGGGTGCTCTTGGCGGAGGTGCCCTTGGAGATGCAGTCCCCGTTCTCGCCGCCCTTCAGGGTGGCCTCCAGCGTGTCGAGACGGAGCTTGGCCTTCTGCTTCTCCGGGCCGTGGCACTTCACGCAGGACTTCTGGAAGATGGGCAGGATGTCCTTCTCGAAGGTGAGGTCCTTCTTCGCGGACGCCGGGGGAAGCTTGGACACGTCCACGTCGGCGGCCGAGAGGACCGTGGAGGCTGCTACGAGACCGAGGATGAAACCGATGTGCTTCATGTTCAGAATTGTTGGGCAACGCTGCGGAAGTCAGGCAGGGCGGTCAACCGGGGTGTTGGGGGCAAGCGGGAAGCGGGGAGCGGGAGGCGGGGATCGAGGGGCGAGGGGCGAGGACCGGGGTGCGGGCGGTGGACCCTACCGGGCACCCTTGCGAATCCACGCCATCAAGGCGGCGAGTTCCCCGTCGGTGAGCCGCTCCTTTCCATCAGGGGGCATGGCTTCGTCATGGGAAGACGGCAGCAGGCAGGCGCGGACCAGCTCGGACCTGCCGGGATCGCCCGGGACGACGGCGGGACGTCCGCTCTTCCCGGGCTTGAGGGCACGGTCACGTTGGTCCAGCCGCAGGCCGCCCTTTTGCTTTTCGGGGCCGTGGCAGGACACGCACTTGTGGCTGAGGACAGGCAGGAGGGCATCGAAACGGGACGCGTCGTCCGGCCCGGGTTTCCTCGATGGCGAGGGCGGGGCCGGAATGGAGGACTGAAGAAGCTTCCGGAGTGCCCCGGGCGCGTGCTCGGTGAGGAAGGAGGAACCATGGGTCAGGCTGCCTCCATGATGTCCAGCGATGGCCATGGCCATGAAGCTCGTGACGGCCATGACCCGGAACGCGACCCACCCGCCGGGCCCCGGGTGCCTGGAGACATGACGATGAAGGCCCCATGACACGCCCAGCAACCCCACGGCCGCGATCCCCCATGCGCGATGCCTGCCCAGGGTGAGGGTGTCGTAGTCGCCATCCGTCGCCCGAAGAAAGCCAAGCAACACCGTGATCAGGGAGGCGACCATCGCAAACGACACCATCATGCCGATGACCTCCCTGCGCTCCCGGGACGGGCGAAGCCATGTCCATGCCTCCAGCAGCATCACGGCGGAGAGCAGGCCGATGGGCAAGTGCAACACCACCATGTGGAACGGGGCCAAGAACCGAAACCACGAGAACCCGCCGGGGTCGGCGTCCGGAACGGCCGACGCCGCAAGGGCTGGCCCCGACGACGCGACGAGTCCGAGGATCCACCCAAACACTCGGGGGCGATGCTCCGGCGGGGATGCAGCATTCATGGGAAGCGCTGGAAGCCTCCCCGGCGAGGCCATGTCCAGCCGTCCCTTCGTTGGCCGGGAGTGGCTGGAAATTGCGAGGCGCCCGATCCCGGCCGCACCGTTCGCGCCCCGCCAAGGAAGGGCACCGGGGCACGGAGGCCTGGCCCCGAAGGCGTCCGGCTAGGCCCGCAGGCGCTTGACCAGGACCTTGGAATTGCGGCCCGAGGCCTCGTAGCGCTCGCGGCGGGCGGGCGGGAGGATGTCGGGGGTGGCCTCGGAATAGCCGGCCTTGTTCTGGAACCACGTGAAGGCCGTGGTGGACAGGGTGAAGATCTCCGCGAGGCCGAGCTCGCGGGCGCGGGTCTCGACGAACTGGACGAGCTTGCTGCCGATGCCCTGGTTTTCGTGCGAGGGGCTGACGTAGAGGAAGGCGAGCTCGCCCTTTTGGGTGTCCGGATGAAGGTGGAGGGCGACGCAACCGACGGGGTTCCTGTCGATCTCGAACAGGTAATAGTCGCCCATTTGGCGCTCGATGGCGGCACGGGTGCGCTTCATGAGCTCGGAGGCCGCCATGGAGGCCTTGGTGAGGTTGAGGAGGGTGCGGATGTCCTTCTTCTGGGCGCGACGGACCTGGGTGTATTCGTTGGCGTAAACCAGGGTGCCGATGCCCTCGTTGGAGAAGACCTCGGACAGCAGGGACTCGTCCACGGTGCCATTGATGACATGGACGCGCGGGACGCCGGCCTCGCAGGCGGCAACGGCGTGGCGGGCCTTGGACACGAGCTCGGAGGGCAGGTCCGAGGGATGGGCGAGAAGGCCCTTGAGCTCGGACACGAGGATTTGGCGAAGGAGGCGTCCTTGGTGTTGCAGGCCGTCGGCGGTGGTGAGGTACAGGAGCTTCACCGCCTTCAACTGTGCGGCGAGGGCAACGGCGACGGCGTCCGAGTTGACGCGGTAGGTCTTGCCATCGCCATCGAAGCCCAAGGGCGGGACGACGGGGATGATGCCTTGCCCGAGGAGTCCCTGGAGCATCTCCGTGTCGATGCGCTCCACCTTGCCGGTGAACTGGTGGTCGATGCCGCCGACGATGCCAAAGGGGTGGGCGATGACGGCGTTGGTCGATGCGGCGCGGAGGTCGTTGGCGGAGAGGCCCTCGAGAATCTCGTGGGTGAGGCGATTCGCGGCGGTCAGGGACACCTGCAACGTGGCCGCGTCCGTGACGCCGGTGCCGTCGAGGTTGGAGGGTTGGATGCCGCGCTCGGCGGACAAGCCGGCAACCTGCAAGGACGCGCCATGCACGAGGACGATGCGGATGTTGAGGGACCGCAGGACGGCGACGTCGAGGAGGACATTCGGGAAGTTGTCGTCCGTGACGATGGCGCCGTCGATGGAGACCACGAAGGTCTTTTCCCGGAACCGCGGGATGTAGCGGAGGATGCCCCGAAGGTCAGTAGGCTTCACGTTTCTGGCGGACGAGCCCGAGCAAGGATGCGCATGGCCCCTTGCTAACTACGGCTGATGGACAGGCGCTGGAAGTGGAAAGTGAACCCGGAACGGACCCATCCCCGCCGCCGCCCGGGGCAGGGGACGCCCGCAGGCCGCGATGCGTCGCCACGCTTTAGATGAACTCGTTGACGATGGACTCGAGGAGTTCCTGGCGGCCGGACTCGAGGCCCTGGACCTCGCCGAGGGCAAGGGCGTGCTTCTCGCAGTCGTCCAAGGAGGCCTTGCCGGACTCGATGCGCGCGCCGATGCCGGAGTCCCAGGACCGGTAGCGATCGCGGACAAAGGCGTCGATGCGCCCATCCTTGCGAAGCGCGGCGGCGGCCTTGAGCCCGCGTGCGAAGGCGTCCATGCCGGCGATGTGGGCGATGAAGAGATCATCGAGCTGGAAGCTTTCGCGGCGGACCTTGGCGTCGAAGTTCACGCCGCCCGCCTGGAACCCGCCATGCCTCAGGATGCGAAGCATGGTGTGGGTCGTGAGATATAGGTCCGTCGGGAACTGGTCCGTGTCCCAGCCCGTGAAGTAGTCGCCCATGTTCGCGTCGATCGAGCCGAGCGCCCCGGCGTTGGCGGCGACTTCCAGCTCATGCTCCATGGTCTTGCCCGCCAGCCATGCGTGGTTGACCTCGATGTTCAGCTGGAAGTGCGGAAGCAGGTCGTGTTGGCGCAGGAAGTTGAGGCACGCGGCGGCGTCGGAGTCGTACTGGTGCTTCGTGGGCTCCTTCGGCTTGGGCTCGATGAAGAAGGGACCCTTGAAGCCAATCTTCTTCTTGTGCGCGACGGCCATGTGCATGAACCGCGCGAGATGGTCCATCTCGCGGCGCATGTCGGTGTTCAGGAGCGTCGAGTAACCCTCGCGCCCGCCCCAGAAGACGTACCCTTGGCCGCCCAGCTCATGGGTCCATTCGAGGGCCTTCTTCACCTGGGCGGCCGCAAAGCAAAAGACGTCGGCATTGCAGCTCGTGGCGGCGCCGTGCACGTAGCGCGGGTGAACGAAGTTCTGGGCGGTACCCCAGAGCAGCCGTACCCCGGTGTCGGCCTGCAGCTTCTTCAGCTCCTGGGCGACGACGTCGAAGTTCTTGTTGGACTCGGCGAGCGTGCGGCCGTGCGGGGCGACGTCGCGGTCGTGCCAGCAATAAAAGGGGGCGCCCAGCTTGGTGGTGAACTCAAACATGGCGCGGGCACGTTGGATGGCCTGGGCCACGGTGCCCTCGCCGGCCTGCCATGGGCGCTGGGCCGTCCCCCATCCAAACATGTCGGCCCCCGTGCCGCGCATCGTGTGCCAATACACAACGGCAAAGCGCAGGTGTTCCCGCATGGTCTTGCCCTCGACGAGCGCGTCGGCGTCGTAGTGCTTGAACGCCAGGGGATTCTTGGATTGCGGACCCTCGTATCGGATCGCGGGGATCTTCGGGAAGAACTGCTTGCTCATGTGATGCCCAAAAGGCGCGGGACGCTACGGGAGCGGCGCGGGTCGTGGAAAGCGTGGAGTTGCCCTCAGGGCAAGGGCCTCCAATTCACGTGACGGTATCGTTCGTAAATCCAGCGAAAGTCGTTGTTGCGCCCGTTGCCACCGGTCCAAAAGAAGCTGGACCTGCCAGCCGATGAATCACGCGCGGCCTTCAGGGTGGCGGCGTCAACCCAGCGCTTGCCCTCCGAATGGCCGTCCGAAAACGAAAACGAGCTGTTGTTGCCATGGAAAACGGCGAACGGGTCCACCCAGCCGGGCGGGTTCACGTCAATCACCCACGTGCCGTTGTTGTAGTCCCGCGGGTCCGCCTCCTCCACGAAGACCATGGAGAGCGAGGGATCCGTGATTTGGGTTTCCTTCGTGTAGGGGACGATGCTGCCCCAGCCCATGCCCGCCATGCCATCGGCCTTGGAATAGCTGTCATAGGCCCAACCGCGCCCGACCTTGTTGTATTTGGTACGGAGGTCGCCAGGGCAGTGGTAGGCGGCATAGCCGGGGCAATACTTCCCCAGCGGCGAGTTGCTGAACCCATTGCGAACACGGTTCATGGCCTCGGTTACGGGCAGGCCGGGCGTGAAGTTCGGGCCGGGCGTGGGCCCGCGCCAGTACCCGCCGGCGTACAGGTCCACCGTGGCCGCGCCGCTGCCATAACGGGTGGGAAGGATCAGGTCGCGGTTGTCATCCGCGTACATCTTCCACGCGAGGATGATCTGCTTCTGGTTGCTGAGGCAGACGGATCCATTGGCCTTCGCCTTCGCCTTGCCCAAGGCGGGCAGCAACATGCCCGCAAGAATGGCAATGATGGCAACGACAACCAGGAGCTCAATGAGCGTGAAGCCAGAGCGCCTTTGCAGGGAGCGGGGATTCATTGGATGCATCATGGAACGGGTCGGACGACGGACGCAATATCCGGCTGCCCCGGCACCAAGGGCGCCCGTTCCTGGCACGCCCAGGGTTCATGCCAGCCCCAGGCCACGCGACACGCACCCGGCGCGTGCGCGTCCCCGAAAGTTTTCGGCGCCGAAACAGCGTTGAATCTTGTCGTGTTTCGCCTCGTCTCGATAGCCTTGCGGTTCAAAACGCCGTCAAGGTCTCACGAGTATGCAGTTCCATCACACGCTTCGCCGTAGCCGCAGGGCCGCCGGGTTCACGCTCATCGAAATCCTTCTCGTCATCGTCATCATCCTGCTCTTGGCCGGCGCGCTCGTCGTGTTCGTCCTCCCGCAGCAAAAGGGGGCCGAGAAAAACACCACGCGCCTCCTCCTCCAAAACGTGGCCACCGCCCTCGACTCGTACCGCCTCAACCTCGGCCACTATCCCACCGAGCAGGAGGGCGGCCTCGACGCCCTCCTCAAGAAACCCTCCTTTGAGAAGGAATCCATGGGCGACAAGTGGACCGGCCCCTACCTCAAGCCCGGAACCGTCCTCGACGACCCCTGGGGCAACAAGATCCGCTACGAGCTCGCCGACCGCTCCTCCCCGGACGCCGACAAGAACGGCGGGCTTCCCTACAAGCTCTTCTCCGTCGGCCCCGACGGCCAACCGGACACCGACGACGACGTGAAGCTCTACAATGACGACCCCGGCCAGCCCACGTCGCAGCCGTAAGGTCCGTCGCAACGCCCCAATCCCCGTTCCCATGCCACGCCGGAATCGAGCGCCATCGCTCCATTCCGGCGGCTTCACGCTTGTCGAGCTCCTGCTGGCCGTTGCCCTCCTCGCCCTCCTCCTCGCTGCCGTCGCCTTCAACTTCTCCTCCCTCCAACGCGGCCAGGCCCTCGAGCAAGGCGCCTCCCAGTTCGAGTCCCTCCTCCGCCTCGCCCGCGCCCACGCCGCCCTCTCCGGCCACAACGTCCTCGTCGCCCTCGTCCCGGCATCCGCCGCCAACACCCCACCCAACCCCTCCTCTGCTTCCACCAGTCCCGACGCCCTCGCCCTCGCCGTCCTCGCCCAGCCCGACCCCCTTCGCAACCCCTCCCTGCTCGTCCCCATCCCCGGTGCCGCGTCCCTCCTGCCATCGCTGGCCGACCTCATCCAAATCGAGATCCCGCTGCCGCAAGGCTCTCCCCTCGACGAGGCCTCCAGCCCCGCCTTGGCCAACGCCCCCACCAACAACGTGGCCAACCTCCCCAACCCGTCCGACCCCAGCCTCGCCGCCACGCCCCAATCCCCCGGCCTTCCGTCCGTCCAGGCGCTCCTCACCTTTCGCCCGGACGGTTCCGCCAACGCCGCCTCCTTCACCCTCGTCTCCACCGACCCCGAGGACGCGCGTCGTCTCCAGCTCTCGTTCGACCCCATCTCCATCTCCTTCCAGCGCCGCTACTTCTCCAATTCCGGTTCCACCAACGACCCCGTCCTCGCCAACGACGACGACGATGACGCCCAGGATCAAGGTCCGGACGCCATGAACCCATGACGACGCGCCTCGCCCAGCCCCGCGTCCACGCCGCCGTCCTTCTCGAGGTCTTGCTGGCCCTTGCCCTCTTCGTCGTCGCCTCGGCCATCGTCACCGCCTCCCTCAACGCCTCCCTGCGTTCCCTCGACCGCCAACGCCTGCAACTCCACGCCGCCAACCTCGCCGCATCCGTCCTCGCCGAAATCCAACTCGGCTCCCGCCCCTCCACTCCCGCGCCCGCCCAACCGCTCCCCACGCCCAACGACGCATGGTCCGTCGAGGTCGCCCCCCACGACGCGCCGCCCGACTTCTCCGGCTCCCAACCCCTCGAACACGTCCAGGTCATCGTCCGGCATCGATCCGAGCCCGTCGTCCAACGCCTGTCCCTCCGCCTCGCCCCCGTCGCGGCCCTCAACGTCCCCGGCCCCGAGGCCTCCCTCGCGCCATGAACCGCGACCCGCGCCAACCCACGGCCGTCGCGGCCGCCTTTACCCTCATCGAGGTCCTCCTCGCCGTCGGCGTCGCCACCGCCCTCCTCCTCGCCGCGCTCTTCTTCTATCGCCAAGCCACGCAGCTCCGCGCCGACATCCTCGCGGCGTCCACCCAGCTTGCCGCCTTGCGCCTCACCCTGGACCAACTGGCCGCCGACCTTCGCGCCGCCGTTCCCGTGCCCGGGCGCTCCTTCATCGGCGGGCCCGCCTCCATCGAGTTCGCGCGGTTCGCACCGCCGCCCGATTCCCCGGTCGCAGCCGGGCTTACCAACCTCGCCCCCAACCCGCCACGCGTCCCGCTCGAGTCCGTTGTCTTCTCCACCCTCATCCAGCAAGACGGCACCAACCTCGTCGTCCAAGGCATCTCCCGGCGCACGCAACCCCTCCGCGAACAACCGTCCCGCACCCCCAACCCGTCCACCGCCACCAACACCACCCCCCTCGCCCTCGCCCTCGACCTCGATCTCGCAAGCCCCGACGGTGCCCCGTCACCCAACCCCCTCTCCCAAGCCCTTTCCTCCGCACCTCCGGATGCGACCAACGCCCCCGCTCCCCCGCCCGCGCAAGGCTCCCCCTTGCTCCCCGTCCGCTTCCTCCTCCTTCGGTATTGGAACGGAGCCGATTGGCAGGACTCATGGTTCGCCGCCGCCCCGCCCCAAGGCGTCGAGGTCACCCTCGGCCTTGAGCCCCTCCCCAACGACATGCCGCCCGAGGCCTACCCCCACGAACGCTTCACACGCGTCGTCTTCATCCCGTCCGGCCTACGCACCCAGACCACCAACAACCTTCCCGAACTTCCATCCACCCCCGCGGAGGCCGCGCCATGATCACGCACCCTCCCGCCCCCCACCGCTCGCTGCTCCCCGATCCCCGCCGCACCATCCCCGCCCCCCGATCCGGCTTCGCCCTCCTCGCCGTCCTCGTCTTCGTCTTCCTCCTCTCCATGGTCTCGGCCAGCCTCCTCTTCCAGGCCACCGCCGACGAGGCCGCCTCCCACGCCAGCGCCGACTCCGAGCAGGCGTGGGCCACCGTGCTCTCTGGCATCCATGAGGTCTTGCGCGTCGTCCCCACCGCCGGCGGGCCCGAGCTCGATTGGCAAGACAACCCCGAACGCTTCAAGCACCAGCTCGTCCACGACGACGGAGCCCAGCAATGGTTCTTCTCCGTCCTTGCACCCGCGCCTCCAGACTCAATCGCACCCGTCCGCTTTGGGCTGTGCGACGAGGCCTCCCTCCCCCAAGGGCCCGGCGACACCTCAACGACGCTCGGAGCCGTGGCCGCCGCCGCCTTCGTCACACCCGACCCGCACCCGGACCCGGATCTCACCCTCGCGCGTCGGCCACGTTGCCGCATTGACGACCCTGCTTCCCCCCTTCCCCCCGACTCCCTCCCCGAGGGATTCACCAACTACATCGCCGCCCTCCGCGCATCTCGCACCCTCCTCTCCCACCCCGCCGCCGTCCTCGACGCATCCCTCACCGTCAAGGACGCCCAAGGCTCCGACGTCACCGTCCCCTCCGGCATCACGACGGAAAACCTCGGCGTCGTCCTCGACCTCTTCACCTCCAGGCCCGCCGGCTCCCAACCCTCCCTCGTCAACGTCAATACCGCCGACGCCGTCGCCCTCTCCCAAGTGCCCGGCATCGACCTCCCCCTCGCCGAGTCCATCGTCTCCACCCGCACCGCCATCGCACCCGACCGCCGACGCACCCTCGCGTGGCTTGTTCAGGAAGGGACCGTGCAACCCGACGTCTTCAAGGCCATCGCCCCGCACCTCACCGCCCTCTCCTACCACTTCCAATGCCGCGTCGCTGCCTACGCCCTTCCATCCGGACAATTCCGCGTCTTCGAGGTCCACATCGATGCCTCCGCGGAGAACCCCAAAATCACCCGCTTGCGCGATGTCTCTCGCCACGGCTTCCCCATCGACTTCAGAATCTTGGTGAATGAACCCGAGGCCCCGCAGGTCTCGGCGCCCCGGCGCGCCATCCCTGCATCGCCTCGTCACCATGAACGACGACATGGCTGACGCCGTCACATCACCCGGCCCTCGCGTCCTCCGCCTGCCCTTCAAGCGGCAGGCTCGGACGCGCACGCCCGCCGTCGTCACCGCCCTCGACATCGACGGCGCCACCCTCCGCGTCTGCCAGGTCACCCCGCGCTCCCCCAACCCCTCCATCGACCGCATCGCCTCCGCCGCGCTCGATTTCCCGCCCGACGCCAACCGCGCCGACCCCGCCGTCCTCGGCGCCGCCGTCGGTCGCGCCCTCGCCAAGCTCCGCATCAAGCCCGCCACCGTCGTCCTCGGCATCCCACGCGCCCAAGTCGTCCTCCGCACCCTTCTCCTCCCCCCTGCCAGCAACCCTGGCCAACTCGCAGGCCTCGTCCTCTTCCAAGCCAGCCGCGACCTGCCCTTCCCCGCCTCCGACGCCGTCATCGACTTCCAGGTCCGCCGCACCATCCAACTCCCCTCCCGCCCCTCCCCGCCGCCCGGCCAATCCCCTCCCGCCCCCCCGCCCCCCCCGGACGGCCCGGAAACCCGCGTCGAGGTCCTCGTCGCCGCCGTCAAGCGCGACACCGTCGAGTTCCACCGTACCCTCGCGGAAAACGCCGGCCTCAAGCTCGCCGCCCTCGGCTTCCTCCCGCACGCCCACGCGCGCACCATCGACGCCTGCCACGTCGCCGACGCCGACGCCGCCTTCGCCCTCGTCTCCCTACGCCCCGACGAAACCACCCTCGAAATCCTCTCCCACGAGGCCCTCCTCTTCTCCCGCGCCTCAAACTTTGCCCCCGCACCCCAGGACGCCTCACCCCCGTCCGACCTCGCCGATCCCTCCGTCCTGGCCCCCAAGCCCGAGCCCATCTCCCTCGTCGCCTTCGCCGTCCGAGAAACCGTCCGCTCCCTCCACGCCTTCTCCGGCATCGAGCCCGACACCACCGTCACCAAGCTCGTCGTCGCCGGCGCTACCGGCCTCGAACCCGACCTCGCCAAGGCCCTCGCCGAACGTCTCGGCCTCCCAACCACCCACCTCGACCCCGCCACCTCCCTCAACCTGCCTGCCGAGTCCCGCGCCGAGGCTCCCGGCGCACTCGCCGCCCTCGGCCTCGCCCTCGGCCTCGCCGACGACGACGGCCTCGCCTTCGACTTCCTCAATCCCAAGCGGCCGCCCATCCAACGCGACCTCCGCCGCCTCAAGACCCTCGCCGCCCTCGTCGCCCTCGCCGCCGTCTTCGTGGCCCTCCTCGTCCTCCGCACCACCCTTGTCCGACGCGAGACCGCCCTCCTCGACGCCGCCCGCGCCGAGCTCAACGACGCCAAGAAAAAATCCCCCTTCTATCGCAAGACCCTCCAGCAAGCCGCCGCCGTCGAGGAATGGATGGCCTCGGACCGCGACTGGACCGACCTCTACGCCCACCTCTCCGCCATCCTCCCCCCCGCCGACGACATCTACCTCAAGTCCTTCACCGTCACCGGCCAAGGCTCCATCCGCATCGGCGTCCAAGCACGCTCCGGCGAGACCATCGCGCGTCTCGAGCAAAAGCTGCGCGCGGCCGGCTACGACGTCCGCCCCGTCGCCATCACCCCGGGCTCCGACCGCTTCGGCTACGACTTCGCCTCCACCGTCGAGTTCGTCCTCCCCAAAAAGCTCAAGATCGACCTCCCCGCCCTCAAGACGCCCCCGCGCCCCTCCGACGACGCCTCCCTCGACCCCGCCGTCGCCAAGAAGGGAGGCCAAGGTTGAAACGCTCCGAGAAAATCCTCGCCTCCGCCCTCGGCGGCATCCTCGTCCTCTTCGGCGGCTTCTTCGTCGTCCGGTCCGTCGTCCTCCGCCCCGTCAACGACCTCCGCAAGCAAGCCGCCACCACCCGCGAGGCCACCGCCAAGATCCACGCCGAACGCCGCGCCTTCTTCAACGCCGAGGACAAGCTCCGCGCCCTCGCCCTACGCACCTTCGCCGACTCCATCGACGAGGCCTCCGCCAAGTCCGGCGAAACCCTCACGCGAACCCTCCTCGACTCCCGCCTCGACGAGGGCGACTTCACCCGCATCCCCGTCGGCCCTCGCAAGCTCCGCGGGGCCTCCGAGATCGGCTGGGCCGTCCAGGGCGACGGCTCCCTCTCCAACGTCGTCAACCTCCTCTTCCTCCTCAACGAGTCCCCTTGGCTCCACCGCGTCGAGGGCCTCTCCCTCTCCACCGGCGACCGCCCCGGCAACGTCCGCGTCCGCTTCCGCTTCCTCACCCTCGTTCTCGACCCCTCCCCCGACGTCACCCGCACCAACCTCGCCGGCAAGCTCTCCCTCGACTCCCCGGAACGCCACCTCCTCAACCCCATCGTCGCCCGCGACCTCCTCCGCCCCTACATCAAGCGCCCCCAGCCCCCACCCGCCGCCGTCGCCGGCTCCCCAGGGGTCACCGCCTCCCCCGGCACCCCAAAGGGCCGAGTTCCCGGACCCGAGGCCCTCCGCGTCGTCTCCCTCTCCGAATGGGACGGCCAACCCGAGGTCCACGTCCGCGACCTCAACGCCCAACGCACCACCCGCTACAAGCCCGGCGACGAGCTCGCCGGCGGCACCATCGTCCTCATCGACTACCGCCCGCTCCCCACCCCGGGCAACCCCTCCCTCCTTTCCCATAGCCGCGTCATCCTCCGCATCGGCTCCGACTTCTGGGCCATCGAACGCGGCCGCTCCCTCGCCGACAAACGCAAGCTCGCCCCCCCCGAAATCCCGGACTCCCTCGCACGCACGCCATGAGCCCATCCCTCCCTTTCTCCATCCTTTCCCTTTCCCGCATGAACGCCATCGCTTCCTTGGGCTCCATCGCCGCCCGCTTCGGCCTCGCCCTCTCCCTCGGCCTCGCGCCGCTCGCCCACTCCCAAGCCCCGGCGCCCGCCACGCCCTCCCAGCCCGCGCCCACGGCCGCCCCGCGCGAAATCGTCGTGTCCGCACAGGTCAAAACCAACGCCGCCAACACCAACGCCCCCAGCCGCGCCATCCGATTCCAGTTCGACGGCATCCCCTACGCCGACGTCCTGGAACGCTTCGCCCAGATGGCCGGCAAGCCCCTCCTCGCCGACACCAACATCGTCGGCACCCTCTCCTACAACGACCCCAACCCCTACTCGTTCCCGGAGGCCCTCGAGACCCTCAACCTCATCCTCTCCATGAAGGGCGTCATGCTCCTCGACGCCGGCCA
This sequence comes from uncultured Akkermansia sp., assembly GCA_964430505.1. Classification (GTDB taxonomy): domain Bacteria; phylum Verrucomicrobiota; class Verrucomicrobiia; order Limisphaerales; family UBA9464; genus UBA6176. The sequence goes on along the minus strand of CAYSGH010000006.1, from coordinate 64,565 downwards.
GCAGCTCCGCCTCGTCCCCTTCAAGGACATCCGCTCCCTCCCCATCCCCATCCTCCGCGGCTCCGAGCCCGCACCCGACGTCCGCCCCGGCGACGTTGTCTCCGTCGTCCTTGACCTCCAGGGCCTCGACCCGCGCGAGGTCTCCGAGTCCATCACCCCCATGCTCTCCAACGCCGGCTCCGTCGCCCCCCTCGGCCGCAGCCGCCGCATCGTCATCACCGACCGCCTCTCCAACATCCAGCGCGTCCGCGCCCTCCTCGCCACCCTCGACGCCTCCACCCCCGCCGAGCGCCAGATGCGCACCTTCACCCTCCTCAACGCCTCCGGCTCCATCATCTCCGACCTCCTCAACCGCACCTTCGGCATCGCCACCGCCCCCAAGCGCACCTCCTACAACCCCAACTCCAAGGCCCTCGAGGTCCTCCCCCCTGACCCCAACGACTACCTCACCTCCGTCTATGATGAGGCCTCGCGCACCCTCGTCCTCTTCGGCCCCGAGGAACGCCTCTCCCTCGCCGAGCAACTCATCAACCGCTTCGAGCAAAAGGACGGAGCCGGCGGCGACGTCCGCATCTATCACCCCACCACCGTCAAGCCCGAGGAGCTCGCCAACATCATCCGTCAGGCGATCCCCGGCGTCGCCGCCCCCAACGAGCCCGCCACCTCCGCCTCCACCAAGGCCCGCGTCATCCCCGACACCGCCCAAAACCGCCTCATCGTCGCCGCACCCCTCCCAGGCCAGCTCGACCAAATCGAGACCCTCGTCGCCCGCATCGACAAAACCGCCGTCTCCGGTGGCCTTGGAGCCTCCTCCGGTCCCAACGCCCAGCTCCCCAATCGCACCGCCTCCGTCCAGCTCACCCGCATCTTCCGGCCACGCTCCTCCGAGGTCACCAACGTCGCCTCCATCCTCACCCAGGCCCTCTCTCGCCGCGCCCCCAACGGTGCCAACGCCACCACCGCCTCCGTCTCCGTCGATGCCGGCTCCCAGTCCGTCGTCGTCTCCGGCACCGCCAACGACGTCCAAATCGCCTCCGACATCGTCTCACAGCTCGAAACCGGCTCCTCCCTCCCCGTCCCCCTCCAAACCCGCTTCATCGAGCTCGGCTCCCCCGACGACGCCAAGCGCCTCCTCCCCCTCGTCGAGCAACTCTACCGCAACCAAGCCTCCGGCACCCAAGGGGCCTCCGTCGCCCATGCCAAGATCCTCCAGGACCCCGACTCCGGCCGCCTCATCGTCACCGCCTCCGAGGAACACCTCGCCCGCATCGAGGGCATCGTCCGCCAGCTCCGCACCGACCGCCCCGAGGCCCAGCCCCGCAAGCTCAAGGTCTTCACCCTCTCCCACACCCGCCCCGACGCCGCCCTCCCCTCCATCCAAAACCTCCTCAACGAACGCCTGACCGACCGCCGCCTCGCCTCCACCACCAAGCCCTCCCTCGTCGCCGATTCCCCCAACAACCGCCTCCTCGTCACCGCCACCGACGACCAACTCCGCGAAATCGAGGCCATCATCGCCATCGTCGATGCCGCCCCCGATGCCCCTCGACGCGACCTCGTCTTCATCCCCCTCTCCACCAAGCCCGCCTCCGAAATCCTCCCCCTCATCAGCCAGCTCCTCCCGCAGCTCAAGTCCCCCAACGCCGAACCCCCCACCCTCCTCCCTGACCCCACCGGCAAGCAGCTCATCGTCCTCGCCGCCTCCAACGACCTCCCGCGCATCCGCGCCCTCGTCGCCCAGTTCGACCAGTCCAGCGCCGCCGCCGCCCCACGCCAGTTCAAGTCCCTCCTGCCCGGCTCTCGCCCCGCCGCCGACGTCGCTCCCCTCCTCCAGCAACTCTACGCCGAGCAAATCAAGGGCCTCCCCGAACCCCTCGGCGGCCCCGCCTCCGTCCTCGCCGACTCACGCCAAAACCGTCTCATGGTCTCCGGCCCCGAAAAGGAAATCGCACGCGTCGAGGCCATCCTCGCCCAGCTCGAGCCCGCCAACAGCAAGGCCACCCGAGACGAAACCCGCGTCTTCAAGCTCCGCGCCGCCTCCGCCACCGACCTCTCCGCCCTCGTCGAGAAATCCCTCGGCGCCTCCGGCCGCACCGTCCGCGTCCTCCTCGACGCACGCTCCAATTCCCTCGTCGTCTCCGGCGACCCCGACGCCCTCCAGGCCGCCGCCCAAATCATCCAGCAGCTCGACGCACGCCCCGACGCGGCGCCCCGCGACTTCCGCATCTTCGACCTCAAGTCCTCCGACGCGAACTCTCTCGCCCCCACCCTCAACTCCCTCCTCGCCGAGATGCTCCGCGACCAACGCGGCGCCGACTTCGTCCCCCTCTCCAAGATCACCCCAGACACCGCCGGCAACCGCATCCTCGTCACCGGCCCACGCGAGGAAATCGAGCAGGTCGCCTCCCTCGTGAACCGCCTCGACAACGCACCCCAGCAAGCCCCCGGAGCCCGCGTCTTCAAGCTCTCCCAGTCCGACGCCTCCATGCTCGCCCCCATCGTCTCCTCCGCCCTCCTCCGCTACGACGCCCGCGGCAACGCCATCCGCCGCGTCACCGTCACCGCCGACGACAAGTCCAACTCCCTCGTCGTCTCCGGCACCCGCGCCGACCTCCAGGACGCCGAGTCCGTCATCGAGAAGCTCGACAACGAGGCCGGCGGCTCCGCCTCCTCCGCCTCCTCCCGCGACCGCATCCTCCGCATCCTCGACGTCAAGTCCGACCCCGACGCCGTCGCCTCCTTCGCCACCAAGGCCTTCGCACCCCAGAACTCCCGCGCCCCCAACCCCGTCTCCATCACCCCGGACCCCGCCGGCAAGCGCCTCGTCGTCCTCGCCCCCGCCACCCTCATGCCCCAGGTCGAGCAGGTCGTCTCCTCCCTCGACACCAAGCCCGAGCAAGCCTCCCGCGAGCTCCACACCGTCGAGCTCAAGTCCGCCAACGCCTCCGACTTCCTCCCTCGCGTCCAGCAAATCTACGGCGAGCAATCCAAGGGCAAGACCCTCCAGCCCGCCACCCTCTACGCCGACGCCTCCAACCAACGCCTCCTCGTCCTCGGCACCTCCGAGCAAGCCGCCGCCATCCGCCAAATCGCCGAGACCGTCGCCACCGCCCCGCGCCAGCCCCGCGAAACCAAGGCCTTCGACGTCGGCTCCACCGCCGACGCCCAACGCCTCCTCCCCGTCGTCCAACAGCTCTACTCCAACCAGTGGAAGGACCGCGCCGAGTCCGACCCCGCCGACGCCTCCATCGTCGCCGACCCACGCACCGGCCGCCTCATCATCACCGGCAAGCCCGATCACCTCCGCCAAATCGAGGCCATCCTCAACCAGCTCAACCCCAACCCCACCCCGGGTGCCAAGCCCTCCGCCTCCACCCGCGAAACCCGCATCCTCGACCTCACCACCGCCACCGCCGCCGACCTCGTCTCCACCGTCCGCACCCTCTACCTCGAGGAAGCCAAGGCACGCCTCGGATCCATCGTCCCCGACACTCTCATCACCCCCGACGCCGGAGCCAACCGCCTCATCCTCGTCGGCGATACCAACGAGCTCGCCGCCGTCGAGTCCATCGTCGCGAAGCTCGACAAGACCTCCTCCCAGTCCGCCTCCGCACGCGTCTTCAAGATCAAGTCCGCCGAGCCCGCCAAGGTCGCCGAAATCCTCTCCACCGCCCTCGTCCGCTTCGATGCCTACGGACGCCCCCAAAAGCGCACGACCGTCTCCGTCGATTCCAAGACCCGCACCCTCATCGTCACCGGCGACCCCAAGGAGCTCCAGGGCGTCTCCCTCATCATCGAGCAGCTCGACCAATCCCTCGGTACCCAGGAGGCGCGCTCCATGAAGGTCCTTTCCCTCGCCCAGGGCCGCGCCGCCTCCCTCGTCCCCAAGCTCCGCCAGCTCCTCGCCGACCGCATCAAGTCCCAGCCCGAGCTGGGTACCGACGAAACCCTCATCCTCGAGGAGCCGGACTCCAACCAGCTCATCCTCGCCGGCTCCCCGGCCCAGCTCGCCGCCGTCGAGCAAATCGTCACGGACCTCCAGGCCGCCCAAGGCGCCCAGGCCGCCCGTGATACCCGCTTCTTCGACCTCGGCTCCGCCTCCGAGCTCGAGCGCCTCCAGCCCCTCGTCCAGCAGCTGTATCGCATCCGCTCCACCAACAGCCCCTCCGACCGCCCCGACGCCGTCTTCATCCCCGACACCAAGAACGCCCGCCTCATCGTCACCGCCCGCACCAACCACCTCGTCGAGATCGAGCGCATCCTCGCCCAGCTCCAAGGCGACCAACCCGCCCTCGCCCAGCGCGAAACCCGCGTCATCGACCTCTCCACCGCCAACGCCGCCGAGCTCTCCACCACCGTCCGCACCCTCTACCAGGAACAGGCCAAGTCCCGCCCCGGCGCACCCGCCGCCGACACCCTCATCCTCCCCGACCCCGGCGCCAACCGCCTCATCATCACCGCCGCCACCAACGAGATCGCCCTCGTCGAGGACATCATCCGCAAGCTCGACAAGGCCTCCAACCAGTCCGCCTCCACCCGCGTCTTCAAGGTCAAGTCCGCCGACCCCGCCAAGGTCTCCGAAATCCTCTCCTCCACCCTCGTTCGCTTCGACGCCTTCGGCCGCCCCCAACGTCGCGTCGCCGTCTCCGTCGATCCCAAGACCCGCACCCTCATCGTCACCGGCGACCCCAAGGAACTCACCGGCGTCGCCTCCATCATCGAGCAGCTCGACCAGTCCCTCGGCACCCAGGGCGACCGCCGCATGAAGGTCGTCTCCGTCGCCCAGGGCCGCGCCTCCATCCTCGTCCCGCGCGTCCGCCAGCTCTACGCCGACCGCGTCCAGGCCCAGCCGGACCTCGGCACCGCCGAAATCCTCATCCTCGAGGAACCCGACTCCAACCAGCTCGTCCTCGCCGGCTCCGAGCAACAGCTCGCCGTCGTCGAGCAAATCATCTCCGACCTCCAGGCCGCCCAGGGAGCCCAGGCCGCACGCGAAACCCGCTTCTTCGAGCTCGGCTCCGCCTCCGAGCTCGAGCGCCTCCAGCCCCTCGTCCAGCAGCTCTATCGCATCCGCTCCACCAACAACCCCTCCGACCGCCCCGACGCCGTCTTCGTCCCCGACACCAAAAATGCCCGCCTCATCGTCACCGCCCGCACCAACCACCTCTCCGAGATCAGCCGCATCCTCACCCAGCTCCAGGGCGACCAGGCCGAGCGCGCCCCACGCGAGACCCGCGTCATCGACCTCACCACCGCCAACGCCGCCGAGCTCTCCTCCACCGTCCGCACCCTCTACCAGGAACAGGCCAAGTCCCGCCCCGGCGCCCCCGCCGCCGACACCCTCATCCTCCCCGACAACGGCGCCAACCGCCTCATCGTCACCGCCACCACCAACGAGCTCGCCATCGTCGAGGACATCATCCGCAAGCTCGACAAGATCTCCGCACAGTCCGCCTCCACCCGCGTCGTGAAGCTCAAGTCCGCCGACCCCGCCAAGGTCGCCGAAATCCTCTCCTCCGCCCTCGTCCGCTACGACGCCTTCGGCCGCCCACAAAAGCGCGTCTCCGTCTCCGTCGATTCCAAGACCCGCACCCTCATCACCACCGGCGACCCCAAGGAGCTCCAGTCCGCCTCCGTCATCATCGAGCAGCTCGACCAGTCCCTCGGCTCCGACGCCAACCGCTCCATGCGCGTTGTCTCCCTCCAGTCACGCCGCGCCGCCGACGTCTCCTCCAAGGTCCGCCAGGTCTTCCAGGACCAGTCCCGCAGCAACCCCGAGCTCGGCAACGGCGAGGCCCTCATCCTCGACGACCCCGCCTCCAACCAGCTCGTCCTCGCCGGCACCGAGCCCCAGCTCAAGGCCATCGCCTCCATCATCGAGGCCTTCGACACCCCCGAGGCCGGCAGCAACGCCGTCCTCCAGTCCGTCCGCATCACCAAGGGCCGCGCCGACGACATCGCCAACGCCGTCAACCGCTCCCTCACCAACCGCCCCGGCTACAACCCCGCCACCCGCGTCGTCATCACCCCCGTCCCCGGCGCCAACTCCATCCTCCTCAACGGCCCCACCAACGCCGTCCAGGACGTCCTCCGCATCGTCCGCGAGCTCGACGCCGACGCCCCCTCCTCCGAGATCGAGGTCCGCATCTACAAGCTCGAGAACGGCAACGCCAAGGAGGTCTCCACCATCCTCCAGCCCATCCTCCAGTCCGTCTCCAGCCGGCGCCGCTTCGCCCGCTCCTCCCCAGACGGCGACTCCGGTGGTGGCGGCGGCGGCTTCGCCCGCCAGGCCACCATCTCCATCGAGGACCGCTCCAACTCCCTCGTCGTCACCGGCACCGCCGACCACTTCGCCGTCATCGAGAAGCTTCTCCCCACCCTCGACAAGGCCCCCGACCGCACCGACCGCGACGTCCAGTTCGTCTGGCTCCGCAAGGGCCGCGCCTTCGACATCGCCTCCCAAATCGAGGCCATCTTCAGCAACCGCCCCAAGGCCGAGCGCCCCATCGTCGAGCCCGACTTCTCCAACAACTCCCTCACCCTCATCGGCCGCCGCGCCGACCTCGCCCAGGTCATGGAGCTCGTCTCCCGCCTCGACGCCCAGGGCCAGGACTCCTCCTACGTCGTCCGCCTCCGCGCCCTCGACCGCGTCGCCGCCGACCAAATGGCCAGGCTCCTCGAAAGCATCTACCCCCAGACCACCCAGTCCTCCCTCGCCATCGTGGACAAGGTCCAGCCCCGCCCCGACGGCGACACCAACGCGCCCCCGGGCGTCTCCGTCGCCATCGACAAGCAAGCCAACGCCCTCGTCCTCGCCGGCCCCGTCGCCGAAATCGAGAACGTCGAGCGCCTCATCACCGAGCTCTCCTTCAACTTCTACGGCAACGAGGCCGAGTTCCGCCTCTTCCCCCTCAAGGATGCCGACCCCGTCCTCGTCGCCAAGACCCTCACCGAGGTCTTCAAGCCCGAGCCCATCCAGCTCACCCCGGCCCAGCTCCGCCAGCTCTCCGACGGCGTCCCGCCCAAGCAGGCCCCCAAGATCACCGTCGTCGCCGAGCCCCGCACCCGCTCCGTCGTCATTCGCGCACGCCCCACGGACTTCGGCCTCCTCGAATCCCTCATCAAGCAGCTCGACGACGCCGGGGCCACCGCACAGACCGGCTTCAAAATCTTCCCCCTCGCACACGCCGAGCCCCAAAAGGCCCTCGCTCTCGTCCAGCAAATGGTCGCCCAACTCAATGCCACGCGCCCCGGCGACCCCGTCACCGTCTCCGTCTCCCCCCGTGACCGCGGCCTCCTCGTCATCGCCCGCGACCCCGTCATCCAGCAGGTCAGCAAGATGATCGAGTCCATCGACCAACCCTCCAAGAACGTCGAGGCCGACGTCCGCGTCTTCCCCCTCAAGCGCGCCAACGCCACCCAGCTCGCCACCATCCTCCAAAACCTCCTCCGCCCCGGCCCCCAAGGCGAGTCCACCCCCGAGGCACGCGAGCTCCAGGAACAGGTCCGACGCCTCAACGTCCGCTCCGCCGACGGCTCCCCCGTCACCCTCGACCTCTCCCAGCCCATCCGCATCTCCGCCGACGCCGCCCCCGGCGGCGGCAACCGCCTCCTCGTCACCGCCTCCACCGACAACCTCGACGCCATCGCCTCCGTCATCGACCTCCTCGACACCCCCGCCATGGTCGAGGGCGTCCGCGTCCGATTCGTCCGCCTCGCCCATGCCGACGCCGCCTCCACCGCCACCACCCTGACCACCCTCTTCTCCCAGGGCCGCACCCTCGCCACCGGCCCCGCCGGACCCGGTGCCGAGCCCCAGTCCGAGGCCGGCAAGGCCCTCGCCCATCCCCTCACCGTCGCCATCGACGCCCGCTCCAACACCCTCATCCTCTCCGGCCAGCCCGATACCCTCGAGCTCGCCGCCAAGGTCGTCGCCGACATCGACCAACCCCTCGAGCGCTTCGTCACCGACATCCGCCTCTTCCGCCTCAAGCACGCCTCCGCCTCACGCCTCCTCCCCCTCCTCCGCTCCGTCTTCACCGAGGGCCCCTCCGTCCCCGGCACCGAGGGCCTCGCCACCCAAGTGACCCGCCTCCGCACCCTTCGCGACGGCGGCGATGCCTCCAAGTCCTCCCAAACCGCAAAGTCCCGCGCCGCCCTCACCCTCCAGGCCGACGACATCTCCAACATCCTCCTCGTCGCCGCGCGCACCGACATGCTTCCCCTCATCGAGGATGTCGTGAACCAGCTCGACATCCCCGCCGCGTCCGGTCTCGAAACCGTCCGCGTCTATCCCCTCCAGCACGCCGACCCCGCCTCCATCCAAAAGATCCTCTCCGACCTCTTCACCGGCCCCCGCTCCACCACCCTCCGCGACGAGGACAAGCCCATCGTCTCCCTCGACCCGCGCACCGCCTCCCTCATCGTCGCCGGCAATTCCAAGGCCTTCGCCATCCTCGACAGCCTCCTCGCCAAGCTGGACCAGAAGCTCGACTTCGACCTCCGCGACATCCAGCTCGTCCCCCTCCAGCACGCTGACGCCTCCCTCGTCGCCACCACCCTCCAACGCCTCATGGACGCCCGCATCTCCCAGCGCGCCCTCCGCACCCCGGGAGCCGCCGACTCCCTCAAGGTCGTCATCCTCGCCGACACCCGCTCCAACTCCCTCCTCGTCGGCGGCTCCCGCGAGGGCTTCGAGCTCGTCCAATCCCTCGCCAAGCAACTCGACGACGCCAGCCCCGCCCTCGCCGGACGCATCCGCATCGTCCCCGTCGAGAACGCCGACGCACGCGTCCTCGCCTCCACCCTCAACGCCCTCTTCACCCAACGCTACGCCGCCCTCCCCGGCACCGACCTCCAACGCCAAAAGCCCATCATCCTCCCAGACACCCGCGCCAACGTCCTCCTCGTCGCCGCCTCCCAGGACGACAACGCCACCCTCGACGACCTCCTCAGCAAGCTGGACCAAAAACTCGAGAACCCCGCCCTCGCCCTCGTCGTGATCCCCCTCCGCAACAACGACGCCGCTCGCGTCGCCAACCTCATCGAGGCCTCCTTCACCGCCCGCCTCCGCGCCCAAACCCTCCCAGGCCAACCCCCCCTCCCGTCCCAGCAGGTCGATGTCCAGCCCGACCCCCTCAACAACGCCCTCGTCGTCTCCGCCTCGAAGGAAAACCTCGAGCTCATCCAGTCCCTCGTCGCCAAGCTCGACGCCCAGCCCGCCATCCCCGGCGGCGTCTTCGAGATGTTCACCCTCCAGTTCGCCGACGCCCAGCGCGTCGCCACCGTCCTCCGCTCCCTCGTTGACCAAGGCCTCTACCGCCCCGGCCTCCCGCCCAACGCCAACCCCAACGCCCGCACCCCGCAAAACATCCTCTCCACTTCCGTCGATACCCGATCCAACACCCTCATCGTCTCCGCCTCCCCGGAGAACCTCGCCATCGTCAAGTCCGTCATCGAGAAGCTCGATAGCAAGGACGTCGCCGCCGCCTCCGACGTCCGCCTCTATCCCCTCCGCCACGCACGCGCCTCCTCCCTCGCCCCCATCCTCGACCAGTTCTTCCGTGCCAAGCGCACCGCCGACGCCATCACCGTCAACGCCAACGAACGCATCCTCCCCGTCACCGTCCTCGCCGACGACCGCGTCAACGCCCTCCTCGTCTCCGGCGGCAAGGAGGCCTTCGACCTCGTTGATCGCCTCCTCCCACAGCTCGACGGCGAGGGCACCTTCGCCCGGCTCAACTTCCGCGTCTTCCCGCTCCAAAAGGCCACCGCCGCCAAGCTCCAGCAAACCCTCCAGTCCATCGTTGCCAACCGCCCCCCCAAGGTGAAGGGCGAGCCCATCGACCCCATCACCATCGTCGCCGACAACTGGGTCAACGCCCTCCTCGTCGGCGCCACCGTCGATGACATGGACACCGTCGCCTCCCTCGTCCGCCAGCTCGACGCCGAGCCCACCGACACCGGCCTCTCCATCCACGTCTTCCCCCTCGCCAAGGCCGACGCACGCCGCGTCGCCACCACCGTCCAGGGCCTCTTCCGCGACGCCGGCCCCAACCAAGTCCTCCCCGTCGTCATCAACGCCGACGAACGCATCAACGCCCTCGTCGTCTCCTGCGGCGAGATCGACGCCCGACGCATCGCCGAGGTCGTCCGCCAGCTCGACACGGACCAGGTCGCCCGCGTCTCCGAAATCAAGGTCTTCCCCCTCGAGCACGCACGCGCCGAAACCCTCTCCGCCATCCTCACCGCCGCCCTCAACAGCAAGCCCACCCCCCTCACCGACCAAAACCCCAACGCCCAGTCCGTCCTCCAGTTCATCAGCCGCACCGAGGACGGTCAGGAGCTCGTCTCCGCCGCCCTCAAGGAGGGCATCCTCATCACGCCGGACCCCCGCATGAACTCGCTCGTGGTCTCCGGACCCGTCGAGTACATGGGCCTCCTCGACCAGATCATTCATCGCCTGGATGCCGCCTCCCCGCAGCAGGCCAAGATCAAGGTCTTCTCCCTCCAGAACGCCGACGCACGCCAGATGGGCGAGCTGCTCACCCAGCTCTTCCGCATGACCCAGACCACCACCGCCAGCCAACGCTCCATCCAATACACCCTCGTCCGCTCCCGCACCGCCCCAGACGGCTCCCCCACCCCCGACGACGAACCCCTCGCCTCCGCCACCCTCGGCACCGCCGAGGCCAACGCCCTCAACGTCACCGTCGATCCCCGCACCAACTCCCTCCTCGTCGGCGGCACCGACCACTACGTCACCCTCGTCTCAGAGATCATCGAGTCCCTCGACTCCTCCCCCGCCGCCGAACGCACCTCCCGCGTCGTCCGACTCCGCAACTCCCAGGCCCCCGAGGTCGCCACCGCCATCCGCAACTTCCTCGACCAGGAACGCCAACGCCTCGTCGCCACCCTCGGAGCCGACGCCGTCGGCACCGCCCAACGCATGCTCGAACGCGAGGTCGCCGTCGTCGCCGAGCAAACCTCCAACACCCTCCTCGTCTCCGCCAACCGCCGCTACTTCGACCAAATCACCGGCATCATCGAGGAGCTCGACTCCGCACAGCCCCAGGTCCTCATCCAGGTCGTCCTCGCCGAGATCACCCTCGACGCCGTCGGCGAGCTCGGCATCGAGTGGAACCAGTCCGTCACCAAGGGCGACTACACCATCGGCAACGGCACCGACTTCGGCGTCCCCAACCAGCTCCAGTCCCTCGGCGGCTTCTCCACCGCCGTCTCCTCCTCCGACTTCAACTTCGTCCTCCGCGCCCTCAAGACCGACGGACGCCTCGAGGTCCTCTCGCGCCCCCAAATCGTCACCGCCGACAACAAGCCCGCCACCATCAACATCGGCCAGCGCATCCCCCTCATCACCGACTCCCGCGTCACGCCGCAGGGCGACACCATCAACTCCTTCCGCTACGAGGACGTCGGCGTGAACCTCACCGTCACCCCCAAGATCTCCCCCGACGGCTTCGTCAAGATGGAGCTCGGCACCACCAACTCCGCCATCTCCTCCTCCACCGTCGAAATCAACAAGTCCGCCGTCGTCCCCGTCGTCAACCAACGCCGCGCCAACACCACCGTCTCCGCCCAGTCCGGCCAAACCATCATCATCGGCGGCCTCATCTCCACCACCGACGATCGCCGCGTCAAAAAGATGCCCGTCCTCGGCGAGATTCCCTACCTCGGCGTCCTCTTCCGCTCCACCAAGACCACCCGCGAGCGCAAGGAGCTCCTCATCTTCCTCACCCCCCTCGTCCTCGCCAACCCACAGGACCCCATCCCCCTCGAGGACCCACGCAAGATCACCGACGACATGATCCGCAACTCCCGCTTCCAAAAGGAGCTCAAGCCCGACGAGTTCCAACGCTCCGTCGTCGAGCCCATCCTCCCGGATGACATCGCCCCCACCAATCGCGTCCCCTCCTTCCGCCGCGCCCCCATCCAAAAGGGCACCACCAACTCCGTCCGGTAAGCCGCCACTCCCCCCGCAACGTGGCGGAGCCGTCCCGACTGCGACCCAACAACGTGGCGGAGCCGTCCCGGCTCCGTCCCCATCTCCCCAAGGAACCGCGTGCCCATCGCGTCAACCCGCGATAGCCTCAGGCCCATGGACACCATCTCGATCCGCGACCTGGAGGTGCATTTTCACGTGGGCGTCCCCGACCAGGAACGCGAGCGGCCACAGCGGCTCCTCATCGACGTCGAGATGCAGCACGACTTCTCCGCCGCCGCCGCCTCCGACGACCTGCGCCGCACCATCGACTACTACGCCGTCAGCCGTCGCATCCTCCGCATGGGCGAGGGCCGCAGCTGGCGCTTGATTGAGTCCCTGGCCTCCGAGATCGCGGGCATGGTGGTCGCCGACTTCGGCGTCGCCCACGCCACCGTGGAGGTCAAGAAGTTCATCCTTCCCGAGGCCCGCCACGTCTCCGTCCGAACCACCCGCTAGCCCCAGTTCCAAGGGCCAAGCGGGCATCCCTTCCGGCTCGCGGGGGCTCCCGGTTTCGCAAGGCTTGGCAGGGCGCGGCTTCCCAAGGGTTGACCCGGCCCGGCTGGGCTTGGGACGCTCCGCATGCCACGGCCCGGCGCTCCTCTGCCTCGTGCCGCGACAATTCCCCTCCTTGGCGGCGCACGGCGCCCCATCGGGGGCTCGGATGACACCCCTGATGAAGGCAAGAAGCGCCCGGATGCCGGGCATCACGAACCAGCGTGGACCCTGCCCGCTCGCGTGGTTGGCGGGGCTCGCCCTGATGACGACGGCCGGATGCAAGGACCGCTCGCCCGCCGAGCCTGACGCCACCGCCACCCCCCCACCCGCCTCGGCCCGAGTCGTGGGCGTCCAGGTCGGGCCCGTCGTCGAAAGACCCATCGCCCGTCACCTGCGCGTGACGGGGCAACTCGAGGGCCTGCGCGACGCGCGCATCGCTGCCGACACGACCGGCAAGGTCCGCGAGGCCGCGTTTGAACGTGGAGCCATGGTGGAGGCCGGGGCCATCCTCGTGCGCGTGGATGACCGTTCCTCAACCTTGGCCCTTCAGGAGGCCGAGGCCGCCCTCGCCCTGGCCAACGCCCGCCTCCAGCTCGCCCGCAGCGAGGTGGAACGCCACGCGCCCCTTGTGGGCTCCAAGGCCGTCGCCGAGGCGGACTTCCGCCGGATGGAGGCCGACCTTGCCGTCCGCGAGGCCGACGTGCTGGCCGTCACCGCCCGTCGGGACCTCGCACGCAAGACGCTGGATGACGCCGTGGTCCGCGCGCCCTTCGCAGGGATCGTGGCCGAGCGCTTGGCCGAGCCCGGCGAGATGCTGAAGCCAGACTCGGTCGTCGCCCGCATCGTCGAGGTGTCCCGGCTACGCCTCGTCCTCAACGTGCCCGAGACATCGGCAGGGGACGTGAAGGAGGGCCAGGCCGTCGCGTTCACGGTTGCCGCCCTTCCAGGGTCCCAATTCCATGGAACCATCCGCCACGTGGGCGCCGCCGTCCGCAAGTCCGCCCGCGACCTCGTCGTGGAGGCCGACGTGGACAACCGCGACGGCCGCCTACGGCCCGGCTATTTCGCCGACGCCAAAATCGCGTCCAAGGAGACCGCCGGCCTCGTCGTGCCAGCCAGCGCGCTCCATGCCGACGGCAGCCGTCGCAGCGTGTTTGTCGTCGCCTCGGACGCCGCCGAGGAGCGGCTCGTCGAGGTGGGCGAGTCCGGCGAGGGCTGGGTCGAGGTCCGCCGCGGCCTGTCCCGGTCCGACCAAGTCGTCACCACCGCCGACGGACCCCTGTCCGATGGCGTCCCGGTACGCGTTGGCAAGCCCTGACCCCGCGCAACCATGCAGTGGCTCGCCGCGATTTCCGTCCGACGCCCCGTCCTGGCCAGCGTCATCGTCCTCGTCTTCCTCGTCGTGGGGTTGCTGGGCTACTCCCGGCTGGAGGTGGACCGCTTCCCCAAGATCGACTTCCCCACGGTCTCCGTCGTCACGCGCCTGCCGGGCGCGACGCCCCGCGAGATCGAGACGGAGGTGACCGACAAGATCGAGGAGGCCGTCAACACGGTGGCGGGCATCGACGAGGTCCACTCGACGTCCAGCGAGGGCGTCTCCCAGGTGCTCGTGACGTTCCTGCTCGAGAAGAACATCGACGTCGCCGCCCAGGAGGTGCGCGACCGCGTCAACCAGATCCTCGCCGACCTGCCAGACGACGCCGACCCGCCCATCATCGAGAAGCTCGACCCCGACGCCTCCCCGATCCTCAACCTCGCGCTGGTCGCCGACCGGCCGGTGCGCGAGATCACCGAGTACGCCGACAAGGTCCTGCGCCGACGGCTTGAAAGCGTGCCCGGCGTGGGGCAGGTGCGCGTGATAGGAGGCCGAAAGCGCCAGGTGAACGTGCGCCTTGACCCCGTCCGGCTCCAGTCCCATGGCCTCACCGCCGTGGACGTCCAGCGCGCCCTCCGCTCCCAGAACGTCCAAATCCCGGCGGGCATGGTGAAGGACGCCGGCCACGAGTCGGGCCTGCGCGTGGCAGGCAAGGCGGCCTCCATCGACGAGCTGGCGCGCCTCGTGGTGTCACAGCGCGACGGCGGCCTGGTGCGACTCTCCGACGTCGCCGCCGTCGAGGATGGCGAGGAGGAGCCCCGCACCGTCGCCCGGCGCAGCGGCGTGCCCTCCGTCGTGCTCTCCATCCGGAAGCAGTCCGGCGCGAACACCATTGGCGTCGTCGATGCCGTGGTGGAACGCCTCGCGGAGGAACGCGGCCTCCTGCCCAGGGGCTACGCCGTCGAGGTCGCCCGCGACAACTCCCGCGTCATCCGCACCAGCGTGCACGCCGTCAAGGAGCACCTCGTCCTGGGCGCCGTCTTCGCCGCCTTCGTCGTCCTCCTCTTCCTCGGCAACGCCCGCGCCACCGTCATCTCCGCCCTCGCCATCCCCACCTCGATCATCGCCGCCTTCGGCGTCATGTGGGCCCAGGACGTCACCCTCAACCAAATCAGCCTTGTCGCCCTCGCCCTCGCCGTGGGCATCGTCATCGACGACGCCATCATCGTCGTGGAGAACATCTTCCGGCACATGGAGGAGAAGGGCTCCACGCCCTACGAGGCCGCCATCAGCGGCACCCAGGAAATCGGCCTCGCCGTCATGGCCACGACCTTGTCCCTGCTCGCCGTGTTCGTGCCCGTGGCCTTCCTGGGCGGGATCGTGGGCATGTTCCTCAAGAGCTTTGGCCTCACGATGGCCTTCGCCATCGCCGTGTCGTTGCTGGTGAGCTTCACGCTCGCGCCCACGCTGGCCGCGCGGATGCTCCGCCCGCACGGCCACGCCAGCCGCCTGGACCGCGCCATGACCCGCGTCGTCGATGTCGCCTACAAGCCCGTCGAGCGCCTCTACCTGGTGCTCCTGGCCTTCTCCCTGCGCCGCCGGTGGGTCGTCGTGGCCACCTGCGTCGTCGTCCTCGCCTCGTTGCCGCCTCTCCTCAAGGCCGTGAAGAAGGACTTCCTGCCGCCCGTCGAGGAGGCCGAGTTCGTCGTCAACCTCCGCGCCCCCGAGGGCTCCACCCTCGCCATGACCGACCTCCTCGCCGAGCGCGTCGCCCGCGACATCCGCTCCATCCCCGGCGTCGAGTCCACCCTCCTCACCATCGGCGACAACGAGCAACGCACCGCCAACGTGGCCGGCATCTACGTCCGGCTCGTCCCGCCCGAGGCCCGCAAGGCCACCCAGGAGGACATCATGGACCGCGTCCGCCGCGACGTCGTCCCGCGCCACCCGCAGGAATGGCGCATCACCGTGCTCTCCGTGCCGCCCTTCAACACCGGCATGTCCACCGCCAACGTCCAGTACTTCATCTCGGGCCCGGACATCGCCCGCCTCCTCGACGTCACCGCCCAGGTCCTCCAGGACGCCCGCCAAATCCCAGGCATCCGCGACCTCGACTCCAACCTCATCCCCGGCAAGCCCGAGATCGTCGCCCGCATGGACCGCAGCCGCGCCGGCCAGCTCGGCGTCGCCGTGTCCGACCTTTCCGCCGCCCTGCGCCTGTTCGTGGGGGGCATGAAGGTGTCCACCTATGACGAGGGCGGCGAGCAGTACGACATCCACGTGCGCGCCGCCGAGCCGTTCCGGAATCGTGCCGAGGTCCTCTCCACGCTCGCGGTCCCGTCCGCGACCGCCGGGCCGGTGCCCTTGGACAACGTGGTTCGCCTCGAGCCCGGCGACGGCCCCGCCGAGATCCACCGGCTCAACCGCCGCCGCCAGGTGATGATCACCGCCAACAACGCGCCCGGCTTCGGCGAGACCCAGATCCTGGCCGGCATCGAGGCCGCCGTCCGCAAGGCCAACCTGCCCCCCGACTACCAGTTCGGCTCCGCAGGCCGCACCAAGGAGATGGCCAAGGCCGGCGTCGCCTTCCTCACCGCCTTCCTCATGGCCTTCGTCTTCATGTACCTCATCCTCGCCGCCCAGTTCGAGAGCTGGATCCACCCCGTCACCATCCTCATCGCCCTCCCCCTCACGCTCCCCTTCGCCGTCTTCTCGCTCATCCTCTTCGGCCAGTCCGTCAACATCTTCTCCATGCTCGGCATCCTGGTCCTCTTCGGGATGGTGAAGAAGAACGGCATCCTCCAGATCGACCACGCCAACCAGCTCCGCGAGAAGGGGCTCGGCCGCACCGAGGCCGTCCTCCTCGCCAACAAGGAACGCCTCCGCCCCATCCTCATGACCACCCTCGCCTTCGTGGCCGGCATGGTCCCCATGATGCTCGCCCGCGGCGTCGGCGCCGCCTTCAACAACGCCACGGCCGGCGTCATCCTCGGCGGACAGTTGCTCTCCCTCCTCCTCACCCTCCTCGCCACCCCCGTGTTCTATACCGTGTTCGACGACCTCGCCGGCCGCCTGCAGCGCGGCCGGCCCGCCCCGGGAGGATCGGCCCCATGAAGCCCCAAGCCCGCCGCCACGCCGCCAAGGCCCTCGCCGCAGCCGCCCTCGCGTCCGCCGCGGCCCTCGTCTCGTCCTGCGTCCATCCCGTCGGGCCCGACCACCGTAAGCCCAACGTGTCCGCCGTCGTCCCGACCCAGTGGAGCTGGCAACCCGCCCAGCCCATGGACCACGTGCCCAAGGGCGCATGGTGGCGCGTGTTCAACGACCCCGTCCTCGACGACCTGGAGACCCGGGCGCTCCAGTCCAGCCCGGGCCTCCAGGCCGCCCTCGCCCGCGTCCAGCAGGCCCGCGCACGCGCACGCGCCTCCGCCGTGGACCTGTTCCCCGACGCACGGCTTCGCTCCGGCTTCGAGCGCCAGCGCACCTCCGGCAACCTGCCTACCCCCATCCCCGTCAGCATCCCGCCCGCCACCTTCGACGGCACCTCCATCGGCTTCGACCTCTCCTACGAGCTCGACCTCTGGGGCAAGGTCCGTCGCATGGTCGAGTCCTCCCGCGCCGAGGCCGCCGCCACCGACGCCGAGTTCAACAACCTTTCCCTGTCCCTTTCCGCCGACGTCGCCGCCCAGTACTTCGCCATCCGCTCCCTCGACGCCGAGGTCGCCGCGCACCGCGCCATGCTCCGGTTGCGCGACGAGGGCGTCGGCCTCGCCCAGCAACGGCTCGCGGCCGGCGTCATCACCGAGGCCGTCGCCCAGCGCGCCCGTAGCGAACGCGCGGCGGCGGCCGCGGCCCTCGCAGACGCCACCCGCGCGCGAGAGGAGGCAGCCGCGAACCTTGCATTCCTCTGCGGCCAGGTGGCGGGAGCCGTCGTGTTGCCCGAGGCGCCCATGCACGAGCGCCCCCCGGCCGCCATCCCGGCCGGGTTGCCCGCCCACCTGCTGGAACGTCGGCCGGACGTGGCCGCCGCCGAGCGCATGGTCGCCGCACGGAATGCGGAGATCGGCGTGGCGATGGCCGCCTATTTTCCCTCCATCCGGCTCACCGGCAGCGGCGGGCAGCTCAGCCGCGACATCGACTCGTTGTTCTCCGCCGACAGCCGGACATGGTCCGTCGGGCCGAGCGTGAGCCTTCCCCTGACCGGGTACGCGTTGGCAGGGGCGCGCGTTCGCCATGCCAAGGCGGGGCGCGAGGAGGCCGTCGCGCGCTATCGCCAGGCCGTCCTGGGAGCCGTTCGGGACGTCGAGGCGTCGCTGGCCCAGGTGCGTCGCCGTGCCGAGCAGGCCGATGCCTTGGCCAACGTCGCCGATCAGGTCGCCGCCGCCGCCGCCTTGGCCCGCCAACGCCTCGACGCCGGCATCACGAGTCGTTCCGAGTGGATCGAGGCCGAGCACGCCCGCCACGAGTCCGCCCTCCGCCGCGTCCAGGCCGTCGCCCTCCAACACGTCGCCGCCGTCCGCCTCGTGAAGGCCCTCGGCGGGGGCTGGGAATGAGGCGCCGGAGGCCCTGCAACCGGATGCCACCCAACGGCCGCGAACGTGTCATTTTCGGGAAAAGGATGTTCACTTTCTGCGACGCACCCGGCCATGATTCCCCAAGTGATTGACGGGACGGAATCATTGCGGGCGTTGAGCGACCGGGTGCGCCAGGCCGCGTGGGTGGCCTTGGACACCGAGGCGGACTCGTTGCACGCGTATCCGGAAAAGCTCTGCCTGCTCCAGCTCGCCACCCCGGGCGAGGCCGTGTTGATTGATCCCTTGGCTGACCTTCACCTGGAGCCTCTCTGGGAGGCGCTGGACGAGCGCGAGGTGATCTTCCATGCGGCGGACTACGACCTCCGGCTGCTGTTCCAGGGACACCATTTCCGCCCCTCCGCCATCTTCGACACGATGTGGGCGGCACGGCTGCTGGGCGACAAGCGGTTCGGGCTGAACGATTGCCTCACGCAATACCTGGGGGTCACGCTGGAGAAGGGGGCCCAGAAGGCGAACTGGGGCCGGCGACCGCTGACGGACCGGATGGTGGAGTATGCGTTGAACGACGTCCGTTTCCTGCACGAGCTGGCGGAGGCCATGCGCCGGCGGCTTCATGAACTCGGGAGGCTGGACTGGCATCGGCAGACGTGCGCGCGGCTGATCGAGGAATGCGCGCGTCCCGGCCAGGTGGACCTGGACCAGGTTTGGAGGATCAAGGGGCACGACCGTCTGGACCCGCTCGGGCTGGCGGTCCTGCGCGAGCTTTGGCACTGGAGGGAAAAGGAGGCGGTTCGCAGCAACAAGCCCCCCTTCTTCATCCTGCGTCACGAGGCCTTGAGCGACCTCGCGGACCAGGCGTCCCTCAAGCAAGACGCCCGGGGCATCAAGCTGCCTCCTTTCCTCACCTCGCGGCGGCGACACGGCCTCACGGAGGCCATCGGACGCGGCCTCGAGGTCCCCGCCACCGACCGCCCCGTCCACGTCCGCGCACGGTCGCGCCGCATGACGACGGCGGAGCTGGACCGGGCGGAAGACCTTCGCAAGGTGCGAGACCGGCGCGCCGAGGAGCTCGGGATCGACCCCACGTTGATCGCGTCCAAGGCCACCTTGTTCGCCCTCGGCCGGAACGATGCGGATGCATGGGACGGCCTGTTGCCGTGGCAACGTGCCCTGCTGGTGGATTGAGGCAGCACCCTCCCATCGCGCCGCTGCCGACCCATCCCACCGAATCGTCACGGGCCTGCCCAAAATCCACGGGCACCGTGGGGGCCCCCAGCGGAGACCAGGGCCGACATGCGAGGTCGGGATGCATGGCAACCCGCGCTGGTCGCCGATCGGCGAGGGACGCGGCCTTGCCCCAGAAAGGGTCCCGTGAAGCGTGACGTGGCGCTGGGGCCGGGAATCCGTGGTTGTCCGGCGTGGGCTTCACGGTATCGTTTCCGCAGGTGGACGGTGGGGCGCGGCGAGGGCCGGACCCCAGCGCGAATTCCTTGCTGGCCGTCCCCAAAACGCGTTTTCACCGCATGTTGCTTCATCTCCTCAAGTCCAAGGTCCACCAAGCCACCGTCACCGCCGCCAGCGTGGACTACGAGGGTTCCCTGACGATCGCCGAGGACTTGATGGAGGCCGCCGGGCTACGGGCCCACGAGCGCATCCTGTGCTCCAACATGGCCAACGGAGCCCGCTGGGAAACCTACGTCATCCGCGGGCCCCGAGGGTCGGGGGCCATCGAGCTCAATGGCGCCGTGGCCCACCTCGGGAAGCCGGGCGACCGCATCACCATCATGTCGTTCACGGAGGTGGACGAGGCCGCCGCCGACGGATGGACGCCCCGCGTCATCGTGCTTGGCCCACAAAACGTCATCGCGTCGCGTCGCGGGCTCTAAGCCTTGGCCAACCCATCCCAACGTCTCCTCGAATGCCCTCCTTCACCACCCGCCAGATCGCCGAGGCCATCGGGGCCGTTGTCGTTGGCAACCCAGACCAAGTCATCTCGGGGTTCGCGCCGGCGGACTCGGCGAAGCCCGGCGACCTGACGTTCGCCGAGAACGAGGCGTACTTCCTCCGCGCCAAGGCAAGCTTCGCGTCCGCCATCCTTGTTTCCGGGGACTTTGCAGCCGAGGGAAAGACGCTGCTGCGCGTGACCCACGCCCGGGTGGCGTTCGCAAAGGTGCTGCCGCTGTTCTTCCCGGAGCCCGTGACGGTGCCCGGGGTGCACCCGACGGCCGTGGTCTCCGCCTCGGCGACGGTGGATGCTGCGGCGCACGTGGGCCCGTACTGCGTGGTGGGGGAGCGGTCGCGCATCGGCGCGGGCGCCGTCTTGATGGCGCATGTTTGCGTCGGCGACGACTGCACCGTGGGGGAGGGATCGCGGTTGCATCCGCACGTGACGTTGTACCAGCGGACCCACCTCGGACGACGCGTCCGAATCCATGCCGGGACCGTGGTGGGCGCGGACGGCTTCGGATACGTGCTGGACGGTGGGGAGCATCGAAAGGTCCCGCAGGTGGGGCAGGTGGTGGTGCATGACGACGTGGAGATCGGGTCCAACACGACCATCGACCGGGCGGCGCTGGGCGCGACCGTGATCGGCCGCGGGACCAAGATCGACAACTTGGTCCAGATTGCCCACAACGTCGCCATCGGGGAACACACGATCCTCGTCGCGCAGGTGGGGATCGCGGGCTCCACGCGGATCGGGGACTACGTGACGGTGGCGGGCCAGGTGGGCATCGCGGGGCACCTGCGCATCGGGGACCGCGTCGTGCTGGCGGCACAGTCGGGCGTCATGCACCACATCCCCGAGGGCCAGAAGTGGATGGGGTCGCCAGCCCAGCCGGACCGGGTCACGAAGCGACAGTTGCTGGCGATCGAGAGGCTGCCGGAGCTCCTGCGCCGCGTGCAAGAGCTGGAACGCGAGCTGGAGTCGCTGCGGCCCGCGCCGCCCGACGCCGCCACCGAAGGCACGGAGGCACCATGAGCACGAGAACGTGGCTGGGACTGTGCTTGGCGGGGTGGTTGGCGGGTTCCATGGCCACCGGACATGCGGGGGCCGTCCCGCGGGAGGCGCGTCTCCCAAACGTCGTGGTCGTCTTCTGCGACGACCTCGGCTGGGGCGACCTGGGCTGCCAAGGCGCGCAGGGCATCCGGACGCCGCACTTGGACCGCATGGCGCGGGAGGGATCGCGCTTCACCCGGTTCTACGTGGCCCAGGCCGTGTGCTCGGCCTCGCGGGCCGCGTTGCTGACCGGTTGCTATCCCAACCGCTTGGGCATCCACGGCGCCCTGGGGCCCAAGCAACCCATCGGGCTGCATCCCGACGAGACGACGCTCGCGGAGGTGCTGAAGGGGCGCGGCTACGCGACGGCGATCGTGGGCAAGTGGCACCTGGGGCGGCCCGCTGCGTTGCTGCCCACGCGCCAGGGCTTCGATGAATACCTCGGGTTGCCCTACTCGAACGACATGTGGCCCAGCCACCCCACGGCCCCGAAGGACACCTACCCTCCCCTCCCGTTGATCGACGGCGATCGCGTCGTCGAGGAGATGCCGGACCAGTCCCGGTTGACCCGGCGCTACACGGAGCGGGCCGTGGACTTCATCCGCAGGAACGCCGGGCGGCCCTTCTTCCTGTACCTGGCCCACTCGATGCCGCACGTGCCCATCTTCGCAGGCAAGGACTTCCGCGGGCGCTCCAAGCGCGGGGCGTTAGGCGACGTGATCGAGGAAATTGACGCGTCCGTGGGCGCGGTGCTGGGCGAGCTGCGGCGGCAGGGCATCGACGACGACACGCTCGTGATCTTCACGTCGGACAACGGGCCCTGGCTGAGCTACGGCAACCACGCGGGGTCCGCCGGGCCGTTCCGCGAGGGCAAGGGGACCAGCTTCGAGGGCGGCATCCGCGTGCCCTGCATCGTGCGCTGGCCGGGCCGCGTCCCGGCGGGGCGGGTCAGCGACGAGCCCTGGATGACCATCGACGTGCTGCCAACCGTCGCCGGCCTGGTGGGCGCGCCGCCGCCCGCCCGCCGGATCGACGGCCGGGATGTCTGGCCCGTGATTGAGGGACGGCACGGGGCTCGAAACCCGCACCCGGCCTACTTCATTTACTACGGCATGGGCGAGCTGCAGGCCGTGATCGCGGGGTCGTGGAAGCTGTTCCTGCCCCATCGCTCGCAAACGCTCGCCAATGGACGGGGCGGCACCAACGGAACCCCGGCCTCCTACCGGCCGTTGCCGGTGGGACTGGAATTGTACGACCTCGCCGGGGATCCCGGGGAACGCCACAACGTGGCGGGCATGCATCCCGAGGTGGTTCAGTCGTTGCTGCGGCACGCGGAGGAGGCCCGCCTGGACTTGGGTGACTCGTTGACCCGCCGCGTGGGATCCGGCGTGAGACCGGTCGGAAAGGCGGAGTGAACGACCGATGGCATCGCTCGGATGCTCGCGTCCACCCCGCATGGCCCGCGCCCCGCTCGCCGCTCGCCGCTCGTGTGGTAAAAACCCATGGTTGACTCGCGCGACGACATCCTCACAATGCGCAGCCTTTACCGGCCGTTGGGGTCGTAGCTCAGTTGGTAGAGCACCACAATGGCATTGTGGGGGTCAGGGGTTCGAATCCCCTCGGCTCCACCACCGGCCGGCAGTTTTACCTCCTCCCTCCGTTAGCGGAGGGAGGAATTTTTTTGGCAACGCCTGATCCCGTCCGTCCCATGTCTCGCATCCAACGCGCCCTCCTCTCGGTGTCCGACAAGACCGGTCTTGTTGAACTCGCACGCGTCCTCGCCTCGGCTGGCGTGGAGTTGATTTCCACGGGCGGCACGGCGAGGGCGCTGCGTGACGCGGGGCTCTCGGTCAGGGACCTGTCCGACCACACCGGCTTTCCCGAGATGCTCGATGGCCGGGTGAAGACGCTGCACCCGCGCGTCCACGGGGGCCTGCTGTACCTGCGCGGCAACCCCGAGCACGAACGCACCGTCGCCGAGCACGGCATCGCTCCCATCGACCTCGTCGTCGTCAACCTCTACCCCTTCGAGTCCACGGTCGCCCGCCCCGGGGTCACGCTCCATGACGCCATCGAGAACATCGACATTGGCGGCCCCTCCATGTTGCGGTCGGCCGCCAAGAACCACGAATCCGTGACGGTGGTGGTCGATCCCGCGGACTACCCGGCGGTGGCCGCCGAGGTGGCTCGGGACGGCGGCACGACCCTCGGGCTGCGCCGTCGCCTCGCCGCCAAGGTCTTCGCGCGCACGGCCGCCTACGACGCCGCCATCGCCACCCACCTGTCCCGCGAGTTCTCGCCCCCGGATCAACCCGCACCCGTGCTCTCCGTGGTCGCTCCCCTCGCCCAGCCCCTGCGCTACGGCGAGAACCCGCACCAAAAGGCAGCCTTGTACGGCCCGTTCCACGACCATTACCAGCAGCTCCACGGCAAGGAGCTTTCCTACAACAACATCCTCGACCTCACGGCCGCCGTCGCCCTCATCTCCGAGTTCGGCAACGAGGGGCCCACCCTCGCCATCCTCAAGCACACCAACCCCTGCGGCGTCGGCCGTGGAGCCACCCTCCGCGAGGCATGGGACCGCGCCTACGCCACCGACCGCCAAGCCCCCTTCGGCGGCATCATCGCCGTCAACCACCCCCTCGACCTCGCCTGCGCCGAGGCCATCGCGGGCATCTTTTCCGAGGTCATCGTGGCCCCCGCCTTCGAGCCCGACGCGCTCGCGGTCCTCCAGCAGAAGAAGAACCTTCGCCTCCTGCGCTACCTGGGCAGCCCCGCCGCCGCCGCCGGGGGAGACGTCCGCTCCGTGGGCGCCCGCTCCTTCCTCTGGCAGGAACGGGACCTTCGCCTCACGACCGCCGCCGACCTTCGCGTCGTCACCCAACGCGCCCCGACGCCCAGGGAGCTGGAGGCGCTCCTCTTTGGATGGCGCGTGGTCAAGCATGTGAAGTCCAACGCCATCGTCTATGCCAACGCCACCCAGACCCTCGGGATTGGCGCCGGGCAAATGAGCCGCGTGGACTCCTCCCGCATCGCCGTCTGGAAGGCCGGGGAGGCCGCATTGCCCCTCCAGGGCTCCGTCGTGTGCAGCGATGCATTCTTCCCCTTCCCCGACGGCCTCGTGGCCGCCGCCGAGGCGGGAGCGACCGCCGCCATCCAGCCGGGCGGCTCCATGCGCGACGCCGAGGTCATCGCCGCCGCCGACGCTCGCGGCGTCGCCATGGTCTTCACCGGGCACCGCCACTTCAGGCACTAGGCCGCTTCGCCGCCAACGGTGGTGGTCCGGAGCGCCGCAAACGGCATGGGCATGCGACCTTCGTGACGCTCCGGGCTGGCAGGCCGACGGCGCCTTGGGCAGTCTGAACCCATGTCCATGGGCGATGCATCCACAGGGGGGCCGGACCTGAACCGGCGCGGCTTCGTGAAGGCGGGTTCGGTCGCGGCATTCCTTGCGGCGATGGGCGGCGTCCCGCTGACGGCTCAGGAGGCGGAAAAGGCCGCCGCGCAGGCGGCCGGTGACGGCAAGACGTTGCCCCCGCCCAAGGCCGACCCCAGCTACAAGGAGAAGCCTCCTGGCCCGCCCGTGAAGTGCGCCGTCATCGGGCTCGGCAGCCATGGCCGCGACATCGTCACCACCCTCGCCAAGCTGCCCAACGCACCCGTCGTGGCCTTGTGCGACCATTACAAGCAGGCGTTCCGCCGCGCCGCCGAGGCCGCGCCGCAGGCCCGGCAGGTCCAGGATTACCGCGAGGTTCTGTCCAGCCCCGACGTCCAGGCCGTCATCATCGCCACCCCGTCGCACCAGCACCGGGACATCGCCCTCGCCGCCATGCAGGCGGGCAAGCACGTCTATCTCGAGGCCCCCCTGGCCCACACCGTGGCGGACGCCAAGGCCATCGCCGCCGCCGCCAAGGCCCTCCCCGCCAAGCAGGTGTTCCAGTCCGGACTGCAATGGCGCGAGAACCCCCAGCATCACCACGTCCTCAAGTTCATCCGCACCGGTGCCACCGGCCGCCTCGCCACCTCGCGCGGCCAAAGCAACCGCAAGCAAAGCTGGCGGCGCTCCTCCCCCAACGGCGACCGCGAGAAGGCCCTCAACTGGCGCCTCTACCGCGACACCTCCCCGGGCCTCGCCGGCGAGGTCGGCATCCATAGCCTCGACCTCGCCCGGTGGTACCACGACGCGCTCCCCGTCGCCGTCCATGGCCTCGGCGGCGTGATGCAATGGAACGACGACCGCGACGTCCCCGACACCGTCACCGTCGTGGCCGAGTTCCCGGGCGGCTACCGGCACACGTTCTCCGCCACCCTCGCCAACTCCTTCGAGGGCGAGCACGACGTGTTCGCGGGGTCCGACGCCGCCGTCCTCATCCGCGACAACAAGGCCTGGATGTTCAAGGAGACGGACGCCCCCTTGCTGGGCTGGGAGGTGTACGCCCGCAAGGACGACTTCCTCAACGACTCGGGCATCGCCCTCGTGGCCAACGCCACCAAGATCCTCGCCCAGGGCAAGAAGCCGGCCGAGGCCGCCTCCCAGACCGAGGCGCCCCTCCAATATGCGCTCGGGCGCTTCGTCGAGAACATCAACGACGGAACCCGCCCCGTCGCCGACTGGAAGTCCGGACTCGAGGCCACCGTCCTGGCCCTCCGCGCCAACGAGGCCGTCCTCAAGGGCGGCCGCATCGCCATCGACCCCTCGGACTTCGTCGTCTAGGCCGCACGGAGCGACCCCAACGCGCGCCCCGCCCATGCGCCCTTACCACGACTTGCTTCGCCAGGTGCTGGAGCACGGACGCTTCAAGCCCGACCGCACCGGCACCGGCACCTACAGCCTCTTCGGGGCCCAGGCGCGTTATCGGCTTGCTGATGGCTTCCCCTTGGTGACGACCAAGAAGGTCCACGTGAAGTCCGTCATCTACGAGCTGCTGTGGTTCCTGCGGGGCGACACCAACGTGCGCTGGCTCCAGGAACGCGGCGTGTCGATCTGGAACGAGTGGGCCGACGCCAACGGGGACCTCGGCCGCGTCTATGGCGCGCAATGGCGGGACTGGCGCGGGGCCGATGGCAAGCCCGTGGACCAGATCGCGTGGGTCGTGGACGAGCTGCGGCGCAAGCCCGACAGCCGCCGCCTGGTCGTCAGCGCGTGGAACCCTTCGGAGATCCACGGCATGGCGTTGCCGCCGTGCCACACGCTGTTCCAGTTCTACGTCCTCGACGGGGAGCTGAGCTGCCAGTTGTACCAGCGGAGCGCGGACCTCTTCCTCGGCGTGCCCTTCAACATCGCCAGCTACGCCCTGCTCACGCTCATGGTGGCGCAGGTCACGGGCCTCAAGCCCGGCGACTTCGTCCACACGCTGGGCGACGTCCACCTGTACGCGAACCACCTCGAGCAGGCGCGCCTCCAGCTCTCGCGCGAGCCGCGCCCGTCGCCCCGCATGCACCTCAACCCCGCCCGTCGCGAGCTCGCCGACTTCGTCTTCGAGGACTTCACGCTCGAGGGCTACGACCCGCACCCGGCCATCAAGGCGGACGTCGCCGTGTAAGGCGGGGAAACTTTCGCTCTTGGGGGTGGGCCCACGGTTGAACCCACGGCAGGGAAACGGCACGCTGGGTTGTCGCGAAGCTCGGCCGAGGCCCCAGGGCAAGGGGGGCCGCTCACCCATCTGCCAGCGGGTTCCACACCCGTCGGAAGCCGAGGCCATCAAAGTCCTTGGGGTTGGTGGTGGCCAGTTCCGCGACCCCGTGATGCCGCAGCGCGAGCGCCAGGCGTAGGTTGTAGATGCGTCGCCGTGCAACGCCTGGCTGGCCGGCCGCAGACCAAACCTCCTCCATCAACCCCCCGGGATAATCCACCAACTCCCAGTCGGGATGGCTCCGCAGGCGACGGATGACCTCGACGGCGGCCGGCGCGTCCAACGGGTGCCGCACCACCGCCGGGTTTCGCAGCAAGCCATAGAGCTCGACCAAGCTCAGCTCGCAGAGCACCAGCTCCGCGTTGTCCGCCTGCCGCATCATCCAAGCCGCCGCCAACCCATGCCATGCGTGGTCCCGGTTCAGCCACGCGAAGAGCACGTTCGTGTCGACCGCCGTCATTTGGCCCGGCTCCTTGAATTGCGGGGAACGTAGTCCGGCTCGTTGGCTAGGAGGCGCCACTCGTCGTCCTCCACCCGGACACGCATCCCGAGCTTCATCGGCTCGGGAGGGTGCCATTCCGGCCGACGGGGCGGGTAGGCGGGAAGGGTCCGCTCCAGGCTCCGACGGACCACCTCGGCCAGGCTCATCTCATATTCGGCCGCGACGCGCTTGGCCTCGCGGTAGAGCGCGTCAGGGATTTGCACCTGCGTCTTGATCATGATGGCAAATTGCCATCATGATAATTCGGCGTCAATCGGGCCGCCCACGGGAGAGGGCGGGGCCGCAATGGGGTCAGATCTGGATCTTTGACATTTGGGCCAGGGCGCCTGCCTCCCGGCCGGTCCCAGGCCCCGCGTCCTCCGTCGCCTCGTCACCCCATGACCGGGTCATTGTCAAAGTTACAGATCTGACCCCTCTGCCACAGCAGACCCCTCTGCCACAGCACGGTGCGCGCAAAGGACCGTGCCGATTCGGCCGAATGCCACCCTCATCTCTGCAACCACATCCAAGGGAACTCATCCCAGCAGGCCCGACGTGGGTTCATGACGAAGTTGTCGGTGTTCCCGAGCACTCCATGGATCGCATGATGCTGGGAGCGCGAACGTCGCCGGCCGCCACTCCAAGCTTCCCCCTGCGGAACCAGTCAGATCCCCGCCTCCCAACCCAATGGCGCCGACGAATTCGGGATGCACGGGGCCGATGTTTCCACTTGCCTTGGGGGCCGTGGCTGATAATACCAAAGAGTAGTTATTAAAAATCAAACAATATGAGGAAATTGCATAACATTCCTGCCATTGGAGCGGTGCTCTTGGTGGGTTGGTCTGCCCAAGCGCAGATCGTGAGCATCGTCCACGCCAATGAATCGGTGGGCGGCGCCGCCAACACTGGCGTCACGTTTCTGGACCGCTTCACGGTTGTGTCCGGCAACTACCAGATTGATTCCATCGGCCTCTACAATCCCTTTGGAACGGCGCAGTCGGTGGACGTGTACAAGAACGGGGTCTTCAGCCAATCGATTACGGGGGCCAACGGCGCGACGGGAAATGTTTGGAAGTACTCCAACCTGACGACCCCCATCGGCGTCGGCGCGGGTGACTACGTGGAGGTCTTCTTCACCAACCAGCCGGGAACCCAGAACTACGCCTATGCGGCGTCCGCCCCCACGGCCAACTTCACGGTGACTGCCAAGTACACGACGGACCTGAATGCATCCTACGCGGTGGTGAGGGACTCCGGGGCGCCTTGGACGTCACCCGTTTCGACCCTCGGCGGCATCGCCGTCGTCCCCGAACCGGGCGAATGGACCTTGGTCGGAGCCGTGGCTGCCGGCCTCGCGGGGCTGGTGATTCGGCGGAGCCGCAAGGGCTGAACCCGCCTTGACGGCTGCCTTCCCCGCCTTTTTGCGGGAATCAGGGCGCTGCCAGGGCCCCTCAGCTTGCCCCTCGTTTCAGTCGCGAGGTATGAGACGATGGGGCCCGTGGGCCGCAATGGGGTCAGATCTTAATATTTGACATTGGGGTCAGGGCGCCTGCCTCCCGGCCGGTCCCAGGCCCCGCGTCCTCCGTTGCCCCGTCGCCCAATGACCGGGGCATGGTCACCATTACAGATCTGACCCCTCCGCCACACCCCTCTCCCCAGGCGTTGCCGCGCCGGTTCATCGGCTCGACCACCGTCTCGCAGGGCCTCCACCTGCGTGGCGATGGGTGGGCGTCGCATGGCAGCCTTCGCCGTCAAGGCAGCGGCTCGGCTTCCGGATACGAGCCTTGTCGAGGCTCGTTCGATGAGGCTTGTCTTCGTTGCAACCCAACCGTTCCGTCAACGTCCCGCTTTGGGTTCGGCCTCACGGCCTCATCCCGGACGTCGCGTTTCGGTCATGAACCATCTCACTCGACCGGTGGGACTCGCGCCCACGTGGTGACCCGCTTCGCTGGCGCGCGCCCTGAAAGGGTAGGCCAACCCATGGTTCATGCCCTGAGCCGGGTTGGGGCCACCATTCAGGGCTCATGGCGTCGGGGGCGCGGGAACCCGGGTGTTGCCCCTGGGCTGGCATGAGGCTGCCCCGTTTGGGGTGCCGAGCCCTCGGACGGAGGGCGTTGGGCGCCGTGCCTTCCCCGAAGCCGTTTGCCCAGGCGATGACAGAGTGTCCCCACCGTAAACGTCGAGGCACCAGAGTTCTGGCTCGCGAGAAAGAAAGCTCCGGAGGCCTCCGGGAAGCTGCCCCGGCGAGAGCAGGCACCATGTTGGCGCCTGTCGGGCAAGGAAGGCGGTCAGGGGATGACGCGGCGCGGGGCGACGGGGTGACGTGTTCGGCCGGGGTGCGCCGGGGCTATCGGGCCGTGTGGTGCCACCGTGACCCACTGCCGAAGCCGGGCGATTCGACGGACTCGATCCTCTCGCCGGGCTTGTGCAGGAACAGGACCTCCGCACGGAGTCTTTGCGCCAGGTCCACCGCACGCCCCGGACCCGCCACCGAGATGGCGGTGGAGAGGGCGTCGGTGGTCATGCCATCGGGCCCGATGACGGTGACGAGCCCATGGTCGGTGAGGCCCAGGCCGGTCCGTGGATCGACGATGTGGGAGTAGCGGATGCCACCAATTTCAACGTGTTGGAAGACGTCGCCGGAGGTGCACAGGCTGGTGTTTCGGAGAAGGAGGCGACGCGGCGCGGGCGCGCCCGGGACGTCGAGGGCGGCCACCTCGATCCGCCACCCGTCCTCGCCGGGCGGCGGGTCGGTCACGACGATGTCGCCGGCTCCCGAGACAAGGCTGGAGCCAATGCCATGGGCTCGGAGGACGCGCGTGGCCTCGTCGAGGGCGAAGCCCTTGGCGATGCCGCCGGCGTCGAGGCGCATGCCGGCCCGGAGCAACCGGGCGGCGGGTCGCGGGCGGGCGTGAAGTGTCACGTGTTGCCAGCCGGTGGCGTCGCGGGCGGCCCGAAGGCGCGGCGCGTCGGGAAGCTCGCGTTGGCGTCGCGACCGCCGCCAAAGCTGGGTCAACGGGCCCACCGTGATGTCGAAGGCCCCGTCCGACGCCTGGCTGACCTCCTGCGCCCGCCGGAGCACTCGGTACAGGTCGTCGGAGACGGGCACGGGCCGTGGGTGGGGTGAGGTGGCGCCGAGTTGGCTCAGCTCGGATGCGGGGTCGTAGTCACTGAGGCATTGGTTGAGCTGGCCGATGCGTTCCCACGCGGCGCGGGCGGCGTTGGTGGCCTGTTGCCCGTCCCGTGCATACAGGACGATGCGGAACGGGATGGCCATTTGCACCGACTGGAACTCGTGTCGGAGCAGCGGCCGGTGGGAATGATGGCGGCAACCGGCCCAGGCGAGGCAGGCGATGCCAAGGGCCAACGCCCGGGCCATGAGGCGAAGCGGCACCTGCCCGGGAGGGTTCATCCTCACAACGGCTGTAGGCCGGGTCCCCTGACCCGGCGCACCGGGCATGCGGCATCACCGCCGCCGCGTGAGGGCACGCGGCCTACAGACGGCCCAACTGCCGTTTCCGGGTTCATCCGCACGCGAGGCCGGGCGCTCAGCCGAGGGCGGCCGCGATGGCGTCGCCCATTTGGCGGGTGCCGACGCGGCGGGCAGCGGGGTCGGCGGCGTTGAAGATGTCGCCGGTGCGGAGGCCGTCATGGATGGCCTTGAGGACGGCGTTCTCGATGGCCTTGGCGGCGTCGTCGCGTCCGAAGCTGTGGCGGAGCATGAGGGCGGCGGAGAGGACCTGGGCGATGGGGTTGGCTAGGTCCTTGCCGGCGATGTCGGGTGCGGTGCCGCCGGCCGGCTCGTAGAAGCCGAAGGTGCGCCCGCCGGTGGTGGCCCCGAGGCTGGCGGAGGGCAACATGCCCAGCGAACCCGCGAGGGCGGCGGCCTCGTCGCTCAGGATGTCGCCGAACATGTTCTCGCACAGGACGACGTCGAACTGGGCGGGCTTGAGGAGGAACTGCATGGCGGCGTTGTCCACGAACATGTGCTCGAGGGCGACGTCCGGGTAGTCGCGGCCGATGCGCGTGACGGTGTCGCGCCAGAGGACGCCGTTTTCGAGGACGTTGGCCTTGTCGATGGAGGTGACCTTGCGTCGGCGCAGGCGTGCGGACGCGAAGGCGACGCGGGCGATGCGCTCGATCTCGGGGGTGGTGTACACCAGCGTGTCGATGGCGCGCTGGGTCCGGGTGCCGTCGGCCAGCGTGATGTCCTCGGTGCGCTTGGGCTGACCGAAGTAGAGCCCGCCGGTGAGCTCGCGCACGACGAGGATGTCGATGCCGTCGCCCTGTCGTTCCGGCTTGAGCGGGCAACTGTGGGCCAAGGCCTTGGGCAACTGGACGGGGCGAAGGTTGGCGAACAACCCGAACTCCTTGCGGATGCGCAGAAGGGCGGCGCGCTCGGGGCGTTCCTCCTTGGGGATCGTGGGGTCGCGGTCGGGCAAGCCCACGGACCCGAACAAGATCGCGTCGGACTCGCGGCAGAGGGCGAGGGTGGCATCCGGGAGGGCCTTGCCGGCCGCGTCGATGCCGGCCCAGCCGACGGGGGCCTCGGTCACGTGAAGGGGTAGTTGGAACGCGCGCGCGGCGGCGCCCAGCACCTTGAGGGCCTCGCGCATCACTTCGGGTCCAATGCCATCGCCCGCCAAGGCGGCAATCCGCAGGGTCGTCGAACTCATCGGGGGCGGAGTCTTGGGAAGGCGGGCGAAAGGTTGAAGGCTTTTTTGGGTCCTCGACGTTTTCGGGGGTGGGCTTGGGTCATGCCGCGGGCAGATGATTTGGAAAAGGCACGTCATCCATCGCCGTTCGTCCAAGGGCTCGGCGGCCCAACTCCGGCCTGAGGGCGTGACCCATGGGTGGGCGAGCCCTGGATTCCCCTTGGCAGTCGTCGTGTTGGAACCCGCCTAGACCTAGAAACGGCAGTTGGGCAGTAGGCCGCGTGCCCTCACGCGGCGATGGCGATGCCGCAGGCCCGGTGCGCCGGGTCAGGGGACCCGGCCTACAGCCGCGTCGAGCCCACCACGACCTCACTCGCAGGGTGAGCCCTTGGGTTCCTGCCCGTGAGCCCATCCTCCCGGATGGGAGGGCCCTTTCCTCGTCTTGAAATCCTCTTCGACGGCCGTTTCTAGGCTAAAACATTGAGGAGAGGGGGTTCTTGCTACGGGGCAAGGGGGCTGCCGACAGTGCCGAGACGGCGCTGCCACGGGCTTGGGGGGCTTCCGAGGGTTCGGGACACGGGTTCCGCCGTGAGGGGGCGGGCACGTCGGGCTTGGGACTACGACAGGCGCGCTGCCTTGAGCCATTGCTCCAAGGACACCACAACGAGGATTCCGAAGGCGATCGAAGGGAGGACGGCGCCGAGCGTGAGGAGGTTGGCGGGCTTGGGTCGCTCGAAGTCCGGCGTCACGCCGCAGGCCAAGAGGCGGTCGTAGAGGTTGGGGTGGGTGGAGGTCCCCTCGATGACGGCGGGGATGAAGCCCAGCTCGTGCAGCTTGAGCAGGGCGGTGGCATAGGTCGCGGGATCGACGCTGGACCCGTGGGCGTCGGCCCGGGTCTCGAAGCGGCGGATCCAGTGGCCGACGCCGATGGGCACGAGCAGCCAGGCGAGCATGAGGGGGCCGAGGCCCGGAATGCCGAAAGCGAACACGGCGGGCTTTGCGAACAGGAGCGCGAGGTGCGCGTTGCCCGCGACGATCCGGGCCCACGTCATCGCCGAGGGCTCGCGCAGGTGGTCCACCTCGTGGCGCAGGATGGAGTCCATCTCGGCCGTCGTGAGGTGTTGCAGGAGCTTCTCGGACACGACGACCTCACTGGACACGGGGAAGGCCCAGGCGTTGGGCGCGCCGTGCCGGACGACATGCACGGCGCGCAAGGGGGCGTTGGCTTCCTGCGCGAGGGCACGGGCACGGGCCTCCAGCTCGGGCGGGGTGGGGATGCGTTGGGCCTTCCCGATGGCAAAGCGCGCCGGGCGAAGGTTGACCAAGGCCACCCATCCCAACAGCAAGGCCACGGCGCCCCATGCCATCGGGCCCATCCGGGCCGGCATCGCCGCCACCATGGCCCACACCAGCAGCATGGGATGTTGCCAAAAGCGGAAGGCCACGGGCCATGCCCGCCAGGAGAAGCTCGGGTCGAGGAGCCGCGAGAGGGGGAACGACCCCAGGATGGCCCCGGCTGATCCAATGCAAGCCGTGGCGATGACGGCTCCCATCGGCGGGTAGGCCACCATTTGCAATGCCAGGGTCAGCGAGACGGGCAGGTACGTGGCCACCACGCCGGCCGCGCCCCGGTAGGGATGGACGAGGCGGGCACGCTCGGACCAATGGGCGTTCGCGGCCCGCCGCAGGCGTCTCATGCCCGGCCAGGTTGCCAGGAGGTTCCACAAGAACCCGATGGCAAAGGCGGCGAGGCAACAGAACACCGTGAGGACGGGGTTCCAATCCAAGGGGTCACCCGGCATGGGGCGACGATGGGGAACGGGGTCGTGCGATGTCGAGGCGCGTTCGGCACCGGTTGAACGGCTGCCCGGACGCGGGGCGGCCGCCGCCGGGCCGCGTGGCCGTCCCGCTCAGCGCACTTCGACGGGGATCTTGAAGAAGCACTGCCAGCCGCCGTAGTCGGACCCGAGGGACACGCGGGAACCCTTGATCCATTCGGTGTGGCCATCCTCGAAGGAGAAGTTGCCGCCATCGGGGGCGCCGCGGCCGATGCGATGGACGGCGGTGAAGACCTTCTTGCCCTCGAAGTCCGTGGTCCAGGCGAGCTTGGCGTCGTACATGTTGGTGGTCCTGGAGCCGACGGCCTGGAGGCGGTCGATGAGGATGGGGGCGGCGGCGAACGGGCCATCGAGCTTCTTCTTGAAGAACCACTCGGCGGTGCCCTGGGCGCCGGAGGTGACGTCCGAGTCACCCGTCCGACGGCCGGGGAGGAAGAAGTAGCCGATGAGCTGGGCGGTGTTGTCGCTGGAGATCATCCCGCGCTCGGCGGCGCGATGCCAGACGTCGGTGGGGCAGAAGAGGACGTCGTTTTGGGGGCGTTGGGTCCTGGCGGTCGTGCGGCGGTTCTTGATGAGGTAGTTGTTCCAGAAGTTGGACATGGTGGGCATCATCCAGGAGAAGCCGGCCCCGCCGCTGTTGTCCGGGAAGGCATTGTTGTTGTCGCCGGCGTAGAGGGTGACGGCGAGCGTCCATTGCTTGCTGTTGCTGGCGCACAGGGTCTTGAGGGCCTTGGCGCGGGCGTTGGCCAAGGCGGGCAGGAGCATTCCCGCGAGGATCGCGATGATGGCGATCACGACGAGGAGCTCGATCAACGTGAACGCCAGGCGCGTGCGACGGACATTCGATGCCTTCATGAAGCTATGCCTTTCGTGGAACTCCCTTCGTTCTACCAACGCGTCGGCCCGCCGCGCCAATGTTTTCATCGGAGGGGTGGGCGATGGGGGCGCGGGGCGAGGTCAACACGGCGAGACCGTGCTTGCCTTCGGGGTGCTTTGCGTGGCAAAGAATCGCGAATGAACGCGCGCGACGCCAGCTCCGACCTCGAGTCCATTCGCGTCCTGATGGAACGTTCCGCCCTGTATCGGCGCACGCTGGCCCCCACGAGCCTGGGGGTGGGCGCCCTGGGCTTGGCGGCGGGCGCGCTCCATCGGCTGTTGCCTCTCGAAGGCTCCACGGCCTTCGCCCTGTGCTGGCTTGCGACCGCCATGGTCGGGATCGCGATCGCCTTTTGGACGTCGCGGCGCCAGGCGGTGCGCGAGCGCGAGCCGTTTTGGTCGCCACCGGCCCGCCGCGTGGCGATGTCGATGGCTCCCCCATTGGTTGCCGGGTTTCTCATCAGCATCCCGTTCCTGTTGGGGGAGGATTGGGCGCGGCGCGTGATCTGGCTGCTGCCGGCATTGTGGATGATCCTGTATGGGTGCGCGTTGCACGCGGCCGGGTTCTTCATGCCCCGGGGTATCCGGTGGCTGGGCTGGGTGTACCTCGCAGGCGGCAGCGCCTTGCTGCTGTGGTGGACGTGCCCATTGAACCAGTTTCCACCCGTGGCCCATGCACACATCGCCATGGCGGGCGGGTTCGGCCTCGGCCACCTGGCCCATGGGTTGTACTTGTTCACGACCGAGCGTTCCCGGCGCCCGTGAAGCCATCGGAAATCCTCAGCCTCGACCGGGTGGTCCATGAGCGCGTGCGGCTTGCCATCATGAGCATGTTGGCTGCCAGCCCGGACCTGTCGTTCACCGAGGTCCGTGACGCGTTGGACCTGACGGACGGCAACCTCATCAGCCACGTCCGCACGCTTCAGGAGGCGGGCTACCTTGCGGTGACCAAGGCCTATCAAGACTCGCGGCCGCTCACCACCCTCGCCCTGACCAAGGCGGGGCGCGATGCCTTTGCCGGGCACATCGAGCGACTGGCCGCCATCGTTCACAGCGCCCGGCCTGCCTGACGATTCCCAACGAGCCCCACGCAACCCGCGTCGTCCCCATTCACTTTGCAACGCAAACCATCATGAGAATCCAACGTGCCGCCCACCTCGGCTGGTGCTTCGGCGTCCGGGACGCCGTCCGCGACGCCCGCGACGCCGCCACCCGCGGCCCCGTCACCATCCTGGGCGACCTCGTCCATAACCCCGCCGTCGTGGAATCCCTCCGGCGCGATGGCGTCCTCACCCGGCACGATCCGGCGGACGTCTCGACGCGGCGCGTCCTCATCACGGCGCATGGCGCGTCCCGGGCACGGATGGGCCAGCTCCGTGAACTGGGTCTCGAAGTGCAGGAAACCACTTGTCCCCTGGTCCACAAGGCGCATGCCGCCCTCGATGCCCTGGTCGCCCGCGGGCTGCATCCCGTGATCGTCGGGCAACGCAACCACGTGGAGGTCCGGGGCATGGCGGAGGATCACCCGGGTTGCGACGTGATCCTGACGGAGGGGGACGTGGACGGGTTGGAGTCACGGGCGGGGTTTGGGGTGGTGAGCCAGACGACGCAGCCGTTGGGCTGGGTGTTGAGGTTGGTGGGGCGGATGCGGGCGCGGTTTCCGGGGTCGGAGGTGGTGTATCGGGACACGGTGTGCCAGCCGACGAAGGACCGTCAGGAGGCGGCGGAGCGATTGGCGGCGGCATCGACGGTGGTGGTGGTGGTGGGCGGGCGTCACAGCCACAACACGCGGCGGTTGGCGGAGACGTGTCGTGGGGGGTGTTCGAGGGTGCATCACGTGGAGAACGCGACGGAGCTGGACCCGGGGTGGTTTGGGGAGGGGGATCGGGTGGGATTGACGGCGGGAACCTCGACGCCGGACGAGGAGATCGAGGCGGTGGAGGGGTGGTTGAGGGCGCGGGCGGTGGCGTTGGAGGGGGATGGGAGCCGGGCACGGGAAGGGGCGGGCGCGACGGTTTAGGGAGGGGCGGGCGTGTTGGTGGGGATTGGCCACAAAGGGTTTGGCGTTTTTTTGGGCTGCGATTAGTACGTCTGCGTATGAACGAGACCTTCGACGCCGTCGTCGTCGGCGCCGGCCCCGCCGGGTGCGCCACCGCCACCGCCCTCGCCCTCCATCAGCGCCGCGTCCTCGTCCTCGAACGCGAAAAATTCCCGCGCTATCACATCGGCGAATCCCTCATCCCCTTCACGTTCCATGCGCTCGACCGCATCGGCATGATCCCGCGCCTCCGGGCCTCCGCCTTCCCCAAGAAATACTCCGTCCAATTCATCTCCCCCTCCGGCAGGGCCTCCCAACCGTTCTACTTCTTCAATCGGTACGACCGCGACACCGTCGCCCAGACGTGGCAGGTCCTTCGGTCCGAGTTCGACCAAATGCTCATGGACAACGCCCGCGAGAAGGGTGTTGAGGTCCGGGAGGAAACCGAGGTCCTGGAGTTGCTCAAGGACGGCGATGGGCGCCACGTGGGGGTGCGGGCGCGGGGGCGGGATGGGCGCGAATACACCGTCCATGCACCGGTCACCGTGGATGCCACGGGCCGCGAGGCGATGGCCGCCAGCCGCAACGCGTGGCGCCGGGGCGACCCCCGGCTCAACAAGGTGGCTGTTTGGACGTATTACGAGGGCGCCTTGCGGGATCCGGGCATCGACGAGGGCGGGACCACGGTCGCGTTCATCCCCGACAAGGGCTGGTTCTGGTACATCCCCCAGCACAACAACCGCGTGAGCGTCGGCGTGGTGGCGGAGGGCAAGTACCTGACGCGCGGCGGCATCAAGGATCCCGAGGCCATCTTTCATCGCGAGGTGAAGGAAAACCGTTGGATCGAGGACCACCTCGCCCCGGGCCGGTGCTGCGGCGAGTATTGGCTGACGGCGGAGTACACGTTCCGAAGCGAGCATTGCGCGGCCGACGGGCTGGTGTTGGTGGGCGACGCCTACGGGTTTCTCGACCCCGTTTTCTCGAGCGGCATGATGCTGGCGCTCAAGAGCGGCGTGCTGGCCGCCGATGCCATCCACGGCGCCCTCGGGACGGGGGTCGTCTCGGCCGCCAGCTTCAACGGCTACGCCAAGGCCATGCACGACAGCATCGAGAACATGCGCAAGCTCGTGTACGCCTTCTATGACGCGAACGTCAGCTTCAAGTCGGTCACGGACCGCCACCCCGGAGTTGCCGACGACCTGACCGATTGCCTTTCGGGCGACCTCAACAAGGACTTCAGCCGGATGTTTGGGGCGTTCTCGGAGTTCACGCAGCTACCCGAGCCCTTGTCATTGGGGATGCCCAAGGTCGAGTCCTCGCGGGCGGCGGCGTGAGGGTTGGTTGGGTGGGATGCTCCTGTGGCGGGCGGCGCGGGCTTTGGCCGATCGGCCTGATCGGCGTGGAAAGCGTCGGCGACGCTGGTCACGACGCCTGTGGGCTGATGGGTTGCTCCCGCGCCTCAGTGGCGTTCTGAACGAGGCGAGGAAGACAAGGCTGCGGACGTCGAGCGTCCGCAGCCCGCTCGTTTGGTTGGGTTAGACGGAGCCTCCGTTCATATAACGCGGCTCACCCCGGAAATCTTACACTCGCCGCCGAACAATTTTCGCGGCTGTTCCCTTTTAGGTGGTTGGGCGGAATGGGAGGGAGTCATCAGGGGGAACAGGCGCGGAGGCGGAGCCTTGGGACTGGGACGTTGGCGGGAAGGACTTTGGAAAGTGAGAGGGGCCTCGACGCTTTCGGTGGGTGGGCTTGGCGGGTTTGTGGGTGGCCTACCCGGGGCGTTGTGTTGGGCTGGCATCAGTCGCGCCGTGGGCGCCGGCGGTTCCAACGCAGGGCATGGCCGGTTCAACCTAGAAACGGCAGTGGGTCCGTCTGTAGGCCGCGTGCCCTCACGCGGCGGTGGCGATGCCTCGTGCCCGGTGCGCCGGGTCAGGGGACCCGGCCTACAGCCGAACCGGGCCTACCTTGACCTCACCCGCAGGGTGAGCCCCTGGGTTCCTGTCCATGAGCCCATCCGACCCGATGGGAAGGGCGTTTACTCGTTTTGGTACCCTCATTGACTGCCGATTTCAGGTTCAAGTCCATCGGCTGGGACGGCCCTTGGATTCTGGATCGCCATCACCCCGTTGGAACCCACGGAAAACGTCGAGGAACAAAAAAAAAGACACCCCGATTTCGCAGCCGAAGCTGGAAACCGGGGTGTCCGAATCAAACCGCGAAGCCAGTCAGAGGATGACCGTACTTCCCGGGGAATTTTCAAGAATAGTTCAGTAGGATTATGTAGAGATTCCAAGGAGCTGAACAACGGCGCCTTGGAAAACTGTTGGAGGCACCCTTTAGAGAGCACTCCGAAATTTTTCCTACCCAAAGAACTTCGATTCCCATCACTGAATCTTAGGAATCGGGCGACGGGGAGAAGCTGCCCCGCGTGCACCTTTTGTTCAACAAGTTTCTAGAAGTTTTTTTTGAGACACCTGCGTCGGCGAGTCTCCGAGCACGCGTACGCCCCGACGTGCATGGCCCTGTCAGGGACGTGGCGGTGGTTCCGCCTTGGTCTCGTCGTCGTGGGGCAACAACTCGCGCAGCAGGCTCACCGGCTTCAGCAGGATTAGCAGGAACCTTGGAATGTACCGCGGCTCCGGCTGGGGGCGTCCCAACGTCCCGCGCACCTCGTACTCGAAGAGCTTCGTCACCGGCGACAAGGCCAGGCTGATCCATCGCCCGATCAACGGCGCGTCGCGGAACAACTCCGCCTGCATCGTCGCGTCCAGCTTCCCCTCAAAGTCCACCGTCCCCCCATACGCCAACCGCATCGTGGGCGACCGCATCTCCAGGTCTCGGGTTTGTATCAGCCCGTTGGTCATCGTGTAGGTGGCCGTGCCGGAGGTGAACCGCGTCTGTCCCAAGCCCGGCGAGATGGCATCCAGCATGGGCGAGAACAACCCGAACACCGGCAAGCCCCACAGGTAGCCATCGCGCATCTCCAGCCTTCCATCGCCCACGACCGACTTGGGGTCGCTCGTGCGCCCGGCGGTGACGCGGCCGTGTCCAGACATCGTTCCTTCGAGACGGTTGGTGCCTGGCCATGCGTCGGCGAGGAAGCTTCTCAGGCCCACGTTGGTCAGCGTCAGGTCCATCGAGTACGCCGCGTCCAGCCCGGGCCCGGACCAGTCAAATCGAAGGTCTCCGGCGGCCCGGCCGCCGTAAATCCCCGCTCGCATGCCCTCGATCCGCAGCGTTTCCCCGACGAACCGCACCCGGGCCGTCACCTGGGTCCCGCGCAGCTTCCACCACGAGAACTCGTCCGCGTCGATGTCGAACCGGATGTTGGTTCCCTCATGGCCCCTCACGTTGACGACGCCGTCCACGACGGACCGCGGCGGCGTGGCAAAGCGATAGGGCTCCATCGTCGCCGCCGTCTTGGCGCCAATGATGCGTGTCACGCGCCACACGGGGACGGTTGCCCGGGCGTTCGTGAACGAGAGCAGCTTCGACGCCGTGTCATACGCCGCGCCGGGCACGTGCGCCTCCCCGTCCGACCGCGCCCGAACCTCCGCGAACCGCACCACGCCATTGGTGAACGCGACGTCGCCCTCGGCCCATTGGATGGGCTCGCCGCGCACCGTTGCGTTGGTGGCCACGACATGGGCACGCACCCCGAGCCGCTCCGGCGCGCCCCAGCGGCCCCAGGCTTCCCCCACGATGCGCGGCGGCACCGGCAACACGACCCGCGCCAGTTCCCGTTGGCCCTTCTCGTCCAGGAGCGGCCCGACCATCGAGGGAGCCAATCCCGACTCGAACGCGAAGTGGTATTCCCGCGTCCGCTCGTCGTTCTCGTACCGCAACGACGCCCTGCCCTCCGGCCTGCGGATGGCCAACGGGCCGATGCCCCACACCCGGTTCGTATACGTGATCCGGCCCTGCGCGTGCTCCACCGGGATGCCCCGGAACGTCAGCGGCCCCACGTCCAGGTCCGCGTCCAAGGTCAGGTTCGCCAAGGTCGCCTCGCGCGTCGGCTTGTCGAAGCCGGACCATCGTGGCAACCGAATCCCCACCGCCCCCTGAAAATGGGGCGGCCGATTGGACGGCCACGTGTACGTCGCGAGTTGCTGGCGTGCCGACGGCGCCAGCCATGGGGCGATGACGTGGGGGTCCGCGTCCGAGCGGGCCGTCGCCGACGCCTTTCGTGACGACACGTCCATGGCGCCCTCGCCTTCCACGGACCCGCCGCCGAACCGCGCCTCGAAGGGCCCGGCCGAGAACCACGGGGCCAGCCAATCCCACGACGCCGACACGCTGTCCAACGTCACCCGCGGCAGGTCCAGCCGACCCGACTCCACCCAGCCACAGGCATCGATGTGCGCCAGCGGGCGCAGGTATTCCCACGTCGCGTCCGTCCGGGGCGGCCGGGCGTTGGGCGTGGCTTCCCATCCCAGCCGGACGTCGTCCAGGCCCGTCCATGGCGAGCGCAGCCCGGTCACGTCCAGGTCGGCCCGTGCCTCGCGCCATCCGTGGACGCCGTGCTCGACCCTCAAGTCCATGGCGACCTCGCCGAGGGCGGCGACGTTGGTGCTCCAGGTGGCGCGCCCGTCGCGCAAGGCCAAGCGAAGCGTGGAAACAAAGCCGTCGGCCTCGGGCCGGGACACGGCCCACGGCTCCCCTGCGGCGGGCCAGCGCCAGGGCGCCTCGGCGCCGGCGCGCAGCCGGGTGGGTTCCGTGACCCCGCTGGCCTCGACGGCCTCCAGTTCCACCGCCGCCGCGGCCATGCGGCGCAAGCCCCGCCCGGTGAACGACCAGGCGGCCCGGCCGGGCGCGCGTTGCCGCTCGTTCACGTCCACCTGGGCCATCCAACGCGCGGTTCCCGCGTCCAGCCACCGCGACCGAGCGCCCTCCACGCCCACGTCGATCTCGGCCCGAGACCATCCCGAGGTGCCCTCCATGGGCCGGACCCGGACCTGGAGTGCGGCGGCGGTGGCTTGGGCCCACGCATTGGAAACCCCATGTGCCGTCAACCGCACCTCCGCGACGGCTTGCGCGGGGTCCAACGCGTCGAGGTTGAGGACCACGGCCAACTCGGGCTCGCGATCGAACCGGGTGGCTTCCATCCAACGAACGGCGGCCTGCATGGGTTCCTGCCAGCGAAGGGGGGCGGACGGCGGGCGTGGAGGGGCTTGGCGGCGCCGGGCGAGCCAGGTGGCCACGTTGGTGACGGAGCCGCGGGCGACCACGGATCCGCGCAGGCCGCGTGCCGACAGCTCCTCGATGGCCCAGGCGTTGGTGCCCTCGAAGGACAACCGGGCGGTGATCCGATCCAACGCCAAGGGGGCGGCGTTCGTGGCGCCCGGAACGGTCAAGGGCACCTCAACCCGCGCCCCGTGTACCAACAACGCCGTCACCTCCGGGGCGCGTCCCTGGAGGATCCGCGCCCAGCCCAGCCGAACCTGCACGTCATCCGCCTCCAGACGCGGGCCGTTGGCTTCGGCCATTCCCGCAAGGCGGACCTTCTCGGCAACAATGCCGCGCGTGAGGCGCAGGCGCAGCCGCTCGAACTCCAGTTGCAGCCCGCGCTGGGCGAGTTGCGCGAGCAACGGCGCCTTCGCGAATCCGGGCAGCCCCACTTGATGCAGCCAGCCAAGCGCACCCGCCGCCAACACCACGACCAGATAGACCGAACGACGACCCCAGCGGAACCCGCCCGCCGCCAGCCGTCCCCAGTCCCGCAATCGCTTCATGGCATCCCGAGGAACTGCACCATCGCCTCGTGCAGCCCCTGCGGCATCTCCAGCCGCAGCGCCACAGGGTCGTCGTCAAACCATGCCAGCACGATCCGGCTCGCGCCCATGGCGGCCCCGAAGCGGAGCCGCAACCCACGCACCGGCGCGCCGGGCGCAAATCCCAGCCGCACCTCATGGTCCACCTCGGCCACGCGTGCGGACCGCAGGATCGCCGCCTCGTCGCTGACCGCGTACCGCATGGAGTCCCATTTGCCCAGCCGGTGCAGCAGCTCCTCCACGGCGTCCGGCACGGCCCCCTCGGCCGACCCGGCCGTCAGCTTCCATCCGCCCGCCTCCCGCGCCCAGGACCGCGTCCGGCCCCCGTGCAACACCGCCACCGACACCACCTGGGTGGAGGCGAACTTCCACATGCGAAGCTGCCCCGCCGACTCGAGGTTGAACAAGATCGTGCGCGGCACCGCGTACACGGAGGGCTCGTCGGTGCGGCGCGCGTACAGCAGCGTTCCCACCGGGTTTGCCACCTTGCCCACCCACAGGCGCCCGACCTCGTTCGTACCTCGCGCGACCACGAGCTCGCGCGCGGGCTTTTCGAGGCCGTAGGGCGCGAGGTCCGTCACCACGTCGTTCACGAACTCCGCCACCTCGAGTTGGGCCACGGACGCGAGCAACAACTCCACGGCGGCGGGCTCGGCGGCGAACCGGCTCGGCTCCACCACCAGCCAGTTGGTGCCGTCCCTCGCCACCACGAAGCGGTTTGT
Source organism: uncultured Akkermansia sp. (assembly GCA_964430505.1). Taxonomy (GTDB): domain Bacteria; phylum Verrucomicrobiota; class Verrucomicrobiia; order Limisphaerales; family UBA9464; genus UBA6176. Next base: position 21,210 of record CAYSGH010000006.1, on the reverse strand, counting down.
CCCCTTCAGCTCGATGCGATCCACGTCTCCCAACGGCCCGAACACCAACGGGTCCCGGAACTCGACCAACGGCCGGCCCAGCGGGGCCAGGTCCTCGGCGAGGACGCTGACGACGTTCGTGTGGGCCATCCGCCGCACGAAGCGTTGGTCCGGCGCGTTCGTCGGGGCCGAGCCCACCTGCAACCGCGCCACCTCCACCCCCGCCGACCACACGGCGAGCTCTGCCTCCGGTGGTTGCAACCCGTAGGCGGCCCGGTCAATCACGGGCGCATCCGTCACGAAGCCCGTGGCCCGCGCGGCCCCGACCTGGGCCAGCAACGCCTCGATCCGCTCGCCGTCCGCCCGCGCCGTCAACGGCTGCCGCAGCATCCAGCGGCGGCCCTCCTTGGTCGCCTCGAACACCACCCGCCCGCGGGCCGACACGCTCACGCGGTCCGGCGTGCGTCCCCCGAGGTCCATGAGGGTGCGGTCCCGCCACTCGGCCCCGGTCATGGGCAGGGCGCCCAGGAAGTTGGTGGGCGCGATGAACACGCCGTCCGCGCCCACGCGTTGGAAGTAGAAGCGGTTGCCGCCCGGGGCGACGTTGCCCATCCGCAACAACGTCGGCCCCGTCGAGGCATGGAGCGTCACCGTGGCCTGCGCCGGGTCGAGCCCGAACGCCTTCAGCCCTTCCGGTTGCGCGGCGACCTCGGCGGACGTCACCCAGCCCGAGGGGACCAGCAAGGCGGCCTCGGCGAGGAACCGTTGCACGCTGGCCGACTGGGCCGGGTACGGGACCGGCAGGGTCAGGCGCCAGCCGCCGTTCGTCAGCTCGGCGCGCACCACGGCGTTCGACCGCATCACCTCCACCGCCCCCACCACGGACGGGTCCACCGGCTCATACGCCGCCACGGCCCCCGCGCCGCCCCGCACCGACACGACGGGCTTGCGGTCCGCGACGTACACGAACCCCCCCAGCGCCAACGCCAGCGCGAACAACACCCAATTGCCCTTCGTGTTCATCTGGCCTTCTCAGTTGCGCCGTCGGAACCACACCACGAAGCCCACGCCCAGCACCGAGCACGGCAACACCCCCAGCAACGTCCAGCGCAACGCCCGAAGCTGCCGCGGCGTCAGGTACAGCCGGTACTCCCGGATCGGCTTCGGCCCGATCGCCAGCATCTCCGTCCGGTCCAGCAGCCACGCCAGGGTCAGCTCCGCGAAGTCCACGTTGCCCGGGTTCGTGAACGCGTCGTTGGCAAACACGTGCATGTCCCCCACCACCACCAACCGCGCCGTCCCGCGCCCCGCCGCCACCCCCGCCACCCCGCCCCGCTCCGCCGCCGCCGCCATCGGCACCTCGCCCACCCGGTCCAGCCCGGGCCGGAACGCCACCGTCCCGCCCCGGAAGTCCGACCGCGTCATGCCGCCGGGGCCCGTCGTCGCCAGGATCACGGCCTTGGGCGCGTCCGCCGGCCGCAGGTCCGGCGGCAACGTCCCCACCACGCGCGGCGCCAGGAAGAACAACCGCGACTCGCTCCGAGTCATCGGCAGCGTGATGGGGTGCGACCCAAAGTTCGTCGAGAGCACCGAGAACCCGCCCAGGGTGTTGTTCGTGTCCGCCGCGTACATGGGCGGGGCCGCGATGCCCCATTGCTGCAACACCTCCTCCAGCCCCGTGCGCAACGTCGGACGCGTCGAGTCCAGCCCCAGCAGCAGCCGCCCGCCGCCGTCCAGGAACTTCACCACCCGCTCCACCTCCACCGGCAGGAAGGGCTGCGTGGGCCCCGGGATCAGGAGGAGCTGGCAATCCGCCGGGACCTCGTTCGTCCCGTCGAGGCGGATGGTCCTCACTTGGGCGCCCTTGCCGGCCATCAATGTCGAGAACCGGTAATAGCCCCCCAGCCGGTCCTCCGAGTCCGCCCGCGCCTCGTCGTGCCCCGTCACGAAGCAGGCCACCGGAACGTTCGTGCTCGCCAGCCCGGCCAGCACCGACGTGAACAACAGCTCGCCCTTGAAGCCCGAGCGCCGGATCTCCTTCCGCCGCCCCATCATCATCTCGTTGATGTTCGCGTCGTAGGCCGACAACTCCGACTCCGCCACGCGGGCCACCTGGCCGCCGCTGTCGAAGATCACCTGGTTCGCGTCCGTCGTCCCCAGCCGGTACGTCGTCCGCACCTGCATCGCGGTGACCGGCTCCACCTCGTTGTCCACGAACCGCGCCTTGATCCCGGGCTGCACCTCCGAGTACTCGCGCAGCAACCCCTCGATGTACCCACGCAGCTCCGAGTCCCTCGGGAACAACACCGTCACCCGCACCTCGTTCGTCAGCCCCGTCAGCACCTGCCGCGTCAACGGCGACAACTGGAACCGCCCCGTCCCCGAGAAGTCCCGACGCCACTTCAGCCGGGACGCCGCCAGGTGGTTGGCCAGCACGAACACCACCACCGCCGACGCCATCCCCACGACCACGGACAACGCGATCCGAAGCCGACGCGCCGGGACGAAGCTCATCTCTTTCGTTCGCGCGGCCTTCATTTCCATCGACGGCTCTCCACGACCCGTTGCGTCAGGAACAGGAACAACCACGTCGCCGTCCCGTAGAACACGACGTGCCGCCCCACCACCAGGCCCCGCGCGAAGTCCTCCATGTGCCGCGTCATCGAGATGTGCTCCAGCACCGGCGCCGCCCACGCCGGCAGCAGCCCCGACGAGTCCGGCCGATACCCCAGCATCCACAGCCCAATCCCGAACAGGAAGGAAACCATCGCCGCCACGATCTCCGACCGCGTCAGCGCCGAGGCAAAGCAGCCCAGCGACATGAACAGGCTCCCCACCAGCCCGATCCCCGCAAACGTCACCGCCACCACGCGGGGCTCGAACAACGCCGCCTCGCCCGTCACCTGCCGCATCACCAGCAACACCCCCGCCACCGGCAGCCACGTCAGCACGAAGAACAGCCACGCCCCCGCGAACTTCGCCAGCACCACCTCCCAGTCCCCCACCGGCGTCGTCATCAATGCCTCGTAGGTCCCGCCGGACTTCTCGCCCGCGAACGACCGCATCGTGATCACCGGCGACACGAGCAACACCACCAGCCAGAAGTACGCCGTCTGGTAGAACAACTCCGTCACCGGCGCCTCGTGCGGCATCTGCCGGATTCGCTCCACCAGGTCCACCAGGCTGAAACCCGTCAGCAGCAACACGCCCGCGATCACCACGTAGCCCGTCAGCGAGTTGAACTGCATCCCCAGCTCGCGCCGCACCAATGTTGGAAACGCCCTCATCTCATTCCTCCCTCACCGTGCCGCGCGTCAGGTGCACGAAGATGTCCTCCAACGACCGCCGTCCCCGCGTCAGCTCCCGCAGCGTCCAGCCCCGCGCCCGTGCCTCGTCAAAGACCACCGGCCTCAGGTCCACGCCGTTCCGCGGCGTCAGCGTCACCCGCTGGAACGCCCCATCCAACGGCTGCACGTCCAACGCTTCCACGCCGGGAATGTCCCGGAACACCTCCATCAACGCCGCCGCCGGGGCCTCCAGCTCCGCCACCACCTGTCCCCCCAGGCTCAGCCGTTGCTCCAGGTCCTCCGTCCGGTCCGCCGCCAAGATCTTGCCCTTGTGCAGGATCAACACCCGCGAGCACGTCATCTCCACCTCGCTCAGGATGTGCGTGGAAAGCACCACCGTGTGCCGTTTCCCAAGGTCCTTCACCAACGCCCGCACCGACCGGATCTGGTGCGGGTCCAGCCCGATGGTGGGCTCGTCCAGGAGGATCAAGTCCGGCTCGTGCACCAATGCGTCCGCCAGCCCCACCCGTTGCCGGTAGCCCTTGGAGAGTTGGCCAATGATGCGGCCCGAAACCCCCGTCAGCCCGCATTGCTGCAGCACGGTGTCCACCCGTTCCCGCCCCCGGCGCCACCCCAGCCCCTTCAGCCGCGACCGAAACTTGAGGTACTCGCGCACCCGCATGTCGAGGTGGAGCGGGTTGTTCTCCGGCATGTAGCCGATGCGGCGTCGGACCTCGTCGGGCTCATGGAACACGTCATGGCCCGCGACCCGGACCGTGCCGCTCGTGGCGGGAAGAAAGCTGGCGAGGATGCGAAGGGTCGTGGACTTGCCCGCGCCGTTCGGCCCCAGGAACCCCACCACCTCGCCGCGACCGATCACGAACGAGATGTCATCCACGGCCGTCCGCCCCGGATAACGCTTCGTCAGGTTCTCGACCTCGATGATCGCCTCGCCTTGATCCATGCCCGTCCCGACAACCTTGCCTGTTTGCAATCCGCTCCCCAAGCGGGATTTCCAGCAGGGCCCGTGCGCGAACGGGGATGGACACGGGCGTCCGGGCGTCGCGGCGGCAGCCTTCCCGCGCCCGCACAGACGCGACCGCGATCCCTCATGCGAACCGGTCCGGATCGAGCAACGCGAGGTCGATCCCGGGACGACGCCCATCCACGAGGTCGGCCACGATGCGTCCGGTGATGGGAGCCAGCGAAAGCCCCATCATCGCATGGCCGGTGGCGACCACGAGGTTTTCATGGGCCCGGCTGCGCCCAAGATAGGGCAGGCCATCCGGGGTACAGGGGCGCAGCCCGCGCCAGGGCTGGACGCCGTCGAAGTCCCCGGCCTGGAAGGCGGGGTAGTAGGCCGGGACGGACTTCACGATCCCGCGGACGCGGGCCGGATGGATGTCCTCGTTGAGGCCCGCGATTTCCATCGTGCCTCCGAAGCGCAGCGAGCCGCCCATGGGCGTCACGGCGACGCGCGCCTCGGTGAAGATGGAGCAGATGGCGGGCAACTGCCGGGGCCGTGCAAGCGTCAGGCTGTAGCCCTTGCCTGCCTGCATGGGCAGGTCGAGCCGAAGTCCATGGCTGGTTCCCGGGGACCAGGACCCGCTGGCCAGGACAAAGACGTCGCCCTCCACCTTGCCGGTGTGGGTCTCGACGGCCCGGATCGCGCCGCCCGAGACGTGCCAGCCCTGGACCTCGGTGCCCCAAAGGAAGGTGGCCCCGGATTCCCGCAGCCGCGCTTGCACGGCGGCCATGAAGCGTCCCGGCGACAGGTGGCAATCCTTGGGGAAATAGACGCCGCCGGCCACGTCCATGGTGACGCCGGGGTCGAGCCGCGCGAGCTGGGCGGGGTCCAGCACCTCCGCCGGGATGCCGAGCGCCCGTGCCTGCTCGGCGGTCCGCGCCTCCTCCTCCACGCCATGGGCGGTCTTGCACAACATCACGAGGCCCTTCTCGACGAGGCCGAAGTCGAGCCCCTCCCGGGCGAGTTCCACGAAGGCCTGGCGGCTGGCAAGGCTGAGGTCCCGGATCAAGGGCGCGGCCTTCCGGACCCGCGCCGGCGTGGAGGCCTTCCAGAAGTGCCAGCCCCAGCGCAGCAAGGCGGGGTCCAGCCTCGGCTTCACATAGAACGGCGACTCCGGGTTCCACATCCACTTGAGCCCAAGCGCCACCATCCCGGGCGCGGCCAACGGCACGAAGTGGCTGGGCACCACCATCCCGGCATTCCCGAACGAACAGCCGTCCCGCGCCTCCGGTTGCCGGTCCAACAGCGTGACCGCGTGCCCCTGCCTCCGGCAGGCGTCCGCCACGCACAACCCAATGACCCCAGAACCCACGATGACAACCCGCGCCATGCCCCGTCATTTGAAGGCCTTCGTGGCCCGGAGGGAAGCCCGGCGCGGCGGCGGATGGCTTGCTTCGGCCACGCGGGTTGACGTCTCATCCGCCCCATGCCGGACTGGCTTTCCATCCTCATCCTCGGCCTGGTCGAGGGCGTCACCGAGTTCCTGCCCGTGTCGTCCACGGGCCATCTGCTGCTGGTGGAGCACTGGATCGGGCACCGGTCCGAGTTCTTCAACGTCATCATCCAGTCGGCGGCCGTGCTGGCGGTGATGGCGGCGTTCCGGGAGCGGTTGGGGCAATTGGTGGCGACGCATCGCGAGCCGGCCACCCGCGCGTACCTGGCCAAGATCGCCGTGGCGTTTGTCATCACCGGCGTGGGCGGCCTCGCGCTGAAGAAGGCGGGGCTCCGCCTGAATGCGGGGAACCCGGTGCCGGTGGCGACGGCAACGCTGGTGGGCGGCGTGTTGTTCCTCGTGGTGGAGCACTGGCTGAAGGGGCGCAAGACCGTGGATGACGTGCCTTGGGTGGCGGCCTTGGCCGTGGCGGCGGCGCAGTTGCTGGCCATTGCGTGCCCGGGGTCCTCCCGGTCTGGCTCCGCCATCCTGTTTGCGCTGGCGCTGGGGGTTTCGCGGCCTGCGGCGACGGAGTTCGCCTTCCTGCTGGGGGTGCCCACGCTCCTGGCGGCGGGCGGCAAGGAGTTCCTGGACGCCGTCAGGTCGGGTGAGCCGCACGAGCCATGGGGGATGATCGTCCTGGGCTGCGGGGTGTCCGCGGCATCGGCCTTCGTGGTGGTGAAGTGGCTCCTGGGCTACGTGCGTTCCCACCGGTTCACCGGCTTCGCCATCTATCGGATTCTGCTGGGGGGCGCCCTCCTGCTCGCGGCCTTGCTGCCGAAGGGCTAGCCCAGGGCCTGAAGCCCCAACGCGTCCTCACGGACGCCGGAGCCCGAGGCGCAGGAACACGCCGGCGTCCCCCGGCGGCAGTTCCAGGATGGCTTCCCGGTCGGTGGCCGGGAAGGCCGGCACCGCCTCCATCGTGGGAAGGGGTCGCCATGGTGAGCCGGACCCGGACAGGGCGTCCGCCACCTCGGCCACCAAGGCCGTGTTCGCCGGCACGCGCACCCTCAGCACGGCCTTGCCTGCCACCCATTCCACGCGGGGCCGCCATCGAGACGTGGCCTCCCCGGGCTCCGTCCCGGCAAGGAATTCCAACCCGTCCGGGTCGCCGTCGCCGTCGAGGTCACGGGACGGGTCGGCCGGCTGCCCAGCCGCGCCATGGCCCTTGGACGCGAGCCATGCATCGAAGGTTGGGCGCGATGGGAGCGAGTCGATCCACGCGGCAAGCAAGGCGACGCCCTCGGGGTCGATGGCGCCACTGCCCACGGGGGGCATCCGGCGTGCATCGAGGCGGGTCATGCGGTCGAGCAGCACGGATTGCGCGCGGTCGCCCGGGGCGAGGACGCGGCCGTGGGCAAGGCCGCCCGCCTCGACGACGGCGCCCCCGATGAGTCCGGCGAGGTCCGTGGGGGTCGAGGCGCGTCCATCCCAAAGGCCGCCGCCGGGTCCGCCGGGGCGGTGGCAAAACCCGCAGTTCACGTCGAGGTAGCGTCGGGCGCGCCATTCGAGACTTTCGTCGCCGTGCGTGCCGGAGGCTCCCGCGAAGGTGGGAGCCAGGGGCGCGTCGGCGGGCTGGGAGACGTAGCCGGCCGCGGCCAAGGCTTCGATTTGGTGGAGGCTGGCCCCGCCCGGCAGCGGGCGCATGCGGTCCAGTTGCCGGGTGTTGAAGCTGAGCGATCCCCCGGCGGCCGGGTTGTGGCAGGCGATGCACTCGGTGCGGCTGGGGTATCGCCACGTCTGCGCGCGGGCGACGCCGCCCTCCGTCCTCCACAACGTCTCGATGGCTCCCTCGTCCGGCACCAACACGGCGTCGCCGGGCGAGGTCCATCGATACGTGACGCCATAGACCCCTTGCTGCATCTGGACGAGGAACCGCGTCTCGAGGCGTCGCCGCGTCGCCGCGTCGCCCGGCTGGGTCTCGATCTCGAAGTGCTTCATCCACACCGTGCCGACGGGCGACCTCCATGCGTCGTGGGACGTGGCCTCGACGCGTTGGCCCGGGGGGATGTGGACCCAGCGCTGCTTGAGGGCGTGGTCGGACCAGAAGGGAAGGTTGACGTCATAGGGGAGGAAGGACGGGGCGGGGACGAGCCCGGCGAGGTCCTGGAATGCGCCCGTGGCGGCGAGGGTGGGTGGGACGGCGCGGTCGGCGGCGAGGGGGGAGGCGACGAGCCGCATGACCTTGCTGGCGTTGAGCTGGAGCGCGAGGAGGTCGCCATTGGAGGGATCGACGCCGAACCCGGCGACGTTGCCCAGGCCGCCGAGGCGCTCGACGGCGGCCGTGCCGGATGGATCGCGACGCAGGGCCCAGACGTTGCCGTTGACGTAGTCGGCAAACACGTAGGCACCATGCAGGGCGGTGATGCGGCCGCCCCGATAGACGCGGCCGCCCGTGATGGAGTTGCCGCGGTCGTTGCCGCTGCCATGGGCGTACACGTGGACCGGGGGCACGTGCGCGAAGGCGGGGTTGGTGAGGAATCCGGCCGGGGGGCTTGAACGGGGCCCGGCCACGCGCCCCTCGCGGAACGGCCACCCGTGGTTCGCACCCTTTCGGCTCACGAACACCATCTCCCACCGGTCCTGGCCCACGTCCGCCACCCACAGGTCGCCCGTCGCGGCGTCGAAGGAGAACCGCCACGGGTTGCGCAACCCGACGGCGAAGAACTCCGTGCGTACGTTCGCGGGGTTCAGGGAGAGTCCGTTGAACGAGGTCGCGCCCACGTAGGGGTTGTCGGCCGGGATCGCGTAGTTGGTGGTGAACATCCACGCGTTGGCGGCGTTGCGGTTGGGCGGCAGCGAGCCCGGCCGGCCGTCCACGTCCAGCCGAAGCAGCCCGGCGAACAGGTCGCGGTCGATCCGCTGGCCGTTCCCATACGAGTCGTTGCCCCCGCCCTCGTCGCCCACTGCCACGTACAGATAACCGTCCGGGCCAAAGTGCAGGTCGCCCCCGTTGTGGTTGGAGGCCTCGTCCCGTTGCGCGAACAGGCGGACCTCGCTGGCCATGTCGATGACGTTGGGGTTGGTGGCGGACGCCCGGAACTCCGTGAGGACGTTGTGTGCCTGCCGGGTCGTCCCGGGCCCCGTGTTGAGGGTCCGGAACACAAACAGCCGCCGGTTCTCCGCGTGGCGCGGATGAAACGCCAGACCCAGCAGGCCCTGCTCGCCCGAGGTCAGCAGGTTCGTCGTCAGGTTCGCAAAGACCGTCCGCGTGGGCCGTGCGAGGTTCGTGATGACGATGATGCGGCCGGTCTTCTCCACGACGAAGAGGCGGTTGGTCTCGCCCGGGGGCGTGGCGGTGGCCACCGGTTGATCCAGCACCACCCCCGGCAAGGCATCCACGAACGAGTAGGTGGCCCGTGGCAACTGGGGTGGCAGCCCGGAAAACGGCTCGAGGGATGGAGGCGGCCATCCGCCGTGGACGGCTAGGGTTGCCCAGCCCATCCATGCCGCCCAAGCCCATCCGCCGAACCAACGTCCGCCCATCCACCCAGATTTCGTCATCATCCGACGCTGCCCTTTCGCTGCCGACGCCAGCCCGAGCCCGCCCAACGCCTCGGGCGACCCCGAGGGGCTGCATCACGAGGGCTGGAGCCTCCCGGGAAAGGGCCACGCGCCGTTCACTCCCTTGGAGCGAAGGAGACGGCATGGCCGCCCGCGCTGCCGCTCACGGGGTGTTGGGAACCCTGCCGATGTCCCGCCATGCCGCAAGGCCCGCCTTGCAGCCCTCCCATGGGCTGGGGAGGACGCCGTCCGCACCCGGACGCGGTTGGGCGTGCCGTCAGGCCGCGCGCGTGCGGATGGCCTCCAGGAGCGAGGCGACGACCTCGGCGCGGGGCTTGGCTCCCTGGGGGCCCTTGCCATGGAGGCGGACGCTGACGACGCCGGCGTCGAGGTCGCGCGCCCCGACGACGAGCATCGTGTGGACGCGGGCCTGCTCGGCCTCCTGGATCTTGCCCTTGATGGGGTTGCTGGTGAGGTCCGCCTCGGCGCGCACGCCATGGGACCGCAGCTCGGTGACAAGGGCGCGGACGTGCTCGACGAGGCGGGGCTCGTCGCCGATGGCGAGGACGCGGACCTGCTCCGGGGCGAGCCAGAGGGGAAAGTTGCCGGCGTAATGCTCGATGAGGAAGCCGATGAACCGCTCATGGGTGCCCAGCGGCGCACGGTGGATGCAGAGCGGGGTGCGGTCGGAGTTGTCGCGGTCGCGATAGACGAGGCCGAAGCGCTTGGGGACCGCGAAGTCCACCTGGTTGGTGGCGATGGTGAACTCGCGTCCGATGGCGCTCCAGACCTGGACGTCGATCTTGGGGCCATAGAAGGCGGCCTCGTTGGGGACCTCGACGTAGTGGATGCCGCTGGATTGGAGGACGCCGCGGACCATGTCCTCCGTCTGCTTCCAGAGCTCGGGCTCGTTGACGAACTTCTGGCCGAGCTTGGCGGGGTCGTGGGTGCTGAAGCGCATGAGGTAGCGGTCGAGCCCGAAGATCTTGAAGTACTTGAGGTACATCTCGTTCACCGCGTTGAACTCGGCGGCGAACTGCTCGGCGGTGAGGTAGATGTGCGCGTCGTTCATCTGCATGGAGCGCACGCGCATGAGGCCGAACAGCTCGCCCGACTGCTCGTAGCGGTAGCAGGTGCCGTACTCCGCCAGGCGGAGCGGGAGGTCGCGGTAGCTGCGGGGCTCGGCGGCGAAGATGCGATGGTGATGCGGGCAGTTCATCGCCTTGAGGTAGTAGCGCGTGGCCGCCTCGTCCGACTCCGCCTCCTTGAACTCCATGGGGGCGAACATGCTTTCCGCGTAGTAGGGGAGATGGCCCGAGGTGAGGTACATCTTCTCCTTGGCGAGGTGGGGCGTGCGGACGCGCACGTAGCCGGCCTCGAACTCGGTCTCCTTGGCCAGCCTCTCGAGCTCCTCCACCAACACCGTGCCCTTGGGCAGCCACAAGGGCAGGCCCGGCCCGACGTAGTCGGAGTCGAAGGCGAACAAGCCCATCTCGGCCCCGATGCGGCGGTGGTCGCGGCGCTTGGCCTCCTCCTGCTGGCGCACCCAGGCCTCGAGGTCCTCCTTGCCCTTGAACGCCGTGCCGTAGAGGCGCTGCAACTGCGGGTTCTTCTCGTTCCCGCGAAAGTACGCGCTGGCGACCTTCAGGAGCTTGAACGCGGCGGGCTTCACGTTGCCCGTGCGCATCACGTGCGGCCCGGCGCACAGGTCCACGAACTCGCCGTTGCGATAGAAGCTGATGGGCTCGCCCTCGGGGATGTCGCCGAGGCGCTCGACCTTGAACCGCTGCCCGCGCGACGCGAAGTGCTCGCGGGCCTCGTCGCGCGTGACGACGGAGCGCTCGAACACCTGGTTCTCCTTGATGACCTTGCGCATCTCCTCCTCGATCCGCTGGAAGTCCTCGGGGGTGAACCGGTGCGATGGCAGGTCGAAGTCGTAGTAGAAGCCCTCCGCAGTGGGCGGCCCGATGTCGAGCAGCGCGTCCGGCCAGATGCGCAGCACGGCGGTGGCGAGGATGTGCGCGCACGAGTGGCGGACGCGCATCAGCTCGTCCATCTGCCCGCGTTCCTCCAGCGACTTGCGCTGCACCTCGGTCTTCGCGGCCTCAAGGCCGCCCGCATTGTCCGCGTTCTGCATGGCTCGTTCCATTTCCTGCCCGTTGGGTCCCCTGCCCCACCAACAAAAACGCCCCGGACCCTTCGGTGCGAGGCGCCATGCGTCCACCCTCCATGGGGCGGACGCCGTCAGCGGGTCGTGTTCAAGACCTTGGACATGCGCCGATGAAGCCGGAGCCGTCCGCATCAGGCAAGGGCGACTTCGGTCGGCGGCCTGCGACGCCCGACGTCCGCCGGGCACCCGAGGAGGCACACGCGCGTCGGTTGTTGCGGCCGTTCCACGATCGCCTCGTCCCCGCGCCATCCCTTGATCGCCTCCCTCACCGCCCCGTACGGCTCCCGCGTACGGCAGCTCCTCCCCTCGATCCCGATCATGCTCACGGGGTTCATCCACCGGTCCAGCCACCCCGCCGTCTCGGTCGCGACGTTGTGGAAGATCTCCGGCCCGTTCTCGTCCGCGCGGCACGTTGTCCGGATCGTTGCCCGGATCGTCGTCCGGGTCGTTGACGCCTGGAACATCCGGTCCGCTCCCGCCGTGTCGATCAGCAGGCGCCCCAACCCCGCATCCCTGCGCAACCGCTGCTTCAACCGTTGCTGCGTCCGCGCCACCACGAGGTCGCTGATCCTTGTCACCGCCGGCACGAACGGCACCTCATGCTCCGCCCCGCTTTTCCATCCGACAGGAACCATCGAACCTCGTCACGGTGCCGACAGGGTCTGGACTCTCATGGGCGATCGCCCGGTTGGAACCCACCGGGAAGTTCGAGGAACCCAACCTCTTCTCCCAAACCTTCCCGGGGCATCTCGCCGCCTCGGTTGGACCTAGAAACGGCAGTTGGGCAGTCTGTAGGCCGCGTGCCCTCACGCGGCGATGGCGATGCCGCATGCCCGGTGCGCCGGGTCAGGGGACCCGGCCTACAGCCGCGTCGAGCCCACCCACCCCACCCCACCCCGCATCGCATCAAAAGAGCATCGTCATGCCATTGAAATCCGGACTGGAGAATTTGGTAGCGTCTCCAAACAGCAGCGCATTCAAACCGCAAGCAGGACACGTGACCACGCCCTGTAACGACATGCCCCAGCAACCCGAGTCGACCCGCGCGCCCCTCGCGATTCATCCCGCCGCGACGCGGCGTCTGAAGGGCCATGATGCCAACGGCTGCGTGCGTCAAGGTCCCGCCCTGTTATGGCCGGGCTTGGTCCTTTCGATCCTTCTCGCGGGCCAAGGTTGCGGAATGCCGTTGGGTTCCTCCCAACGCATCATCGTGGGCTATCACGTCATCAGTGCCGACCACGCCTCGCAAAAGACCGTCATCCCGGGCCTCGACGTCCGCTACCACACCGGCCACGACGGATTCAGCCTTGGTTGGTCGGGGGTTTCGATCTCACAACCCTCCCGGGAGGAAGTCCGGGGCAGTGGCGCCGCATCCCAACCCACAACGACGTCCGCGTTTTTGCCGCCGCTTGCCATCGCTTGGACCCGGGACGGCCAACGCCACGCCTTGGGGTGCCTCGTGGTGCGGAACCCGACCCTTAACCCGAGCGAGCCCCGGTTCATCCAAGCCACGCAGGCGGGCCTCCTGATGCCCATCAACCCGCATCACACGGGCCTGCATCTCTCCATCCAGCGCCACACATGGCTCCTGGTCCCGCCCGACGCCGACGGCGCCTGGCGCGTCCATGTTGAGCCCGGCCAACTTCCGTCCCTCCAAACCAACACATCAGCCAACACGACAACGACACCGTCCCCATGAAGAAACCCATGTCCCTTGGAGCCATCGCGGCCCTGTGCCTCATGACCACAGGATGCACCCCCAGGCATCTCGTGTTCACCACCTACACTCGCTTGGGCCTCAACATTACCGCCGCCGGCGACGTACCCACCAACCTTGGCTTCGGCTACAAGCGCTTCGAGGGCGTCATCATCCCCGTGGACCCCACCAAGGCGGATCCCAAAAATCCCGCGATACCGTCGGTTCAAGCCACACTAAATCTCACAAACCGCTGGCTTGATGGGGTGACGCTGGAGCAAACCTTTTCAACTGGACCTAGGGGAGGCGACTCGAAATAGCCCCCGAAAGCTACAAACCTCAAGCCTAATGACTCCAAAGCACAAAATCACGGGAGATCCACGGTGGCTGCTCATGTCCTGTGCGGCGCTCGCCCTAGCCGGATGCAGCACCAATACCGTGGTCTTTACTACAGCAACACGACTCGGCGTTGAGATCAATTCAACCGAGCCTGGTCAACAAGGTGCCCATGTGGGATATGAGCGTTTCGAAGGTGCCATCATGCCCATGGTCGCTACAGACAAGGAGCAAGCCGAATCTCGCCTCGACGAAGCCTACCCTATCTACAGCCGACACTACTTCCATATCGGGAGCTTGAAGCCCAAATTCCTGGGGGGGGAAGGCCGTGGAATTGTTGTCATCCAGGCCTTTGCGACGGGTGCCCAATCAACCACACAAACCGTTCGTACAAGCATCGATAACCAATTCGCCCAAATGCGCTTCGCCGTTCCCAACATGGAGGCCCAACAAGTCGGCAGTGCACTGCTCCAGGGCATTGATCGAGTAACCGACACGAGTGTGCAAACACTCATCATAGAAAAGACTGCGGAGGCATTTCCAAAATCACCCAAACCCACCAACATCATTGATGTGAAGCGCATCATTAGCACCGCCATGCGCACAGGCCAAAAGATGGAGCTGATGACGCTGAACAAGTCCATCGGCAACGAGCTCAAGTGAAGATGAATCCAACCTACGCTTTTGAGATCCTAGCGACGACGACCTGGGAGGACACCCCTACCCGATTCACGTTGTTGGGTGGGCGCGCCGAACAGCAACTGTTTTTCCTCACCAGCAAGAACCTGGGCAACGGCGAAACCAAGATTTTTTACGTGGAAGGGTTCTCTCTGGAAATTAACGTCGTCCAAGCCCAAGAGAAGGCCATCGCTCTGGAGCCCGCACCTAACCTAGGGCAAACATGATTCGCCCCATTTCATCTAGGTCGAGCTTCTGCTCCTAAACACATCAGCGAACGCCGGTCGGGTTGCACCCCTTAACCCCATCCAAGACAGGCTAACATGCCTGTTGATGCATCTACCTTGCCCAAACGTGCCTTGCCAACCTCACGTCGAGTTTAACTAAATCCATGAACAAGAGACTTGCACTCATCACCGTGCATGGAATGGGCGATACCCCAAGGTCGTTTGACGAGCAGTTGAGAAAGCATCTCCATTCCAAGCTTCGGGCCAGCTATCAGGATGTTCACGTCGAGCAAGTGTACTACCAGGAAATCCTCCAGACGAACGAACAGAACGTCTGGCGTGAAATGCAGAGCCAGGTCAGGTGGGACGGCCCCCGAAAGTTCATACTATTTGGCTTTGCCGACGCAGCCGGGCTCGAGGCCAAAAAAGAGGCCCCTGATAGCCCCTATTGCCAGTCCCAAGCGATCATCGCCAGGGCCCTGTTTGCAGCAAAGCAAAACACCGCCAAGGGTGCCCCCCTGGTCATCCTCGCCCACTCGCTCGGCTGTCAGGTAGTCTCCAACTACCTCTGGGATGCTGGCGTTGAAAAAGGCGGGAAACCGGTACTGGCAGGCATCTGGAGAGACATCCAAAGCCATGCGACGGAAATCGCTGGCAAACTACAGCTTACTGACGAAGAGGTCGCCTATCTACGGGGTGATTCCCTTGAACGGCTGGTGACCACGGGATGCAACATCCCTATCTTCACGGCCGCCCATGACAAAATCGTCCCATTCAAACCAAGCAAAACTTCATTCCAGTGGAAGAATCTCTATGACGAGGATGATCTCCTCGGCTGGCCCTTGGCAAAGCTCTCCCAGGAATATGGCCAACTGGTTCAAGACATCCGTGTCAACTCCGGCGGCGGAATCCTCGGATGGATCACCAAGAGTTGGAACCCGTTGTCCCACTTGCAGTACTGGGATGATGACGAGGTCCTCGATGTCCTAGTCCAAGACATCAAGACGCTTTTGAGATAGACGAGCATGCAAACGCCTTCGAAGGCGCATTCCCTAGATCGGCACCCGGGGATGCTGACTGCCCATGATATCAGACTGCAATCCTCATCCATGCAAACCTTAACCATACACTCATTGAAGAACCGGCGGAGCTGGTCCTGGGTCGCTCTCCTCCTCATCACATCGTTGGGGTTCAGCCTAGGATGCGCATCCCCACGCCGGCACTTAACCCCAACGACGCGATCCGTTGGGTGGTCATGGCTCGAGCCATGGGCGTTGCAGTCTCGGCCCAGCGCAGCAACCAGAATTAAAGAGGCCCGTTTGCTGCCCGAGAACGTTCATTTCCTTGACTTTGACCCTTCAGGAAGACTCGTAGATCCGAAGGAGGCTGTCGCTATCGCCGACTCGATTGCCCAAAGGGCACAAAAGCATACCAACCGTCATTCGATCGTCATCATGAGCCTTGGATGGAATCACAGCCGGGACAAGATCATGGATGAATATCATGCGCTTTTGAAAGACTATTTGACCTACAAATTCATGTCAAGCCATGCCCAAGCTGGCAAGGACATTGACGACACCATTGCTGCGGAAAGGAGACGATTCAGCAACCAAGTCGATGTCATTGCGATATCATGGGATTCTGCGCAGGGGGCGCTCCGGCGCACCATGAACGACATGCTCCCAACTCCCTCCTTCAATTGTCGTGTCGCATTTATTCCAGATCAGGTTCTTTTGCCGTTTTCATTTTGGGCTAAGGCGTCATTGGCTGACAGCATTGGCTATGGGGACCTAAGGAGCGCTGTGACTTCGATCATCGATAAAGCGGTTTGTGGAAAATCCCCTTCTTCGATGCCCGCCGTGTACTTGGTAGGCCACAGTTTTGGATGCCGCATTGTTTCCGGCATTGTCAACGAGAACATCTCGATTCCACTAAGGGATCTACCACCTCATCCGTTCACGCATGCCAACCTGGTTGAGGGTATTGTCCTGGTTCAGCCTGCAATGGCTGCCCTGACCTTTCCCAGTCGTTCAAAAGGCGTGGATGGATACACAATAGCTGTCACGCAATCGCGTCATGATTACGCAAACGGCGTTCTTTTCCCCGTCGGCAACACGTTGCTGAATTCGCACTTCTCTACATTTAATACATCGCTCGCGGCGGCCCTAGGATCCAAGGCTATGCCAGGCAGGCAATTGGAGCTTGGACCAGTTGGGCAAGCATACACCTTTGTAGGTTCGTTGTACGGAACAGGAATTTATGCTCCGCTATCTTATGGTTATAACCAGGTTTTCCAGATTTTTCACCGGAACGTTCAATATCCATTAGACACGCTTTCGCAGGTTCCCATCGTAGAGATCCCGATAAACGAGTGTGGTTCGCTCATGCAACGGGGTGATCCGGGGAAGCAAGAGGCTTGGGGTAGCAGTCATCGGGGCGCATTTGGTTTCGGCATCATCAGTGAGTCGGCAGGGCGCGCAATGACGCCGAGACTGACAAGCTTTTCCACCCCTCAAGCTACCCCCTTGCAGGAGGCCATTGACGACAGATTCGAATTCAGGCGTGGCGAGACCCAATTCATCGAAGCTTCAAAAACGATCTCGCACAGCTTTTTTTTAAGGCGAGACCTAAACAAGCCATGGATTCGCCTGTTGGGTAGGCTGGACCCAATAGGTGCTCACGCTGATTACCGTAAGCCCGAAGTGTACAAGTTGATCCACAAGGTTCTTTCAAGGCATGTCTCGGTTCGGCCAGAAGTCTCCGCTCTTTCGCCCCAGCATCCCGCCCTGCTCCCGCCGATTCAGTCGACATCAGAATCGAAGTAACCCAGCGCCCCGGCCCCGCCAAACTGCATTGCCGAAGTCAAGGTTGTTGGGAGTCCAACAGGCTCATTCCCGTACATGCGACATTTAACGGATTCGGGCGAAGTCCGCGCCGCCTAGCTTGCCCCTCCTGGTGTGCGACCCGGCGGTCAAATGCACCGTCCAATCAGCCGCTTATTATCATATTGCGGGAGGGACTCCCAGCCCCATCAGGATTCAGCCACAACGAACGCAAAGAGCACAAGGGTCCCGGTTCACACAAGGCCCACCGGGCCACAATGAGATAGCCCAAGGCAAAGCGAAGCGACGCCCTGGGTGCGCGTCCTGAAGTCCACCGCCAGCCCTGGAAGGGCGCAACGCGATCTCCGTAGCCTAATGCCAGAGACTCGGCACCGAGCCATTCGATCCCTAACATCGGTGGCGTCCGGCCAGGGATGTCCCTCGACAACCATGGGGGCAGCCGTAGGATGCCGACCATGAACCGTAGCTTCAGCGAGATTGCCCAGGAGGCGATGACGCTACCGCAGAGTGATCAATTGCGCTTGGCCCGGACGTTGTTGGAAAAGGCCGAGGCCTGCGGCGACCTGGGGGCAGAGGCCGCATGGGAGGACGAGATTGAGCGGCGCATCTCCCGGATCGATGCCGGGCTTGCCACGGGCAGGCCGTTTGACGAGGTCCTGCGCGCAGTGAACCAGCGGTTGGGCTGATGACACTGGTGACCCTTGAGGAGGCCCAGCAGGACTTGGTTGGGTCGGTGGCTTATTATGAGTCAAAGCAGCCTGGGTTGGGCGCCCGACTGCGAGACGAGGTTGCCGCGACCATGGAGTGGATTGTTCTCCATCCAACAGTGCCACGGCTGCGCCGCAAGCTGTACCGGCGTGTCAACCTGCGGCGGTTCCCGCACTACGTGGTGTATGTGATCCGCGGGAACACAATCTGGGTCGTGGCGATAGCACATGGTCATCGACGGCCCGAGTTCTGGAGAGGCAGATAGGTTTCAAGGGGCCCGTCCATTCCGTGCAACATTTGCCAGGCAAGTGCGGTGTCCGTGCCGCTTGGCTTGCCCCTACTCGGGTCGGATCCGGCGGGCATCGGAACCGTCCGGTCAGTCGCGCATTTCGATAGTGCGGGACTCGCTTCCTGCCCCATCAGGATTCAGCCACAAAGAACGCAAAGAACACAAAGGTCCCGGTTCACACAAGGCCCACCGGGCCGCAATGAGATAGCCCAAGGCAAGGCGAGGCGACGCCCTAGGTACCCGTCCTGAAATCCACCGCCAGACCTGGAAGGGCGCAATCCGTCCCGTAGCCAAGTTTCGGAAACACGGGAACGACCCCGTTGGTTCCATTGCACTTCCGAATAAACTCAACTTGTCTGTCTGGCTTCGCGTTCGGCAATCAACTGTTCGATGCGCTTGCTCGCCTGGTCGACTGTGAGTCCCGATTGCCGATATCCAGACAAAACCTCGATGTAGTTTAGCTGGGCCTCGGTCGCCGGACGGTCGGGGCCGCGCATCCGCTGGTCCCATATTTCCCGCGTCTGCTTCGGGAGCACATTGCGGATTGCGTAAACCAACTCGAAACATTCCCCGCCACTCAAATCCCCATCCTCCAGCGCCTTGTCGATCATTGCCCGTAGGTCTTGGATGCCGACGCATGCGGACAGCTCCGAATCATCTATAATGGCCCGGAGTTCTTGGACCTCTGATACGTCCAGTCGGGAATCGGCACTGAAATAAGCTGCAGCGCGGCAAAGTAGCTGCCCAGCCTCCGACTCGGCCTCCGTCCTCGTCAGGACACGAAGCACTCGTCCTTTCGTGACCGGAGCATCGCCTTGAAGTGCCGGCTGGACGTGCGACTCGAGTTCAGTCGGATTCAATTGTGTTGGGACATCCTCGCCCTGGCAAGTCGTCGGGGCTGGATGTTCCAGAAGCTCCTTCGTCCAAGTGATCAGCGTCATCAGGTCCAATTTGGCGTCGTGGACCTCTTTGTCACAATCGTCGAGGGTCTCTTGGAGGTTGTGCGCCGCAAGCCGTTTCTCCTCATTGTCAAAGCCCTGCTCCATTTCCTCAAGATAGCTCGTGAGATCGCAGATGGTGTTGTCGAGCACATCGTTGATTCCTTGAAGTCGCTCATCGAAGTCCTCCCGAAGCTCCGCCTGTGCCTCGATGGATTTGCGCTCCAGGATTAACTCGAAGCGGTTTTGCAGTTCGGGAATCCAGAGCTGCCCCCTTTGGCATTCCTTCAAGAGGCTTCGTGCTTTTGCGCTGACGCCCTTGGGGGCTGGCGTCGTTCTCTTTCGGCTTTCCTCCGCCTCCATTCGTCCCAAATGGATTTGATCCTTTCGTGCCTGTGCCTTGGGATCGTTGATGAGTTTGTCCAGGAGTACTGATGCCTCACCGATCGTCATATCGGCCGGCGGCTCTAGACCGAAATCTCGAATGTAGTTGATCTGTTTGGCTGTTGCCGGACGCCCAGGAATCCGTCTGGGTTGTTCATTTTGACGGGTGAAGAGGTTGAAGATGCCCATAAATATTCGTGCTGCTTTAATTAAGCCCTCGTCTTCGATTCGCTCCAGCCCATCCCGAAGCCTTTTGCCAGCTTGTGCCACGGGCCTCTCTTGCGTTCGCATAGCTTGGCTGCGAGTCGATGACGCGTGACCGGGTGGAGTTGCTTCAGATGCTCTGCGCTGCAGGTGGCTAGGTCAGCGGGGTAGAAAGAGAGATGGCGGGTATCGTCCCAAGCGATGTGCTCCATGCGTTCGCGGACGGGCAGACTTCGGAGTTCGGCGAGCAACTTTTCCCGTGCCGATGCGCGGGCGCGCTGCATTTCCGCCTGCTCGGCATTCAACCGGACGGCCACTGAAGCGTGGATTTTCCGACGTCGCTCGCCTTGTGGCTTCTGATTCGCCATCTCTTCGGCGATGCGGCGTTGGCGTTCCCATTCGACAGCGCACCCGCGGTCAAGGGCCTCGCGGCTTGCTGCCTCTAGGGTGGGCCCTGGCGGGCACTGGAATCGTACAGTCAGTCGCTCATTGCAATAGTGCGGAGCTGACGCCGTTGCCACGATGTGGCCCCAAGTCATGTCTTCCATGAAGGGGTTCCCCTGCTGACACCAGATCACTGGATGCGACCGCCCGGGCGCGATGTTGTACCGGGCTTGGCCGTCGCCGGAGAGGGTTTGGGTCCCTAGCTGAAACGTGGTCCTGCCGTGGGTTTGATAGGACATGCGGGCGATCATGTTCTTTTGGGAATGGCTTCGGCAGGGTCCGATGTCGGGTTTCCGTGGAAGGGATTGTTGCGTTCGTTGACTCAGGTGTCCCCCCCCCTCAGCAGGGTTTGGACATAGGTGTGCTGGTCCTCGACTTGGAAAAGGATGTGGCGGCGGTTCATCTCGGCCTTGGTGAGGTTCCACAGGAGCCGCATCGTGGCCGAGGGGGTGTTGGAGACGATGTAGGAGCTGAGGCTCACGGCAGGGTCGCCCAGGCGGCTCTCGATGTCCTTGATGGTCCGGTGGAACTGAATTTTGGGGTCGGTGGGGCCCAGGTTGCGGATGCCCTTGGGATCAATGAAGACGACACGTTGCCTGGGGCCGTCCAGCAGCCAGAGGATGAAGTCGGGATGGAAGTTGCCGGCCTCGAAGAACCCAATGCCCCGGCCCTTGCTGAGGTTGCGCAACAGGTAGAGCTGTCGGGACTCGAAGTAGGGCTTGTTGGCGTCGTGGAAGGCCTTGAGATCCTCGATGAAGGTCATCTCGCCCCGGTTGAGGGGCGCCGGGCTGACTTCGATGGCGGTGGAGTCGAGGTGGAGGAGGGGCTGGTAAAGGTGTTGGCCAAACCAGATGGCCTTCAGGCCGTTGAACTCCCAGGGGCGCATCTCGCCCTGGAGGATGGAGGTCTTCAGCTCGTTGAGCCGGGCGACGATGTCCTCCCGTGATTGGTCGATCAGGATGCGATAGCCGCCGGCCCAGCGGATGCCATGGCTGACCTTGCTGTTGGGGCGGTAGGCGTTCCGGAGCTTGTGGGCCTCGTCGATGACCACGAGGTCCCATGCA